>DAOUGI010000129.1:0-2559 GCA_034429215.1 Anaerolineae bacterium | reverse complement strand
CCGCCGCCCAGCCCGCCGATCCTGCCGCCCGAAAACTGGACGCTGATCGACGCCTACTTCCCCGGCAACTGGATGGTGCGCGGCTACGGCGAGACGAGCAGTGTCGAGCCGCCGCCCGAGTGCGAGCCGGTTGACATCCCGTGGGCCACGGTCGATCCGACCAGCGGCACCACCCCCGGCCACGACACCTTTGCCGTCGACGTGACGTTTGACTCGACCGCAATGGCATCGGGCACCTACACCGCCAACCTGTGCGTCGAGTCGAACGACCCTGACGAGCCGTTCGTCATCGTCCCGCTGACGATGACGGTGATGGCGCTGCAGAACATCGTGGTAACGCCGCCGTCTCTGACGGAGGAGCTGTGCCCCGACGCGACCGCAACGCAGCAGCTCACCATCTGCAACACCGGCGACGTGCCGCTGACCTGGAGCCTCGTCGAGGTTGAGCCTGTCATCGCCGCGTCGGCGATGGGCGCCCCGGAACCGGTCGCGCCGCAGGCTAACACCGACACGGCGCCGACTTCGCACGCCCCGATCGGCACGATGGCCCTTGGAGATCTGCTGTTCGAGATCCAAGCCGAGGCCGCTACGGGCAACAACCTGCTGCTCGGCGTCGAGTACGCCTTTGGTCACTACTGGGTGACCGGCGGCGACTCGGGCAGTGGGGTGGGGTGGCTGTACAAGATCGACCCGACCGGCGCGCTGGTAGGGACCTACAGCCAGGCAGCCGCCTGCACCGGATGGGGCGGCCGCGACCTGGCCTTCGACGGGACCTACCTGTACTATGGCTGCGACAACAGCACGATCTACCAGGTCGACCCGGCCACGGGTGCGCCGACCGGGGTGACTATCTCTGCCCCGATCTCGCCGCCGCGCGCGCTGGCCTACGACCCGGCCACCGATAGCTTCTGGACGGCGAGCTGGGACAGCACCATCTACAATGTCAACCGCAGCGGCAGCACCATCGGCACCTGCTCACCGGTTGGCCTGTCCACGTACGGCTTTGGCTGGGATACCTGGTCGGCGGGCGGCCCGTTCCTGTGGTTCTGGTCGCAGGATGGGCCTGATCCGCTGCTGCAGGCCTCTCAGTTCAACCCGGCGACCTGCTCGATGACCGGCGTTACCTGGCTTGGCAGCGGGGTCGCAGGTGAGATGGCCGGCGGTTTCGCCATCAGCGACGAGGTCGTGCCCGGCATGGCCGTGTTCGTCGGCATGAACCAAGGCGTCACCGACCGGATCGGCGTCTATGAGCTAGGACAGACGTTCGATGCACCATGGCTGAGCGAGGATCCGGTGCAGGGCACCATCCCCGGCGGCGAATGCCAGGTGATCGACGTGACCTTTGACGCGACCGGCCTGGCCGCGGGCGACTACTTTGTCGACCTGCTCATCACGAGCAACGACCCCGACACGCCCGAGATCATCGTTCCGGTGCAGTTGACGGTGCTCGAATCCGTGACCATCGACAACGTGACCTTTACGCCTAACGGCCTGGAGGTCACGTTCGACGCGACGGTAAGCGGCGGAGCGCCGTTCACCTACGCCTGGGACTTTGGCGACGGCTATACGTCGGCCCTGGAGGATCCGGTGCACGTCTACGCGGCGGCCGACTGCTACATGGTGACGCTGACCGTCTCCAACCAGTGCGGCGAAGCTACCTGGGGACCCACCCAGATCTGTGTCGAGTCGCCCTTCCTCTACTACTACCTGCCGCTCATCATGAGCAACTACCCGGTGCAGTAGCAGCGGGCTGATCAGCCGCCGGGCATCCGGCAATCAGATGTAACAAGAGGGCCAGCGGTAACTCCGCTGGCCCTCCCTTGTGCCTACCCCATATTCCCCCCGGACTCTAGTTTGCACTTTCCCCAGAGATGTGCTACACTCGTTTCCCGCGTCTAGCTGCCGGAGTGTACTCGTGCGTTGGAGCAACCGTTGAGTCAGATCGATCGACGAGCATGGATCAAACAGGGCGCAATCGTACAGAACCTCGCCCGAGGTTTCTGGCGTCCGGCCGCCCGGCCAGGAAGGAGTGGATAGCCCAGCCCAAGACACTGTTGCATCACAGAAAAAATCAGTTTATCGTAGAACATGGCAGTTCTCAACATTCCAAGGAGGCTCAATGAAAAGCAAGTTTTGGCATCTGATGGTCTTTCTGGCTCTGATCGTGAGCATGCTGCCGGCGACAGTGGCGGCGGCGCCGGCCGAACCAGAAGCAATTCCGCAGGCGACAGCACCTGTCAAGGCGCCGCAGGACATGACCCCACAGCTTGGCACCGCCCCCAAGGCGGAGAGCGGGATCGAGTCGCTGAGCGGCTCGACGGTGACCTTTGCTCCGTCGGTGGGCGGGGATGTATGCTACATTCCCGGGGCGACGCAGACCTTCTGCTTCAATGCCCATTCGCTCACCAACGACTGGGAGTATGTGTACAACGTATGGGTCAAGTTCCCGACCGACTGGACGGTGACCAACGCCTACGTCCAGGGGACGCCGACCTGCACGGGCGGCGGGACGTGGGGCACCTTTGGCTGGTCGTTCCAGACCTCGCCGTACGAAGTGAA
>DAOUGI010000128.1:0-3596 GCA_034429215.1 Anaerolineae bacterium | reverse complement strand
AGGGTCTAGAAACGGAACTGAACCGATGAACGGACAGGATACAATCTGGCTGTTTCGCGAGCGCCGCCAGCGCCGCAAGCGGGCCAAGGGCGGGGCGGGTACCGTCGCCCTGCGCCTTACCGGCGGTCTGGCGCTGGTGCTTCTGTTGAGCGTCGCCTTTGTCCTGCTGGCGGCGGTGGGCGCGGTTGCCGGCGTGTATGCTTTTTACGCCAAGGACCTGCCCGACCCGAACGAGATCGTCACCCGCCAGGAAACGTTCGAGACGACCAAGATCTACGACCGCACCGGCCAGGTGCTGCTCATGGAGGTCATCGATCCCCGCCGCGGCGACCGGACGCTGCTGCCCCTGGAGCAGATCCCCGAGCACATGCGCAACGCGACCATCGCCCTCGAGGACAAGACCTTCTACGAGAACATGGGCGTCGACCCCATGGGCATCCTCCGCGCCTTTCTCCTCAACATCCAGGGCCAACAGGTCCAGGGCGGCAGCTCCATCACCGTCCAACTGGTCAAGAACATCATCATCCCCGAGGAGGAACGCTACCAGATCAAGTACTCGCGCAAAATCAAGGAAGCCATTCTGGCCGTCGAGATCTCGCGCGTCTATTCCAAGGATCAGATCCTGGAATGGTATGTGAACACCAACTTTTACGGCAACTGGGCCTACGGCGTCGAGGCGGCCGCCCAGGTCTACTTTGGGAAGCATGCCCAGGAGCTGGACCTGGCCGAGTGCGCCATGCTGGCTCCCATCGTCCAGTACCCGGCCATGAACCCGATCGACAACCCTGACGAGGCTAAAAAGCGGCAAAGGATCGCCCTCACCCGATTGGTCGAAGAGGGCTATATCAATCAGACCCAAGCCGATGCTGCCTACGCCGAGCCGCTGCAAATCCACACCTCGCTGCTCAAACGGTACGACATCGTCGCCCCCCATTTTGCCATGTACGTCCGCAAGCAGCTCGAGGACAAATATGGCACGGAGCTGTTGTACAAAGGCGGCCTCAAGGTCTACACCACCCTGGACATGGACATACAAAAGATCGCCGAAGAGGAGGCCAAGGCCCAGGTCGTCAAGCTTCAGGAGGAAAAACGGGGCGTGTCCAACGCCGCCGTCACCGTCATCCGCACCCGCACCGGCGAGATCCTGTCCATGGTCGGCAGCATCGACTATTGGGACGAAGAGAACGACGGCAACGTCAATGTGGCCGTGGCCCCTCGCCAGCCCGGGTCGTCCTTCAAGCCGTTCAGTTACGTCACCGCTTTCCACCAGGGCCACACCGCGGCCGAGATGGTCATGGACGTTCATATCTGTTTTGACGACTATCCCAATCCGCCCTATTGCCCCGAGGATTACGACCGCAAATACCACGGCCCGCAGCGGTACCGCACCGCGCTGGCCCGCTCTTACAACATCCCCGCCGTCAAGGTGCTCGACCTGGTCGGCGTCGGAAACGTCGTCCGCACCGCTCACGCCATGGGCATCAACACCCTCAACCAGGACCTCGACTATTACGGTTTGAGCCTGACGCTGGGCGGCGGCGAGGTCTGGCTGTTGGATATGACCTATGCCTACGGTGTCTTTGCCAACGGCGGGACGATGATCGGCCAGCCGGCCAAGAACCCCCGCCAGGGCTACCGCGAGCTGGATCCGGTGTCGATCCTGCGCGTCGAGGATGCCAACGGCCAGGTGTTGGAGCAGTACAGTCAGCCCGAGTCGCGCCCGGTGATCCTGGCCGACGGCCGCGAGCTGTCGGCTCAGGAATCGTACCTGATCACCAGCATCCTGGCCGACAACAACGCCCGGGCGGCGGCGTTTGGCACCAACAGCACGCTGCGCCTCACCCGGCCGGCTGCCGCCAAGACCGGCACGACCACCGACTGGAAGGACGCCTGGATCATCGGCTACACCCCCGACATTGTGACCGGGGTGTGGGTCGGCAACAACGACAACACGCCGATGGATCATATCGCCGGGGCGATGGGCGGCGGCCCCATCTGGCACAATGTCATGGAGCGGATCTACAGCGATGGCCTGGTCCAGCGGCTGTTGGGCGGCGAGCCGACCCAAAACTTTACCCAGCCGGATGGCCTGGTATCGGTTGAAGTGTGCGCCGTGTCTGGCCTGCTGGCCACCGAGCACTGCCCCAACCGGATCAAGGAGCTGTTCATCGAAGGCACCGAGCCGACCGAATACTGCACCGTCCACCGCGTGGAGCGGGTCAACCGCGAGACCGGCCGGCTGGCCACCGCCTGCACGCCGCCCGAGCTGGTCGAGGAGCGGGTTTACGAAGTCTATCCTCCCGAGGCGGCCGACTGGGTGCGTGAGCAAGGCATCCCCCAGCCGCCGACCAAGCTGGACGAGATCTATGGCTGCGGCCCGGCCGGCGGCGAGGTGGTCATGAGCAACCCGGCGCTGGGCGGCTATGTCGGCGGCGTGGTCCAGATCCGGGGTAACGCCAGGGCAGGCGATTTCGCTTTCTACCGGCTCGAGTTTGGGTCGGGGCTCAACCCGTCGGCCTGGAGCCAGATCGGCGGCGACCACTATAACCAGGTGGACAATGACGTGCTCGAATTCTGGGACGTGCGCGGCCTCCAGGACGGCATCTATACCCTCCAATTGACCGTCGTGGAGAACAGCCAGAATTTCCGGCGGTCCACCATCTATGTCACCGTCGACAACCAGTTCCCGACGGCTGCCGTCGGCTACCCCTGGCCTGACCGCCTCTTCCAGCCCGAGGTCGACGAGTGGGCCAACCTGTCCGCCGACGTAAGCGACAACATGCGCATCGACCAGGTCGAGTTCTACCTGGACGACGAGCTGTTGGGCTATAGCGTCGTCGAGCCGTACAGCTTCAAGTGGGTGCTCACCATGGAGGACCTCAAGATCAACCGCAACATGGAGCCGGTTTGGGAGACGCGGCCCATCACCAACCCCGACGGATCGATCAGCATGGAACAGGTCATGGTGACCTGGGTCGACGTCAGCCCCGACGGCAAGACGGTCACCCAGACCTGGGAGAGCGGCAAGATGGCCATCCAGGGCACCGGCGGCTACACCGAGTCGCACCTGATCCACGTGGTGGCCTACGACGCGGCGGGCAACAAGACCGAGAGCGAAAAGGTGCGTTTCTACGTCGCTCACAAACCGAAGGAGAAAGAGGGTGAGGAACCCTCTGGGGCGATCTGGCCGTTCGACGAGGGCTGGGCCGGCCTGCTGGACCGCTTGGGCCGCCAGCCTGCCGTGGCCGCGATCCTGCCTTGTTCGTCGCCGCCCCGCGCTCCAACCCACCATCTATCATGCTGAGCGGAGCGAAGCATCTCATAGCGGCCTATGATCTTTGCTAAATTGTTGGTCGCCCTGGCGGCTTTTCTGTGGCTGGCGATCCTGCTGCTGCCCTGGCAGCCGTGGCGCAACAACGAGGTGCTGTCCCTCTCCGCGGAGGCCGAGCCCGGCGATCTGAGTGACACGACGGTAGTCATCCCCGCCCGCGATGAGGCCGGGATCATCGGCCAGACGTTGGCGGCTCTGGCCGGGCAAGGGCCGGGGCTGCGCGTGCTGCTGGTCGACGACGGCTCGACCGACGGCACCGCCGAGG
>DAOUGI010000127.1:0-140597 GCA_034429215.1 Anaerolineae bacterium | reverse complement strand
GCTGCGGTCAGGGTCGTCTTGCCATGGTCGATATGGCCGATGGTCCCCACGTTGACGTGGGGCTTGGTGCGCTCGAATTTTGCCTTACCCATCCCTGCTACTCCTGTCTGTCGTTCGGAACCTTTGTCCCTAGCCTGACTTCAGGCCAGCCTCCAATCACAGATCGTTCGATTGGCCTGCCAATCCCGGCCTGATAGGCCGGGGGACTATCGTGATGCGCAAAACTGCGCTATTGTAATGCCAATGTCAGTTCTTGGCAAATCTGCAGGTGGCTGTTACCATCTGCCGCCCATCAAGATCCGTTCCAAGACTTCAGGCGGCACCTGCTGATAGTGATCGAATTCCATGGTAAAGGTGCCCCGCCCCTGGGTCATGGAGCGCAGGTCGGTGGCATAGCCGAACATGGCGGCCAAAGGGACGAACCCCCGGATGGCCTGCATGCCGATACCACGCGCCTGCAACCCTTCCACCTGTCCCTTGCGGGCGCTCAGATCGCCGATGATGGCGCCGCTGAATTCGTCGGGCGCTACAGCTTCGACCTTCATGACGGGCTCCAGCAGAACCGGGCCGGCCCGTTCTGCGCCATCGCGAAGGGCCATTGAAGCCGCGATCTTGAATGCCGTCTCGCTGGGTTCTTCGTCGTCGAAGGTGCCCTCGACCAGTGTCACCCGCAGATCGACCAGGGTGTAGCCGGCCAGAATACCGCTCTCCAAGGCCTCTCGCACCCCGCTCTCTACGGCTGGCAAAAATCTCTGCGGAAGGGTGTCTTCCTTCGTCTTGTTAATGAATTCGAACCCGGAACCAGGCGGCAGGGGCTCTAGAGTCAGGACCACCCGGCCATGCTCGGCGCGACTCCGGCCGGCCGCCCCCTGCGCGGCATGGTCCCGGCCTCCTGACCCGCCGGCGCGAGCCGGGGCGGGCGCCGGGCCGGTATGGCGGGTAAACTCACCGACGCTCTGGACCAGTTTGGTGATCGTCTCCCGGTAGGCGACCTGCGGCTTGCCCACGTTGGCCATGACCCGGAACTCGCGTACCAGGCGGTCGACGAGGACCTCGAGGTGCAGCTCGCCCATGCCCGATATGAGCAGTTGGCCAGTGTTTTCGTCGGTCCGCACGGCAAAGGTAGGATCTTCCTCGGCCAGCCGGCGCAACGCCTCGTTCAGCTTTTCCTGATCGGCCTGAGTGCGGGGCTCGATGGCGACGGCGATGACTGGCTCCGGGAACTTGATCGACTCGAGCACCACCTGCTGGTTGAAATCGCACAGCGTTTCGCCGGTGAATGTGTCTTTCAGACCCAGGGCGGCGGTGATGTCGCCGGCCTCGATCTCTTCGACCTCTTCGCGGCGATTGGCGTACATGCGCAGGAGCTTGGCAGTCCGCTCTTTGCGTCCCTTGACCGAGTTCAAGATGGCGCTGCCCAGCTTTACCCGCCCGGAGTATACCCGCAGGTAGACCAGGCGGCCAACGTAGGGATCGGCGACGATTTTGAAGGCCAAGGCGGCAAAGGGCTCCGATTCGCTGGCCAGGCAAGCCCGTTCTTTGCCGGTCTTGGGGTCGACGCCGACCATCGGCGGGACATCCAGCGGCGACGGCAGGTAATCGACCACTGCGTCGAGAACCGGCTGCACCCCCTTGTTGCGGAGCGCCGCGCCGCACAGGACCGGCACTAGATGCCCGCGCAACGTGGCGGCTCGCAGCGCTTGGCGCAGCTCACCGGCAGAGATCTCCTCGCCTTCCAGGTATTTCTCCATGATCTGGTCGTCACACTCGGCCAGCCGTTCGAGAAGTGCCTCGTGCTGTTCGATGGCCTCGATCGCCAGATCATCGGGGATAGCCCGGGTGTCCTGGACCGTTCCCAGGTCGTCGGTATAGATGACCGCCTGCATGGTGAGCAGGTCGACAAATCCGCGAAACGAATCTTGGCTGCCGATTGGGAACTGGATTGGAACGGGGTTGGCCGCTAACTGGTCGCGGATCATGCTCACCGTATTCCAAAAATCAGCCCCCATGCGATCCATTTTGTTAACGAAACAGATCCGTGGCACGCCATATCGATCGGCTTGACGCCAGACCGTCTCTGATTGGGGTTCGACCCCAGCCACGGCATCAAAGACCACGACACCGCCATCCAAGACGCGCAGGCTGCGCTGCACTTCGGCGGTAAAGTCGATGTGGCCCGGTGTATCAACAATGTTGATTTGGCAATCGCGCCAAAAGCAGGTGACGGCTGCGGCGGTGATGGTGATGCCGCGCTCCCGCTCCTGCTCCATCCAGTCGGTTACCGTTGTGCCGTCGTCGACATTGCCCAAGCGATGGGTCCGGCCGGTGTAGAAGAGGATCCGCTCGGTGGTGGTCGTCTTGCCGGCATCGATATGGGCGATGATTCCGATGTTACGGATACGATCGAGAGGGCGCAGCCTGGACATGGGGCAACCGTCAAATTCGCAAATGACCAAACCGGCAAGCGATCACGACAGCCATTTGCTCACTTGCGCTCGCAAAGCGGTCCTACACCGCTTACCAGCGGTAATGAGCAAATGCCCGGTTTGCCTCCGCCATTTTGTGAGTGTCTTCACGGCGCTTGATGGTTTGGCCAGTGTTCTGGGCGGCGTCCATTAACTCGTTGGCCAGTTTTTCGGCCATGCTTTTACCGGGCCGCTTGCGCGCGGTCTGGATCAACCACCGCATGGCCAGCGACATCCGCCGATCGCTGGGGATCTCAACCGGTACCTGGTAGGTGGCTCCACCAACACGCCGAGGCCGGACCTCGAGGATAGGGGTGGCATTCCTGAGCGCTTGCTCAAAGACCTCGATGCCGGGCCGTTTCAGGCGCGACTCGGCAATCCCCAGAGAACCGTAAAAGATGTGAGAGGCGGTGCTCCTTTTGCCGCTAAACATCAGCTTGTTGATGAATTGCGCGACCGTAACGCTGTTGTACTTCATATCGGGCGCGATCTCGCGCTTGGGCGGGCGATTTCGTCTAGACATCTCTTGCTCCCTACACCTGTTTATTTCCCCTTGGCCGCTGCTGCGGCCTTGGCCTTGGGTGCCTTGGCTCCATACTTGGACCGGCCCCGCTTGCGATTCTCTACGCCGCCTGTGTCAAGTGTCCCTCTTACCACGTGGTACCTAACGCCGGGTAGATCCTTCACGCGTCCACCGCGCACCAGTACGACAGAGTGTTCCTGCAAGCCATGTCCCTCTCCCGGGATATAGGCGGTCACTTCGATCCCGTTTGCCAACCGCACGCGGGCGATCTTGCGCAGAGCCGAGTTCGGTTTCTTGGGCGTCATGGTGCGAACGACGGTGCATACGCCGCGCTTTTGCGGATTGCCCTCGCGTCGTCGCGTTGTCCGGCCCTTGAGGGCGTTATAGGTGAACCGCAGCGCAGGCGCCTTTTCTTTCTTAGCGACGGGCTTGCGGCCCTTTTTGAGTAGTTGATTGATCGTCGGCAATTCTTTCCTTCCTTTCACACCATCTGTCAGCCGCCCTGCTATCGACTTTTAGCATCCGGCGTCGCGCCGCTCGCTGTCAGTCGTGCGCTATCGGCCACTCACGAGTAGTTGATTGTTGAGATCTGAAAGCTGGCATACAGAAGCCACCGCTAAACGCCGCGATGGCCTCCGGTACCACCGAGCTGGCTTGACTGCTGCACCGCCAAACGCTTGACGGTGAGCTGCCGGATCTCAAGTCGGAATCACGAACCACAAATCTAGCACAAGTCAGGCCAACTGTCAAATTGCCTTCTGGCTTGTGCTTATGTTTCTCGCTCGAACAGTCGCGCCAGCTCGTCGCGGGCGAATGTGGGAAACGGCGCGGCGCTGCCGGCAGTCATGGCGTGGACCAGAGGTGGGCCATCGATCACCTGGCCGATTATCGACGCGCCGATTCCTGCGGCATCAAGCGCTTCAACCATCCGTTCCGCGTCCGCCGGCGACGCTGTCACCAGCAAAGCGCCGGAGCCGAGCAGTCCCAGCGGATCGAGGCCCAGGGCCTGGCAGAAGGCAACTGTCTCTGGGAATCGGTATACCTCAGCCAGATCTACGATGATCCCGTGAGAAGAGGCCTGTGCCAGCTCCCACAGCCCGGTTGCTAGACCACCCTCTGTTGGGTCGTGCATCGCGTGCGGCCGGCCCACCTGCCGTACGATCTCGGCATCGCGCACCACGCTTATCCCCGGCTTTTGCAGGAATTGCCGGCCACGGGTTACTACCCCTTGCCCCAATTCGCCTGCCAGCCGTTCTCCCATCTCCCGAGCCAGCACGGCTGTCCCTTCGATAGCGATCCCTTTTGTCAGGAGTACCTTGTCGCCGACCTGTGCCCCTGCGGTCTGAACCAAGTTGACCTTTTCCACCTCGCCAAGCATTACACCTACGGCCAGCGGTCGCTCCACTCCCACTGTGATCTCGGTGTGGCCGCCGCACAATACCACGCTCAGGGCCTGGCATGCCTGGTCCACCTGCTCAAAGATTCGCTCGACCAATCCTCGGTCAGTTTTCCCCTCCGGTAAGAACAGTGTCAGCAGAAACCAACGAGGCGTCGCACCCATCGTTGCGATGTCATTGGCATTGATCGTCACCACGTACCAACCGATTTCGTCTGTGGCAAACGTGATTGGATCTGTCTTGACCACCAGGTATTGCCGGCCCAGGTCAAGCACGGCCGCATCTTCGCCAATCCGCGGCCCTACCACCAACTGCTCATCCTGGCCGCTATGGCGCGCCAACAACTCTTGCAACAGCTCAGCCGGCAACTTGCCGGCGGGAAAAATCCCAGCGGGCATTATCCATCCTGTCGAAATCTAGGGGCGGGCCTTTGTGCCTGTCCCATGAAGCTCGTTGGCCAAGCCTGCCCGGTGCTAGCGCTAGCTTGGCACAGGGAGAGGGCCTCCTCTGGCGAGGAGGCCCTCCGCTGTTTGCGCCGTAGCTCACCCGATAAGGCGAGGTGATGCTACGGCGCTCGGCGTACTACTATGGTCCATTAGCATCACCTCCTATCGTTAAGATAGCTTGGTGTAATGGGCACAGTGCCAGATCTGTGCCTCTTCTATTATCGCACAAGATGCCAATCTTGTCAAAGTGGGACGTCTGTGGTAAAGTATAGGTGCGGAGCGTGTCCGATGCTGAAAGAGACCATACTGATCGTCGACGACAACAGAGAAATCGTCGCAGCCCTGTCAGATGTTCTCAAGTCTAAGGGGTATGTGGTCCTTTCTGCCTATGACGGAGCCAAAGGCTTTGAATTGGCCATGGCCCGATCTCCCGACCTAATCCTGCTTGACTGGAACCTGCCCGAGTTGTCTGGAATGCAAGTCCTCCAGGCCCTCCGGGACGAGGGCTATCAGGCGCCTGTCATACTCATGACCGTCTATGGCTCTGAGATCATTGCCGTCCAGGCCTTCAAGTTGGGCATTCGCGACTATATCCGCAAGCCGGTGCGGATGCCTGAGACGTTGGACGCAGTCGAAAAGGCTCTGGCCGAAGATCGGTTACGGCGTGAGAAAGAACGGATTTCCAAAGAGCTGGCAGAAGCGAATAGCCGCTTGGAGCAGCAACTGCTCGAAATCACCACACTGCACGCGATCGCCAGGTCGCTCACCGCTGTTTTGGACCTAGAACAGGTTTTGAGCCGTGTTGTCGAGGCGGCTTGCTACTTTGGCACTGCCCAAGAAGGCGTCCTCTTTCTTCTGGACCAGGAGCAAGATGCCCTTTGCCTGCGCGCCTATCACGGCCAGGATCGCAGCCGCACCGCCGATCTTCATCTGAAGTATAGTACCAGTCCTCTTCGCCAGGCCATTGAGACTGGGGCGCCCCTGTTGCTGAACAGCAATAGCCCTGGTTACTCGATCAAGCTCAAGACCGATTATCTGGTTCGCTCGCTCCTCTTTGTTCCGCTCAAGATCAAAGACAAAGCGATCGGCCTGCTCGGCGTCACCGACAAGCTGGGTGGGCAGCCTTTCGGCCCGGACGAGGTGCGCCTGCTGGCCGCCCTGGCCGACTATGCAGCGATTGCCATTGAGAACGCCCGCCTCAACGAGTCCGAAAAGGAGCTGGCCCGAACCGAAACTGTCAAGCGCATGATCGTGACCTTGTCTCACTATATCATGAATCCGTTGACGGCGATCAGTCTGAGCACCTACGAGCTGCTGGCCAAGCACGACCAAGGTGCTCTGACTTCTGCCAGTGTTGGGGTCAGGCGCTGCTTGCAGTTGATCGAGATGAACGTCAAAGAGATCGTCGCTGTTATGGGTATCTTGCAGAAATTGGTCTCACCCAAGAGCGTGGTCTATGTCGGCGATATCGAGATGATCGACATTGAGGATGAGGTCAAGCGCCGTGTTGCCAAGATTCAGGCCGACTATGACTTTCCCCATGCCGGTGACGGGACGGATCTTGACGACATCCTGATGGGTAAAGATACTCCCTCGTCTACCGCGTCGGATAGCCGGTAATATCCCGAATCTCCTCGTACAACGGCCTTAGCCGGCCGTATATCCGCTTATATACTTGCTGGTAGAGGCTGTCGTATATCTCGTGGGTCTTGGGATCGGGCTCGAACAGCGAGCCAAGGCGAGTCATTTCGCGTACCGCAGTGCCAAGGTCGGGGTGGAGCCGAAGGCCGACAGTGGCGGCAATGGCGGCACCCAGGGCAGAGGTCTCGTAGAGGTGGGCGCGGGCTGTGGGCAGTCCAAAGATGTCGGCTGTGAGCTGCATGGCGGCGCTGCTCTGGGAACCGCCTCCAGACACTCTCAATTCGGTAATCGGCACCTTGGTGCGCTGTTCGGTGCGCTCTTTGCCTTCGCGCAGTGCATAGGCGATGCCTTCCAGGATGGCGCGATAAAAGTGCGCCCGGGTGTGTACATCGCCAAACCCGATCACTGCCCCTTTGGCCTCCGGCCCCGGCACTTTGAGCCCAGGCGACCAGTACGGCTGTAAGATCAATCCCATCGAGCCAGGCGGGGCCTGGTTAACCAAATCGTCGAAAAGAGCCTCTGGCTCAGTTTCCAGCTCGCCGGCGAGCTGTTGCTCATAGTGGCCGAACTCCTGTTTGAACCAACTGACCATCCAATAGCCGCGGTAGACCGAAATCTCCAGGCTGTAGGCGCCCGGCACGGCCGCCGGATAGGGCGGAATGAGGGGGATCACTTCGATGTAGCGGTGGTGGGTGGTGTTGATCGTGGCTGTAGTGCCATAGCTCAAGCAGCCGATGTTTGGCTCCAGGCAGCCACTGCCGATCACTTCGCACGCCTTGTCGGCGGCGGCGGCGATGAGCGGCAGGCCGGCCGGGATGCCGGTGGCTTCAGCGGCCTCGGGTGCGATCTCACCCAAGATGCTGGCCGGCTGCACCAGGTCAGGGAGCAGCGCCGCGTCCATCGGCAAGGCCAGCCATTTCCAGTTGCTGGGCGAAGCCCAGGTCAGCTTCTTATAGTCGAAGGGCACATAGCCCACCTGGCAGCCCGCCGAGTCGACGAATCGCCCGGTCAGCCGGTAGGTGAGATAGCCGGACAGGAAGAGGTACTTGTGCGTCTGCGCCCAGATGTCGGGTTGGTGGGTGCGGATCCAGTTCGCTTCGGCTTCGGCTTGCAGGTAGGCCACCGTCTCGGTCATGCCCGCCAGCCTAAATAACAGGCCCCACCGGCCGCCGACCGGTTTCAGTCCGGTTGTGCGGCGCTGATCGAGCCAGGTGATGGCCGGTCGCAGTGGGCGCCCCGCCCGGTCGACGTTAATCACCGTTGCCCGCTGGGTGGTGAGTGTGACGCCGGCCACGGTCTCTTTAGTCCCCGGGTTTTCCTGCCAGAGCTGCCGGCAGGCCTGACTCAGATGGTCCCAGTAGTATTCAGGTCGCTGTTCGGCCCAGCCGGGCTGATCGGAAAAGTAAGGCTCCATAGGGACCCGCGCCTTGGCGACCGGGTTGCCGCACAGGTCGAACAAAAGCACCCGCGCGCTCTGTGTGCCGACATCGATGGCTAGAATGTGTTCCCTGGACATGTTCGCTCAATCCTTCCAGTACCTGTACTCGCCTGTCAGAATGGGATAGACGGCGATGGCAGGCGTCTCGTAACAATGGGCAGCGACGACGGCTTTGACTACTGCTTCCACCCGATCTTGGCGGCAGATCGCCTCGATGCGATCCTCCTCACTCTCGTGCTCCTGGCCGGCCAGCCCGGCCTGATCCCAGGCCTTGTCCAGAACGCGATAGTGACCTACGCAACGGCTGACGTAGGTCACCCGGTCATAGTGCCCATCTTCCACCGTCCCGGCCCCGGCGTCGCACATCGCGGCGCGGACCGCATCGGTATAAGCCGCTGGCACATAGACGACAATCATCACATATTGGTCGGCTTGCGCCATCCTACCACTCATAGCGGACAGTGTAGGTCACCGTGACCTCACCGTCGGCCTCGACCGGCACCCGGAACTCTATTGTCTGGGCGTCCAGCTTTTCGTGCTTGAGGCTCTCTTCCAGGATCTCCCACTGGCTCCAGCGGAACATGTGCTCGGTCACACGCACCTCGACATCCTCATCCTTGTGGTTGCGCAGTGTGATCTTGTACGACTCTTCGATAAAACGCCTGCTGGTGTCGATCCTGAAATTGGTCTGCACCCGCTCGCCGACGATGTCAAATGCGTCACCGATATATAGCCGGATCTGCTCGTCTTTGGGTGTGTGGTCGATGGTGTCCTCGCCGATGAGGAGGGTGGACCCGTCCACATCCTTCTTGAACACACGGATCGTGCCTTTGGGCAGCGGGACGCCCAGCCCATCTGTCACGCTGTTCGTGAATTCGAGCATGACCTGCACGTCCTCGTTGGAGGTAGTGCCATAGCCCGAGTCCTGGACCGGTTCATAATAGGTGGTCCAGTAGCCCAGCTGCGACCCATCGTAGACAAAGAATTTGGTCGCCGTGATGCCGCTGCCGGTCACGAATTCGATCTGCTTTGTCTGCTGGTCCTTGACCGTCACCGGGCGCTGCACCTCATACAGATGGTACTCGAAAAAGCTGCGCTCTTCTACTTGGGGGGTGGGCGCAGCCACGGCCTCATAGACCTGTTTGGACATTTCGGCATAGCCGTCGGTGGCCGCACGGTTGATGTCGCCGGCGATCACCTTGAGCTTGGCGTCCTTGTAGCTGGCCCCGCTCCGGTTGTCGAGGGTGATCCAGCCGTTCAGGTCCAGTGCTTTATCGTCATCGGCCAGGACCGCGACATAGTTGGCGTACCAGGTGATGCCGTTGGTCAGGTAGGTGACCTCCACGTCCTGGGCCCCTTCCTGTGCCGACTCGACTTGCCAGACGAGCGTCGGCTTGGTGATCAGCCCTTCCGGTAAGGCGGGAAAGTCGAACTCTTTGATCTGGCTGACCTTGACGACCGTCACTTTGCCGTCGGCAGACTGCAAGATGGCGTCATCTGTAGCATTCAGCAGGGTGCCGGTGTACTTTTGCCCGTCCTCGGTCACCAGGCTGATCTCCTGGTCAACATATTTCTGGAGCAGTTTGGCCGAGCCGACGACGTCGTACTCATAGTTCTGCTCCAGGACCGCCGTCCCTTGCGGGTCGGTTAGGGAGCTAAAGTGGACACTGGTAGGATCGATCATGGCCGCTACATCAGTAAAGCGCACTTCGTTCAGCCCCTTGGTAAGGTCAAGGCTGCGGTGATCTTTGACCAGGGCCAGGTCCTGGTTGTACACTGCCAGCTCTACCCCTTCCGTCTGAGCCACAGCCGGCACCGATCCCTGGCCGATGCTCGTCAGTGCCACGCACGCCACTGCCAATACTATAGCCAGATACCATCCTAGCGATCGTTTCCTCAACATAAGAATCCCTCCTTTGAGTTGTGGCCTTATAGCCTGCCTATAGAACGCACAGACCCTCGTAAGGGTTCCAATCTCGTGAGCAACCCTTGCGGCGGTTTTTTGCACCGGCTCCCCAGCGCTTTCCGCAGGAGGCGTTCCGTGCTATAATTGGCATATCGCCCCTGTTGCCGGATGATAGGAGCAACCCTCGTGGTTGCCCGCCGAGGAGTCTGAAATGCAGGATAATCGGGATGTCCATAAAAGTCAAGCTGAGCTGATCGCCGAATTAGCCACGCTGCGCGCCCGCCTGACAGAACTGGAAGCTCGCGATGCCGAGCACCAGCGCATCGCGTTGCAAGAGGCTGAGAAAAAGCTCCGCTACCTGGAAACACTGCAGCGGATCAACGCAACCTTGCGCAGCACTCTGCCGTTACAGAAAGTACTGGAGACAATCGTCCAGGGCACTGGTCAGGCGCTCGACTACCTAGGAGTGCTCATCGGGATCCCTGACACGGCGGGCAGGCGATTGAATGTCGGCGCGGCCTGGGGCGACCAGTTTCTTGAAGCTGCGTTCAGGATGACCGGATTGGCGGTGGAGGCTTTGAGTCTGCCGCTGACGGTTCAGGATAATCCGATCGCCCGTGCCTATCTGAGCGGCGAGCTTCAGTTGTGGGGCAGTGATCCTCAACAGATCGTCGTTGGCGTCGAACCGGCGATCAGCCCCAAACTGGCGCCGTTTGTGCAGAAGCTGATGGATGTCATGCTGGCTGTGTGCATTCCCCTGTCGACCAGCGATGCGGCGGGCAAAGCCAAGCATGTGGGTGTGTTGGTGGCCTTTTCTCCCCGAAGCCAGGTATCGGAGGATGAGCGGGCGATGCTGCTCGGCGTGGCTGACCAGGCTGGGCTCGCTATCGAGACGGCGCGCCGTCTCGAAGACACTGCACAGTTGCAGGCGTTCAACGAGAGTATTGTGCAGAGCATGGCCGAGGGGATCGCCGTGCAGGATGCACAGGGGTACTTGATCTTTGTCAACCCGGCGATGGCGACGATATTGGGCTATACACCCGGCGAGCTGATCGGACGGTACGGGCCAGATCTGATCCCCCCCGACCAGCAGCCGATCGTCCACGCCGCCGACGAGCGCCGTGCCCGAGGTGAATCTGACCACTATGAGGTTGAGCTGCTGCGCCGGGATGGGACACGGCTGCCGGTCATGATCAGCGGCAGCCCTCGCTTTGACGCGGCGGGCCGCTTCTTGGGCACGCTGGCAGTTTTTGCCGACATCAGTGAGCGGGTCCGGATTGAGGCGGCGACGGCCAGCCGAGCTCGGGAGATGGCGGCGCTGTATGAGACCTTTTTGAATATCAGCTCCCAGCTCCCTGGTGGTATCGAGCCCCTCCTTCAGCTAGTTGTCGAGCGGGTGGTCAATCTGCTGGGAGCACGGATGGGCAGCCTTTACTTGGTGCGGCCGGCCGCGCAGGGGCGCCCGGTTCCTGTCTTGGAGCTGGTGGTCAGCTACAACCTGCCTGGCAGTTACATCGGCGCCACGCTCAACCTCGGTGAGGGTCTGGCCGGTCGGGTGACGCAGACGGGGCAGCCGATGATGGTGGCCGATCATACTCAGTGGGAGGGCCGGTCGGCGGTTTTCGAAGATGCGCCCTTCCGTCACGTACTTGCCGTACCGCTCAAGGTTCAAGATCGGGTCACCGGGGTCATTGAAATCACCGACGACCAAAAGGCCGGATTTTTCGATGACGATGAGGTCCGGTTGGTGAGCCTGTTTGCCGACAAGGCAGCCGTTGCCCTGGAAAATGCACGATTGATCACCGAGCTGCAGCGGCGGACTCGTGAGCTGTCCGGCCTGTACGATACGGCCCTAGCCACCAGTAGCGTGCTCGACCCCGATCTACTCCTGACGCGTCTGTACGAGCAGGTGCAGCGGCTCTTTACCCCTGATGCTGTCATCGTCAGCCTGTATGATGCCGAGACAGGCAACCTCCAGTTGACATTGGCCATGGAAAACGGGCAGGTCATACCGGGCATGTCAGGGGCGCAAATATCCCTTGTCGAGAGCGATAGCGGGTTGATCGGGTGGGTCATCCGTTCTGGACAGCCGTTGCTGGTGGGTGATATTCAGCGAGACGATTTACCTGTCCACGTAAGAATGCATGGGCGGCCGATTCGCACCTGGTTAGGGGTGCCGTTGATGGGCCGCGACCGAGTGATCGGAGCCATCGCGGTGCAATCGGCGCAGCCTCACGCTTATGACGACGATCACCGCCGCCTGCTGGAATCATTGGCGGGCCAGGTTGCCATCGCCCTGGAGAATGCCCGGCTCTACCAGGAAGCTCAGCAGAGGTTGAGAGAGTTGCATTCATTGTTCGACGCCAGCGCGGCGATCTCGGGCTCTCTGGACATAGAACGGGTTCTGAATAACAGTGCACAGCAGATAACAGAGCTTCTGGGCGTTGAGGGATGTACCATCTCCACATGGGATCGCGTTCAAAATACGCTGGTCATCCAGCTCGACTATCCCACTGGCGAGGACCCTCCGGGCAAGATCTATTGCCTGGACGACTATCCTGCCTCGAGGCGAGTCCTTCAACAGCGTCAACCGGTTGCCGTCCGGTCGGAGGATTCTGAGGCCGATCCGAGCGAAGCCGCTTTGATGGCGGCACAGGAGATGCGGTCGCTGTTGATGGTCCCCCTCACGGTAAGGGATGAGGCCATCGGCCTGCTGGAGCTGTACCAGGTCTATCAGGATCGTGAGTTCACACCCACTGAGGTTAGCGTGTGCCAGACGCTGGCTAACCAGATAGCGGCCGCACTGGAAAATGCCCGGCTGTTTGAGGCCGAGCACAGGCAACGGACCCTGGCCGAGGCGCTGCGCCGAGCGACGGCTGCCGTCGGCAGTAGTTTGGATCTGGATCAGGTACTGGATCAGATCCTGGATCAGGTGAGCATGGTGTTTGGTGCTGACGCGAATAGCATCATGCTCATCGAAGGCGACCATACTCACTTTGTGCGCTGGCGAGGCTATGACCGTCTCAGTACAGTGGAGGGGGCTTGGCCGATCGCTATATCTGCGGCAGATACCCCCAGTTTTCGCACTATGCGAGATAGCGGCAGGCCGTTGATTATCCCCGATACGGCGGCCTATTCCGGCTGGGTGCGCTTTCCGCAAACAGCGTGGATACGCTCCCACGCCGGCGCACCGATCCGGGTGAAGGGTGAGGTAGTCGGTTTCCTACTAGCGAGCAGCGCCTCGCCTGGTTTCTTCAATCCATCCCACGCCGATCCACTACAGGCGTTTGCCGATTCGGCCAGCTTGGCTTTTGAGAACGCCCGGTTGTATGAAGAGACAGTCCAGCGCAACCGGGAATTGGCCCTGCTCAACCGGGTTGTGGCTGCCTCGGCAGCCAGCAACGAGATCGAGCCGATCCTGGAAACGGTTTGCCGCGAGTTGGTCTCGGCCTTTGATCTGACGATTGCCGGTGCTTCTGTGGTAGACGAGGCAAAGGGCGAGGGAATTGTGGTGGCCACTTACCTCTCGCCCGACGTGGCATCCACCCTCAGCGACGACGCCTTGATGGTGGCGGATGCCATGTCATCGATCAAGGGTATGGTCTTTCCGTTGAAGGGGTTTCCGGCTTTCGAAGCCTTGATCGACCACCAGTCTCCTGTCTTCATCGAGGCGCTGGATACATTGCAGATAATACCGGGAAAGCGCCGGCGTTCCGCCGCCGACGATGATGCCACCCGGTCCTCTGGCGACGAGAGGTCGGATCGGCGTCTGGAGCTGCTTCTACCTGACCATTTGGCGCCTATCCGCGACCTCTTGCGGCAGATCGGTGTTGTTTCGCTGGCGTTCCTGCCACTTGTTGTGGAGGGGAAAACGGTTGGCAGTCTGGGGTTGGCTGCCAGCAAGCCGAACGGCCTATCGGCCGAACAGATAGACCTGGCGTGGCGGGTATCCGACCAGGTGTCAGGCGCGCTGGCCCGCGCACGCCTGACCAAGGCGCAGCAGCGCCTGACTATCGCCGTGGAGCAGTCTGCCGACAGCGTAGTGATCACCGGCACAGACGGAGCGATCCTATACGTCAACCCTGCCTTTGAGCGGGTCACCGGTTACGGCCACACCGAAGTCATCGGCCGCAATCCACGGCTGCTCAAAAGCGACAAACAGGATCGTACCTTCTATCAACACCTGTGGCAGACCATTACGTCTGACCTGGTGTGGACCGGCAGGCTCATAAATCGCAAGAAAGATGGCAGCCTGTATACAGAGGATGTGACCATCAGCCCGGTGCACAACCAGGCCGGAGAGATTGTCAACTATGTGGCCGTCAAGCACGACGTTAGCCGTGAGGTGCAGTTGGAAGAGCAATTCCGCCAGTCGCAAAAGATGGAAGCTATGGGCCGGCTGGCCGGCGGTATCGCCCATGATTTTAACAACCTGTTGACCGTTATCCAGGTCAGCACCTGGCTGTTGCAGCGGCAGATCCGCCCTGAGGATCCGCGCTGGGAGTATGTGCAGCGGATCCAGGAAACGGTCGAGCGTGCTACCAACTTGATAAAGCAGCTCCTTAGCTTTAGCCGGCGGCAGATCATCGAGCCGCAAACCCTGAGCCTAAATCGTGTCGTCGGTGACCTAAGCCGGATGTTGCAGCGGATTATCGGCGAGGACGTTGAGCTGGCGACCAGCCTGGCCCCGGACCTGTGGCCGATTCGCGTGGACCCGTCGCAGATGGAGCAGGTGATCGTGAACCTGGCGGTCAACGCTCGCGATGCCATGCCTGGCGGGGGCACGTTGACCATCGAGACGGCTAACGTAGTGATCGACGAAGCATACGCTGCCTACCACGTCGGCGCCCGGCCCGGTGAGCATGTCCTGCTGTCCATCAGCGACACGGGCATGGGGATGGATGACGAAGTAAAGGCGCATATCTTTGAGCCATTTTTTACCACCAAAGAAAGAGGGCAGGGGACTGGCTTGGGGTTATCCACTGTGTTTGGCATTGTCAACCAGAACGGCGGGTATGTCTGGGTCTACAGTGAAGTTGGTAAGGGCACGACCTTCAAGGTCTATTTCCCCCGCGCCGAGGAACTCGGGGTCCAAGAGCCGGCGCACACCCTGCCCTTGGTGGAAGATGGCAAGGGTACGGAGACGCTCCTCGTTGTCGAAGACGAAGTAGCCGTACGGGAGTTGGTTGTGCGTGTTCTGAAGGCGCATGGCTACCAGATTCTGGAGGCTGGCGACGGACCAGAAGCGCTGCAAATCAGCGAGCAGCACGACGGCCCGATTGATCTCTTGCTTACCGATGTGATCATGCCACGCATGAACGGCGGAGAGCTGCACGAGCGACTGCGAGTTCCAAGGCCGGAAATGCGGGTGTTGTATATCTCGGGCTATACCGACGATGCAATTGCTCACCATGGAGTGCTCGATCCCGGGACTCGCCTGCTGTCCAAACCATTCAGCATGGAGGCGCTGATCCACGCCGTCAGAAGTGCTCTGGACGCTCGGCCGGAGTAGAGATAGCCGCTATTTGTCGTAGATGACCGAATAACGGGGATTCCCGTCTTCACCGGCCAGGAGCCGGGGGCGGATAGCGTCCTCGATCCAGAAGGGCCACAGCTCGGCCCGCTCGAGCCCGTCGCGCGTGACATGGACGCGAAGCAGATCGCCTTGCATCGCTGCCTGGCGGGGTATGTCAAACACCGCGTTGCCGAGGCTGTACACGATCAAGCCGTGACGGCCATCTTCGCTCTCTGGGCTGTCGTAGCGCTCCACGGTCTGGGTTACGTGGGGATGATGGCCGACGACCAGGTCGGCGCCGGCATCTATTGCGGCATGGGCGACGGCCACCTGATTGGCTGATGGTGTGGTGGCATATTCGACGCCGGCGTGGAGTATGACGATCACGACATCGGCTTGATCCCGCGCCGCCCGGACGTCGGCCTGTACGCGGACCGGTTCAGCCCAGGCGATTTCGTTGCTGGCCGGCATGTCTGGTGAGCCGTTCCAGTAGGCGCCTGCGTAGCCGAGCACGGCGACCGTGACTCCGTTGAGGGTAAAGATGGCCGGCCGGCCGGCCTGGCAGGAATCACCGAGAGCCCCTCCAGAAGGCGATCTGTCACCGTCCTTGCACCCAGCTCCCACCACGGCGATGCCAAGAGCATCCAAGGTGCTCAGCGTATCGTCCAGCCCGACCTGGCCGTAATCGAGGGCGTGGTTATTTGCCAGAGATACCAGGTCGAGGCCGGCCTCGACCAGGGTCTGTCCTGACCCGGGATGAGCGCGTATGATGTAGCGTTTGTTGAGCGGCTGTCCCTGGGTTGTGAGGACAGATTCCAGATTGGCCGCAGCCAGGTCCGCCTGGCGCAGCAACGGCCCCACCCCGTTCCATGGATAGGCCGGGCCGTACCGGGCCAATTGCGCTTCCATCGAACGGCCCGGCACGACATCGCCCAAGAAGACGAGTACGGCTGTCCCCTCTGAGCTGGTCGCCGGCAGATCGGTCACGTCGAGCGGCAGCGGAACAAGAGCAGGCACTTGGAACCATGATCTGCCAGCCGGGCCTGCGCCGGGCACGATCTGCCAGGCAACGACATCGGCCAGGGCCAGAGCTTTGTCGCCATTCGCCGCCAGGCGCCAGACCGCATCGCCGGCATGCACCGAGGCGCGCAGCCGCCCAAGATCGTCGTAGGCCTGGATCTCGCCGCTGGTCAGGCCGGCCAGAATCGTGGCGCTGCCCGCAGATTCGAGAACGGCGACTGCGTTTGCGGGCGAAGGGAGAACCACACGCCACGCTGATTCACCGGCGGTAGACAAGAGGGCGAGCTGGGGTGTGTCGCCCCCTGTTCCGACGACGATCTCCGGCGCTGCATCGCCGTTGACATCGGCGGCTTGCCACACCGGCCCACCCTCACCCAGTGCCTGCTGCCAGCGCACCTGGGGCTTGCCATCAGCTTCCTGGCGCGGCATCATGGAAGTCGACGTGGCGGTCGTGTCGAGCGCTATCAAATGGCCGTTTTGCAACCCAACCAGCAGCGCCCTGCCGTCATCCTCAGGCAGTGGCGCCAAGCCGGTAATCGGAACGCCGGGCTCGACGGGAAGGCGCCACACCTCTTTGCCCGACTGGTCGAATGCGCGCAGCTCGCCGTCGAGGGTAGCGGCCACGGCGACTTTTTCCTCGGCCAGCCAGAGGATGCTGCTTGCAGGCGCGCCAAGCTCCGCCTGCCACAGGACATTGCCTTGGCTATCCAGCCTGGTGAGCCGTTCATCCCATCCACCGGCCAGTAACCCGCCGTCGAGTGCACGCTGCTCGCCACAGAAAGGATCCGATTCCAGTGCGGTGATGCGGGTACCCAGGTCGCGATGCCACATCCGGCGCCCCTGCATGTTGAGAAGGGTCACGCCGTTGTCGCCGGCCACGGCCAGGCTGCCCGGTTGGTCCCCAGTGCTGACCAGGGCAAGGGCGTAGGCGGGGCCGGGAAGGTGCGCCTGCCATGCCGTCTTGCCGTTCTGATCCAGGGCATAGACTGTGCGCCCTAGCGAGGTGAGAAAAAAGGCCGGGCCGCCGGATCTACTTTGCTCACCACTCTCACACGATCCGTTCACGGCCACACCGGTCAAGTGGCTGTTGGCATCGAGCCGCCAGCCAAGTGACAGGGGCATTGGCTCGCCGGCGGCTGGTGTTCCAGCCGGGGTAGGGGATGGGGTCGATGACGGTGTGGGAGATGTCGTCGCGGTTGGCGGTGCCGTGGGTGTGGGACTTGGCTTTGGAGTAGGAGTCAGAGTTTCGGTCGGGGTTGGACTGCTGGTGGCAAGCGAAACCGGGGAGCCTTGGGCAGTTGTGATTGCCGTGGCCGGTGGCTCCAACGTGAAAGCTAGAGTTGGTAGACCGGACGAGCCACAGCTTGCCAGCATCGACACCATCAAGATGGCGCCCAGATAGCTCAGGCAGTGCCGCAGGATCGGCGGCCAGGCTCGGCCCCGCCGTTCAACGTTCCTCTTGTCCCACCTTCTACCCGTACGGCTTGACAGTGTGGTCTACCTTTCTTCTGTGAAGGTTTCCCTTTCCGGGGTGGGAGTTGCCCCCGCCGCAGGGGCGCCTGCGACCTGCGCGAAAAAGTTGCCAAAGAGCTTGCCGGCCAGGTCGTTGTACTCCCGGTACCCGGTGGCCACCATCGCCTCGATATCATAACCGCGCTTCGGCAGCGAGCTTGCGGCGCGGATCACCCCCTCGGCGATGACCGGATCGTATTGAGGGTTGAATTGGACCCCCCACACCGGCAGGTCGCGCAGCCGAAAAGCCTGGACGGGGCACAGCTCGCTCGATGCCAGCAGCACGCCATTCTCCGGCAGTTTGGACACCCGGTCCCCGTGCCATAGAAAGGCGTGAAAGGTGTCACCCAAGCCGGCCAGCAGAGGATCTGCCCGGCCGGCGTCGTTGGCGGTGACCGGCAGCCAGCCAATCTCCCACTTGCCGCCTGTGACCTTGCCGCCGAGCCAGTGGGCGATCAACTGGTTGCCCAGGCAAATGCCCAGGATCGGGACGCGTGCCTCGATGGCGGCCATGATCCGTTCCCGTTCGGCCTGGAAGATCGGCTCTTCAAACTCTTCGGGGCGGTACTCGCCGCCGGCAAAGAGAACCGCGTCATACGCGCCAGAAGTCAAGTCGGGCACCGTTTCGCCAAGGTCCACCCGGACAGTGGTGCCTACAACACCCAGGCGCTGTAGTACGTGATCCATCACCAGGGCGCGCGCCGGGCCATGGATGAGCGAGATGGCCCGCAGCGGTCCGCGGGTCGGCGTGGAGGTGGGTGTCGGCGAAGGTCGGTCGGTCGGCGTAGGGCTCGCGGTCTGGGTGGGCGTCGCCGTAGCGGTCGGCGTCGCCGTAGCCGTCGGGGTTGGTGTTGTGACGGTCGGGACGGCCGTAGGCGTAGCCGGCGGCCGCGTGGACGTTGGGCTGGCCGGTTCGTTGCCTGCGACTTGGTTTGACTGTCCAGGGGTTGGGGTAGGCGGTGCGCCGCAGGCGCTCAACGTTGTGCCGATGCCGGTCAGGCCGGCCAGGCGCAGGAACGCCCGGCGGGTCAGGCGTCGGCGTTTAGCGTGGTTGGTCAAGTCTGGTTCCTAATCCAGTCGCCGAGCGACCGTGATCATCTTGTCGCTGTCGCTGCTGAAATCGTCCAGGTCGTACGATCCATAGATCACTTCGACCGCGAAACCGGCGCGCTGGAGCAGGTGTTCGATCTCGGCGCGGAACAGGTAGCGTGTCGAGAACGTCACGAGGGTGCGGTGTACCATACCCTGGTTGTCCATGTCGTCGATCATATACGTGAGATAGATCGTCTGTTGGCTCAGGTCCACCTTTTCGCTGCGGAACTTCATGAGCCGGTGGCCGGTCTCGGGATCGATCATCACCTTGTCCAGCGACACTTGACTGCGCAAGTCGAGCAGCCGGCCTAGGTCGGGATTGAACAGGTCGAGCAGCAGCCGTCCACCCGGATTCAGGTATTGGCGGATGCAGGCCAGGGAAGCCAACTGGTCTTCAGGAGTGAGCAGGTGCATAAACGAGTTCAAGGCGACAAAGGCCAGGTTGAAGCGGCCTTCGAGAGCCAGGTGTCGCATGTCCTGTTCCACCAGCGTCACCCGGCCGGCCAGCCCTTCGGCCTCGATCTTGCGCCGGGCGACGGCCAGCATCTTGGGCGAGATGTCTACCCCGGTGATCTGGTAGCCCTGCCGGGCCAGGGGCAGCAGCACGCGGCCGGTGCCGCACGCCAATTCCAGGATCGGCGGGCCGCACAGCGCGGCGTACTGCTCGATCAGTAACAGATCGGCATCCAGGTTGCCGTGGTCGAGATCGTAAAATTGGGCATAAGCGCTGTAATCGTCCATTATGGTGCTCCTCACATTTGCGAGAGCCAGTCTACCACAACCGAGGAGTTTGGGCAAAGATCCGTTGAGAGGTGCCAAAGCATTCCAGCCGCACGGCGGCAATGAAACGCTCCAGATCGGCATTGGAGATACGGGACGGGTGGCGCATGGGCAGCAGAATCCTGGGTTTGGCCATGTTGGTGGGGAACACCTGGGCATGGGCTCGGCTGATAGGCGGCGCCGGCTCGCCCAGCAGGTGCATGAACAACTCCTGAGCCGCTACCCCGCCGACCGGTACTACGACATCCGGCTGCACCAGCGCCAGCTCCTGCCACAGGTACGGCAGACAATTGGCAATCTCGTCGCGGCTTGGCGCGCGGTTGGCCGGCGGGTTGCAGCGCACCACGTTAGTCACAAGGCAGGCCAAGCGAGGACGCTCGACACGCGGATCGCTCTCGGCTGACAGCCCCAGCGCGATCAGCATCTGCTGGAACCGCACCCCCGACCGGTCCCGGGTAAAGGGCACCCCCGTGAGGTCGGCGCCCTTGTAGCCGGGCGCCTCACCGACGAACAGGATACGGGCATCGGGTGCGCCGTAGCTGTGGACGACAAGGCGCCGGTTGGCGGCCAGCGCCGGACAGCGGATACAACCCTCGGCCAGTCGCATCGTATTCATCTATACCCGGTCGGGCAGCGGCAGCCCTGGCTGCTTGTGTCGTTTCAAGCCTAACACCATCGCCCGGCCGGTGCTCAACAGGCGGTAGGAGACGTGCGACGGTATCACCGCCAACTCGCCCGGTCCCAGCGACGCCAGGCCCATCCCTTCGGTTTCTATGGTCAATCGGCCGTCTTGACACAGGATCAGATCGGCCTGGCGGTCATGTGCTTGCCATGGTCCCATGCCCTCGCACAGCGTGAGCAAAAGGGCAAACGTGTCCAGGTTGGCCACCAACACCGGGCTGAAAGGCACAACTACTTGGCGGCCCATTGCCGCCAGGCTGACCTTCTCCAGGCGGTTTTCGTCCTTTAAGGCAAAAAGGCGGCGATCGCCGTTGCGCCGGTCGACGACCACGCGCGGTTGCAGGAGCAGGACCAACGACGGGAGCAGCGACGCGCTCCGGTGGCCTACCCCTTTTGGCACTACTGCCAGCTCGTGAGGCCGCAATATGACATCGCCCCACTCGCTTTCCAGGCTGATCGTCCCGCTTTGAACCAGGAAAAGCTCGTCCTGATCCACGTGACGATGAGTTTGCAGGGTGCCCTGGCACAAAAAGAGGCTCAGCATGAGGTCGTCGATTTGAGCCAGGTCGAGCATGGTGAACGGCTGCGACAGCCGAGCGCCTTGCTCGGCGATGTTGATGACCTCTAACTTGCTTGCTTGTGTCACGTCGTTACCCCACCCGCGTCGGCGTGATACCCTGTTGGGCTTGGTATTTGCCCGCTCGGTCGGCGTAGGTTACCTCGCACGGCTCATCGCTCTCAAAAAAAACCACCTGCCCAATCCCTTCCCCAGCATAAAGCCGGACCGGGCGCGGCCCGGTGTTGGCGATGCACAGGGTGGCGTACCCCTCCCATCCCGGCTCAAAAGGGGTCGTATTGACCAGGACTCCACATCGCGCATAGCTGCTCTTGCCCATGCACAACGCCATGACGTTGGGTGGAAGGCGAAGGTACTCCCAGGTCCGGCCCAGGACGAAGGTGTTGGGCGCCAGGTCGAATGTCGCGGCCTGTACGTCGACAAAAGGGAGGATCCCCTGTTGTCCCCCGTGATTAACGGCCTTGGGATCCAGCACTCCACCGCCGTCCGACGGCACCTTGAACTCGTCCGCCAGCCGGACGTCGTAGCCATACGACGACAGGCCGTAGGAGATGATTGCTCCCCGAATCTGCGCCGGCTCGAACGGCTCGATCATCTTTTGTTCCATTGCCATGCGCCGAATCCAGCGATCGGGCTTGACCGTCATGTTCGCCTCCCCAAAATTGCCCCGACAAAATTCAAAATGTGCATAATGTAACTATCCATCCGCTTCTAGGGAGAGCCCCTTAGGAGCAATGGTATGTAGACATAATAACGAGGGCCGTAGCTCTGAGCGGCGGCCACGAATTCTAGCGGATTGGCATAGTAGCTCTGGTAGGTGGAGCCCAGGTTGGGCTGAGCAGGATCGAGAAAGAAGTGGAGCGTCTCGGCGCTGATCTGGCCGGCAGGATTGTTCACGACAAACCCGGCGTCGCCGAAGGCGCGCCCATCGCCGGTATCCTCGGGGTCTATGGTCTGGTCATCCTCGTAATAGTTCGCAAGCTGGCCACCGCCAATAGCCACGTCCACTACCTGGACGATGCTCCCCTGGCCGCCGCTGACCTGCTTCCAGGTGGTGACCGGGGTGGGCGGCACGCTGTCGGGACTGCCGTCGATGGCAACGCCTGCCCCGCCGTTGTTGTCATAGTAGGTAGCGGGCGCCATCCCGGTGGTGGCCGGGTCCAGCCAGTCGCTCGACAGCCGAATCTGGTTGATGGCAAGTGCGGTGCATGGCGGGGGCGGGGTCAGGTCGCTGATGTTCATGGTAAAGTAGGATCGGTAGAGCGAATGGTAGGCCCACGAGCTGCCATCCGTGCTGCCGCCGCCCACGCGAACCGGCCCATCTATATCGGGTGTATAATCGAGCGCCCCGGCCAGGTCCTCTTCGGTGAGGGTCACGGGAACCGGGATGCTATAAATGTAGCAGATGGCATCCAGGCGGATCTTGCCCCGGTCCAGGGCATCTACTCCGCTGCCGTTCAATTCCATCGAATCCATCGCCGGGTGCACCGCCGGGCTAAAGCCAATGATGTATGTGCTGCCGACGAGGCGCCGGCCAGCCGCATCCCAGCTCACGTAATCGGCGGGCAGGGCAGGGGCCAGCGTCGCCGAGCGGTAAACGTAGGCCCAGCCCTGCTGGCCCGGGCTTAGAGGATCGCTGACCTGGATCTCGTAGCGGGCATGGCTTTGTGCGCCGGTGTCGGTGATCCACTCGGATGCCGCGGCCTGCTCGCCCAGGTCCATGGCCATGAACACCAGCTCGTCGTTGGCGTCGAGCAGCCCATTCTCGACCGTGTAGGCGCCGGTGGCATCCACCTCGTCGAGCTGGAATGGGATCTGCTGCCAGGCGGCGCCGGTGTACGCATAGACGAACAGGTCGCCGAGCGCCGCGCCGTCGAACAGGGGCAGTTGGCCGGCGGGGGTGATGACCGGCTCCTGGATGCGGGTCACGCCCTCCGAACCGGATCTCCAGGCGACGGCCGGGTCAGCCTTGGCATTGCTCGTGTCGATGGCCGGGACCAACCAGATCAGCAACAGCAGCACGGCCGCCAGGCCGGCCGGCGGAAATAGACTGCGCAAAGAGCGCATAGACGCACCTCCTCGATGGGATCGCACCGTGATTATAGCGCAGATTGGGCACCCGACAAAAAAGACCGCTGCCCCTGCTTTGACAGAGACAGGGGCAGCCTGGCCAAACTATGCGATCGGATCTAACAGTATGAGCGTTTTCCCTTCACCCCGCCGGCAGGTCAGGCTGCGTTGGCATCACTACCTCTGGGACAAATCGCAACAAGAAATGAGGCAATGGGCTTGAGTCTGAAGTAGGAAAAGGGTTGTGTTTGACCAATTTTCGGCGTCGTGGTATAATCAGGCGCACAGGTTTCGACTATGCTTATGTGATCAGAGACCGCGGTCTTTTTTTAAGATGCCTGCTGCCAGGCGTTCCTGACCAAGAGGAGGAAAAGATGTCCGAAGATCGCACGACCCCGATGCAGACACCCCCCGGCGGGAAACCGCGGCGAGATGCCGCTCAGCCGGGCCAGGAAACCGTGACCGGAGGCGCCGCGCGAGATAACGGCGTGGCTCCCACCGTTAACGTCCCACCGGCTCAGGGACCAGGACCGGGCTTTGTGCGGGCCACCCCCTACGACGCTCCGGCGACGCCACCCTATCAACGCACACCATCGCCGTTTGGCCCTCCCGGTGGACCCGGCTACCAGGCATCGGCGCCCGCCCAAGATCAGACCATGATCATCAAGGAGCGAGTGCCGCCCGTCTTTGCCTGGCTGGTCGTGGTGGATGGGCCCGATCATGCCTCGATCGGCAAGGTGCATGCCCTTCGTCCGGACACAACGACAGTCGGACGGCAGGCAGGCAACGAGATCGTCCTGGCCGACGGCACCTGCTCATCCCAGCACTTTCGCATCCGGGTTGAGGCCCAAGAAGATCGGGATCCGGCTTTTATGCTGTATGACATGGGCAGCCGTAACGGCACCTTCGTCGGCAGCCGAGAGACCTACAAGAATCCGGAGAGCCAGACCTATCGCTACGAGCTGCGCGACGGTGACTATGTGCTGGTTGGCGAGACGACCCTCGTTTTCAAAAAGATATAGGAGGCCAGGATGGAAGCTGTTTTGCGGAGTGCTGCCGCTGTTCCAGTGACGAAACCCCACTCCTTCCTTCCTGCTCTGGTGAGGCAAGCGAAGGGGATCGCGATCGCCATCCTGATTGTGGCCTTGCTCCTCTCACTCGGTTCTCCGCTGCCGACCGGCGCTCAGGGTCCGGTGACCGTGAAGATCGACGATCTGAACACCGACAGTTTCCCGGACATGAAGGTCTTGGTGACGGTCAGGGACGCTAACGGGGTTCCGATTCCGGACCTGAACGCTGACAGCTTTGAGCTGATTGAGGACGGGAAGGTGTCTTTCAAACCGGCTCAGGTCACTGCCCAGATCAATCCCGATGCGTCCGTGTCGGTCATGCTGGTCATAGACGTCAGCGGCAGCATGAGGGGCAAGCCGATTGAAGAGGCCAAGCGGGCCGCCAATGCCTTCATCGACAAGCTGAATGCAACTGACCGCGCCGGCATTATAGCCTTCGCCGACACGGTCGACCTCGATAACCTGGTGGAGGGCAGAGAGATCGGTTTTACCACCGACAAGAACGCTTTGCGGAACCTGATCGGCCAACTGGACACCCAAATCGGCTGGGACACCCCACTCTACGACGCTATCTACAAGGGCCTGACTCTGACCTCCAAGGAGCCACCCGGCAAGCGCGTCGTGATCGTGATGACCGATGGACGCGATGAGCGGGATAATGCGAAAAAGACGCCGGTGCCCAACGAAGGCAGCCGTTTTGCGCCCGACGATCCGATCAATGAGGCGACGCGGCAGGGCATCCCTGTCTTTACCATCGGGGTAGGCGGCAAGATCGACTCTGACTATCTGTTCCGCCTTGCCGCGCGGACAGGCGGGCAGTATCAGGAAACGCCCAATGCCGAAGAATTGACCACCCTTTTCCAGAATGTTCTGGACCAGCTCAAACAGCAGTACTTTCTAACCTATACCACCGGCCTTGCTGAGGATAACGCCTACCACGATCTGATGGTCCGGGCACATCTTGCCCAGGGCAGTGCCTTTAACGACGTCAAGTTCTGGTTGGGCGGAGAGGTTGTGCCGACGGTGGTGGTTGCCTCGGGTGCGGTGCCAGACGTGACCGTCGAGCCGACCGTGACTGCCGCCCCGACGCCGGAACCTACCGCTGCAAGTATTGTCGACAAGGTCAAGGAGCAGATCGAGGAGAAGCCTGGCCTATCCGCGGCTATCGGCGGGGGAGTACTGCTCCTGATCATCCTGCTTGCCGTGTTGCTGGCCACCCTGCTGCGGGGCCGCAAGGCCAAGCAGTCGGCCGTGGCTGCCCCTCAGTTTGAAGAGCCGTACATGCCAGAACCGGGCATGCCCCCGGCAGTGAGTGTCGGCGCCCCGCCCTCGTTTGCCAGGGAAGCCGATATTACCGGCGTGTCGAGACCGAAGGCCGCCGGTTCACGCCCTTCGGCCGCTGCCGAAGAAGGTACTGTCGTCGGTTGGGGCGAGCCGGCGCCCGGCGGCTGGCCCGGGGCCTTGCCCTCTGGGGGACAGGGGCGCCAGCCGGTCTCACCATTTGGCCCGCCGCCGGCGGGTGAGCAGCTCGATGGCACGCGTGTCATCGAGCGGGCGCCAAAGCACCTGGCCATGCTGGTCAGCAAGGTTCGGCCTGACCAGAAGTACGATCTCAAGGGCACGATGAACGTCGGCCGCGCTCCGGACAATCCGATCGTCATCGATCATCCTACCATTTCCAGACATCATGGCTGGATCAAAGAGGATAATGGCGAGTTTACGGTGTTCGACGTCGGCAGCGCCAACGGAACATTCGTGAACGACGAGCGGATCGAAGCGCCTCACGGCCTGCAGAATGGGGACGTTGTCCGCTTTGGTGAGGTAGAGTTTGTCTTCACCAAGGTCTTCTAGCGCGATCCGTGCTGAAAGCGGACCGCTGGCCGGCCAGAGCTTTGCCCTGGATCGGTCCCCGTTCAGCATCGGCCGTGGCGCCGACAACGACCTGGTCGTGCCGGATACCCCTGTCTCCCGCAAGCACGCCTGCTTGGAGTTACAGGGCGATCGTTGGCTCTTGCGCGACCTGGGATCGTCAAACGGCACTTTTCTCAACCGCCAGGCGGTCGGGGACAGCCCTCAGCCGCTTCGCAACGGGGATCTTGTTGGCGTTGGTGAGTCGGTTTTTATGTTTACAACAGGCGCCCACCAGGTTGCACAGGCGCAAGGGAGCACGGGCCGGCCTGTCGCATCCCGGCAGCGCCGTCCGGCATGGACCATGGCGGCAGTCATCGCCGTGGTGTTGGTCGTGGCGATCGTCGCCGCGGTGCTGTTGTTCAACGGACTGGATGGCAAGGAAAACGAACTCGGAGCGACGCCGGGACTGCCGTCGATCGCGCTGCCTACCGGGCTGTCGTCTGCGTTGCCCACGATCCAGGCGCCGACGGGGTTTCCTACGGGACTGCCGATGCCAACCGGGGAGCTGCCCGTACCCACCGGGCTGCCTGCCATACCTTTGCCCAAACCTTAGGCATGCCTGATAAATGGCAAGTATGACCATGCGGTTGATCGTCCAGCAAGGCCAGGATGGCCGTCACGATTGGCAGAGCCAATCGCATGCGGCACAGGTGCTGCGCCTGGAGCGGGGCTTGTTGACCATCGGCCGGGGGCAGGATTGCGACCTGGTGCTGCAAGACACCCAGGTCTCACGCCACCACGCCGAGCTGCGGCGCCACGGCGACCAATGGTTTGTCGTGGATCTGGGGAGCACCAACGGCACCTCAGTCGGCGGCGCGCCTGTGCGCCCTGACGAGGCCTGCCCTGTGCCCCCCGGCGTCCCCGTCCAGATCGGCGACACCCAGCTCATCCTGGAGGAGGAGCCATCTCCCCCTGCCGGCTCATGGGGATCACCGGCCCAAGAACTGCCGGAAGCGGCAATCCAAAATCGAAAATCCAGAATCCAAAATTCATTGGTTTGGCTTGCCCGTGCAGCAGTTGCCGCCGGCGGCGCTCTGCTGATCGTGGGCAGCCTCTTGCCCTGGATCCGGGTAGAGATCACTCTGCCGGTGGTGGGTAAGATCCTGGATCAGATCTTTGACGGCCTGGACAGCGGCCAGGCAGGGCTGTTCATGGGCATGGCAGCCATGGCCTTGTTGCTGGTGGTGGTCGACGTTGCGGTTCGGTGCGAACGGACAAGACTTACTTCGGCCGCTGTTGGCCTGGGCCAGGTGTCGGCCGGCGTTGTGGCGATTGTTGCCGCCGGGGTAGATCTCTATCGCTATTACGAGCTTGGGATCCAGGAGTTCCTCGGAATCAGCCTGATAGACATCTTGAGCGAGCATCTTGGCAAGGAGATTCTCGTTTTCATCCAGTTCGGAGTCTACCTGGCCGCGGCCGGCCTGGTTATATTGATCGTGGGAGGGCTGCTGCGCCTCCTCTCAGCCGCCTGGGCCGAGCGCGCCCGGTAAAGGGGAAAGCAGATGAACGATGCATCTTTGTACTATGGAATTCTGCAGATACGGGGGGCAGGCAGTGGGCAGCACCTGGATGAGCATCCGCTTCTAAAACCGGCGGTGGAGATCGGGCGTTCCGGCGACGGCGATCTGATGCTCGACGATCCACGCGTCTCGCGCCGCCATGCCCGGCTGAGTTCCACGGGACAGGGGTTCCAGATTCAGGATCTTGGCTCGGCCAACGGCACCTTGGTTAACGGCCAGCCCTTGCCTGCGCGCCGTCCCAGCCTGCTGCGTCCCGGCGATGTCATTCAGATCGGCAGTTTTGAGCTGGCCGTCCGTCTGCCCACGGCCGAGGCGCCGCTGCCCCCGGTGCTGGGCGAGCGGCTGCGCATTTCGGCCCAACCACAACCAGGATTGGCCGTTTATGCCCAGGGCAGCCTGACCAAGTTTCCCCTCGACAAGCCGCGCATGACCGTCGGCCGCCAGTCTGACAACGACGTGGTCATCCCGGCCAACGTCGTTTCCGGTCACCACGCTCGCCTGGAATGGATTGGCCATACCTACCGCATCATGGACCTCGACAGCACCAACGGCCTGGTCTACAACGGCCAACGGGTTCCATCCGTCGACCTGGCCGACGGCGACACGCTGTACATCACCGACCAGATCGCCATACGCTACCTGGGCGCGGTTGGCCTGGTGCCTATCATAGAGGAGAAGGAGCAGGGGGTCATCACCCAGCACCTGCCGACCGACGACCAGCCGGTGCGCATTGGCCGGGCCAGTGATAACCAGATCGTTCTCGACCATCCCCAGGTCAGCCGCTACCACGCCATCGTCGAGCGCATGGGTGTCGGCCGTTACCGCATCCGCGACTTGAAGAGCACCAACGGCGTCTTTGTCAACAACAAGCGTATCGACAACGAGACATGGCTCAAGGAGGGCGATGCAATTCGCATCGGACCTTTCCCGCTTGACCTGCGCGAGGGCGGTGTCCGCCAGTTGGCCGACACCATGGGCCTGCGCATGGATGCCGTGGGCCTGCAAAAGTGGGTCTCCAAGGAGAAGAACCTCCTCCAGGACCTCTCGCTGTCGATCTATCCGCAAGAGTTCGTCGCCCTCGTCGGCTTGTCTGGGGCGGGCAAGTCGACCCTCATGAACGCCATGAACGGCTTCTGGCCGGCCACCAACGGCGCCGTATACGTCAACGACATAGACCTCTACCGCAACTTTGACCTGTTCCGCAATGAATTGGGCTACGTCCCACAGAAGGACATTGTCCACGCCGAGCTGAGCGTTTACCAGGCCCTCGACTATGCCGCTCAGCTCCGCATGCCGGCCGATACCACGCCGGCCGAGCGCAAAACGCGCATCGACCAGGTCCTCGAGGACCTGGACCTCACCGAGCGCCGAGACCTGCCGGTCCACAAGCTGTCCGGCGGCCAGCTCAAGCGTGTCTCCATCGGCGTCGAGCTGTTGACCAAGCCCCGCCTCTTTTTCCTAGACGAGCCTACCTCGGGTCTCGACCCAGGCACCGAATACAACATGATGAAACTCTTACGCCGCCTGGCAGACCAGGGCCGGACCATCGTTCTGATCACCCATGCGACCAAGAACGTCATGATGTGCGACAAGGTCATCTTTCTCGTCCGCGGCGGCTATGTTGCCTTCTACGGCCCGCCCGAGGAAGCCCTCGTCTACTTTGACCGCTACCGGACCGACCAGGAACGCCGTGAGAAGGACATGGAGTTTGACAACATTTACATCGTCCTCGAGGACGAAAAGCGCGGCAGTCCCAAGGATTGGTCCGATCGGTATCATCAGTCGCCAGAGTATCAAAAGTATGTCGTGCAGCGCTTGCAGCAGCGCCAGCAGGCCATCCCGACGGCGACTTCTGGACCACCGTCCGCCGCTATGCGCGTGATCACCGGCGGCGCGTCTCGCCGCGTCAGCGCCTTGCGGCAACTGCTCATCCTTTCCTCCCGCAACCTCAAGATCCTGGGCCGCGACAAGCTGAGCCTGGCCCTCATGCTCCTTTTGGCGCCGGGCATCGGCCTCATGGATTTTATGTGGAAGCCGAGCATCTTTGACCCTGTAGAGGGCGAGCCGACCACCATAGTCACCATGCTGTTCATGGCCGCGATCATCACCATCTTGACCGGCGCTCTCAGCTCTGTCCTCCAGATCGTCAAAGAGGCCGACATCTACAAACGCGAGCGGACCGTCGGCCTCAAGATCGGCCCCTACATCCTCTCCAAAGTATGGATTGGCATCATCCTAGCCTTTTACCAGGCCTTTGTCTTTCTCCTCTTCAAGATCCTCTTTGTCCACCTCGATCTGCCTGGGTTCGAGTCCTATCTGGCCGTCTATGTCACCCTCTTCCTGGGAACCTTGTCGGGCTACCTCTTTGGCCTGACGATCTCGGCCGGCGCACCCAACCTGAACGTCGCCATCCTTCTGGTCATCGTCATTCTCGTCCCCCAGTTCCTCTTTGCCGGCGCTCTATTGCCCCTTGATCTGATCCCCGCCGGCGAGAAGATCAGTGTTGTTGCTTCCACCCGCTGGGCATTCGAGGCCATGATCAACATCACCGGTTTTGGCGACGTACTGATCGACGATCCCTGCTGGGACGACAGGCCCCAGCAAACCAAAGATGGCCAGGAAGGGTGGGAGGCCATGCTCAGGAAGAGCGACGCCGAAAAGAGGGCGGCCGGCTGCCTGTGCATGGGCTCGGCCATCTTTGAGACCTGCACCAAGTTCCCCGGCGTGCTGAGCGACGAGTTCTACGACGACAGCACCAAGGCCGAGCTGGCCCGGGCTGCGCCGGTCGAACCGGTCAACCCCACGCCCTATCCTTCGCCCACACCCTATCCTTCGCCCACGCCTCTGCCTCAGCCGAGCGACCCGGCCAAGATGGAGGAGTACATGGACGACAGCCGGGAGCAGGGCGACGCGTACCAATCCCTTCGGCAGGCGCAGGGAGATGAGTATCAGGCTCAGCGTGAAGAACAGGGTGACGCCTATGCCGATGCCATGAAAGCGTATGGCGATGACAGGGAAGAATGGACCCGCAATCGAGAGCAGGCGATCAAGGGCGCAGAAGGCCTGCTGAAGGCGGTCTTTAGAAACTTTTATCGGTCGTTTAGAGGCGACGTTTTCACCCGCTGGGCGTGGATGATCGGCATCATCGTTGTGCTGATCGGGCTGATTATCTTTTTTCAGAAGCGGAAGGATGTGATCTGAGGGTAAATGCAAGAACTGGTAGGTAGGGCTTGGGGACGGTTTCTGATCATCGAGGAGCGGGGCCGCGGCGGAATGGCCGTGGTCTACCGCGCCTACGACAACGTCCTCCAACGAACGGTGGCGCTGAAGGTTCTGCTTCCTCACCTGGCAGCCAACGCCGAGTTCACCCGGCGGTTTCAGCGGGAAGCGATCACCGCTGCCAACCTCAGACACCAAAATGTCGTCATCATCTACGACGTCGGCTCACATGAGAGCTTTCAGTACATCGTCATGGAGTACCTCGACGGGCCAACCTTGCAGCAGGAGATCCAGAAAAAGGGCGCCCTGCCCATCAACCGGATCGTCCCCATTATCGGGCAATTGGCCAGTGCGTTGGATTACGCCCACCAACAGGGTCTCGTGCACCGCGACGTCAAGCCGGCGAACGTCATAGTCGGCGCCGGCGATCATATCACCCTGACCGATTTTGGGCTCGTCAAAGCTGCCAACATGGCCAAGATCACCAGCGAAGGGATGGCCAGTGGCACCCTCAAGTATATGTCACCCGAGCAGGCCAGGGGCAAGGAGCTCGACGGCAGCTCGGACATCTATTCGTTGGGCGTCGTCGTGTATGAGATGCTGAGCGGCGAGGCGCCTTTCTCAGCGGTGACACCCTATCAGGTCCTTCGCGACTTGATAAACGAGCCGCCGCCATCTCTATTGCCGCTCAATCCAAGCGTGAACGTGCGGCTGGAACAGATCGTATTCCGAGCCCTCGCCAAAGAGCCAACAGCGCGCTTTGGCACGGCCGGGGAGTTTGCCGCCGCCCTGGCGTCGGTGACGGGCCTTGGGCTGGCTGCGGGCGGCGAAGGGGGCAAATCGGACACAGGGTCTCGCCGGCGAGAGATCGTTTTGTATTTGACCACCTCAGACGGCCGCCAGTATCCTGTCTACCGCGGTCAGGTCACCATCGGCCGTGGCGCCGACAACGATATCGTGCTCCCGGTGTCCCAGGTATCGAGACAGCACGCCTCTATCCAGTGCGACCGGGAAGCGTGTCGCATCGTCGATGGCGGCAGCACCAACGGCACTTTTGTTAACGGCTTTCGACTTTCGGCCGGAACCCCGTGGGTCCTCCAGCCAGGCGATCTCCTGACCATCGGGTCGGTCAATCTCCTGGTGGTGTTGCCTGCCTCTCGCGTCGAGGCGGCAGGGACAGATTCGCTGGCCGACCAGACCGATCGTCACGATGCGCATTCCGCAGGCGCTCCAGGGCTCGCTTCAGGCGGGAAGGTGCATTAGGAGGTGTCAATGAATTTCGAGGTTGCCACGTTGACCGATACAGGTCGGGCCAGGCCTCACAACGAGGATTACGTGGATTACCGGCTCCCCCAGGACCCGCAACTGCTTGACAGCAAGGGCGGCATCTACCTGGTGGCCGATGGCATGGGAGGCCACCAGGCAGGGGAGGTTGCCAGCCAACAGGCGATCAAACTGGCGATCGACCAATACTACAGCGATCAGGCCCCCGACGTGGGAACCAGCCTGATAAGGGCTTACAAGGCCGCTAACCGGTTGATCTACGACGAGGCCCAGTCTGACTCGGCCAAGGCCGGCATGGGCACGACCTTGGTCGCGGCCGTCGTCGTCGGACGCAAGGTGTATGTTGCCAACGTAGGCGACAGCCGCGCCTACCTCATCGGCCAGGGTGGGATCAGCCAGATTACCGAGGATCATTCGTGGGTTCAAGAACAGATACGCGCAGGGCTCCTCACGCGCGAGCAGGCCCGCCTGCATCCCCAAAGGAACGTCGTCACCCGTGCTTTGGGCTCCAAGCCGTCCGTGGAGGTTGATCTGTTCGAGGGCAACCTGGCCGACGGGGACGCACTGCTGCTGTGCAGCGACGGCATGTCGGGGCTTGTCGAGGACTGGGAGATCGAGGCCATCGTCCGTGAGCAGTCTGCCCAGGACGCCGTGCGATCCCTCGTGGCCAAGGCCAACGAGCGGGGCGGCGGCGACAATATCACTGTGTTGATCGTCGATACGCGCAAAGAGTCGCCAACGGTCGTGGCGGCACCCCCGACCCATTCGGAACGGAAAAAGACGTCTCCGTCGATCCCCCTGTTGGCCGGTGTGGCTGTGGCTGCGGTCATATTGCTGGTTGCAGGCATCCTGCTCGTGCCGCCTTTGCTCAAGGGAAAAGAGACGGCCACTGCGACCGCCGGAATCGTCGCCACAACTGCATCCCCAGATGCGTCGGCCCTGCCGGTCTCGACCTCTGTGCCGTCTCCCTCTCCTTCAGGGGGGAGCCCTGAGCAGAGCGACACCCCTGCGCCGCCGCCCACAGTCACCCTGATACCGACCAGGACCCCAACGCCGATTGTCACAGCCAGTCCCAAGCCGACCCAGTCGCCGGCCCCAACCTCAGCATCCCCGACCTTGCCGTCGGCTCAGTTGGTCGCGCCCAAAGAAAAAGACGCCGAGTCTTCCTCTGGCGAGGTGGTCTTTCGATGGACCTATCCCCAGGCTTTGAAGGCAGGACAGGCCTTTCAGGTGCTGATTTGGAAAGAGGGGAACGCAGAACACCTGGGGGCCGCCGAGTACACCACGCAGACGGAGCAAAAGATCGATCTGGACGGCATCCTGCCCGCGCGTGGCGGGCCGGGCCAGTACCGGTGGACCGTGATCGTCGTCGATGCCGGCACGGGAGACAGACTCAGCCCGGAGGCCGACCCCTGGCGCCTGGTTTACATTGGGCTATGGGCCTCGCCAGAGCCGACACTCGAGTCGCCGACAGTGACGCCAAAACCAGTTTTTCCGCTGGCCAATCCCTGACGGGAGAACGGATTTCTATCGCAGCAGGCAGCTTTATACCGAGTAGGATTTGGAAAGGACAGGCAAAGCAATGGATGATCTAATTGGCAAGGGTTTTGGACCGTACAGGGTGCTGGACAAGATCGGTGAAGGCGGGATGGCGGTTGTTTACCGGGCCTACCAGGAGTCGCTGGGCCGTTACGCTGCCATCAAGGTGCTGCGGGCCGAGCTGGCCCGCGACGAGGAGTTTGTGGCGCGCTTTCGGCGCGAAGCTCTGGCCGTGGCCCAGTTGAATCACCCCAACATCCTGAATGTGTATGACGCCGGCGTTGCCAACGGCGTCTACTACATGGCCATGGGCTTTGTGGACGGCGGCTCGCTGAAAGACCTGATCGCGCAGGGGCCGGTCGAGCCGACGTATGCAGCGTCGATCGGAGCCCAATTGGCCGATGCACTGGACTATGCCCACAAACAGGGAATTGTCCACCGCGATGTCAAGCCGAGCAACGTCCTGATGACCCGCGATGGGCGCCCCATGCTGACCGATTTTGGCATCGCCAAGGCGCTGTACGAGAGCGCCGCCCTGACCCGGACCGGTATCAGCATCGGTACGCCCGAGTACATGGCCCCCGAGCAGATTCAGGGCCAACCGGTGGACGGGCGGACCGACATCTATGCCTTGGGGATCGTCCTCTATGAGATGGTGACCGGCTGGGCGCCGTTCAGCACGCCGACCCCGGTTGCCACCCTGTACAAACAGGTGAATGAGCCGCCGCCGCCCCTGCACCAGGTCAACGTCAACGTCCCGGACTGGCTGGAGGGTGTGGTAGGCAAAGCGTTGGCCAAGCGTCCGGAGGGGCGGTATCAACAGGCATCAGAACTGGCCGCGGCGCTCCGGTCGCGGGGTGTGGGGGTAGTGCAGCCTGCAGCCGCCGCACCTGTGCCTGCCGCGGTTAGACCCGCTGCAGTCGAAGCCAAGCCGGCAACGAAAGGGGCCGGATCGCGCCAGCCGGAGGGCAAGGCGGCGGCAGCCATGGCTGCGCCGCCCCCGATTACCGGCAAGCCGGCGGCCGGGCGCGTGGATAGGGGGGCCACCCCACCGTCCGGAATAGCTACCCAGGAGGTAAGCGGCAAGCGCGGAAAATCAGTCCCCATCTTGATCGCGGCCATCGCCCTTCTAGTCGTTGCGTTGGCGGCCGGCGGAGCATACCTGGCGTTCGGCGGCAAGGGCAAAGGGGGAGACACAGCAGGCGTTATCACCGTCGTCGTTGTGTCCAGCGATGCCGCCAGCACAGCGGGTCCGGCTGAAGTGCAGTCTTCGCCAACGCCGATAATCATCATCGCCAGCTCTACACCCGAGCCCAGCAATACGCCGGCGCCGGCTGCCACCGACACCCCCGTGCCGGCTGCCACGAACACGCCCATGCCGACTGTGACGAATACCCCCGTGCCGGCTGCCACGGCCACGAACACACCCAAGCCAGCCCCGACGGCCACGAAAAAACCGGCCAAACCCAAGACCTTGTCACCGCCTGTGCTGGTGAATCCGCCCGTGGACTTTAGCTGCTACAATGCCCAGGGCTGCAACTTTACCTGGTCCTGGGGGGGCAGCCTGGCAGCCAACCAATACTTCCAGGTGCAGCTCGTGGGGCCCGGCAATGAACACCGGGGTATTCACCCCCCCACGAAGGGCTATTCGTTCCAGTCTAGCTGGTCAGTCTATCAGATCATCCGCGACTGGTGCGATCCCACCAAGATGTGCCACATGCAGTGGACTGTGGCTATCATCGAATGGGATGGGGTGGATCCCAGCAAGATCGGGCGGACCCTGGCCGAAGCGGCGCTGCGCTGGGTGTGGCTGTAAAGGGAGAGATGCTCATCAAAGCCCGGCCGCCAGACGTTGTACTCCAGGCGGATAAGGAGAGCAGATGGATCTGACCGGAACGACTCTTGGCAACTACCAGATCATCCAGGAGATCGGGCGTGGGGGCATGGCCATTGTCTACAAGGCCTTCCAGCCCTCGCTGCGCCGCTACGTCGCGCTCAAGGTCCTGCCGGAATATTATCAGGCCGACCCCGAATTCGTGGCCCGTTTCCAGCGCGAGGCCCGCGCAGCCGCCCAGCTCGGCCATCCCAACGTCGTCACCATCTATGACGTGGGCGAGCAGGCCGGCATTCACTATATCGCCATGGAGTATCTGGAAGGGGGATCCCTGCTCGACCGGCTGTCCAGGGGTCCCCTTGGCCCGGAGGAGGCGCTGCATATCATCGAGCAGGTGGGCAGCGCCCTCGACTTTGCCCACAGCCACGGCTTGATCCACCGCGACATCAAGCCGGCCAATATCCTATTCAGCGGCGACGGCCGGCCCAAAGTGACCGACTTTGGCATCGCCCGTGCCGGCGATACCGCCCGGCTGACCCGCGCCGGCACTATGCTGGGCACCCCGGAGTACATGTCGCCGGAACAGGCCCAAGGCATGCCCGTGGATCACCGGTCCGACCTCTATGCATTGGGCGTCATCCTGTATGAAATGCTGACCGGGCGGGTCCCGTTCCGGGCTGACACGCCTCATGCCATTGTGTATGCGCTGATATCACAGGCTCCGCCGCCCCCTCGCCAGCTCAGGCCCGGCCTGTCGCCGGCAGTGGAGGGCATCCTGCTCAAGGCGCTGGCCAAGCTGCCCGATGAGCGGTTCCAAACGGGCGCCGCCATGGCTGCTGCACTGCGAAGCGTTGTGGCCGTCCCATCGCCGGGTGCTGCCGCGATTGGCGGAGCCGATCGGCTCCGGCACGAGCCGCCCGTGGTTATCTCGGCGCCATCTCGCTCACCGTCACGAGAGCCGGAGATGAGGGAAGGGCAGGGCTCGGCTCAAAGACCGGCGAGCCGGGCTGAGACGCCTGCTCCCGTCAAGAAAAAGGGACGACCTTTGGTGTGGCTCCTGGTCGGGGTCATTGGCGTGTTGGCGGTGGCGTTGGCGGGCCTGCTGGCCCTGGCCCTCCGCGACAGCTCGAAGGAAGGACCTGCGGTGGCCATCACTGTGGTGGTGCCCGGCGAGCAGCCGACGTCTTGGGCGCCGACTGACCCAAACGTCGGCGCTACTTCGCAGCCCATCATCACTCAGGTGGTCACGCCCTTGCCTTCGGAGGGCGGCAGCACACCAACTGAGCAACTACCTGAAACCGAAGCGACAGTCCCTACAGCAGAGCCGAGCGATACACCGCTTCCGCCGAGTGATACGCCCACACCATCTCCGACTGCCACTTTTACAGCGACTCCGACCAAGCGCCCGCCGACCCCCACCCTGGAGCCGGGTTTGATCGCCGATTTCGAGAGGTTTGGCACCTGGAAGCGAGGCGACCAGCCGAATGGGTCCTTCACCCAGTCGGCGGCCCAGGTTCACCAGGGCAGCTACGCCGGTCAGCTAGACTATACCTTTAATACGGCCGAGAACGACTTTGTGGTGTTCGTGCAAGCGCGTCCTATGGCCGGACAGCCAACCCGCATCACCGCCTGGGTCTATGGCGACGGCTCCGGTCACTTTTTGAACGCTTGGATCAAAGACCAGGCCGGCCAGGTGTGGCAAGCGCCCCTGGGCCGGGTCTCGCACACAGGCTGGCAGCAGATGGTGGGCATCCTGGACGTCAATCAGCCCTGGCCGTGGGCCCACGTCAGCGGCCCGGATAATGGGGCCATCGACTATCCGGTGTCGTTCTACGCCCTGGTTCTCGACGATGGCGCCGACACTTTTGCCGGCAGCGGCACCATCTATGTGGATGAGCTGCGCTACGAGTAATGATCCAGCCGGCGATCCTCGTCCGATAGCTCCCGGTCCGTTCGTCACGCGGGGAGCTGAACACCTGGGCTGCCGGTCCGGCCTCGATCAGCTCGCCTAGCCACGTAAAGATCTAGTCGGCACGCCGGGCTGCCTATAGAAAGCCTTGTTCGTCACAGCTTTGTCACGCGCTTATCACGACGCTTGTCATGGGCATTGGCTAGAATCGGGGAATTGATCACTCACAAGGAGGCAAAGCAACATGGATGAGCTGTTGACTCAGAATTCCAGCATCCTGCTGTTTGCATTGGTCGGCTTTTTCGCCCAGATGATCGACGGTTGCCTGGGGATGGCCTACGGAGTCAGCTCCAACTCGGTTCTTCTCGCCCTGGGGGTTCCCCCCAAGCTGGCCAGCGCCAGCGTCCACGCTGCGGAGGTGGTTACCACCGCCGTCTCGGGTTTTTCCCACTTTCGAGTGGGCAATGTAGACAGGGATCTGGCGCTCAGGCTGATCGTCCCAGGCGTGATTGGTGGTGTTTTGGGGGCTTATCTGCTGACCCAAGTGGACGGTGATGTGATCAAACCGTACATTGCCATCTACCTCTTGATCATGGGCTTGTACATCCTGGTTCGTGCGTTTCGCAAGATCGCAGAGGCCGAGATCAAGAAGGCACTGATCCCTCCCTTGGCGATCGTGGGCGGCTTTCTCGATGCCATCGGTGGCGGCGGATGGGGTCCGGTTGTCACCACTACCCTCGTCGCCGGGGGCAAGAAGCCGCGCTTTGCCATAGGATCGGTGAATCTGAGTGAGTTCTTTGTCACCACCTCCGAGTCGGTCACCTTTATTCTGACCATCGGAAACCTGGTTGACTATTGGCGGATTATCTTGGGTCTCCTGATCGGGGGAGCACTCGCCGCCCCTCTCGCCGCGATCGCCTGCCGCCGGATCCCGCAGAAGGCGATGATGATCATTGTCGGCTTGTTCATCATCTTTCTGCAAGTGCGCACGCTGTTGAGCATCTGGTTTGGCATCAAGATCTTTTAATGATCTAGCCGGTGATCCCCGTCAGGTAGTTCCTGGTCCGTTCGTCACGCGGGGAGTTGAAAACCTGGGCTGCCGGTCCGGCCTCGATTAGCTCGCCCAGCCACATAAAGATGACATAGTCAGCAAGCCGGCGCGCCTGCCTGAGGATGTGGGTTACGACCACGATCGTCATGCCGGCCTTGAGCATCTGGAGCTGCGCCTCGATCCGCTGCGCCGAGATCGGATCGAGGGCCGATGTCGGCTCGTCGCACAGCAGCGCCTCGGGCTCTACGGCCAGGGCGCGGGCCAGGCACAGCCGTTGTTGCTGCCCGGTTGACAACCTCGACGCCGGTGACTTGAGACGGTCTTTGACCTCGTCCCACAGCCCGGCGGCCTGCAGGTGTTGCTCTACCAGATCGTGGATTTTGACCTGCCTGACGCTCCTTGATCGAGGCATCTTGCCCCCTGATGCTTCGTCCCTGAGGAGTCGCTCGCGGTGGATGCGCGGCCCATAGGCTACATTGTCAAAGATAGACATCGGCAGAGGGAATGGCTTGGGAGCCAGCATCCCGATCCGGGTGCGTATCCCGGTTACGTCCACACCCGGTCCGTAGATATTCTCGCCGTCGATCAGGACCTGCCCGGTCACCCGCACCCCCTCGGTCTCTTCCAGGAGCCGGTTCAGGCTTTTGAGCAGCGTCGACTTGCCGCAGCCGGACGGCCCGATGATGGCGGTGATGCCCCGGGGTGGGATCTCTGCACTGATGTCCTTCAAGGCATGCTCGTCGTGGTACCATGCATTCAGGTCTTGGGTACAAATGTGGCATTCGGCCATTTTCTCAGATCCTCTCCAGAATGTGGACCTTAACGGATCACGTGCTTGGTCAGCCGGCCGGCAAGCCGCCGTGAAATCAGGCTGGTCGCCAACACGATCACGGTCAACACCAGCGCGGCAGCATAGGCTCGTTCCCGCACTGCCGGGAATGGCGTGCCAAGCTGGAAAAACACCGCCAGCGGCAGTGAGGCGGCCGGGCTGAGCAGCGAGTCGGGCAGCCGGTCGGTGTACCCGGCGGTGAACAGCACCGACGCCGCGTCGCCGATGCCCCGGCCAAAGGCCAGCAGCACCGCCGTGAGGAGGGCCGGCGCCGTTTGCCGGACGACTACCTTGACCGCCGTCTCCAGCCGGGTAGCGCCAAGCGCCAGGGATGCCTCGCGGAGGGCATGGGGGACCAAGGCAATCGCTTCGTCCATGCCTCTGACAATGATCGGCAGCTCAAGCAGGGCCAGGGTGATGATCCCACCCAGCAACGACGCCCGCATCCCGACGGCCAGCATGATGATAAAGCCAAAAGCTCCGTAGACAATGCTGGGGATGCCCCACAACACATCCAGCACCAGGCGTACCAGCTCGGCGCGGCGCGTATGGGCGGCATAGATCTGCAGGTAGATGGCGATCGGCAGGCTGATCACCACAGCCAGGAGGGTGCCTCCTCCGGCCAGGTAGAACGAGCCGACGATGGCATTCAGGATCCCGCCCTCCTTGCCCAGGTAGTATCCACCTTTTGGCGTCTGCGTCAGCATGTCCAGGTTCAGCGCCGGCAGCCCGCGCCACACGATCGTGCCCAAGATGAGAATCAGGCAGCCCAGCACGGTCAGAGTTGCGCCGATCATCAACACCTTGGCTATCGTCTCTTCAAGTTTTCGCCTGCTCATTATCGCACCCCCCGCGTCACCTATTCACTCCCCAACGACAGCCGCACAATCACGACGCGCGCCACGACATTGAAAGCCAGGACGATCACCAGTAGAACCAGCGCCGATCCCAACAGCGCCGCGTCGTAGAGCGGGATTGACATCATTTCCCCATAGTTGTTGGCCAGCAGCGCCGTCAGCGGGTAGGCCGCATCAAAGATAGAATGCGGCATCTGCGGCACATTTCCGACTACCATCAGCACCGCCATCGTTTCGCCGAATGCCCGTGATAGCCCAAGCACAATGGCGGCGACCACTCCCGGCCAGGCCCGGCGCAGCACTACCCGCTTGACCGTCTGCCAGCGGGTGGCGCCCAACGCCAAAGACGCCTCGCGCAGCCCCTGGGGGACGGCGCGGATCACTTCTTCGGCGACTGCGATCACGATCGGAAAGATCATCACCGCCAGGACCAGGCCCCCGGCCAGGACGCTGTAGCCGGTTGGGTTATCGCTCTGGAACAGGGACCCGATCAGGGGAATGGGGCCCAGCCACCGGCTCAGGGCCGGCGCGATCTGCTGCACGAACGGCACGATCGTCAGGATTCCCCACACCCCATAGATTACCGACGGGATGCCGGCCAGCAGGTCGATGAGCGGCTTGGTCCACCTGTAGATCTGTGACGGTGCGTATTCGACCAGGTAGACGGCCGTTAACAACGACAGCGGCACGGCGATGAGCATGCTGATAGCGGTGACCCACAAGGTACCGACGATAAAGGGCAAAAAGCCGAATTTGCCAGACGCCGGGCGCCATTCGGTCGAGAACAGCAGCTCGCCCAGTGGCTCGGACGCCAGGATCGGCTGCGAGCGCACAAACAGCACCACAGCGATAAGCGGCAGGAGCAGCGCGACCAGCAGCGTCAACAAACCCATCAGACGCCGCGCCCGCCGATCCTGCCTCTGCCGCGAGACCGCCCGGGACGGGCGCAGGCCGCCCACGATGCGCCGGCTCACCTGTATGGGATCCGGGATGCGGCTGCGGATCTTGGTCAAGAAACGGTTTCCGTTTTCTTGGCTCACGCTGCGATCCTTTGGGGTCTTTACTCGATCTTTTTGAGCACTGCGTCCATCTGTTCCTGTGGCAGAGCGATATAACCGGCCTCACCCACGAACTTTTGGCCTTCAGTCAGGATCCACAGGATGAACATTTCGGTCAGACTCCCCTCCGGGGCCTTGCCGTTTGTAACCAGGTTTTCGTCGCGCGCCGGCGGCGAGGGATAGAACCCGCCGGCCACGGCTGCGACAGCCTGATCCTTGGTGTCGCACAGCTCTTCGGGGTCGGCCAGGTTGTTGCCGTTGGCGTCGATCGATGCGGCGCGCGCGCCGGGCACCGGCAGCCCGGTGCTCATGTCGAACAGGTAGTTCAGGTTGTTGAAACCGATAGCCAATGGATCCTTGATGACTGCGTCCAGCAGGCCGGGGTCGCCATAGACCGCGATCCCTTTCAGGTCTTCCTGTTTCTTGCCCAGGTATTTGGCCCACGTCTCTGCCGCGCCGCACGCATCCGAGCGGGTATAGACGTGGATCGGGTCTGCCACCTCGGGCCGGCCCACCGCCTGGCCCCACGTGGTGATCTCGCCGGTGATATAGATCCCGATGAACGTCTCTTTGGTGAGCCCTTTGGTGTGCAGATCTTCCCACACCGGGTTGTTTTCATTGACCGAGACAAACACAGCGTCCTTGACGACCGGAACCCAGAAAGCGCCTTTGGCCTCTTCTTCAGGCGTGATCGCCCGCGAGACCATGCCGATGTCTACCGCCCCGGCCAGCGCGTCGGTCATCCCTTTGCCGGCTCCACCGGCCGAGATGTCAAACTGGACATCGGGGTGCACCTTCTGGAACTCTTCGCCCCAGCGCACCATCATGGGGTACAGCGCCCACGCGCCCGAAATGGTTATCTTGCCTTTCAGCTCACCGCCGGCCGTCTGTACCTCTGACCCCGTCGTCGATTGGCCACAGCCGGCGAGCCCGGTGATTATGGTGATAGCCAACAACACCAGCAGGATTTTTCTACAGTTTACCAACATGATCAGACTCCTTTTTCTCCAAGCGTTAGAATGGGTTTGCTGCCGATCAGGACCAGATCATAGCCCGTCCCAATGACTTCGTGGTGAAGCTGGTGGGCAAGCGATCCCTGGCGCAGCCGTAGAGTGGCGGCGATTCCCGCTTGCACCAAATGCCGAGCGGCCTGACCTACGACAGTGCTGCCGGTCGTCAGCAGAGTAGCCAGGTCGTCCTCATCGTCTGAAGGGGACTGGTGTGGTCCATGCGGCACGACTGCCAGGACAGTGACGGCGGCGCCGCTCAGCCGGGCCAGGCGGACCGCCCAGGCCAGGCATGCCGGACCGGATGGATCGTCACTGCCCTGGACGACCAGAAGCAGTTTCCGGAGTGGGTCCGGCCAATCCTCTGATGCAGCGGCGGTTAAGGTGGCAGGGTCATCGCCGGCGATGGAAATCGACTCGGCTCCCAGCAGACTGCCCAGCGCGTGCACATAATCGTGCAAGCCGGACCGGCCCTGGGCCGTTACCTTCGATGATGCTATGTCTACTACGAGCAGGTGCAGGGCGCGGCGGGCTCTGCCGGGCCAGACATCGGCCAGCAGCGAGTCGATGGCTGCCGGCTCGCCGCGCACCAGGTAGACCGACATTCCACGGGTGCTCACTTCCGTAGCACTCCCTGTGCCTGCAGGACGCCGGCGCTGCTCCGGTGCTGCGCCTGTCGGGCATACGGGGGTTGCCGGACGGGCTGCTGTGCTGTGTGAGGCGGCGGGCGGCAGGGCGGCCAGAATCGCCTGACGCGCTTCCATGTCGTTGGGATGGGCCATGGCTACCGTCAGGTGCCCATCGTCTTCGGCTACCGGCAGCGCCTGGTAGCGGCAAGCAAGATCGAAAGGCAGCCGCCGGGCTACCTCCGGATTTACACACATCCCCCTCAGAGGAAGAGTCAGTTTGTCTAGAGCCACCGCTCGGTACATTGCCTTCGTCGCTCCGAGTGCCGCATGTCTCTGGCGGCCGAGTGCCGCATGTCTCTGGCGGCCGAGTGCCGCATGTCGATTGCACGAGCAATCGCGGCGGCTTTGTGCGTGTCGGGCAGACCACGTGCATTAACTTTAGCCGGTGGAGATGACAAACGTCGTGATTAACTTGTGACAAACCTGTGACAGATTAGATTTCTTGCCTATCCAGGATTAGCCAGGCGGCGACCAGGCAGACGGCTATCAAGCCCAGGCTGATCCCAAGCGCCGGCCAGGATCTGGCTGACGGATCGGTAAGGAGCGCCGTGCCCCAGGCGACAAGTTGTCCGGGCAGGTATTTCCCCAGGCCGGGAAGTGAAGGCAGCACCCCCAGAACTGCTATGGCACCGAGGCCGAGCCCGGCAGCGGCTGTCTGCGACTTGGCAATGGTGCTGGCCAGCAGTGTCAGGGCGACATAGACCAGAAAATATAGCCACAGCATTAGATTCAGCACTACCCAGGCCGAAAGATCGGGCGCGCCGAACAGCAGCATCGTGTAATAGTAGCCGGCCAGCCCGGCCAAAGCCATGCACCCGAGAAAAGCGAGGGCCAGCGCCACGAACTTGGCCAGGACAAAGACGGCACGGGGCAACGGCTTGACCAGCATGAGGACCGCCGTCCCTCGCTCCTTCTCCTGGGCCACGGCGCCCATGGTCACCAGGAAGGCCAGCAGCAGCCCGAACAGGCTCAGGTTTTTCACATACTGGGCGATGGCATCGCTTATCGTCGGCGTGGGGATCAACGACGCGAAATCCTCGGCCCCCGGGATCACCTGCATCATCTCGGGCAAGATCTTGGCCAGGAGAGGCGACGACAGGCCGAACGCGATCAAGACTACGGCCATGACTAGCAGCCGATGGGTCCGCACCAGCTCCAGTATCTCTTTGCGCAGTGAGGCGTAAAAGCTCATGCTGTCCCCTCCCGACTGTCCGCAGTCGCCCGCTCCGCTTGCGCTCCGGGACTTTCGGTCGCCTTTCCCACCAGCCGCAGGAAAATGTCCTCCAGCGATGGGGTGACGATCTGGTAGCGGCGAAGGATCACACCTGAAACTGTGGCCTGGCGGACAACCTGGGCCGGCAGCTCGCGGCGGGCTATCTCCAGGTCTTTGACAACAACCCGCGCCACCGTCCCCATGGTGGGGGCAACCGCGGCTGAGGCGACCCAGTCCAGGCCGCGCAGCGCCTCGAGCATCGCCTCGAATGCCGGCTCCGAGCCTTCCTCGCATTCCAGCTCAAAGGCGGGCACCGTATAGCGGTCCAGCAGCTCGGCCTGCGGCGCCTCGACGATCAGCTTGCCGTGGTCGATGATGCCCACCGTGTCGCACACCCGCTCCACGTCCTGGAGGATGTGGGTGGACATGAACACCGTGCACTGGCCGCGCAGATGGTCGATCATTTCCAGCACTTCTTTGCGCCCGCCGGGGTCGAGGGCGCTGATCGGCTCGTCCAGGAAGAGGACCTCTGGCCGGTTCACCAGTGCCTGGGCCAGCCCCAGGCGCTGGCGCATGCCGCGCGAAAAGCCGCCGATGCGGCGCTTGCCGACCTGGCTCAAACCAGTCAGCTCCAGCAGATCCTTGGTCCGGGAGCGGCGCTCCTGGCTTGACAGGCCGAATAGTCGCCCGACATGGTCGAGGAGGTCGGTTGGCGTCATCCACCGGTAAAAGGCCGGTTCTTCGGGCAGGTAGCCGATGCGCGCCGCTACCCTGCCGCTGTCGGCAATCTCCTCACCGGCAACCCAGGCGCGCCCTCGGGTGGGCCTGGCCATGCCGGTGAGCAGGCGGATCGTCGTCGTCTTGCCCGCCCCATTGGGGCCGAGAAAGCCAAAGACGGTGCCCGGTTCTACCGTCAAGGTCAGCTCATCGAGGGCGCGTACCTGGCCGTAGACCTTTGTCATCCCCTCTGTTTGGATGGCCGCCATCCCGCTATTCCTCTCTACCGATCAGGAGGTAGGCCAGGGGACCCAGCAGCTGGCCAAAGATGATGATGATGGCCCACATCCACTTGGGGCCTTTGGTGCGGTTGCGGCGAGCCAGGTCTACCAGACAAAAGATGGCGAGACCCAACTGCAATAGGATCACGGGAATCAGGTAGGGCAAATAACCCGAGATCGTCTCGAATTCCTCCATTTCTCCTCCCTCTTGTCTTACATGTGCCAGATCGGTTGCCTGGCGAGAAAAGTCAACGAGGTGCCGGTTGTTGCAAGGATATTATATATGCCGGAGGCGTATCTTGTCAAGCCTGGGTTTTGTTTCTTGCAGATCGCCACTTGACAAGCATCGCAACCTATGCTATATTATCCAATGCATAAGTTGATAAGGTATAGGGAAGTGTGATGAAGAGTCAGGAGCAGATGCGCAAGGGCACTACGACCGTGATCATCCTGAGCCTGCTGCAAGAGTCGGGCCGGGCGATGCACGGGTACGAGATAATTCGCGAGCTGGAGGCGCGCAGCCAGGGATACTTTCGCTTTCAGGAGGGCCTGATCTACCCTCGCCTGCACGAAATGGAACAGCAGGGCCTGCTGGGGGCAGAGTGGGAGGGGGAAGAGGGCGCTCGCCGCCGGAAGCTGTATACCATCACCGACAGGGGCCGGCGCCACCTGGCTGAAGAGGTAGCCCAATGGCAGGCGTTTAGCGCTCAGGTGGACGCTCTGCTGGGCCTGGAGGGCTCACCGGCATGATCCTTCTGAATCTGCCTCCATGCCCGCGCCGGATCGTCGGAGGGGTAGCCGATGTCTGACGGCAACCTTGAAAGCCTGCTGGCCCGCATTCGGGCCCAGATGGACCTGGACAGTGAGACCGAGCACAAAGTGCTGGCCGAGATCCGGGGCCATCTGGAAGAGGCGATGGCCGAAGCGCGGGCCGAGGGCCTGGATGAAGCGCAGGCGTTCTCCCGAGTGGCGAAGCGCTTTGGAAGCGAGGAAGAGGTCGGCCGGTCGCTGCAGGATAGCCATGCCGGCTGGGGAACTGCCGATGGCGTCGTCGCCGCAGCGCTGCCGGTGGTGTGCGCCCTCATTTTGCGCTGGCTGGTTTTTGCCCCTGACGGAACTGCCGTGGGCTGGTCGCAGCTTCTCAGCCGGCCAGCCTTCTGGATCATCGCCCTTGCCGCGCTTGTCATTCCCGCCCTAAAGCTGGAGCGCTGGCGCTATGCTGTGGCCGGCTGGGCCGTCTTTTGGGCGCTGACCGTCCTGTTCGTCGTGTGGCCGGCTGCGCGCTGGTGAGACGGCAGGCGTTGACGGCGAATCGAAAAATCGAGCTCGAAGAAAGGAAGGAAACAAATTCATGAAAGACCTAGCCATCATCGAGACTATCCTCCGCAACCGCTACCACTTTTTCACCGAGATCCGCGACGGGATAGGGCTGAAAGAAAAGATGCGAGCCATGTTGATTTCCAGCATCCTGTTCCTGGCGCTATACGGCGCGGTGCTTGGCTCAACCCACAGTCTATGGCAGGCCCTCAGCTCAGCGGTCAAGTTACCTCTTTTGTTCCTGGCGACGTTGGTCGTCTGCTCACCGACGCTGTACTTTTTCAACGTGCTGTTTGGCTCTAATCAGAGCCTGACGCAGAATGTGGCCCTCATGCTGACAGCGATCACGGTCACTGCGGTCCTGCTCCTCAGTTTCGCCCCGATCATCATCTTTTTTCTGCTGACAACAGCAGGTTACCAATTTTTCAAGCTCATGAATGTATCAATCTTTGCCGTGTGTGGTTTCGTTGGGGTGGTGTTCCTGAGCCAGGGCATGCGCATTGTCTCGGCTGCCGGGAAGGAAGGAGCGCAGGCGCGCCGGTGGGTGATGTGGCTGTGGGTTATTGTCTATGCTTTTGTCGGGAGCCAGATGGCCTGGACGCTGCGGCCGTTCATCGGGGCGCCCAGCATGAAGTTTGAGCTTTTCCGGCAACTGGGCGGCAACTTTTACACCAACATTTTTTCCAGCATCGGCGAGATCCTTGGATTCTTTGTGGTGCGATAGCAGGTAGGAGGGAGTCATGACAGAAAGAACTCAGGATCCCCTGCGGGGGACCGGACAGAAACCGCCGAATACCGATCAGATCCTGGATCTACTTCTCGACGCCCTGGCCGAGAGACAACGGGCGAGGCAGGGCGTTCCCTCCCCGCGCGCCACACCCAGCCCTGAACAGCAGCCTCGCATGGGGGAGATGGAGGCAACTCCATCCCCGCTTGCCGCGCCTGAAGACCGCGCACCGCGGCCTGCCCCTCCGACAGTCAGGGAGGCACTGACCACCCGGCCGGCGCCACCGCCGGTGGAAAGGCGCGCCGGGGCTCTTCCGGCAACGGGATCGCGGCTGTCTTCCAAGAGCGAGCCCGGACCGGGGGAAGAGGGGGGAGAGCCGCCGGCCCGGTTGCCGAGCATCAACATGGGCAAGACGTTGGGCCGGCTGTTGCTCCTGATCGTGGTGCTGACTATGGTGATCAACATCCCGGTGACACGCCATGGCATTAGCCTGGCGAGGATCCTACCCGACACCGCTTCGCTGGTGATCCGCGATGGCCTGGTGCTCAAAGCGAGCGGCGACGAGATCTATATATTGCAGGACAACGAGCTGCGCTGGATCAGCAGCTTGGACGCCTTCGAGCACTTGAATCTGACCTGGAAGGATGTCCATGTGGTCGACGACGAGTTTCTGGCCCAGTTCGAGATAGGGCACCCGATCCATCTCGTCCTCAAGTGCGGAGACAGCCCGCACGTCTATGCGCTGGAGGGCGGCGAGAAGCGTTGGATCAAGGACATCGACACATTCACGGCCGAGGGGTATGTGTGGGACGACGTGCAGTTGGTGACCTGCGGCTATCTGCGCCAGCTTCCCGACGGCCTGCCCATCCCGGAGGATGCCGGGACACCGCCGCAGCCGTAACCAGATCGGCAATCCCGAGCAGTCCACCCTTTTCCAAAGGACCGCCGTTGTCAGATGGCGGTCCTTTGAATTTTCCAACAACGTCTCGTCATTATGAGCGGTCAGGGCTTTTCGGCGGCACAGGTCACTTGGTTGCAAGACCGGTTGGGATCTGAACACCCGGAATCAGAAGCAGGTTATGTAGAAAGGCAATAGTTTCCTGGTCGAGGGCAGCCCGGGCGAGGCGCCGGCCGAAGCGGTTGTGGCAAGTCGGAGGGAGAAAATGAGAATACACTGGATCGCTTTTACTTTGCTCTTTGTCCTTGGGCTTGTTGGCGCCTGTGAAAGCAAAGCGCCTGTCACTGCGGTGAGCCAGCCGGCAACGGAGACGCCGCTGCCAGGCGCCACTGCTTTGCCGACCAACACACCCATTCTGACAAAGACCGCTTCGCCCACGGAGACGGCTGTTCCCGAAGAGGAAATCCAACCACCTGCGAATGGGCTGATTGCCTTCTATTCGGATCGCGATGGCAATCCAGAAATTTACATAACGAACGTCGATGGCAGTGGGCTGGCGCGATTGACGAACGATCCTGCCTTCGATGACAGCCCGGCCATTTCCCCTGATGGCACGCGGATCGCTTTTCTGACAGCGCGACATGACCCCAGTCCCCAGTTCCCTGACCTCAAGTACGAAATCTATGTGATGGATATTGATGGGAGCAACCCGCGCAGGCTGACCCATACAGAAGCTGCCGAGGATCACCCGGCCTGGTCGCCCGACGGCAGGCAGATTATCTTTGACGCCGATTATGATGGCGATGGCTTTTACGAAATCTATACCATGCAGCCGGATGGAACGAAGGTCACCCGCCTGACCTTCAATGCGGCGAACGACCAGTTCGCCGACTGGTCGCCGGATGGCTCGCAGATTGCCTTTTCGTCTGACCGCCGAGGTAATTGGGACATTTTCGTGATGAGCGCAGACGGCAGCAACCAGCAGCCGTTGACCGGCAGCCCGAATTGGGAGCTGTTCCCGGCCTGGTCGCCGGATGGGACACAGCTTGCTTTCAATGGGCTGGTTCCTCGTTCGCGGAACACGGACATCTTTGTCATGGGTGCTGATGGCAGCGGCATACGCCAGCTCACCGACTCACCGCGCTTTGACGAGAACCCAACCTGGTCGCTAGACGGCGGCCAGATCGTCTTTCAAACTCAGCGGGACGGGGATTTCGAGATCTATGTGATGAATAAAGATGGCAGCAAGCAGCGCCCCCTGGCAGCCCACCCCGCCGGCGAGCTCTGGCCTTCCTGGGGACCGGTCGCCACCCCATAATCCGGCTTGAGCGTTGCTGTGGGCGGCGGTGGAGGAGTGGCAACGGGTTGGCAGCTTGTAGCCAGCAGGATAAAGGCGGCGAGCATAGCGCCAATGCCATCAGCCTCAACGACCACCTATACACGGCTCTCGGTTTTTGTATTGGACGCCTGCACTGAAGTGGGGTATAATAGCATCTAAATTATGCGCCCAACCATCGGTTTCCTGTCAACCTGGTCGGTCTATGAGGGTACAGCCATTGACGGCTATACCCACACCCTCTTCCAGGGGATTTGCGCTGCGGCCCGCGAGCAGGACTGCAATCTGCTCCTCGGCTGTGGCATGAGCCTGCCGGCGAGCCCGCGGGCCAGCCGCACCGTTTGGGCGGTGCCGGGTGAGGGTGTGGACTTTTGCCCGGTCGGCCCCTGGAACGCCGATGGGTTGATCGTCATTCCTGACGATCTGTCCGACGAGCAGTTCGAGTATGTGCAGGACCTGATCCGCTCGGGCTACCCGGTCGTTCTGACCACGGCCGAAAAACCGGGACCGCTCGTCGCCGTGGACAACGCAGGCGGCATCCGCCAGGCGTTTGACCATCTCCGCCAGCATGGGCACCGGCAGATCGCGTTCATCGCCGGCAAGTCTGGGCGCGGCGGCGACACGGCGGAACGTCTGGCCGCCTACCGGGAAGTGCTGCGCGACGCCGGCATTGAAGAGGATGCACGGCTCATCGCCTTTGGCGAGCACCGGCGCGAAGATGGGCGCGCCGCCATGCAGCAGATCCTGTCGTCGGGCGCGCCGTTTACCGCTCTGTTGGCCAGTAACGATCTGTCGGCCCTGGGCGCCATCGAGGTGCTGCACGCAGTGGGGCGGCGCATTCCGGACGACGTGGCGGTCATCGGCTTTGACGACATTCTCGAGGCGCGCTCGCACCTGCCGCCGCTCACCACCGTCCGGCATCCGACCTTCAGGCTGGGGTACCAGACGGTGCTGTCGCTGCTCGACGCGATCGAGGGCAGGCAGCGAGGCGAGACGCACACGCGCGTGCCGACGCAGCTCGTCATTCGCCAGTCGTGCGGCTGCCGTCCAGAGAGGCTGCCGGCGGCGGCGCTGCTGCCGGAAACGCCCTCGGACCGCCAAGCCACCCAGGCCGCCCTGGCGGGCGCGATGGCAGAGGCGACGCTGGTGGAAGCGCGGCACAGCACGCGCCAGGAGATCGAGACCCTGGGCCTCAATCTCGTCCAGGCGTTCACATCGAGTCTGTCCTGCGGCGATCCTGGGCCGTTCGACACGGCGCTGCAACAGCTTTTCGACTGGCTCGAGGGGCATGGCGAAGATGCGTACGCGTGGCACGCCGGGCTATCAAATCTGCGCCAGGGCCTGTCCAGGCTGGCGCCGCTGATCCCGGGGGCGAGCCTCGTCTTTGCCGACTCGCTGATCGACCGCGCCCGCCTCGAAATCGCCGAGCAGGTGCAGCGCCAGGCGACCTATGCGCTGCTGCGGCACATGGAGATGGCCAATCGCCTGGGGTTGATGACCTCGCAGTTGTTGGCCGCGTTCGATGCTTCAGAAAGCGCAAGTATCCTCGCTCATCATCTGCCGCACCTGGGGATTGAGCACGCCCTGGTCGCGCTCTATTCGCCCCAGGAAGACGATCCCTGGTCGTTATCCACGGTTTTGCTCGACGTGGGTCTGCCCGGGAGCGCGGTCGGCCGCCGGTTCCCCACGCGTGAGTTCCCGCCGCCGGGGCTCTACCCGCCCGATTCCGCCTTTCAGCTTGCCATCCTGCCGGTGGTGATCGACGATCAGACCACCGGCTTTGCGGCCTTGAGCGCGACGAGCCTGGAGCCCTGCGCGGCGATTGTGCACAATCTGGCCTCGGCGCTGCGCACCGGCCAGTTGTATCGCGACGCGCTCGATGGCCGGCGGCTGGCGGAGGAAGCGAACCGGCTGAAGGGCCGCTTTCTCTCGGTTGTGAGTCACGAATTGCGAACGCCGCTGTCGCTGATTGTCGGTTTGAGCGATATGATCCTCCGAGAACAGCGCAAGTCGCAGCTCTCCGATGTCACGTTGCACGATATGGAGCGGATTTATGCCAGTGCGCAGCACCTGGGGCAATTGATCGGTGACGTGCTGGACCTGGCGAGCAGCGAAGCGGGGCAGTTGCACCTGTTGTGCGAGCCACTCGACCTGGCACAAGTTTTGTGTGCGGCGACCCAGATCGGCGAACAGATGGCGAGCGAAAAGGGGTTGGCGTGGCGGGCGTCGTTCCCCCAGCAAGGCCCCTGGGTGCTCGGCGACCGGACGCGATTGCACCAGGTTGTTCTCAACCTGATCGGCAATGCGATCAAGTTCACGGCATCCGGAACGGTCGCGCTGAATCTAGAGACCGATGGCCAACAGGTTACTGTGTCGGTGAGTGATACCGGAATGGGGATCCCTCCCGTGGAGCAAGAGAGTATCTTTCTCGAGTTCCAGCGGTCCGAGCGGGCGATTCAATCGGGGTATGGAGGCTTGGGGCTGGGCCTGGCGATCTGCAAGTATCTGGTCGAGCAGCACGGGGGCACGATTGGCGTTCGCTCGCCCGGCGCCTTGGGCGGCGGCTCGACCTTCTTTTTCACACTGCCGGTTGTCCCTGCCGGAGCCGGTCAGGGCCTGTTGCCTATCCCGCACATGGGGCGTGTGGCGGTGCTGGCGACCCAGGCGAAGACAGGCGATTATCTGTCTGCATACCTGCGCGAGCGCGGGTTCGAGGTGCAGGTGTATCATGCGGACCAAGAGACCGATTGGCTCATCGATCTGTCGGCCGATCCACCTGCTGCGCTGGTCCTGGATCGAGAAACGGCGGCGCGTTGGGGTTGGGCGCTCCTGGAAAAGCTGAAACGCCAACCGGCTACCACGCATATCCCGGTGTTGGTTTATTCGCTCGATCTCGATCGCGATCGCGGCGAGTGGCTGGAGCTGAACTATCTGCCCAAGCCGCTTGCGTCTGAAGAGCTTGTCGAACAGCTCGTGCAGTACGTTGACTCGACTGAGCGGGTGGTTTTGGTGGTGGACGACGATCCGGGCATTCTCGATCTGCATCGTCGTCTGGTGGAGCAGGCGGGCTGCCGGGCAATATGCGCGCGCAATGGACGCGCCGCACTGGAGATGCTCGAACATAGCCGGCCCGATCTGATCTTGCTCGATTTGATGATGCCCGAGATGGATGGTTTTGCCGTGCTCGACGCGCTGCGCGCCGGCGAAACGACACGCGACATTCCGGTGATCGTTTTGACTGCGCACGTGCTCGACGAAACGAATATCGAGCGTTTGAGCCGTGGTGTTGCGGCGATCATGAGCAAAGGTCTCTTTAACACGACAGAAACGCTGGCCCGCATCGAAGCCGCACTGACGCGGCACCAGGTGTTGGGGGGGCCGACACAACGCCTCATCCGGCAGGCGATGGGTTTCATGCATGCCCACTATGCCGAGCCGCTTACCCGCGAGCAGATCGCGAGTTACGTTCATTTCAGCCCCGACTATTTGACCGATTGTTTCCGCCAGGAGCAGGGGGTGACGCCGATGGTGTACCTCAACCGCTACCGCATTTGGCAGGCGCGCAAGCTCTTGGAGAGCAGCGACCTGCCGATCACCCGAGTCGCCCTGGCGGTGGGTTTTTCAGAGAGCGCGCATTTCACCCGCACCTTCCAGCGTGAGGTTGGCATGACGCCGCGTGCATACCGGCGCAGCAAACGCGGCTAGGCCACACCAGGTCCCGGATTTCATCAAAAATACCCCGCTCAAGAGCAAGACTTGCAGCGATAATCCGTCTATAATAATCTGTGGCAAAGTCTGCCAAAAACACAAAAGGAGAAGAGAATGAAAAAAGTACTTGCCCTAAGCCTGATCGTTGCATTGCTCGTGGCGGCGTGTGGGACAACTCCGGCGCCGACTGCGGCGCCGGCCACCGCGGTACCGGCCACCGCGGCGCCGACTGCGGTACCACCCACCGCGGAACCGACCAAGGCAGCAGAGCCTGCGGCCACCTTGAAGATCTGGGCCGATGACACGCGCGCGCCGATTTTGAATGCGCTGGCCGAGGATTTCCTCGCCAAGTACAATGTGCAGCTCGTCGTCGAAGACCTGGGCCGGGTTCAGGACATTCGCACGCCGATGATCACCGCAGCCCCCGCCGGTGAGGGCCCCGACATTTTTGTCGGCGTCCACGATTGGCTGGGTGCGATGGTGGAGAGCGGCCTGGTGGCGCCCATCGACCTGGGAGCCAAGGCAGAAGAGTTTGTCCCCCTGTCGCTGGAGGCTTTTACGTACACAGACGGCAAGCTCTACGGCGTGCCCTACGCGACTGAGAATCTGGGGTTCTTTTACAACACCGAGCTGGTCACCGAGCCGCCGGCAACCTGGGATGATATGCTGCAGATCGGCCGCGACCTAAAGGCGGCAGGCAAGGCCCAGTACGCGATCGCCATTGCCGGCGACCCGGGATACAACGCCCTGCCGATGCAGACATCTTTCGGCGGTTACATCTTTGGTGTGGATGACAAGGGCGCCTGGAATTCAAAGGACATCGGTCTTAACGGCGAAGGCATGATCAAGGCCGTCACCTGGATGAAAGGGGCAGTCGATGAGGGGCTCATGCCCAACACGACGGACTATGAGACCGGGCACCAGTTGTTCGAGACCGGGCAGATCCCGTTCCTGATGGCCGGACCATGGGCGCTGGACCGCATCCGCGCCTCTGGCGTGCCCTACGCGGTAACGGTCTTTCCCGACAACGGCGCTCCCTTTATGGGCGTGCAGGGCTTTATGATCAACGCGTTCAGCGAGAACATCCTGCTGGCGCAGACTTTTCTGACCGAGTATGTCGCCTCCGAAGAGTTCATGCAGCAGATCTACGAAACCGGGCTGCGCCCCTCGGCGCTCAAGGCGGTCCTGGCCAAGACGGATGACAAGGACCTGGCGGCCATGGGCGAGGCCGGCGCCAACGCGATCCCCATGCCCAATATCCCCGAGATGGGCTCTGTGTGGAGCGCCTGGAACAACGGCATCACGCTCGCGCTGACCGGCAAGCAGACACCTGAAGAGGCCATGAACGACGCGGCCAAGCAGGTGAGCGACTTGATCCTGGGAGCGCTCGCCGGCATGGTCAACCTGCCCGGCAGCTACCAGGACAAGGCTGGATGCGGCGCTCAGTGGGACCCCGCCTGCGAGGCCACTGCCATGATTAAGGGAGACGATGGGCTCTACACGCTCACCGTGAAGCTTCCGGCAGGTGAGTACGAGTACAAAGTCGCGCTCGACGGCGCCTGGACCGTGAATTACGGTTCGGATGGCAAACAGGATGGGCCGAACTACAAGCTCAGCCTGGCGGCTGACGGCGAAGTAACCTTCGTCTACGACCCGGCAACCTACATGGTTACCACCAAATAGTCAGTTGATCGATGGGAAGGCCGGGGGAGATCCCCCGGCCTTCCTATACCTGGTTCTCTGGCAAGAGTGCTTGTAGGGAGACATATGGCTGCCAATACACCTCAAGTTGCTCGCGCAATAGGCCGCCCCTCGGCGGCGCCGCTGCTGCCCCGGCTACTTCGCCTGGCGATCGTGGTCGCCGTGGACACCCTGGTGGTCTGGTTCGTGCTCAAGCTGGTGGCCTTGGGCTACTATCCTTTCGCCGCGGTGATCGTTGTCATTGCCATATTCGTCAACGTGGTGATGCTGCGCAAGGAAGCGTATCCGATCCGCTGGATGGTGGTGGGGCTGGTCCTGATGGCCCTGTTTACCATCTATCCGATCGTCTTTACCGTCTGGGTCGCCTTTACGAACTATGGAGAGGGCCATCTGATCACCAAGGAACAGGCTGTCGGTCAGATGACCAGGCAAACGTATCTACCCGCTGCGGGCAAAGCTTATACCTGGACGGCTTTCAAGTCACCCGAAGGGGAGTATGTCCTCTGGCTGGTAGATGAAGCGGGGAATGGGTACCTGGCGAGGCCGGGCGAGCCGCTGGCCCAACCTCAGCCCGGCGAATTGGGGGTTGGCGAGCTCGACGCTAGCGGCATCCCGCAAGAGATCCAAGGCTACGAAAGGTTGAACGCTTTCCTGGCCGCTGCGGATAAGAACCTGACCCAGGTTCTGTTTGGCGAGGAAGGGAAAACCATCCAGGTTCGTTCTCCCCGGGAAGCGGCGGAATTGCTGCCTCGCTACGTCTATGATGCCGAACAGGACGCCATGATCGATCAGGAGACAGGGCTGGTATACAAGAACCTGCGCGGCGCATTCACGACGTCAGCCGGCCAGCAACTGCGGCCCGGTTTCGTCGAGTCCATTGGCTTGGACAACTTTAAGAACTTTTTCATCAGCCCTGCCCTGCGCGGCCCGCTGGTCCAACTGGTTGGCTGGAACTTTGGATTCGCTTTTCTGAGCTTGCTGCTGAATTTTTCCCTGGGGCTGGCTATCGCCGTCCTGTTCAACGATCCGAATTTCCCACTCAAGAAGCTGATCCGGTCCCTGCTGATCATTCCCTACACGGTGCCGGCGTTGATCACGATTTTGATCTGGCGCGGCATGTTGAATCCGGAACTGGGCGTAATCGACCGGATGCTGGAGGGTCTGTTTGGGTGGGCGCCGCCGTGGTTCACCGATGGGTGGTGGGCAAAGATTGCGATCCTGATCGTCAATCTGTGGCTGAGCTACCCGTACTTTATGCTGATCTGCAGCGGTGCGCTCCAGTCCATTCCCAGCGAAACGCTTGAAGCCGCAACCGTGGACGGAGCCAACCCCTGGCAAAAGTTTTGGAAGATCACCTTACCCTTGTTGCTCGTTGCCGTCGGGCCGCTGTTAATAGCCTCGTTTACCTTCAACTTTAACAACTTTAACCTGATCTACTTGTTCAATGCAGGTGGACCGCCGATGGCCAACACCCCGACGCCTGCCGGTCACACGGACATCTTGATCAGTTATGTGTATAACCTGGCATTCTCCGGCAGCCGCGGTGTTGATTACGGCTTTGCCTCAGCCATCTCGATTGTCATCTTTTTCATCGTGGGGGCCATCACCCTCTTTCAGTTCCGCTACACCCGAATGTTGGAGGAGGTAAGCGAAAATGTCTAGCACAGCCGGCACCGCACGATGGCTGTCTTCCGCCAGAGCCCAGCACAGGCTCGGCATCGGCCTCCGCCTGGTTGTGGCGGTCATCTTGATCATATTCTCGACCTTTCCTGTTCTTTGGGTGATCTCCGCCTCCCTGAATCCGACGGGCACGCTGGCCACCCAGACACTGATCCCCAGGAATCCAGGATTCGGCAACTATCGCACCCTGCTGACCCTGGACCAGTTCCCGTTCTGGGCCTGGTTCTGGAATTCGATCAAGGTGGCCGGGATTACTTCGGTGGTTTCGCTGGCGATCACTACGATAGCCAGCTATGCCTTTTCGCGCTTTCGCTTCCGCGGCCGCGTGACCATGCTAAAAGCCATCTTGCTGATCAATGTGTTCCCCAGCCTGCTGGCGCTGGTTGCCACGTTCCTGATGATCTCACAGGCGGGCGACGTCATTCCTTTCTTGGGCCTGGATAACCATATCAGCCTGATCCTGGTCTATCTGGGCGGGGCGATGGGCGTCAACATCTGGCTCATGAAGGGCTTTCTCGACACCATCCCGCGCGACATCGACGAGTCGGCCATGGTCGAAGGGGCGACCGACTGGCAGATCTTTACCAAGTTGATTTTTCCGCTGCTGCGCCCCATTTTGACCGTCATTGTCATTCTAAACTATATCGGCACGTACGGCGAGTTTGTCCTGGCGCGGGTGCTGCTCAGGAGCAACGAAACGTACACCCTGATGGTCGGCCTGCAGATCTTTGCCGGCGCGCAGTTCACACAGCGGTGGGGGGTGTTTGCAGCGGGCGCGTTGATGGGTGCGTTGCCGATCATGATCATCTACCTCGCTTTGCAGGATCAGATTGTGGGGGGCCTGACCCAAGGTGCAGTGAAGGGGTAAAGAGATCATGGTCCAACGCATGGGATGGGTCCGGATTGCGCTGTTCATGATGCTGGGAGTATCGAGCATCCTGGTGGGTTGTGCCGGGGCGCAACCACAGGAAATCGCGACGCCTGTTCAGCCCGCGGTTGCCGAAACATCGCCTACCCCAAAAGTCGAATCTGAGGCTGAGGAGGTTCCGTCTACGGCTGCACCCGAGACGGGACCGGTCAGCCTGGCGAACCCAGGCTTTGAAGATCGCAAGACGGATGGGATGCCTGTGGGCTGGACCATTAACGGTGCAGCGCAGGCCGTCAAGCTCGATGACCGAGGCCATTCTGGCAACTTCCGCCTGACCCACCAGGGAGCCGAGGCTTATCAGGTCGAGACATCGCAAACCATTACCGGGCTGGCGAACGGGTGGGTTACCCTGCGCGCCTGGGTCCGCTCCAGTGGGGGACAAAATGCGGTTGCCGTCGCCCTAAGATGCGGAAGTGAAGAGAGGCAAGTGCAGGTCCCCTCGACTTCTCCGGGATACCGCTGGTTACAGCTCGTGGTGTCGAACCAGGTTACAGACGGTGAGTGCACCGTCCGCCTGGTTTCAGACGGTAACCCGAACACCTGGGCCAGCTTTGACGATATCGAACTGGCGCCTGGACAGGCGGCCCTCTCGATCCTCGGGGCCGATATTTCGAGCCTGAGCAAGTCGGAAGACTTTAGCGGGATATACCGAGACGCGGATGGAACTCCGGGAGACGCTTTGCGGATTCTCAAGAACCACGGCTTGAATTATGCTCGCCTGCGGGTCTGGGTCGATCCTGCCGATGGATACCACAACAAAGAGAGACTGCTCGAAATGGCCTCAAGGCTGAAGAGCCTGGGGATTAAGCTGCTGGTGGATTTCCACTACTCGGACAATTGGGCGGATCCGGGCAAGCAAATCAAGCCGGCAGCCTGGAAAGATCACGATTTCGAACAGCTCAAGAAAGCCGTATACGATCACACCTTTGACGTATGCAGCAGCCTGGCGGCTCAAGGAACGCCCCCGGACATGGTCCAAGTGGGCAACGAAATCAATGCCGGGCTGCTGTGGCCTGATGGAGATTACAATCACTTTGACAATATGGCCGTCCTTCTCAAGGAAGGCTACCGGGCAGTAAAAGACGCCTCCCCCTCCACGCCGGTGATGCTGCATATCGCCGAGGGGGGCGATAACGATCTGGCCCGCTGGTGGTTCGACAACATCACCCGCAGGGAGGTCCCTTTCGATGTCATTGGCATTTCCTACTACCCTTACTGGCATGGAAGCCTGGGGCAACTACAGACCAACCTGAACGACATCACCGCTCGTTACGACAAAGATGTGATTGTGGTTGAGACTGCTTACGCATTCACCGAGCGAGATAACGACGACTATCCCAATATCGTCGATAACAAGCTGGCGGTTCCGAACTACCCGCTGACTCCCGCAGGCCAGCGGTCCATGTTGCGAGACGTCATGGCGATTGTGCGGGCGGTCAATAATGGTCGCGGCCTGGGCGTGTTTTATTGGGATGCAACCTGGACGGCGGTGAAGGGGAACGGCTGGGATAACACCAATCCTGCGGCCGGGAACGCCTGGGAAAATCAAGCTTTGTTTGACTTGAACGGGCAAGTGCTGCCGGCAATCGACGAATATTTGAATCCATGAAACTCGAAAGGGGAAAGGGACCTGCACGCTCCGAGATTCTGATGATCGGCGCCGACAAGGCGCTGGCTTATCTGATCGGCCGGTATGCGGAACAGAGCGGCTGCAGCATGGTGATGACGCCGACTGTCCCATCGGCCGCAGAGGTGTGCGGCCTCCAGCCGGCAGCGATCCTCTTTCCGTCGATTGAGAACCTCGGAGCCGCGCAGTTGTTGATCACGGACCTTGCGAATTGTGACATCCCTGTGCTGGTCTGTTTGTCCATCGCGGATGAGGCTCGGGCGCGCGAGCTGGGCGCCGATTACTGTCTGTTGCATCCACTGACGTACGATAGTTTTCTTGCTGCTCTTGCAGCCACAAAGGCCGGTATTCTATGAAGAACAAAAAGGCTTCTTTGGGTATCCATGTTGATCCTATCGATGGACTTCGCCCTGACTTTATCATGGGCGCCGATGTTTCGATGCTCAGGCAGATTGAGATCAGCGGAGGAAAGTACTATGTCGATGGGGTCGAGAAGGATTGTCTGAGAATTCTCCGAGACCACGGCGTGAACTGGATCAGGCTGCGGGTGTGGAACGACCCGACAGATGAGCATGGAGAGGGCCTGGGCGGCGGGAACAACGATCTGGCGAGAACCGTGGAGATGGCGGCGAGAGCCAAGGCCATGGGGTTCAAGTTTCTCCTTGATTTCCACTACAGTGATTGGTGGGCCGATCCCGGCAAGCAGAACAAGCCCAAAGCATGGAAAGGGCTCAATTCCGAAGAGCTGAAACAGGCAGTATACGATTATTCGGCGGAGGTTATCCAGAGGCTTGCCGAGGCAGGTGCAATGCCCGATATGGTGCAGATCGGAAATGAGGTCAATGGCGGCATGATCTGGCCGGACGGTAAGACCTGGAGGGAGGGTTCTGAGGAAATTGGAGGGTATGACGGCTTTGCGGGCTTGATGAAACAGGGGATTCAAGCTGTCAGGGATCATGACCCGAATCATGACAAGCCGGAGAAGAGGGCCAGGATCATCATCCATCTAGCAGACGGCGGGGACAATGAGCTTTACCGCCGTGTCTTTGATGCGCTGGCCGAGAGGAACGTGGATTTTGACGTCATCGGGCTTTCCTACTATTGCTACTGGCATGGGACGTTGGATCAGTTGAAGAACAACATGGCCGATGTCAGCAAGAGGTACCACAAGGACGTCGTCATTGCCGAGACCGCCTACGCCTTTACTCTGGAGAACAGCGGCGGATTGGCCAATATCTTTGGTGAAAAGGAGCAAGCGATAGGGGGTTATCAAGCCACCGTGCAAGGTCAGGCGACCGCTGTCAGAGACGTCATGGCCGCAGTCGCACGTGTGCCGGACGGCAGGGGCCTGGGCGTTTTCTACTGGGAGCCGGATTGGTTCCCGGTGGAAGGGGCCGGTTGGAAAACGGGGGAAGGGGACAACTGGGCCAATCAGGCCATGTTTGACGCTGAGGGTCGTGCGCTGCCGTCCATCAACGTGTTTCATCTCGCAAGACCGAAAACGGGACATCATTAACCTGGTCAGGCGATAAAAGGCCGGAACCTTCTCCATCAACGGGACGGCGCCGACAAAAGGAATTGTTATGGACGAATTCTATGTGACCATCATCCACCGGCCGGAGATGGTGCCGGAGTATATCCAAAAGGGAGCGGAGGCAGGCAAGCAGCAGGACCTCGGCAGAAGCGAGGTCATCCAGGAGTCGCTCGGCATCTTTCGCACTCAGCAGCAGATCGCCCACGACAACGGGCTGCGGACGACCATCCAGATGACCTATGCCAGCTTGTTCAACGAGGAGGCGGTCGCCATCGCCAAGGAACACCACGCCAAGTACGGCGACGAAATCGGACTGACCTTCCTCGGCCTCCAGTGCCGGGAGTTCCGGGACAGGTTCGGCTCTAAAGAGCTGGCCATCTGGCTCTTTTCCATGGAGGACAAGCGGCGGATCGTAGATGAGGTGGTGGGCAGGTTCCACCAGGTTTTTGGTTTTTGCCCCACGTCGACCGGCTCCTACTACATGGACGCCGAGCTGGTCAATTATATCAAAGACAGGTATCCCATGGTCAAGGCCGCCGTGGCGACCTGTTGGGAGGAAGGCCCCAAGGCCTATTGGAACGCCAATAACTCGTGGTATACCCTCCTCGACGGTGGTCCCTGGAACCCATGGATACCCTCCAAGCGCAACATCCACTGCCCAGCTTCTGACGAGCAAGATGACATCGGCATCGTGGCCATTCCCCACCTTTCCCGAGACCTGATGGCCGTCTTTGATGGGCCAGGCTCCTACTATGGCACGCACCCCCAGAATATCCTGCGCGGCATGGTGTATGAAGGCCGTGAGATTCCTTATTTTCGGAACCTCGTCGACCAATACCGGGCAATGGTCAAGTACAATCGCGGCTATGCCTACAACATGGTGTTCGTTGGGCCCGGCTGGATGAGCGCGGCCGGCCGCTGGGAAGCGGACTATGATTTCCTGCTCAAGAGCTACCAGGACGGCATGGCCTATTACGGGCAGCTCAAGAGGGAAGGCAAGGCTCGTGATGTCACGATGAGCGAGTTTGCCGACATATATCGGCAGGGCCGCCCCTACACCCGCCCCGAGTGCGCCCTATGGAAGGACATCCTGTATGGCTCGCAGCGGCAGCAGTTCTGGTACGCCGATCCCTGGCTGCGTGTCTGCCTGGACATGAACCAGGGCGGGGCGATGATCGACCTCCGGCCGTACGCGGCCAAGCTGGTGCGGCCATGCGGCGTGGGCACCAAGTGCTTGCAGGATGCATCTTATCCTTTCCTCGTGCAGTCGCTGTACCGGGCGGGGTACTTTACCCACTATGCCGGGGAAGGGGCGGTCAAGAGCTGCAAGCTCAGCCATGGCGGCGAGGAGGTCGATCTGTGTGCCTGCCGCACCCGCGCCTCCTTCTCGGAAAAGGCGGGCGCCCGGATCGTGACGCTCGATCCCGTGGAGATCGAGTTCGCGGACCTGACCATACGCGTGCAGTCGGTCTTTTCCTTTGCCGAGGGCTCGGGTGAGATCGAGATCGCCAGGCAGGTGATCGACACCACCGACCCGGAAGCGGAGGTGACGATCGACGAGTACCTCACCGGCTGCTATGGCACTACAGAATATCCCGAGGATCTGACCGGGGTCAAGCTTACCCTGCTGGGAAGGTCGGGGACCGAGAGTATCGACTATGCCTACCAATGCCGCGAGGTAGAGGCGCCGGACATTGAGCGGGCAGAGGCGCTGGTACCCCAGGTCGACACCCGCCTCACCATGCGGGCCGATGGCCCGGATGCCGCCGGCTATTTCCGCGAGGGGTTTGCCTTCTCGCCGATGTACACCATCGGCATAAAAAAGACGATCAAGGGAAAAGGGGCGCTGCGCACATGGCTCAAGGTAGAAAAGGCAACCTGAACTACCGCTGTCCGCGCTGCCTGATGCGGGAGATCGACATGGATATGCTCTATGACCGGGACAAGGGCGAGTATTACTGCCTGCGCTGCTCCTTCACCGGCGATGAGCAGGAGGTTCTGCGCCTCAACGCCCAGTTCCGGACCAAGTACCGGGACCGGATGAAGCGGATCACCGACTTTTGAGGCAATTCAGCAGTGCGGCTAGTCGGGCGCTGCGAGGAACATCATGGCCACGATCATCAGCACCATCAGCACTATCGTGATGATGCCGATCGCCCACCACCCTTGAAATCCGACGAACAATCCGACCACTATGAGTGCGGCCAGGACCCGCATGGCCCAAGTCGCACTCAATATCCGTCCCTCGAGTGGCCGATGGCTTACTTGCCATAATGCCAACCCGACTGCCATGCTTGCCAGGCTGGCCACAAGCCAGAGGATGAAAAGCTGGTTTCCGGTGAGCGCATCCGTCCTGACGAACAACATGCCACACGTCGACTCTTGAAAGGGAAGTGGATAGACGGGAAAGCTTGACACTCTGGCAAAGATAAAGAACCCCAGATCCACATCCTCTGCAGTCACCGGCCAGCGGACCTTTTCCTTTCCGCGGGGGGCCACGGTAGTGGTTGTGCGCTCTGTTCTGATCCCGCCATGGCCGCTGACGTCGGTGCGAGTCATGAGATCCCACTGTTTGTCTTTAGGGTTCTTGAGGGTTGCGACGAGCTGGCCAGGCTCTGCGTTTGTCACGATTATGGGGCACCTCAGACTAAGCGGATCGTCTCCCATTTCGTCAAATCCATAGAAGGTTGCCTCGATGTCGGCCCATACTTCACCTCCGGCCAGGGCCATCCCCAGGATGACGCCGACCCAAAAGAACAATATACCCAAAAGGCGCATGATCTTTCTTCGAGTCTTCATCCCTGTCCTCCATATTCGGCCGTCAAAGCTTGCCAGGCGAGAACTTGCTGAACCATCATAGCACGGCTTGAGCAAGCTGACAAGCTTGCCGCCATAGATCACCCATGTTGACAGATTGACTTTCCTCTGCTATACTGATTTCCAGAACCTGGTATGCCAGGGATAAGCGGACCTTAACCATCGGACTGTTGAATACTGAAAGGAGGTGATCCCAAGCCGACAGGCACATAACAGGTCTGTCCGTCGACGATCTAGTTTACCGAACGTTCAAAACTGATAGGGGAGGAGATCTATGTTTGGCAAACGTGCAGTATTTCAACTGCTTTTGGCTCTGACCATAGTGGCGCTACTGCCTGCTTGTGGGGCAACACCCACGCCGGCCCCGGCAACGGTCGCGCCGACTGTCGCTCCGACTGCAGCACCTGCCCAGACTACTGGAGACCTGTTGGATCAGGTCACCAAGGCCGGCAAGCTGCTCGTATCCACTGACCCAAACTATGCGCCCCAGAGTTTCCTCAACGACAAGGGCGAGCTCGACGGCTTTGACGTTGCCGTGGCCAAAGAGGTCGGCAAGCGATTGGGCGTCGAGGTGGAATTCGTTACTCCCGACTGGGACATGATCACCGGTGGCAACTGGGGCAGCCGTTGGGACCTGAGCATTGGGTCCATGACTCCCACTGAGGACCGTGCCCAAGTCCTGTGGTTTACCGATCCCTATTACTATACGCCCGCATCCTTCGCCGTTCACAAAGATAACACGACCATCAAGTCGCCGTCTGACCTGACGGGCAAGAACGTTGGGTTGGGCACGGCGACCACCTACGAGCTCTACTTGAACGGCACGCTCAAGATTATGGGCGGCGAGATCATGTACGATCCGCCGGCCGGTCTCACGGTCAAGCCCTACACCACCGACGCCGAAGCGATCCAGGATCTGGCCTTGGGCGACGGCACCCGGCTCGATGCGGTCATGTCGGCCCAACCGACCATCCAGTCGGCCATCGCCAGCGGTGTTCCGCTCAAGTACGTCGGCACCCCGGCTTTCTACGAACCGTTGGCCTTTGCCCTCGACAAGAGCCGCGGCGCGTCAGACCAGATGCTGGCCAAGCTGAACGAGACCATCAAGGCCATGCATGAAGACGGGACCCTGACCGCGCTGTCCGAGCAGTTCTACGGCATCGACCTGACCACCCTGACCAAGCCCGGCGAGACCCCGGCTGCGGCTGGTGGCACGTTCATCTTTGGGCGGGGGGCCGACTCGGTACAGCTCGATCCGGCCATCGTCACCGACGGCGAGAGCTTCCGCGTCACCGGTCAGTGCCTTGAGCCGCTGTATCAGTACGAGCCCGGCTCGACCAAGCCGATCCCGGCCCTGGCCGAAGAGTGCACGGCCAACGCTGACAGCACCGAGTGGACCTGCAAGCTGCGCCAGAACGTCAAGTTCCACGATGGGACCGACTTTAACGCCGACGCCGTGGTCTTTAACTTTGAGCGATGGCGGTTCACCACCAACCCGTACCACTATGCCAGCCAGGTGTTCGAGTACTATGAGGCAATGTGGGGTGGCTTTGACGATGCCAGTATCATCACCAAGGTCGAGAAACTGGATGAGTACACCGTCAAGTTCACTTTGAACGCACCGTTGGCCCCGTTCATTGCCAACCTGGCCATGGACATCTTCGCCATCTCCAGTCCGGCAGCCATCGAAAAGTACGGCGAGGAGTATGGCTTGCCCGCAGCGGGCTGCGTGGGCACCGGGCCGTTCATTTTCAAGGAATGGATCGAGGGTGACCACATCACCGTGACGGCCAACGACGACTACTGGGGTGGCCGGCCTGCGATCGACGAGATCGTATTCCGCGTCATCCCCGATGACTCGGCCCGCTATCTGGCTCTAAAGGCCGGGGACATCCACGGTCTGGAGCAGGCAACCGTTGAGGACTTGGAGGCGGCTCAGCAGGATCCCGACCTCTACGTCATAGCCCGTCAGGGGCTGACCACCTCGTACGTCGCCTTCAACTTCAAGATCAAAGAGTTCCAGGATATCCGGGTGCGCGAGGCCGTTGCCCACGCCATCAACAAGGAGCCCTTGGTCAAGAGCTTTTTCGGGGAGTTCGGCCAGGTGGCCAAGACCTTGTTGACCCCTGCGATGTGGGGCTTTAATGATGCCATCGAGGACTGGGCCTACGATCCCGAGCTGTCAAAGAAGTTGCTGGCCGATGCCGGGTTCCCCGATGGCCTGAGCGAAGTCACCATCGCGGAGGATATCACCGACGCTGAAGGAAACGTCACCTACAAGGCAGGCGACAAGATCCCGCTCCGCTTCTACTACATGCCGGTGACGAGGTTCTACTGCCCCAGCCCGAAGGAGCAGGGAGAGGCGATGGCCGCCGACCTGAACAAGGCGGGCCTACAAGTCACGATGGAGACCGCCGGCGACTGGCCGACCTACCTGGGCCTGCGGCGGGAAGGGCAGCTCGTCGGGCTGTACATGCTCGGCTGGGGCGGCGACAACGGCGACCCCGACAACTTTACCGGGTACTTTTTTGGCGGCCTGAGCGCAGCAGGCCAAAAGCAGGAGCCCATCCGGCGTGAGGGCTGGTACCAAAACCAGGCGGTGGCTGATCTGTGCTACGAGGCATTGGTGACGCCCGGTCAGGAAAAGCGCGAGCCGCTGTACAAGCAGGCTGACCAGTTGCTGCACGACGACGTCGCCCGCGTCTGGATCGGCCACAGTGCAACCCCACTCCTCTTCTCCAAGAAGATCAGTGGCTATGTGGCCCAGCCGGTCGGTGCCGACTATTTTGAGTTCGTGGTCATCGAGCAATAGGCTCGGCCCCGTGAATCCGTTTAACGAGGAAACGGGAGCAATGTAAGCAGTCGTGCAGGGGGTGTGGCACCAACGTGTGCCACACCCCCTGCCTGCTTTTTGGTCAAGCTGAACGGTGCGAGGGTTCTGAGCTTTCGCAGAGCCCGATCGACGGGAGGTTTTTTGGTTAGATACGCTGCTCGTCGTTTGATATCGCTCATCCCTGCCTTGTTGGGGGTGTCCATTATTGTGTTCCTGTTCCTGCGCTTGATCCCAGGCGACCCGGCTGTGGCCATGCTGGGCGAGCACGCCGCCCAGGAAAATGTGGAGCGGATCCGGGAGCAGTTCGGCCTGAACCGGCCCCTCTTTTTTGACCCACAGGCTCTCAAAGAGGGTGACGTCGAAGGTTTCTTTGACAGCCAGTACATCCGCTATCTGGGCCGGTTGTTGCGGTTCGATCTGGGTGAATCTATCCATCGTCGCATCCCGATCGCCGAAACGCTGAAGGAGCGTTTCCCGGCCACGGTGGAGCTTGCCGCGGTGGCCATGATCCTTGCCGTGCTCATCGGAGTGCCGGCCGGCATCATCGCGGCGGCGCGGCGCAACACGCCCCTGGACTTTGGGACCATGCTCGGGGCGCTTGTCGGTGTGTCTATGCCGATCTACTGGTTGGGCCTGATGTTGATCATGCTTTTTTCCATTGCCTTGGATTGGCTTCCGGTAGGGGGCCGCCTGAATCCCGCGATCCAGCTCGAGACCAGGACCAACTTTTACATCATCGATAGCATCGTGGCGGGCAACGGCCGGGCATTGGTGGATACACTCAAGCATCTGGCCCTGCCTGCTGTAGCGTTGGCGACGATCCCGCTGGCAATCATCGCCCGCATGACGCGGTCCAGTATGTTGGAGGTGCTGCAGCAGGACTATATCCGCACCGCCCATGCTAAAGGCCTGAGGGAACGGGTGGTCCTCACCCGCCATGCCCTCAAGAATGCCTTCCTGCCGGTCATTACCATCATCGGACTTCAGACCGGCAACCTGCTGGCCGGGGCGGTCATCACCGAGACCATCTTTGCCTGGCCCGGCATCGGCAAATGGGTGTACGATGCCATTCTGGGCCGCGACTATCCGATTGTCCAGGGGGGTGTGCTGCTCATCGCCCTCATTTTTGTGGGCATCAACTTGCTGGTCGATCTGTCCTATGCTTTCCTGGATCCGCGGATCCACTATGAATGAGAGTGGTATGGTAGACGACAAGGAAACGGCACCGCAGGACGACGCAGGCTTTACCGACTTTGCCGTGCGCGAGCACCGCTCGCTGTGGCGGGATGCCTGGCACCGGCTGATTTCCAGTACAACGGGGCGAGTAGGTCTGGTCATCGTGAGCCTGTTTGTGCTGGGTACAGTCTTTGCCCATTTTCTGTGGGAGTATAACCCCAGGATCGACCTGGACTATAGCCTCAAGCTCAAGCCACCTAACCTCCAGCCGACGGAAGAAGTCGAGTCCATTCACCCCTTTGGCACCGACAAGAACGGCCGGGATATTTTTCGGCGAGTGGTCCACGGCGGCTGGAATTCATTGCGGGTGGGGATCATTGCTGTTGGAATCTCGCTCAGCATCGGCGGCGTGCTTGGGCTACTTGCCGGCTTTTATGAGAGCATGCCATTGGGTATCGGCGGACGCATTCTCCTCTTTGCGGCGATCGGCCTGCTATTTGGAGCCTTTGCCGGTTGGATCGCCGGGCAGATCTGGCAGCCGATCCTGCTGACCGGCCTGGGGGTAGCGGCGGTGCTGCTGAGCAACCTGTGGGTAGGCAAGCCGACGCGCTTTTTGCTGTTTGCCGCGATTGGGTTGCTGTTCGGGGCCGTCCCGGCGCTGATGGTGGGCTTGCCGACTGCGGTGGCGTGCGGGATCTTGGGCTTGATCGCCGGGGCGATCCTGTCCCTGCCGCTCAGCGGCCCGCTGGTTTCGAATATCATCATGCGCATCATGGACATTATCCTGGCCTTCCCGGGCATTCTGCTGGCTATCGCCATCGTCGCCATGTTGGGGCCGGGCCTGGACAAAGGCATGATCGCCATCGGTTTTGTCGGCATCCCGGTCTACGCCCGGCTGGTGCGGTCGGCCGTGCTGTCGGTTGTCCAGGAAGAGTACGTTACCGCCGGCCTGGCGGTGGGGGTGGGCCACGGCCGGATACTGTTCCGGCACATTTTGCCCAATACGCTCTCGCCGGTCACCGTTCAGGCGACGATGGGCCTGGCCAACGCGATTATCTGGGCCGGGGCATTGGGCTTTTTGGGACTGGGCGCCATTCCACCAGAGCCAGAATGGGGCGCTATGTTGGGCGACAGCTACAAGTATCTGTCCAGCGGCGCGTGGTGGGCGGTGACTTTCCCTGGGTTGGCCATCATATTCAGCGTGTTGGGCTTTAACCTGCTGGGTGACGGGCTGCGCGACGCATTGGATCCTCGGCTGCGGGTGTAAGGGACGGCCACAGTAGTCCAATCATAAGGATCGGGCCGCTCCACGACACCCGTCTCATTAGGGGGTGACAACAGTGAATCGAATGGACACTACTGAGCACCCATCGCTTCCTCGGGCGATGAGGCTGTTGTTGATCCTGCTCGCCGTGACCTGTGTGTTGAGCCTGCTGTATGCCATCCAATACTATGCCGGCGGCCCCGTCCGGTTGCCTGTGGCTGTGGAGATCAAAGGCCTGGCCTTTCAGCCTGGCAGCTCCCAGTTGGCTGCCGCTACAAACGACGGCACAGTACGGCTGTGGGAGACCGATCAAGACTGGGCGATGCGCATCCTGCGCGGCCACAGCGGCCCCGTGGTGGGGGTGGCTTTCAGCCCAGATGGGGCGACCCTGGTCTCGGCGGGCCGGGATGGGACGGCCCGAGTATGGGACGCTGCCACCGGCCAGTCCAAGGCCACCCTTGACGACAATAATGGCCCGTTGAATGGCGCCTCTCTGGCAGCCGACGGGTCGCTGTATGCCACGATTGGCGATGATCGCGTCGTCCGCATTTGGGATCTGGCGACGGGGCAGGTCATCCATAGGTTTGGACCTGGGGAGGACACCGTCCAGATCGTGACCCTCAGCGCCGACGGAAGCCTGGTCGCTGCCGGCGACGGCTCCAAGATCCAGGTGTGGAATACCCGGACTGGAGAGGTAGTGAGCCGGCTGGAGGGCTATTGGGAAGACCCAGACGCAAAGAAGAACTGGTTGGGCCACGAAAAAGAGGTGACGGCCCTGGCCTTTAGCCCTGATGGCAAGCTCCTGGTTTCCGGCGCCGCCGATGCTACTTGCTTTGTCTGGGATCTGGAGACCGGCGAGGCCAAATGGTCCGCCGACGGCCATTGGGGCGCTGTGACCCACCTGGCTTTCAGCCAGGATGGCAAGACCGTCCTTTCGGGCAGCAGTGACACCAAGGTCCGTTCCTTCCGGATGCCGGGCGGCGCATTCCTTGCCATCTACCCGGGACATCTCAGCTCTGTCAACGGTGTGACCTTTGGTCCAACGTCCGATAGCATCTTCTCGGTCGGAGATGACGGTACAGTTCGCCAGTGGGAAACGATCAACCAGAAGGTCACTCGCATCGAGTGGATTCAGCTCGGATATCAGCCTCAGTGGGGTAAGCTGCTGGCTGCCTGGGCATTGGTCAGCGGTCTCCTTGGGTTGTTGTGCCTGTGGGGCCTGCGAAAACTCAACACGTGGAGCCATCTGCTTGCCCTGGCTCTGTTTCTCATCGGACCTATCGTCGTGTTGGGCCTTCCGTTCTTTGAGGTCTTTCCCTATCCCCTGGTAGGTGCGCTTGTCAAGATACTGGTCTTCCTGCTGAACATTCTGCTGGTATTGGCTGCTCTGGCGGCCCTCGTGCGTCTCCTGATCATGGGCTACAACGAGGCCAGGGGGAAACCTCAGTCATTTTGGCTGGCTTTGGGGCTGGTGGCGGCACTGGTGCTGCTTGGGGGCCTCTATTACTTCAAGGTGATCCCATTGGGCCATTCTTTCGGACTTGGCCGGCTGATCACTACACCTACCGACCCTGAGATGTATACGCTGCCGGTGCAGCTCAAGCTTTCCTGGCCATTGCTGCTGCTGATAGGCTGGTACGCCGTACTGGTTTTTCTGCTAATGCGCGAGGGGGTGGCCCAGCGTTATCAGGCATCCGATTCGCTGCCCCTGTCCCAATGGCTGATGGCCAGCCGGCGGACGAACCAAGCCCGGTTGGGGATATTCGGCGCCGCCGTCTGGGTCTTGATCCTGGTGCTTCTCTACTCGATCCTGCGCCGGTTCGACCTCGACGTTGCCTTCATGGGCCACTGGTTCTCCTTTGTCCTGCAGGGCGCCGGTGTGACCTTTTATATCTCGGCGGCCTCGATCGTCCTGGCGGTGGTGTTGGCTCTGCTTGGCGCTCTGGGACATCTGTCCAAGAACCCCATCGCCAACGGCGTGTCCAGCTTTTATATTTCACTGATCCGGGGCACTCCCTTGCTCGTCCAGATCTACATCTGGTACCTGGGCTTGCCCCGCCTGGATATCGTCCTGCCGGCGACGCTGGCCGGCATCCTGGCCCTTGGCGTAAACTATGGCGCCTATATGAGCGAGATCTTTCGCGCCGGTATTCAGGCCATCGGCAAGGGCCAGCACGAGGCAGCTCACGCCCTGGGCATGACGCAGGCCCAGACCTTTCGCCGTATTGTCCTGCCACAGGCGTTCCGGATCGTCATCCCGCCTATCGGCAACGAGTTCATCGCCATGATGAAAGACTCGGCCCTGGTTTCAGTCATGGCCGTGTGGGAGCTCAGCTACCGGGCGCAGAAGGTGGGCCGCCAGTATTTTCGCTCGCTGGAGACCTTTATTGTCGCCGCCGCCTTTTACTGGATCTTGACTGTCATCTTCCAGTTCCTGCAGGGCAAGCTGGAGACCTACATGGCGCGCAGCGAGAGGAGGTAGGTGGATGGCCGAACCAATCATCAAGGTAAAAGGCCTGCATAAATACTTTGGCCCTCTGCATGTCATCAAAGGGGTTGACCTGGATGTGATGCCTGCCGAGGTGGTAGTGATCATCGGCCCATCGGGCGGCGGCAAGAGCACCTTTCTACGCTGCCTTAACTATCTGGAGCAGCCCTCGGCGGGAACTATCGAGGTTGACGGCGTTGTGATCGATGCCAGAGAGCCGGGCCGCGAGCAGCGCAACCACATCCGAGAGCTGCGCAAGAAGGCGGGGATGGTTTTTCAGCAGTTCAACCTCTTCCCGCACATGACCGCCCTGGGCAACATCATTGAGGCGCCGCTGACCGTCAAAGGGTTCTCCAAGGCAGAGGCCGCCGCCAAGGCTGAAGAGCTCTTGTCGTGGGTCGGCCTGTCGGACAAGCGAGATGAATTTCCCTCCCGTCTGTCGGGTGGGCAGCAGCAGCGCGTGGCCATTGCCCGTGCCTTGGCTATGGAGCCCAAGATCATGCTCTTTGATGAGCCCACTTCGGCCCTCGACCCGGAGCTGATCGGTGAAGTGGTTGAGGTCATGGAGCGGCTGGCCAACGAAGGGATGACGATGATCGTCGTCACCCACGAGCTGCACTTTGCCCGCGACGTCGCCGACCGGGTAATCTTGATGGCCGATGGAGTGTGGGCCGAGCAGGGGCCGCCTGGCGAGCTGTTTACCAACCCGCGAGAGGAGCGGACCAGGCAGTTCCTGGCGCACATCCTCTAGACCATTGCCTCCCGATTTCCCGATAATAGGGCTTGACCATAATCCTTATGAAAACTCTACTTCGCCTGTGGAACGCCCTGGTCGGCTCTTACCCGGTTGACGCGACTGAAGGCCGGCGCGAGTATATGACCAACGTGGCTTTTGCCATGATGGCCCTCGCGCTGGCTGTTTGTACGGTGCTCGTCGTCGTTGGCTGGCTTGCTCAGGCGTTCTATTTCTCCTCAGTAACCACTATGCTCCTGATCGATCTGCCGATCGGTGCTGCCTGGTGGCTTGTGCGCCACGGGTGCTGGCGTCAAGCCCGGTACGTGCCGGTGGCCGTGTTTCTTGGTCTGGGACTGTGGGGCAACTATAGTATCGGTCCGGTCACGACCTTTGTTATCTTTTATGCTATTGCCATCCTGCTGGCCGGCATGCTGTGCAATAGCAGGGTGCATTGGTCGGTGTTGGGGGTGAGCATCCTGGGTTATGCGGCGATGAGTTGGACACGCGATCCCGGCCCGCCGCTGGAAAGGCTGGCCCCGATCATCCCTGTCGTCGGCGCCTTGGTTGGGATTGCCTCCTTGCAGCGGTTGTCTGCCAACCAGTTAGAGCATGCAGTGAACCGCCTGCGCGCCTATGCCGTCGAGCTGCAGGCCGAGGTTGCTGAGCGCAAGCGTGCGGAGGAGGAGCTGCGCCGGACTCAGGCTCAGCTCGTCCAGTCTGCCCGGATGGCAGCCGTCGGCGAGCTGGCAGCGGGGGTAGCCCATGAGCTGAACAACCCCCTGACCCCCGTACTGGGCCTCGCCGAGTTTGTGCTGAAAAAAGACTGCCTGGACGATGCCGCGCGCAGGGACCTGACGATCATTGCCGCCGAGGCTCGCCGGGCCCGCGAGATAGTGCTGAATCTGCTTGATTTCGCCCGGCAAGCTGAGCCGAACCGCCAACAGGCCGACGTCAACCAGATAGTGCGGGAGACCATGGCGCTCATCCGCTCTCACCTGGAGAGCAACGGTGTTGCCGTCGAGGAGCATTATGACCCAGGGTTGCCTCTCCTCCTGCTCGATACTACCCGCCTGAAGCAGGTGTGGTTCAACCTGTTCGTCAATGCCCTCCAGGCCATGCCGCATGGGGGCCGGCTGGCGGTGACAACCGGGCGGCAGGGCGGCCACGTTGTGGTTCGGGTCGCCGATACCGGCGTGGGCATCCCCGTCGACGTGCTGCCGCACGTTTTTGAGCCGTTTTACACTACCAGACCGGTGGGTCAGGGTACCGGGTTGGGCCTGTCAGTTAGTCTGGGCATAATCCGGGACCATGAAGGATCGATCGAGGTGGATAGCCGCGAGGGGGAGGGCACTACCTTTGCCGTATGGCTGCCGGTTGGACCACAAGCCTAACCGCGGAGAGCCTATGACCGAACGTTCTTTCGCGATCGAAACCCAAGGGTTAACCAAGCACTATGGCCGGCATCCTGCCGTAATCGACCTGGACCTGTGCGTGCCGGCCGGTGTTGTCTTTGGCTTCTTGGGGCGCAACGGCGCCGGCAAGACCACCACCATTGGCATGTTGGTCGGGCTGCTGCGGCCTACCGCCGGCCAGGCCTGGCTGTTGGGCCACGATATCAGCCGCGACCTGCGCGCCGCCCTGCGCCGCACCGGCGTCCTGCTCGACCAACCTGCCTTCTATCCCTACCTCACCGGCCGGGAGAACCTGTGGGTTGTCGCCCAGGCGCTTGGGCGCGAGGCGGCTGCTCGCATTGATCCAGCCCTCCAGACCGTGGATCTGGCCGACCGGGCAAGTGACCGCTTTGGCAGCTACTCGGCCGGCATGAAGCAGCGGTTAGGGCTGGCGGCTGCTCTGCTCAACGACCCCGACCTGTTGATCCTCGACGAGCCCACCACCGGCCTGGACCCGGTTGGCCAGCGCGACACCCGCGCGCTGATCCGCCGCCTGGCTGACGAGACGGGCAAAACAGTCTTTCTCTCCAGCCACCAGCTCGCCGAGGTCGAGCTGGTCTGCGATCAGGTGGCGATCATCGACCACGGCCGGTTGGTGGCCCGCGGGCCACTGGCCGAGGTGGCCGCCGGGCGCGACCTGGAAACGATGTTCGTGGAGCTGACCGAGGGCGATGGTGGGACTGCTGCGCGCTGAGCTGCTCAAAGGGCTTCGCCGGCCGCTTGTGTGGTGGCTGGCGGCAGCGCTGGTAGCGGCCACTCTTCTACGTGGCCTGGCCTTCCCGCCTGCCCCCAACACCCCTCGGGTAGGGCTGTGGAGCCCGGGCCTGGTCACAGTTGCGGTCATCATCCTGACGGCTGTGACCGTGGGCCAGGAGTTCAGTGAGGGAACCTTCCGCGGACTCGTCAGCCGTGGCCTGGGCCGGTGGCAACTGCTGACTGCCCAGTGGGTGGTGCTGGTGCTCGCCGGCGGCGCCCTGCTGATCCTGGTCGAGGGCCTGGCCGTGTTGATCGGCCTCCGTCCAGAATTACTCTGGGGTGATTTGGCGCGGGCCTGGCTGGTCCTGTGGCCCTATGTCAGCCTGATCGTCCTGCTGGGGGTTCTTGCCCGCAATGGTGGCTTGCCCCTGGTCGTCGGCGCGTTGGCGTATGCACTGGAATCTTTTGCCGGCATGGTGCTGGGTTTTGCACTCACGCTGGGAGAACTGACAGATGTGTGGCGTGTGCTGAGCCCGGACGGCCTGCTTGCCCGGCTGTATGGCTTGAGCCTGTCGTACAATGGCGCCAACTGGACCTACGCAGCAGTCCCGCAGCGGGCGCCCACCCCGGCCAACCTGCAAATCCTGTCCATGCCCCACAGCATTGCCTACTCGGCCCTCGTGCTAGGTGCCTGCACCCTGCTGGGCCTGGGGCTGGCGATCTCGATCGTCTATCGCCGCGAGCTTACTGAGGTGGTAGCCACCCGGAAACGCCGCCCTCGCCACACAGAGCGTGAGCGGATCAAAGGGATTCGGCCAGTACACCTGCCAGCTTGGACCGGCCGAGGGCCGGTTGTCACACGCCGGGCCTATGCTCACCTGTTCGGCATGGCCCACACATCGTTGGTCAAGATCGGGGCAGGCACAGTGGTGCTCTTTCCGTTAACGCTGTGGGCTATGGCCAAGGCTATGAACGACACCGCTTTCCTTAGCCTCTCTACGGGTGGGGGGCATGCTCCTCTGGCCGTGGGGGCCTGCTTGCTGCTGGTGGGACCACTGGCAGCCGTCATCTCTATTCTTGCCGTTGGCAATGATCTGACCCTTGGTACGCGCCGGGCCGATCTGGCGCGGGGTGTCACCCACCCGCAAGCCATTGTCGCCTCGAGCCTGGCGCTGACACTGACCGTCGGCCTGCTGCTTGCCTGGTTGATGGCTCTCATCTTGCTGCTCTGTGCCGCCATGGCCGGCATCTATCCCTTTGGGAGCGCTGTCCTGACGATCCTGGCCGGGACCTTGGCAGCCGGTACCTACGTCGGCGTCGTCCAGGTAGGCGGCGCCTTGAGCGGCTCTTCGCTGGGTGCGACGTTGGCCGGCCTTGGTTTCCTGTTGGTCGACTGGCTGGCGCTCATTGCCCCGACACTGACGGCTGAGCCCGGCCTGCTGCAGAGCCTGGCCCGCTATTCGGTCATGGCCAATGCCTGGGTTCTGGCCGGCGGCGGCCGGATGATCGACACGGCGGCTGCTCCGCAGCCTCTGAGCCGGCCTGCGGCCTTGATGTTGTTGATCGGCGGCGCCTTGATCTGCCATGCCCTGGCAATCGCGATCGCTCGCCGGCGCGACGCCTAGTGGAATTGGGAGGATCTGTCATGCAAGTAGAGATCAGGCAGATCGACTTGGACCTGCTCGCCGTGTATGCGGCCATCCCCATCTCTTTCAAGGTCGAGTCGATCCTGCGGGTCGATGCCACAGACGGCGGCCTGGGGGGCTTGGCCCTCGTCGAAGAGAAGGCCGACCCGCCCTATGTCAAAGATTACGGCCAGGACAGCGGCGACGAGTCCGATTCGCCCGTTGCCTGGCCAAAGCAGTTCGACGTCAGCCGGTGGGGGATCTTCCTGGCCTATGATGGGCCGCGCGCGGTGGGCGGAGCGGCGGTGGCCATCGACACACCAGGCTTGAATGTGCTCGAAGACCGCCACGACCTGGCGGTGCTGTGGGACATCCGCGTCTGCACCGACGTGCGGGGCTGTGGGATCGGCGCCGCTTTGTTGGCCCATGCGGCGAACTGGGCCAGGCAGCAGGGCTGTACCCAGCTCAAGATCGAGACTCAGAATGTCAACGTCGCGGCCTGCCGTTTTTACGCCAGCCAGGGCTGTACCCTGGGCGCCATCCACCGCTACGGTTACGCTGCCTGTCCCCCGGTAGCCCACGAAGCGATGCTGCTTTGGTACTTGGACCTATGAACCACCTTTTCCTGGTAAGGCATGGCGAGAACCTGGCCAACCTGACCAAAGAGCTGTCCAGCCGGCGGGTCGATTACTCGCTCACCCCCAAGGGCATCTTGCAGGCCGAGCAGACTGCCGGACATTTCCTTGCGGCGCGCAAAGCGGGTCGAGCAGGTTACAACATCCACGCTGTCTATTCCTCGCCGCTGAAACGGGCCAGGGAGACGGCCGAGATCATCGCCCACCAGCTCGGCCTGCCGGCCGTTGTCATGGAAAACTTGCGGGAGATCGATGTCGGCGACGTAGAGCTTCAACCACCTACCTTGGAGGCCTGGGCGCTCCACAACCGGATCATCGAGAGCTGGTTCAAAGGCCAGGTAGAGAGGGCTTTTCCCAACGGGGACAACTATATTACGCTCTGTAACAGGATGCGGGCCGGGATCGAGCAGATCGTCGCCGGCAAGGACGGCCAGAGCTTTATCGTCGTTGGACACGGCGGCATTTTTACGGTGACCTTGCCGGATCTGTGCCCCGGCGTTGACCTGAGCTACCTGCGCACAGAGACCCACAACTGCTCGATCAGTGAGATCGAGGTTGAGTGGAGAGAGGGCCGCCTGGAGGGTAAACTAATCGTCTGGGCGTCGCATGCCCACCTGTATGGGCCGGCTGCGGAGTTGGTGTCTGGCCTTCCTGACATGAAACGCTGATGGATGCGCAAAATAAAAGCCCTTGCCTTTTGGCAAGGGCTTGTTCTTGGCAGCTCGTGTGGCATCTCAGGCCTGACGCCTGGCGTTGCCGCTGAAATGGGCGGGTGCGCGATGGCCCCGATCCCCTTGGTTAAGGATTTGTGCCTGCGTTATACTGGGCTCTGCTGTTGGGTTTGATAGGCCAGGATGATCGCTTCGGCCACCTCTTTCATTGTCTTGCGGGTGTTCATGCTCATCTTTTGGATCTTGCGGAACGCCTCGGCCTCATTCAGGTTCTGAGTGTCCATCAGGATGCCTTTGGCGCGATCCACGAACTTGCGTGTCTCTAGAGCATCCTGGAGTCCGCCGACCTGCTTCTCCATCGCCTTGAACTCTTCGAAACGGGCCAGCGCAACCTCAATGGCCGGCGCCAGGTCAGATTCGCGGAATGGCTTGACTAGGTAGCCGACGACGCCTGCTTCTCTGGCCCGTGCCACCAGCTCGCGCTGGCTATAGGCCGTCAAGAGGAGCACCGGGGCGATCTTTTCCTCGGTCAACACTTGGGCGGCGTCGATGCCGTCATACTCGTCGCCCTCGAACTTGATATCCATGACGACGATCTCGGGTTTCAGCTCACGTGCCAGATTGACGGCGCTTCGCCCGTCGCCTACTTCGCCGACGACGAGATAACCCAGGTTGCTCAACATCTCGCGCAAATCCATGCGAATGATCGATTCATCATCGGCAATGATAATCCGTGTCCGCTCTGCCATTATGGACCTCCTTGGATCAGTTTGGGAAATGTAACAGTGGCTGAGACGCCGTTGTCCCGTCCAGTCAGTTCGAAAGTGCCTTTTAGCTCATTGTGAGCCAGGCTAGTGATGATCTGCAGGCCCAGGGTATCTATCTGGGCCGGGTCGAATGCTTCGGGCAGGCCTACGCCGTCGTCGTGGACGCCGATGGTGACGTTGCTGCCGTCGTCCTCCAGGTTGACGCTGACCGTACCGACCTGTTTATAGCCATAGCCGTGTTCCAGGGCATTTTGGATCAGCTCGTTAATGATAAGGGCGCAGGCTGTGGCCTGCTGCGTCGGCAGGCAGACGTTGGGCCCGCTCAGTTTCAGCCGTATCTTTTTCTGCTGGTCCAGTGCCCCTTCGTCAAACTGGGCCATGATCCGCTGGCTCACCTCACGGATGTTGATCACCCGGTCGTCCTGGTGAGCCAGGAACTCGTGGATAACTGCCACGCTCAAAATGCGACTGACGCCCTCTTCTAACGCCTGGCGGACCTGGTCGGAATCGCTCCTCCGTGCCTGCATCCGCAGCAGCGAGGCGATTGTCTGCAAGTTGTTCTTGACCCGGTGATGGATCTCCCGGATCATCGTTACCTTGATCTGCAGCTCTTCTGCCTGGCGTCGCTGTTCGGTTACGTCGCTGATGATCAACAACGCGCCCGACAGCGTCCAGCGGCCATCCGGTGCCGGCAGTAGCCGGGGCCAGCGCCGGGTGGTGGAAAAGAGGGGGATGCCCTTCTTGATCCAGATCCGGTCATGGGCCTTGATCTCTGCTTCCAAGCACTCGCCCTTTTCCAATACCTGGAAGGCCATGCCGTGGTCGTCTATCCCCAGGTCGTCGAGCCGCCTTTTCAACAGCGCGCTGGTATAGCCGATTTTGCCATACAGGTTGGTGGCGATGGCGCTCGAAAACTGGATCCGGCGTTCAGTATCGATGACCATGATCCCGTCATGTTCCCCCATGGGGGTCAGCCGGTCAAGGCCGATCAGGATGCCGGTCAATACCGCCTCTTGGACCTGCCTCAGCGCTTGGGAAAACACCTTTCCCCGACGCAAATGTCGTTCGCGCTCGAGCAAGCTCGTCTCAATGGACACCGCAGCCAATGCCCGCCTTTTGGCGGTCCACAGCGGCCAAACCTCCTGGAAAACTGTAACCTCACGCCCTGGCAAGTCCCGCTGGCCGTTGCTTCGCCGGCCTGTTGTCAGCGCGCGGAATACGGCTGGATCGTCTTCGGCTGTTATCGGCTTTCCAATTAGCGCCTCGGCATGGATCGGCATGATCGAGTGTGGCCTGGCCTGGGCTATCGCCGTAGCTTCACCACTCGACCGGAGGCAGTACACCGTCACGTCGGCCAAGCTGAGATCGGCAAGGAAGGGCAAGTTGCCGCCCAGCCTTTCCAGAAACGCCATATCCTGTTGAGTTAGATTTTCGAATTCCTGAACGGCGCTGTCCATTGATTTCTCGACTCTGAGAAAACGCCAATCCGGTCTTAACCGTGATGCGCTCGTCATTCCGTTGCGCCGGCGTCTCTCTCTAGCTTGTTAATACAGATTCTAAAACAATGGCCGATAGCACCCTCTGCTATCGACCATCTACCCTGAGGTCGGGGCGGCCCGATTTGAACGGGCGGCCACTTGAACCCCATTCAAGTGCGCTACCGGACTGCGCTACGCCCCGATGAGTCCGCCCATTATAGCAAAAGAGCTGTTCTTTGGCAAACTGGGATGCAAGGCTGGAACGCCCCCGATCTCAACCAAGCCGGCTGCCGATCAACCCCCTCCGGCCCCGGGCGAACAGCTCGGCGCTCAACGCTTTCTTGCCGGCCAACTGCACCTCCAACAGCTCCAACATCCCCTGGCCGGTGACTAGGCCGAGCCCCGTGCCCATTGCTTCGATCTGCCCCGGCGGCCCTTCCACCGGCGACTCGGGCCATGGGCGGGCACGCAGTATCCTCAACCGCTCACCTCCCAGCCAGGTGTAGGCGCCCGGCCATGGATGGCAGGCTCTCACCCGCCGGTCCAAGGCAACTGCCGGCTGGCTCCAGTCCAGCAGGCCATCCTCCTTGGTCAGCGGCCGGCTCCAGGTGGCTAGTGACTCGTCCTGGGGTTGCGGCCGGATGGCGCCGGCCAGCCAGTGCGGCAGAGTCTCGATTACCAGCGTCGCACCCAGCCTGGCCAGGCTGCCGGTCAGCGAGGCGGTCGTCTCGTCGGGCGCCAGCGGCCATTCTTTCTGAGCCAGGATGGGGCCGGTGTCGAGGCCCTTGTCCATCACCATCAGCGTTACCCCACTGACCGGCTCGCCGGCCAGGATCGCAGCCGGAATAGGCGCCGCACCCCGGTAGTGGGGCAGCAGCGAAGCGTGGACATTCAGGCAGCCATAAGCAGGCAGAGCCAGCACGTCCGGGCGCAGGATCTGTCCAAAAGCCGCCACGACGACGACGTCCGGCCGCCAGCCGGCGATCTGTTCCACTGCTTCCGGTGTGCGGAGCGTTTGCGGTTGGTAGACGGGCAGGCCGTGTGCCAGAGCGGCTTCCTTCACCGGCGGGGGCAGCGGCCTGGCCTTTGCCCCGCCCCGTCCCGCCGGCCGGTCGGGCTGGGTAATGACCCCGACCAGGTCGTGATGCTCGGCCAGCGCCGCCAACACCGGCACGGCAAACTCGGGCGTTCCCATAAACACAATACGAGCCATAGAGCTATTCTATCATAGGCTGTGCTCCCTGCCAAGTCTTCTGTTATCCGGTTTGACATTTGTGGCGGAGCCTGCTACAATGACGGGGTAGTGGCGCTTTTATGCGCTGCCGTCCCGTCTTGGTCGCTCACAGAAAGGAGAGGAAACTATGACGCAGGGATCTTTTAATTCGCCAGCCGGCGACGTCACTGCCGACGATCGGTTGATGGCATTGCTGGCCTACATCATCGGCGTGATCGTGCCGATCATCATCCTGGTGTCGGAGGGGAACAAGAATCGTCCCTTCCAACGCTACCATGCCATTCACTCACTGGGCCTATGGGTGGCAAGCTCGATCTACAGCATATTGGCCTGCATCGTCTATTTCGTGCTGAGTGCTATCAGCGCCGGTTTGCTGGGATTTTGCCTGTGGTTCCTGTTCTTGCTGCCGCTGGTGCCCATGATCGTGTATGCCATCAAGGCCTATCAGGGTGAGTGGGTGGTGATGCCGGTGGTGACCGATTTCATCAAGAAGCAGGGATGGCTGTAGAGCGACTCCTCGCGGCCGGTATTGGGCTGGGCGAGGATCGTTGGCTAGTTCGAGAGCGAGGAAGCAGCATGCCTCGCTCTTTTGGCTGTTTGGAGGGGTTCTAGTTTGTCGTTGCCGATGAAGCGCTGGCGTGATGTCGCCCAGTCGCGCGAGCAGGCCATGGCCCGTTTCCCCGATCTGCCGCCGCTGCTGGCCCAGGTGCTGTGCAACCGCAAGATCGCGGATTCGACGGCCGCGTCCGATTTCTTGGCGGGTCGGGTGGACGCTGATGATCCCTTTCTCCTGAAGGGGATGAACAGGGCCGTGCCGCGCCTGCAGCGGGCCATCTGCCGTGGAGAAAAGATAGCCGTGTACGGTGACTTTGACGCCGACGGTGTGACGGCCACCGCCGTGCTGGTTGAGGCGCTGTCGTCACTCGGCGCCTGCGTCGAGCCGTACATCCCTGACCGCGTGGACGAGGGCTATGGCCTGAACCTCGGGGCTTTGCGCAAACTGTACCGCCGCAACGTGCGGCTGGTGGTCACCGTGGACTGCGGTGTCCGTTCCGTCCGAGAAGTGGAGCAGGCCAGGGGTTATCTGGACGTGATCATCACCGATCATCACCTGCCGGCCGACCAACTGCCGCCAGCGACGGCGATCATCGACCCCAAGCAGCCTGGCTGCCCCTATCCCTGCAAGGACCTGTCGGGGGTGGGCCTGGCCTACAAGCTGGCCCAGGCCCTGTTGGCCCGGCCGCCGGCCAAATCCCAACCGGCCCCGGATCTCCAGGAATCGCTGCTCGACCTGGTGGCCGTCGGCACCGTGGCCGACCTGGCTCCCTTGCTCGGCGAGAACCGGTCGCTGGTCCGGCGCGGCCTCGATATCCTCAACAAGGTGGGCCGGCCCGGAATGGCGGCGTTGGTAGCCGATGCCGGCCTGCGCAGGGGCGAGGTGAACAGCACCGCCATTGGGTTCCGCCTCGGGCCGCGCCTTAATGCCGCCGGCCGCCTGGAACACGCGATGCTCGCTTACGATCTGCTGACCAAAACGGATGGGCTGGAGACCAAGAGCCTGGCCGAACGGCTGGGCGATCTGAACCATCAACGCCAGCAGTTGACCGACCAGACGGTGGCTGCGGCCGAGGCGCAGGTGCTGGCCGGCGATCCCGAGGCTCGTCTGTACCTGGCGGCCAGCCCTGATTTCAAGCCGGGCATCGTCGGCCTGGCTGCCAGCCGGCTGACCGAGGCCTACTACCGCCCCAGCGCCGTCGTTGAGCTGGGAGCCGAGGAGAGCCGGGGCTCGTGCCGCTCGATCCCCGAGTTTCACATCACCGAGGCGCTCGACGAGTGCCGAGAGCTGTTGATTCGCCACGGAGGGCACCGCGCCGCGGCCGGTTTTACCGTTGCCACCCGCAACCTGAATGCGCTGCGCGACCGCCTGCAGGCGATTGCCGCAGAGCGGCTGGCCGGCGTTGAGCTAAGGCCTGCCCTCGAGATAGATGCCGAAATGCTCCTGGAGGAGGCCGGTTGGCCCACCCACGATCTGCTGTCACAGCTTGAGCCGTGCGGCGCCGAGAACCCCACGCCCGTGCTGCTCAGCCGGGACGTGGAGGTGCGCGAGGTGAGGACCATGGGCGCCGACCAGAAACACCTCAAGCTTGGGCTGCGCGACCGGCATGGCGTCGCCTGGGATGCTGTTCTGTTCCGCGGCGGCCATCTTGGCGGTGAGGTCCCAGGTCGCATTGACGTGGCCTATTCTCTGTTGGTGAACGAATGGAATGGCGAGAAGCGCTTGCAGCTTGACGTGCAGGACTTTAGGCCGGCTTTGGGCTGATAGCCTTTGTTGAATTAACTATTTGTCAGGAGGAAACATGCAGAAAAAACTACAGGAACTGAAGAACCGTCTCGTCGAGGTCGACAACCTGAACAGCGCGGCGGCTGTGCTGGGTTGGGACCAGTCGACCTATATGCCGCCCGGTGGGGTAGAGGCCCGCGCCCGGCAGATGGCTACGCTGGAACAGTTGGCCCACGAAAAGTTCGTCGATCCGGCCATCGGCCGGCTCCTCGACGACCTGCGGCCCTACGAGGAGGGCCTGCCCTACGACTCGGACGACGCCAGCTTGATCCGGCTCACCCGGCGCGAGTACGAGCGGGCGGTGCGCGTCCCGGCGGCTTTTGTGGCCGAGCTGACCGACCATGGCGCCAAGTCGTACCAGACGTGGGCCGAGGCCCGGCCCAAGAACGACTTTAAAGCCGTCGAGCCCTACCTGGTCAAGACGATCGACCTGAGCCGCCGGTTAGCCGGCTATTTCCCCGGCTATGAGCACATCGCCGATCCCCTGATCGACCAGGCCGACTATGGCATGAAAGCCTCGACGCTGCGGGTTATCTTTGACGAGCTGCGCGGGCAGTTGGTGCCGATTGTCCAGGCCATCACCCGCCAGCCCCTGGCCGACGACTCGTGCCTGCGGCAGCGGTTCCCCGAGGCCGGGCAGTGGAGCTTTGGTGTGGAGGTCATCAAACGGCTGGGGTACGACTTTAACCGGGGCCGCCAGGACAAGACCCACCATCCGTTTACCACCAAGTTCTCGATCGGCGACGTGCGGATCACCACCCGGTTCAACGAGAACCATCTCGGCGATGCCCTCTTTTCCACCATCCACGAGGCGGGTCACGCTTTCTACGAGCTGGGCGTCAACCCGACCTTCGAGGCCTCCCCCCTGGGCACCGGCACGTCGGCCGGCGTTCACGAGAGCCAATCGCGCCTGTGGGAAAATCGCGTCGGGCGCAGCCATGGCTTCTGGGAGTTTTTCTATCCTCAGCTCCAGGCTGTCTTCCCTGACCAGCTTGGCAGTGTGCCGTTGGAGACCTTTTACCGTGCCATCAACAAAGTGGAGCAATCGCTGATCCGCGTCGAGGCAGATGAAGTAACCTATAACCTGCACGTCATGATCCGGTTTGGCCTGGAGCTGGATCTGCTCGAAGGCAAACTGGCGGTTCGCGATCTGCCGGAGGCGTGGCGCGCCGGCTACCGGGCCAGCCTGGGCATTGCCTCAGCGGACGACCGCGACGGCGTGATGCAGGACGTGCACTGGTACGGCGGCATCATCGGCGGCGGATTCCAGGGTTACACCCTCGGCAACATCCTGGGAGCCCAGTTCTACGAGGCGGCGCTGAAAGCCCATCCCGACATCCCCGACCAGATCCGCCAGGGCGAGTTTGGCACGCTGCACGGCTGGCTCAAGGACAATATCTACCAGCACGGCAGCAAGTTCACCGCAGACGAGCTGCTCAAGCGCGTCACCGGCGAGTCGCTCAAGATTGGGCCGTATATCAAATATCTGCGCGACAAGTACGGGGAGCTGTACGCCCTGTAGATCCTGTCACTTGGCTCTGGATCAAGACACCATCCCCCGGCAGGCTCCCTGCCAGGGGATGGTTCTGATCGGCGCCGGGGGGCCTGCTCCCTACGGAGCGGGCACCACGGTCAACTGGAGCTGGTAAGGCGCCACAAAGTTGCCTGTCTTGTCTACCACAACCAGGCGCAGCCGGTAGGTACCGGCCGAAAGGCCGGCCGTATCCCACACCTGTAGCAGGCCGTTGATCACCGGCTCATAGTGCAGATCGCCAACCGGCCGCCAATCGCCGGTGGTCTTGTCCTGCAGCTCGATCTTGTAATACCAGAAATCGTCTATCTGCGCAGAGCCACGGATGGCCACCTGCCCGCTCACCTGCTGATCGTCGGTTGGCGAGCTGATGACGACGACGCGCAGGGCCTGGCGGTGGGTTTCTGCTTCGGGAGCGTACCGGCTGCCGGCGGCTAACGCCAGGTAGACGTTCCAGTGGCTCACTGCAACGCGCGCATCCATACCGCGCTCGTACAACAGGGCCAGCTGCGCATGAGCATCGGCATCGTCGGGGGCAAAGCTCAGCAATCGTTCATACTGCTCAATCGCCTTTGGAATGTCATCGACGGTCCGGTAGAGGTAGGCTGCCAATCCGGAATACCAGGGGACATCTGGATGCTGCCGGGTCTGTTGCTCAAAGTGGGCCGCCACATCGTACGGTTGGCTCCATTTCAAATAGATGTCTGCCATCGATGCATACGAGTCCGAGAGCGTCGGATCGCGAGCAAGGGCTTGAGAGAAACTATCCAAAGCTTCCTCCAACATCCTGCGCTGGGCATAGACCTCGCCTATCTTTTCCCTTATCCAACCCACGCCGGGAGCGAGCTTGAGCGCCCGATCGTACTCGGCCATCGCTCCGTCGAGATCCTTGTTGCTGCGGCAAACGGAGGCCAGGCCGGCGTACCCGGTGGCATTGCCGGGCTCGGCATCGACGGCATCCTGGTATGCGGTTTGGGCTGACTCGAGATCGCCCAACACCACGTGCAGGTCACCCTCCATTACATGCGGCCAGGCAAGCCCCTGGTCGAGGGTGGCGGCGGCTCGGAATTCCTGAAGCGCCTCGTCGTACCGCGCCTCCTGGCTGAGGATGTACCCCAAGGCGATGTGGCCGACCAGGCTGCGCGAATCGGCTTTCAGTGCCTGCCGATAGGCAACTTCTGCCTCTTCCAGCTCGCTGTTGACCTCATACAGGTCACCCAGGGCCAGGTAACCGGCAGCTTCTGTGGGGTGCAGCTTGGCGGCGTTCTGGTACTCACCGATCGCTTTTTGCTGCTCGCCCATGGCCAGGTACGCATCGCCCATGGCCAAGTGTGCAGCCAGGCTCGCCGGCTGCAGGGCAAGGGCACGCTTATAGGCGGCCATGGCCTTGTCGTCGTCGCCAAGCAGTTGGTAAGCCCAGCCAAGCGCCACCTGCGCGTCTGTGCTGCCCGGCTCTACGGCGACGGCGCGCTGGTAATCTGCCATCGCCTGCTGCGGCTGCCAATCGGCCATGTGGAGGTCACCCTGCAGCAGGTAGGCCCAGGCTGAAAAAGGGTTGGCGCGGACGGCAACCTGGGCTGTACTGAGGGCTTTGTCTATCTGGTCCGACAGGCGATAGACCGTGGATAAGGCCTGGTATGCCGGAGAGTAGCCGGGATCAAGCTGAATAGCCTTCTCGAAACAGGTGATAGCTTGCTGCGTGTTTCCCCTGCTCCTGTAGGCATCGCCCAGAGCCGCCCAGGCCGCGGGCGAGCCGGGTGAGTTTCGGACCGCTTGCTGATACAAGGCCCAGGCATCGTTCCAACGGCCTTGTGTTCGATAGGTCTCGGCCAAAGCCAGGAGGGGATCGACACTGAGCGGCTCCACAGCCGAGCCCTGGCGGTAAGCGGCGATGGCCTTGGTCCGGTCGCCTTTTTGCCGATACAGGTTGCCCAACATCAACTGTGGCAGGCTGGAGGTAGGGACAGCAGCCATTCCTGCCCGGTAGACGTTGATCGCCTGGGTTGTGCGCCCCTGTGCTGCATAGATCTGCGCAAGGCCCAGATAGGCTGGGAGGTGGGCCGGCTCTACAGCGATGGCCTGCTCGTAGTGGGCGATCGCCTGGCCGGCCGTGGACCGCTGCCAGTAGGCCATGCCGAGCGTGGAATGTGCCCAGCCGGAAGCCGGCGCTGCATCGACCGCGGCTTGGTATTGGGCCAGAGCCTGGCCGGGCTGGCCCAGTTTTTCGAATAACTGGGCAAGGTGGATGTGTCCGGCCGGGTCGGCTGGATCGCTCTCTATTCCCTGCCGGAAGGCGATTCCCGCTTGATCAAACTTGCCCTGCTGCTGGTAGGCTATTCCCAGAGCCTGGTATGCCTCAGCATGAACCGGTGCGACCTCGATGGCTTGACGATAGCTCTCTACAGCTTGAGTCAGGTTAGCGGCGGCCAGGTAGGCGTCGCCCAGGGCGGTCCAGGCCTCGCCCGAAGCAGGGTAGGCCTCCGTAGCCTGCTTGCAACGGCCGATTGCCTTTTCCCATTGCCTCCTGTCCTGCTCTAATTCGGCCATTCTGAGGTAAGCCGTGAGATCGTCGGCCTTGAGCGCCAGCGCCTGCGCCAGCGCCTTCTCGGCATTGTCCAGGTTACCTTGAGTCCGGTAAATGGCTGCCAGGTTGGTGTAGGGCGTCGTCTCACCCGGCTGCATGGCAACGGCTTGTTGATAGGCAGCGATGGCCTGCTGCGATTTCCCCTGGACCGCGTAGCCGTCGCCCAGGGCCACATAACCGGCGCCCGTTCCGGGGTTTAGCGCGATTGCCTGCTGATATTGGGCCATTGCTTCGTCGAAGCGAGCCTGCTGCCGGTAAAAGTCACCCAAGTTGATCAGAGCCACAGGGTTGCCGCCAGTAGTTGTAATAGCTTCCTGGTACAAAGCCTCGGCCCGGTCAAGATCGCCTTGGGCTCGATATAACCCGGCGAGGGCCTCAACGCCGTCGATATAGTCGGCCCCGGTGTTCAGGGCTTGTGTAAAGGCTGCTTCAGCGCCGTCCAGGTCTCCACGCCGCTGATAAACGTAACCTAGAGCCACATACGCCAGCCCAGAGCTCGGCGCCACTTGGGTCGCCGTTTGGTACCAACTGGTCGCGGCCTCCCACTGGCCGCGATAGCTGTTCAGTGCGCCCAATTGCATGTAGCCGGCCGGGTCGCTTGCATCGGCGGCGATGGCTTGTTGATAACAGGCTTCGGCCTCTTCCCATTTCCCCAGCGTCATCGAGACGTTTCCTAATCCAATATAGGCCGATACGTTGGTGGGTTCCACTTCGATGGCTTGTTGATAGGCAGCGCCGGCTTTTGTGCCATTGCCCTGTCTGCGGTACTCGTTGCCCAGGGCCACCCATACACCACCGGCAGACGGGCTGGCCAGCGTCGCCGACAGGTATTCGCTCAGAGCCAGCTCCAGGTCTCCCTGTTCCCGGTACATATCGCCCAGGCTGGCGTGGATGCCACCGTTCGTCGGCTGTATGCTCACCGCTTGCCGGTATGCATCAACGGCCTGGACCCACTCCCCTCGCGCCCGGTGCACCTCGGCCAACCCCAGCAGCGGGGTAGCCTGTCCTTTGTCCAGACCGGCAGCTCGCCGATAGGCCGCCTTTGCTTCTTCCCACTCTTCTTCGCTCTGATATAGGTCGGCCAAAGCCAGGTGCGCCGTGACGTTGCCCGGCTCCAGGAGTAGGGCTTGCCTAAAAGCTTTGGCCGCCTCCTCTGGCTGTCCCCATGCCTGCCGGGCCTCGCCCAGGCTGAGCCAGGCCAAGATGCTAGCCGGCTCAACCTGTAGGGCCTGTTGATGGGCTGCCAGGGATTGGTCCTTCTCTCCCCGTGCCCGGTAATAGTCGGCCAGCCCTATCCAGGCCGATGCCGATGCCGGATTGACTTGGGTCGCCTTCTGGCGCTGACCCAGGGCTTGCTCAAACTGCCCCATCACCTGGTATAGATCCGCCAAGGCCGAATAGGATTTTACATAGCCCGGTTCTGCCTGCTGTGCCTGTTGGTAGGCGGCTGCCGCCCGCTCACGATCGCCTTGCCTGGCGTAATAGTCGCCCAAGGCTACATAAGCTTCCCCTGACGAGGGCAGTGCTTGCGCGGCGGCTTGATAATTGGTCTCAGCCGAGACATAGTCTCCCATTGCCTGGAATAGGTTTGCCAATTGGAGGTAGCCGGAAGGATCGCCGGCGTCGGCGGCGATGGCCTGCCGGTACGCTGTTTCGGCCTTGTCCGTTTCCCCTGTGGCCACATAAATGCTGCCTAACTCGAGATAGGCCGGCACATAGGCGGGCTCTACGTCTATGGCCTGCCGGTAAGCAGCCATAGCCTGTTCATGCTTTCCCTGCGACTGGTACTCTTTGCCGACAGATACCCATGCCTCGCCAGAAAGGGGACTGATCTGCGTCGCGGTCAGGTATTCGGCCAAGGCCAGCTCTATCTCTGCCTGGCTCCGATAGATACCACCCACGCTGATGTGGATGGCGCCGATGGTGGGCTCTACGGCGGCGGCCTGTCGATAGGTCGCCATGGCCTGTGTCCATTGCCCTTGTGTCCGGTACAGGTCGGCGAGGCTCAGCAGGGCGGCGGCTTGCCCCTTGTTCAGGTCTGCCGCCTGCCGGTAGGCTGTTTCTGCCTTCTGGTATTCGCCGCGGGCGCGGTAGAGATCGCCCAATGCCAGGTGGACATTCGAATTGCCCGGCTCCAGGGCCAATGCCTGCTCGTAGGCCTCGAGCGCCTCGGCTGGCTGCCCCCAGGCCCGGTGGGCCTCGCCCAGGCTCAGCCAGGCCGCAACGCTGCCGGGCTCTACCCGGGTGGCTTTATCATAGACGGCCAGGGCTGCATCTGTCTGGCTGCGCTCTCGGTAATAGTCGCCGAGCGCGATCCATGCTGTCGCTGTGCCCGGATTGATCCGGGTGACTGCTTCGAGCTGGGCCAGCGCTTTTTCGGGCGATCCCATCCTCAAATAGAGATTAGCCAGGCTTGAGTAGGCTGCGATGTAGATCGGCTCAGCCCGTTGCGCCTGTTCGTAGGCGGCGATGGCCGCGGTTGCCCGGCCGTTGCCCTGCCGCGCGTAATAGTCTGCCAGCGCCGTGTGCGCCCATCCTGATGAGGGAGCTTCCCGGACGCCGGCTTGGCTCACTGCCTCCGCTTCTGCCCGGCCCCCCTGTGCTTCACGGAGGAGGGCCAGGTGGACATAGGCGCCGGTAGTGGCCGAGCATTGATCAATGGCCTGCTGGTATGCTGCGGCCGCCTGGTCCCACCCGGCCTGCTGTTGGTACAGCCGGCCCAAGCTCAGGTAGGGCCCGGCTTCCAGCGGCCCTGCTTCAACACCCTCTTGTGCCCACTGCACGGCTCGGTCTGGCTGCCCCTGGATTTGAGCAAGCTCGGCCAGCGCGCGGTAACTCCCGATGGAGGCCGGCGCGACCTCGAGTGCGCCTCTGAGGACGGTCTCGGCTGCGGCCAGATCCCCCTTGGCCCTATATAGATCGCTCAGGGCGCGGTAGGCTGTGACATAGCCTGGCTCAACTTCTGTGGCGCGCAGATACTCAGCCTCGGCCTGTTGCGTGTCGCCCTGCCGGCGATAGTTATCGCCCAGGGCGACATGGACCTTGGCCAGGCCAGGGTTCAGCTCGGCGGCTCGTTGCAGGGCGCCTTGGGTCTGGTCTGCATTTCCCTGGGCCTGATAAACCTGTCCCAATTGCAGATATGCCTGGGTATTGGCCGGGTCCAGATCGAGGGCGCGCCGGTATTCAGTGATAGCCGCCTCCCATTGGGCTCGGGACTGGTGCAGTGCGCCCAGAGCGATGTGTCCCTCTGGACTGCTTGGGTCCAACTGGAGCGCCCGTTCTATCGTTTTTTGGGCCTTTTCCCACTCCCCCTGGCGCTCATAGACATTGGACAGGGCCAGGTGCGATCGTGCATCGGTCGGGCGCAAGCGCACGAGCTCGAACAACTGGCCAAGCTGCGACTCTACCTCACACTGCTCAGCGTAAAGCATCCCAAGCCCTATGTGGGCGGTGAGCAGGTCAGGGTTGAGGGCCAGGGCTTGCTCGTAGGCCTGTTCTGCTTCTTCCAAACGTCCGGTTCCCCTGAAAAGATCCCCTTTGGCGCCCAGGATGGAGGCGTCGTCGGTCTGGATCAAGGCGCTGAATTCCAGCTCCTGCAACGCAGCATCGGCGTCGCCGCTGGCCAGGTAGAGGGGGGCAAGGGCGCGGTGAGGTCCGGACAGCACTCTGTTCAACGTCGCCAGTTGCTTCATACGGTCGATCGCTGCCGCAGCGCCCGATTTCTCTTGGATGGCTTGTCCCAGGGCCAAGAAGGTGGCATCGCTGGATGGGTTCAGCCGCCACGCTTTCTCATACTCGTCGATCGCCGCGTCTAGCTGTCCTTGCCACTGGTACATATTTCCGAGCCGCAGGTGCGCCGTATCCAGCCAGCGGTCCATCTCGATGGCCCTCTTTTGCATCTGGACGGCACCGGCCGAGTCGCCCAAGCGGGCTAACGCCCGGGCCAGGCGCGTGTACCGGGCCGGGGTGGGCTCGATGGCTGCAGCGTTTTGATAGCTGTCTAGCGCCTGGTCGATCCAGTTCGTGGATGTCAGTTGATCGCCCAGGATCGAATAGTAGACGGCCGTGCCGTCCGCTGCCTGGAGGGCAGCCGACTGCTCGAAGCAGGCCCGGGCCTTGTTGTCTTGACCGGCCAGCCGGTAGACCAGCCCCAATGACCCTTGAAGTTGATCGCGATTGGGATCCAGGGCGACCGCACGCTCATATTCATCGACGGCGTGCTGCACATCGTCCATCTGGAGGTAGATCTGGCCTAGCCTGGCATGGGCGGCAGGCTCGTCCTGTCCGTATTGGCCGGCCCGCAAGTAGGCATCAAGGGCCTGTTCCAGGTCGCCCATGCCTTCGAAAGCCGCGCCGAGGCCCATGTAGCTCAATACCTGGGCTGGATCATCCGCTATGGCCTGCCGGAAGAGCTCTTCCGATTCCTCCCAGTGGTGTTGCCTGAGTGCGGCATGGCCGTCTATGATCGGCGAGGAGGGGAGGGGTTGCTGTACGGCATACATCGCATAGTCGGCATCGGCATAGACCCTGGCAAAGATCGCCGGCAGGCGGCGCATCTGCATGTCCAGGTCGAGCCGATCTGCCTCTACCATGACATAGTCGATACCGTGCCGCTCGATCATGGCGACGACGACATCGTCCACCATCTCGGCCGAGTTGAAATAGATGACATCCCTGACCCGTTGGAGCGACTGGGCGATTTGCTCGGCGGGCAGCCGGTTCACCGTGCCATAGGACGTGTATTCAACGACGTTGGCCAACGGAGCATAGGCCGGGATGCAGAGGTTTAGCGCCGAAGAGGCCAGGACGTCTACCGGTTTCAGGTAAGCTACCTGATCCAGGTAGGCCAGGGCATCGCGCGTCGTGGAGCAGGTCGAAAACTGCTGGGCGGATAATCGCTCACGATAGTTCGTTAACCCGGCCTCGACATTCGGTTTTGCGAGCAAGAGCGCCAGAGTCACGACGACTACTGGGCCGGCGCACCTGACCCAGAAGGCGGCGCGAGCGCTGCCCTTCTCGATGAGGCCCGCGAGCGTGCCGATCATCAGCCAGAGCGACCAGCCGATTGCCAGGATCGAGAGCATGGGCAACGGCCAGGCGAGACGCCACATCAGGAAGGGGGTCACTGCTTTGCCGACGATGGCAGCCAGGGGAGGCACGTAGAGGAAGAGAGGCAGCAGGATCATGCCGCCCACGATCACGCGGGCGGCGCTGTTTTTTCGCAGCCGCAAGAGGAGCAGCGGCAGGGTCAAATATCCCAGCAGGACAACTGGCTCTAGAATGATGGAAGGGTGGACGATATACCGGCCACCCGGCAGCAGCCACAGCCTGTACCTCGCCATGGCCGAAAAGATCCGGCCGAACTCGGTCGCATCCCCAAGGCCGGCCAATTCAATCGGCATGCGTCCAATGTATCGAATGTACTGGACGGCCGGGATCATAAGGCAAGCGCCAAGGATCAGGGCGACCACCACGCAGCTCGTGAAGGCACGCCTGGAGCGCTCGGCGGCCCAGTGGACGATGCACAGGCCACCGCCCAAGATCAGGATCTGCGCGAACAGAATTGGGTGTATGAGCGTCGCCCCGAGGGTCCCAACGCCCAGGCATACCAGGTAGCGGCGCTGCCGGCTTTTCAGATACCACAAGATGAATGTCAAGATCACGGGAGCCATGATGAACCAGCCCCAGAACTTGTCCTGGAAAATGTGCGTAGTCAGCTCGTCGCCTGTTCCATCCCACTGCGTGCTGGCCAGCAGGTAGACGGACCACAGGCCAAGTGTGAACAGAGCCTGGCAGCGATCCTCAGTGCTCTGATGGACGAGGGTAAACAAGGACAAGAGGGCCAACACCACAAAGATGGCTCGACTGTATAACATGAAAGAGACCGTGGACGCGCCGGCAAACTGCATCAGCAGGCTGGTCTGGTAGGCGCTGATGATCAGCTCGTTCCGTGGCGTCGCCGAGGTGCCTGTGCCGTGGTAGGGCTCAGCCCCGGTGATCCTTTCCAACCGGAGCGTCTCCTCGAAATAGGGCAGTCCTCTCAGATCGTCACCGGTAAGGGGGCCATTTGCGGCCAGGACGGCCAGCAGACCGGCCAGGAGGAGCAGAAAACAGGCCAGGGGGATGATATCGGCCTTGAGCCTCCCCATCCCTACCTCTGGACTGCCGTCCGGCGCTGTAGGCCGGCTTGCATCCCACAGGCTGTAGAGCCAAGAAGCGACGGCCGTCAGAATGAACGTGCCGACGGACAGCCACAGTAGCTGGTTGAGCTCTATTCGAAACAGGATGGCAAAGATGGTATAGGGCGTCGCCAGCCCTATACCCAACACGAAAGCTACCGGCGCGCGCTCCAGCCAGGACAGGCGGTTGAACAGGACCACGGCGAGCACGCAGCCCGGCAGAATCAGCCATAACCAGCTCAAGACTATGGCCACGAAGGGGGGAAAGACCGTCACCAACGGGCGAACGATCATGAGGATGGCAGCGATGGCTGCCACGGTCGCGATCTGAAGGGTAGGCTTGTGCAGGCTTGACCACCTGCCAGATAACCGGCGTATCACTCTATCGCTCCGCTCAGGACAGATAGCCGAGACCGCGCAGGTGGTCCCTGATCTCTTCGTCCTCTTCTTTCGTCAAGTCCCTGGCCACCTCCTCGGTGGAAGCACTTGCTGCTGAGACAAACTCAACAGGCTGGGCGCGGAGGCGTTCCTCGCGCAGGGCCTGCACCAGCACGCGTCCGTCCATATCGTCGGGCACGGGGAGCCCGAGCAGGTACAGGATGGTCGGCGCCAGGTCGACGATATTGGCTCCCTGCAATTCTACTCCCGCCTGCACATCGGGGCCGCGCAGTAAAACGATACCCTCCAGGCGGTGGGTGCCGGAGACGATGGACACTGTGTCGAACTGCTTGTTCGAAATAAAGCCGAGTCCTATGTCAACGTAGCGTTCATCGTAGGGCACACAGACAATGTCTGGCAGCCTGTCGAATTCAGGGCCGTGGAACAGCTCTTCGCTCTTGTACGCCCTGCCCAGATATGGTTTGCCGGTCGATGGAACCGTCACGCTCGCAAGCCCTTGGATGATTCTATCACGCAGCGATTCGAATTCGTCACCGGGTGCGACGATGCCTTGAGGCTGCCGCCCCCGCAGGTTGATCCGGATTTGGCCAAACCCTCCTGCCGAATAGGCCTTGGTCCTCGACCAGTCTATGTCCGCCTCGGACAAAAACAGGCCCGAAAGCCGTCCAATCCCCTGGTTCATGGGGCTTATGCGCCTCTTGAGCTTTTGCCCTCCCAGCCTAGCCACGATCGCGTTGGCCATTGGAAACAGGGTATTGATGGTCAGTCCCATGCGGAAGAGCCAATATCTAAGCCGTGACCAACCCTGCCGGCGGATCTTGAGCAGGCCCTGATCCATCAGCCAGTTGTTGGTAAAGAAGGCTTCGTAGAACCCCCCACCTCCATGATCCGACATGATGCAGGTGTGGACCCCGTCGCCGGCTTGGTCCAGGAGGGATTGCACGGCGTTGTCTACTGCCTGATAGGCTCTTGGAATGATGTCGCGCAGCCGGTCCTCGTCCTCGGTGGTGTGTTGAGGGTGTTGCGGGTCCAGGTCTTGCCAGAATTTGTGCACGATCACATCCGTGATGCCCAGGACCACAATGAACAGGTGCCAGGGATGGTTTTTCAACAGGTAGAGGCTTGCTCGGAGCTGGCGGTCGAGCAGATCCAGCAGATCTTGCAGGAATTCCTCCTCGCCACCCCGGCGGTGGACGGCGGTGTGTGTGACCCGGTATCCGCCCACCTGGGCGTCCAGCTCGGCCTTGAGCTCGGGCGGGTAGGTATAGTCGGTCGCCGAGGCGGGGGTGAGCAGCCCCGTGACCATGACGCCGTTGACCTGGTATGGCGGGTAGGTTACCGGGACGTTTATCACGGCGACCTTTCTGCCCTGGTCGCCGGCGATATCCCACACCGGCCTGCCCTTGATGTCTCGCCGGTCTATCAGACGGGAGCCTTCCTGGCTTAGCCACCAGGTAACGCCGTGCTTGCCGGGGTTCATGCCTGTGGCGAACGAGGGCCAGTTGGGCACCGAGTTGGGTGGTATCTGGGCGGCCAGCTTACCCCAGGCCCCCTCCTGCATCAACCGGCTTAGCGTGGGCAACTTGCCCTCTGCGGCCCACGGTCTGATCAGATCCAGGGTGGCGCCATCCAGACCTATCACCAGTACTTTGCGCTTGGGTTGTTGTGTCAATGTTTATTCCATTCCTATCTGTAATGTTTTGGCTCAGTCGGGCAGGCTGTTCACTGCTCGCTGCCACAGACGGCGGCAAAGATCGTCTCGATTGTCGCTACGAGTTGACTCGTGTCGGCCATTTGCCAGGTGTAGACGCCGATGTAGGCGCCGTCCACCAGGTCGGCGATCGACCGGCGATAGGCCAGCCACTCTTTGGCATCGGGTTCCCGATCAGGTGGCAGCGTGATCTGGGCCCAAATGACAATATTGGGATTTCCTGCTCGGATCTGATTGACGACCTGCTCAACACCCTGCCGGTATGCCGGACCTGGTGGATTTCTCTGGAGATCCTGAGTTTGGAATATCCATATGTCGGTGAGGGAAGCCATGTCGTCGTACTTGTCCTGATTCTGAGACATCAACCGGAACCCCGGGCCCATGACCAGCAGCTTGCCGTATTGGTCTGAGATGGCTCGCGCCGCCTGGGTTGACCCGACCAGGTCGTTCCATTCCTCATCAGGAGTGGTCCTGCTGGTTTCCAAGCCATAGCCAAGGGCTTCATAGGGCGCTCCGGTTTGCGCTGCCCGCTCTGCCTTTTGCTGCAGCGTCGCCAGGGAAGGCGCCCCCAATACCCTCGTCCACCCCTCGAGCTGGGGAAAGTAGGTCCCGGCCAGCTCGGCGGTGGCGCACATGACCAATCCAGGATGGTCCTGGTAAGCCATAAGGATTTGAGCGGTCTCTTTGCGCAGCCCGGTTCCCAGCGAGCAGGCAGCCAACGCAGGGGCAGCGGTCGGTGTAGAAGGGGTGGGAGAGGGTGGAATGACTGTGGGCGTTGGCGCTTGCGGCGTGCCGGTGGGCTGCGGCCTGGCGGTCTCGGTGGCCGGTGGAGGCAGTATAGTGGGTGTCGACGTGGGCAAGGCGGGCGTGGCCGGCCGGGCGGTGGCCGAAGGTGAAATGGCCGAGGGAGAGGCCGGCCGGCTTGTTTCGCCACCACAGGCGACCAACAACCCGCCGACAAGTATCAACAAGACTGAGAATCGACGAAGCACTTGATGAACCCTCTCTACTTGAGCACCAGCGGCAGATATATGCGGACTAGAGTCATGACCCTTACCGATGACCTGTTGTTGTCAGGATTGCCGTCGATTGCATCCGCGTCGATGATCGCCACGTTGGTGAATGCCGAGTTACGGGGCAACTGTGGATCGACCAAGCCGGTGATGGTGATGATGCCCCCCTGAGCAGGCTCAAGGCTGCCCACGAGCCAGGTGTAAGAGATGGTACCCGTAAGTGTGATAGGCCGGTTGCTGGTAAAGCTGATATTGAGCAGCTTGGTGGGCACAATGTCGGTGATGGTGACACTGGCGGCCACAGTTGCGCCCAAGTTGCTGAAGGTCAGGGTATAGGTGAGGGGAATGCCAGCGGTGATCATGGTGGAAGGGGCGACTGTCTTGTAGATGGCAAGGTCCTGCCACTTTAGGGTCCAGAGGCCAAAGTCCTGATAGCCAGAATCGTGTCCTGCTTGATCCACAGCCCGCAGATAGGCGTTGAGGTCCAGGTTGGAAGCAGGATCGGTTGGAGGCTGGAGCCAGCGGGCACGCCACATCACCCACAGTACTCCGGTCGGGCCGACATAGGCGGAGGTGTCCTTGCAGCCCAGCTCGACGACCCCGTTGGACAGCCGGACCGGATCGCCCGGCGCGCAGGTCTCTGCGCTGCCCCGGAGGGATAGGGTGGCGGTCAAGTTATGGTAGCTGACGTCCAGCCCCATCGGATCGTCGGTTGATCTGCCCAGGAGCATCTGGACTGTATTGAGATCGTCCGGGCCGTTTGGATCGGTGTAGGCGGTTTTGAACCTCCGCCAGTCCCGCACATAGCCCTCGGGTGAGTCGGGTATGAATTTGTATGGCCTCGGGGTTTCGGCGCCGAGCAGGATATAGACTTCACCGGGCACATCCGCTTCATGCCGGCCGCCGTAGGCTGTTAGGAGAAAATCATCGACGCCGTCCCCGTCAAAGTCGTCGAGCCCGGCCATGTCATAGCCGGCGCTGCCGACTTCTGGCTTGCCCATGTATTTGACGTCGGCTTGCGCCAAGGAGAGATCCCTGCCCCAGTCGGCCTCGGGCCGGCCATAGATTAGATAGGCCAGGCCCGCAAGCGTACCTGACTGAGAGCTGTGAGGCGCGCCGATGACAAAATCGTCGTACCCGTCGTTGTTGGCATCGCCAATCCCACCCACACGCCGGCCGGCTTCGTCGTTGGCTGCTTCTCCGAGGAATGAGGCGTCGGCCAGGGCCAGAGGGTAGCGCATGCCCCAGTCGGCTTCCGGCCGGCCGAGGACCAGGTAAGCCTTGCCGGCGTCGATGTCGACCTGGTCACTGCGAGCGGCTGACATGAGCATGTCGCTGTATCCATCGTTGTTGACATCGCCTGCCCCGGCGACGCGCTGTCCCGACCGATCTCCCTCCGCTTCGCCGACAAAGGAAGCGCCGGCCTGCGCTACCGGATAGTCCAAGCCCCACCAGGGTCGGGTGGGATCGTAATCTGGATCGTTTGGTGTGGCCCGCCCGAGGAAGAGATAGTCCTGGCCGGCGTCAACCCCGCCATAGTCATTGTCTGCGGCGCCGATTAGGAAGTCGCCGTAGCCGTCGCCGTTGACGTCACCGACGCCCACAGCCGAGCGGCCGAGGTGGTCTCCCTGCCCTTCGCCCAGGAAGGTTGCATCGGCCATGGCGGCGGGATAATCGGGACCCCAGTCGGCTTCTTCCCGGCCCAGGAAAAGGTAGGCCTTGCCCGCATCGGTGATGACTTCAGTCGCGGAAATGTCATATTGGGTGCAGGTGACCAAAAAGTCGTCTAGTCCATCGCCATTGACGTCGCCAACGGTGGCATTGTAGTAGCTGAGAAAATCCCAGTCGTGCTCGCCGACGAAGGAGGCATCGGCCGACTCTACCGGGAAGTGGCGACCCCACGATTCGACATCGGGCCTGCCCAGGAACAGGTAGGATTTGCCGGCGTGGTTAACGCCGCAGTTCCAGCCGCTGACGAGAAGGTCATCGTAGCCGTCACCATTCACATCGCCGGCTGTGTAGACCTGCCGAGCGGTCATGCTCTGGTTAAAGCAACCGAGGAAGGATGCATCGGCCTCCACAAGGTTTACCGGGTCCGGCGGCCATGTTTGCCTGGAACGCCCCAGGACCAGATAGGCCAGGCCTTCGCCCCTGAGCGGCACCGAACAGGGGTCTTCCGGCCACGGACATACCATGTTCCCACCCATCGGCGCGCCGATCAGGGCGTCGCCCAGGCCATCCCCATTGACATCGCCGGCCGGCGACCCGAAATAGCCGGTCCAGTCGGCAATACCTTCGCCTACCAATGTCATGTCGGCATCTGCGAGGCTGATCTCCAGGGGATCATTTGGATCAGCAGCGTCAATCGCTGCCGACGCCAGGAGGAGCACGAAAACAGCTATCAGGCAGATGCTCCATTTAACCCAGCTCCTCATTTGAGACCTCCTTTCTCTGGTTAGCCGCCGCCAAGACCTGCCTGCTAGTACTGGCAATCTGACGGACAGTTGCACTTGGTTTCAGGCGCCTGGCATATCCCGTTGCCGCAGTTTGTGCAGTGGCCAGAATTGTCACCGGTTCCGCCTGTGGGCGCGACGCACTGCGGACCGAATTTCGTATCAAGACTGATGTGCTGCAGTCCACTACAGCAGGCAGGCGCTCCAGGGTAATCCAGGTAGGCTTGTCCCTCAGGGACACAGTCCAGGGGATACGGGGAGTAGAGGGAGTGTCCGTTTACCGCAGGGGCATCGCCGATGGCTCCCAGGCTGATGCCATACCTGTCCAGGAAGGTTGGACCGATGTCCTTTCTGTCACCGCTTCTGACGATCCGAGGATCGTCACCGGCGAAAAAGGTATAGGGTGCATTCATGTGCACGGTACGCCCCTCGTCAAAGCCGTGATCCGTAGCTACATAGACCAGCGTTTGTTCGTCAATGTTCAACTCCCGCAGCTTGGCGATGATCCGCCCCAGCCAATAGTCCACCTCTACCATCTGCGTACCGTATTTGACCGAATTCTCCCCCTCCAGGTGACCATATACGTCCGGATCTCTGAACAGGAACAGGGCGAAAAACAGGTCGCCCTGGTGAGCTTCGAGCAACTGCAGCGCCCGGTTGCCAACCTGGGTGTTTAGGACCTGATTCAGCTCGAAATAGTCGATGTGCTCCTTGGCAAGGCACCACGGTTGGCCCAGGTCCTCGATTGCGGGCACTCCGTTCTTGTATGTCGGATCCCCGATACAGGCACCCCCGGTGTGAATCCCCTTGGCAGAGATAAACATGGTGACCACGTTATCTGCCCCGAAATGGTTCTCGATCTTTTCGAATACAGTGTACCCTTCGGGAATTGGCTGATAGTTCGAGTTGTCATAAACACCCGTCACCGCGGCATCATAGCCGGTAAAGATCTGCGCCCAGCCGGCCTTGGTGCTTGTGTCACCGTTGGTGATCGTGTTGTTCCAGATTACTCCGCCGGAAAGCGCCTGCAGGTTTGGCAGCCCGTTTGCACATTCCGGCAGCTCCCGGTTGTAGCACTGCAAAAGATGGTCCCGCTGAGTTCCATCCCAACCCACCACGATGATATTCAGGTTCGAGGCGCCACAGCGCGGGTCAGCGGTGTCGATGAAGCCGTTGCAGTTATCGTCGATGCCGTTGTCACAGACTTCAAAAGCATCGGGGTGAACGTTTGGATTGTTATCGTCGCAGTCGGCTAGCCCACAGGCTCCGCCCTCAATCGCATAGCCGTCCTCGTCCATGTCAGTGCAGGTCGCGCAGTCGGGATCGTCGACATCGGCCCAGCCGTCGCAGTCGTCGTCGATGCCATTGTCACAGATCTCGGTGGCATCTGGGTTGACGGCAGGATTAGCGTCGTCACAGTCGACAAGCCCGCAAACTCCTCCTTCTACTGCAAAAGTGTCGCCGTCGGCGTCTGTGCACACCGGCGTTGTCCGGCAGGCGCCGTCTGCACAGCCAAAAGAGCACACGGACTTGGCATACACCGGCATTGTCCCGTTGCACCACCATTCTTTCACCGTGCCTTCGTTTGGCGCCGGCTCGCACGCATCATAGTACTTGAAGGAACGACCTTGCAGGCCAATGCCTTCGACATAACCGGCGACTTGATAGTTCAGGCCACCGTCGCTGTCCGTGCAAGTTGCCGTGATCGTCTGGCCCTGAACTACCGTTGGCATGGCGGGCAGGCCCAGGCCGACGGTCACCGCTACCAACACAACCAGCGCAACCGACTTGCAGTTTTTCATTTTGGCGCCTCCTCCTCAGCCCTTAGATGCTTAATCACCCTGGCCGGCACTCCGACGGCAACGGTGTAGGGTGGAATATCCTTGGTCACGACGGCACCGGCGCCCACGTAAGCTCCCTCGTGAACCGTAATGCCGGGGAGCAGGATGCTGCCGGTGCCGATGCCTGAGTAGCTTTTCAGCCGCACGGGAGCCACATAGCCGTACCTTTTGTCGAAGGAACGGCCGGACGGGTCGTCGACGGCGGCCTTGGCGGCCACGTCGTCGTGGCACATGATGATAACGTGGCGAGATGGTCCGCTGTGATCCTCAAAAAAGATCAACTCGGGGAACTGGTCGTCGAGCCAGGCATACATCTCTACCACGCAATCCTTGCCGATGTTTATGCCCATCTGGCGATAAAGCCAGATCCGCAGCTTGCCAACAATCATAGTCCGGGCGATCATGTTGATCACTTTTTGCTTGAGAAGCGTGGGCCTGCCACGCGGTCGCAGCCTCTCATATTCGTCACGCGCCATAGGCATCCGAGCCAACATTTCTTCGTCAGGTGGTGGTACCGGCATGGGTGTTGTCCTCCTTGCGATTTATTGGACAGGCTGAGCAGCCCAAGCCGCTGCTGCCTGGAATGCATCGGTGATCCTCGCCATATCTTCTTCCTTCAGATAGGCGTGGGTAGGCAGCGTTAACAGACAACGTGCCAACCGCGACGCCCCCGGAAAATCACGCTCGTCTGTGTGAAGCAGATCGGAAAACAGATCCGGCAGAGAGCGGCGATAGGACCGGCTGACCCCGATCCCTTCCTGCCAGAGCAGATCGTAAAGCCTGTCGGCGCGCTCCTCACTGTCAAGGACAATGGGCAGGCGCAAAAAGACCGGCTCGGCTTGTGGCGGGATGTTGGGCAAGCCGGCGAAATCGAGCTCGGCCAGCCGTGAGATCATCCGCCGGGCATTCTGCCGCCCGGTGTCTTGGATCTCAGCCAGCCGCTTGAGGACAGACGCTCCCAGTGCGGCGTGGACAGGTGCCAGCCCATGTAATTGGACCGGAGGCAGGGCGTTGACGTCCATTCCTTCATCTGCCGGGTTCAGCTTGGTGCGGGTGACAAGCCACCAGCCTGTGGGATGCGTTGCTACGCCATAGCCCGCGAACATGGCAAGCGAGGCCAGAGCCTGTCCGGTTTGCCCGGAGATCGTCTCTTGCATCGCTTCTGCAATGGCTGCGGCGCAGCGCTCTTGCGAGACAATCACTCCGCCATGTCCGGCCGGGATGCACTTGCCCCTGCCGAGGCTGTATACCCCGGCGTCTCCCCACGTGCCTACCATCCGGCCCTGAAAGAGAGCGCCGAAGGCTTGGGCTGCATCTTCTACGACGAATATGTCAGACTCCCGGCCGATGGCCAATAGATCGCGCACATCCTGGGCCAGGCCGTACAGATGAGCAGGGACGATGGCCAGGATCCGGTCCGGCCCCTGGTCGAGCAGGCGGCTCAATGCGCCCCGGTCCAGGTCCAGTGTTCGAGGCGAGATATCACAGAATACCGGCTCCAGGCCGGCCTTGAGCACGGCCTGGACCACTGTCGGACAGGTATAGGCGGGGACGATGACCCGGGATCGCGCCGCCATCCGCTTCAGGCCGAGAAAGATGACGGTCAGGGCTGCTCTTGCCGCGCTCACAGGGTGACAGACTGGGCTGCCGGTCCGTTCGACGACAGCATCACGGAACTCGGCTATAGCAGCCTGCGGTTGCCAGAGCGCGGTAAGGCCGTGCCACAGGTCCCCACCCTGCACTCGCACGGCGGTGGGGGGAAGATGGTGTAACGTCCGTTTCCGTCTTGGCACGCTGGCTCTCCTATCTCTTCTGAATCGCCTATCAGGACAAGCGGTACACATAGAGCATGCGCCAGAGCACGATCAGCGCCCAGGCCATGCCCACTGCTGCGCTCAGACCGATGGCCCATGGCGCACCGGTAACCTCCGCCACCGCACCTGCCGCCAACGCCCCCAGTTGTGACATGCCGCTGAAGAGGAGGTTGAACACGCTCATCACCCGGCCATGGTATTCCTCTGAGCACTCGATCTGGATCAACCCATTCGCGAGGGTATTACGCACTGCGCTGCTGGCGCCCGCCAGGGCCACAAAGACCAGGCTGGCGGCAAATGAGCGGGACAGGCTGAATACCACCAAGAACACCGGTCCCAGGATGCTTCCCCAGGTTAACCACTTGCCGCGGCGCCCGGGCTGGATGTTGGCCACCGTCAGGGTGCCGCTGATAGCTCCAATGCCTACTCCGGCCATAAGCCAGCCCAACCCTTGCGGCCCTACGTGGAGCACATCTCCGGCAAAAACAGGCATCAGGGCCACGAAGGACATGGTGAAGAAGCTCGATATGGCCACAATGCTCATCAGCGCCCGAAGTGTCTTGGTATTCCACAAGTATCTAAAGCCGGCAATCATGCTGCTGGCCATCTGTAGTCGCGCGGTTGATTTCACCCGGCCTGGCAGCCGCATGGCGAGCAGGGCGAGGATGACGGCCAGGTAGCTTACGGCGTTGGCGGCAAAGCAGCCGGCTTCGCCAATCCAGGCTACGATGAGACCGGCGGCGGACGGCCCCAGGATCCGTGCGACGTTGTACACCGACGAGCTCAAGGCCACTGCATTGGTCAAATCCTCTTTGCCGACCGTGTCTACCACAAAGGCGAGGCGGGCCGGTTGTTCCAGGGCAGAGGCCATCCCAAGGACAAAGCTCAGCGCAATGATGTGCCATAGCTGGATCACGTTCAGCCAGGTCAAGAGTGCCAGTGTGGCAGCCTGTGCCAGCAGTACTAGCTCGGTGGCGAGGATCAGATTGCGGCGTGGAAACCGGTCGCTGATGGGGCCTGCCAGCAGCGACACCGGCACAACCGGCAGCAGGCCCACGACGCTCACCAATCCAAGCATCAATGGCGAGTCGGTGAGCCGGTAAACTAGCCAGCCTTGGGCCACGATCTGCATCCAGGTGCCGATCAGCGACACGCCCTGCCCAAATAGGAACAGACGAAAGTTGCGGTGACGCATGGCCTGGAACGTGCGCGGCCATTGTGGAGCGCGCAGAGCCGGTTCGGGAGATGTCACCAAATAGCCAAGCCTCCTCTAGTTCTGTTGCCCGCCAGTCTAGCTCCCATACAGGTGGGTCCAAGGAGGCGGCTGCCGTTTCCATAGCTCTTTCAGCAGCCAGAACCGGTCTCGCCGGCTGTGGCTGAGGATGTAGCGCCGGTTTTCGGCGTATCGGGGAAAGCGAACAACGGCCAGACATAACGAGATGAATGTGTAGGGAATCAACCCCAAACCGTACACTATCCTCTTGACCGGACTCAGCGGCAGCGTCCGCAGCTTGACGATGGAACCCAGGCATACCAGGGGCAATGCCAGCATGAACTCTAGGGCATGCATATTCTTGTAAAACGTAATGAACCGGTTGCGTGTCACCAGGAAGGCGTTGCGCAGCCCCTTTTTGTTCAGAACGGTCCGCCGCGATGGAGCGCGCTCGTGGTACATCACCGCCGAGGGCACAAACAGAATGGTGTATCCCAGGTTGTTGATGCGCAAGCCCAGATCGGTGTCCTCGTTGTAGATGAAATAGGTAGGATCAAAATAGTAGCGCAGCTCGGGGAAGATTGAGGTGTCGACCAGCACCGAGCCGCCTGCTGCGTGCAGGGTGGGAACGGTATGCCCGTTGAGCCTGGTCTCGGTAAAGTCGATGTAGCCATATCGGGTCAGATCGCTCATGACCCCGACCTCAATCGGCGCTTCGCGCTCGTGATGGCCGCCGAAGATGAGTGGTGCCCCGGCCGGATGGCAGCATTTGACTTGAGGATCGCTTTCGAGCGCTCTGATCAGCTCCGGGAGCCAGCGCCGGTGGGCGATGGTGTCGGCATTTTGAAAGGCCACGTATTGCCCTCGGGCGGTTGCGGCAGCCCGGTTGTTCCCTTCGGCAAAGCCATAGTTCTTGTCCAGGTGCACTATTCTAACGCGTGGAAAGCGCCCGGCGACGAACTCGGCGGAGCCGTCGGTGGAAGCGTTGTCGGCGTAGATGATCTCATAGTCCTCGACGGGCATGTCTTGATCAAGCAGAGAGCCCAGACAGGCGTCCAGATACTTTTTGTCATTGTAGGCCAAAACGACAACACTGGCCTTGGGTCGTCCATTGTCGTTCATCCCATTCCTCCTCAGTGGTTTGCAGGTTAGCTCACCCGAGCAAGCAGGGCGGGGCAAGCCTCAGCCGGCGCTCATCCAAAAGGCACCCGTTTGCGTAGAAAAGGACCCAGAAACTCGGTCACAGCGAGCGGTAGGCGGCTCCAGATCCCCGTGAACGCCCGATACTTGAGATCAGCCTTCCGTCCACTGCCCACAGCCGGCGGATGGCCGATGCCGTTTAGGTAGTATTGCTGGTACAACGGGCGGGGCTCTCCATCCCAGTGCTTCTTGAACCGGTATGTGCCGGAATCCACTCCACTCCTGCCCAGGTCTACCCAATCGAAGTGGTTCTGACAGGCATACTCCAGGGTCTTCCAATAGAGAATATAGTTCGGGTTTAGGTGATAGCACGAACGTAACATCCCTCCCCATGTGTTATAGACTGTGCCCTGGAAAAAGGCCACCAAGCCGCCCCCTAGTATCTCACTACCTCGGCGAACCATAAAGACGGTAAAGTGGCCCGGGAATTGCTTCAATACGTTCCGGAAGAACTCTATCCCCAACGTCGGTGTGCCAAGATCGCGCATGCTTCTCGAATAGACAGGGTAAAAGACCTCCAGGTGCTCTGCTCCGATCACTATCTCCAAATCGGCCTGGATCGCTTTATTCGTCGCTTGCCGGACCCTCCTATCGAACTGCCTCCAGAGCTGCTCCGGATCGGCGGGCAATCTGACGACCAGGGTGCAGTGGTCCTCGTTGGTCACCACTCCGGGCAGATCCCATTTGCAGCGGCCGTCCCGCATGATCAAGTACTTGGCCCCGTGGGCCGTAACGAGTTCCATCGCCCGCTCAAAGAGGGCCAGTGCGCTTTCCCGATCCTCGGCACAGAGTGCGCCGGGCATTGATGAGAAACGATGGCCGGAGAGCCTGCTGTCAATGTGCAAGAGGGGCAAGATCCCAGTGATCTGAGCCTTTTCCCTGGTAAAGAGATAGTGGGCCGGTAGACCAAAAGTGCCGCTCATAACGTCTTTCCAGCCGGATAGGTGATAGACGCTGGCCTGCGGCGAATGGCGGACATACTCATCCCAGTCGGCCCTGTCCTGTTCTTGCATTTCAAACACGCTCATCGAACCCACCAATCCAATACAGCGATGTGCCGGGTAAGCCGGTCTTTCGCCCGGACTCTACCCGAACGGCATCCTCCTGCGCAACTGCGGTCCCAAGGCTTCTGTGATTGCAAGTGGCAGCCTTCGCCAGACATTCACAAACAAGCGATACTTCAAGTCGTCCTCCATTCCGGCGCCGACCGCGGGCGGCCGGGTGATGCCGTTCAGGTAGAACTGCTGGTACAACTGCTGGCCCTCACTGCCAAAATCCTTCTTGAACACGTACCCGCCCGACCCTTTCCTGCACCTGCCCAGATCTACCCACTGAAGTCCCTTCTGGCAGCCATATTGGATCGTTTCCCAGATCAAGAGGTGACTCGATCGTTGCTCGTAAAACTCTCTCAACAGCCCTGCCCAGGTGCAATAGACGGTGTCTCTAAATGGGGCCAGAAACCCGCCCCCCACGACCCGGTCGGCGGAATAGACGGTGATGAGATCGGTAAAGGCCGGAAACTGGGTGACCACCTTTCGAAAAAAGTCGAGCCCGGGAGAAGGTGTTCCCAGGTCACGCATGGCCCGGGCGTAAGTGGGATAAAAGCTCTCCAGGTGTTCGGCCCCAGTCTTTACCTTCAGGCCATTACGCAGGGCAGTGTTGACCAATTGCCTGGTTCGCTTCTGAAAGCTCCTGCGAACCTGGTCAGGATCTGCAGCCAGTTTGACCATGAGTGTAACGTGATCCTCGTTCGTGACCATCTCGGGCAGGTCCCATCTGTGGCGGCTGTCGCGCAGGATCAGGTAGCTGGCCCGGTGGGCTTTGACCAGCTCCTTGGCATGCTCGACAAGAGCGTGAGCGGCCGTGTCATCCTTGGCACAGATCGCGCCAGGCATGGAGGTGAAAAAGTTGCCCGACAGCCTGCTCCGGACGCGCAGCAGTGGGAGGACACCGGTGATCTGCTCTCCCTCTTTGGCCAAGAGAAAGTGGGATCGCAGGCCCCAAGCGCCTTCTATCACGGTTTGCCAGCCGGCAAGCTGAAAAACGGTGGCGCGCGCCGAACCGAGGACATACCTATCCCATTCCTCCCTGTCTCTATTCTGTAATTCCAAGACCTGCACCGGTCAGCCTCCTTCAGGGGCCGCCACGATTGGCGGAGCCCATCGCATGCGGCACTAGCTTCCCCACCATCTAGCCGAACGGCATCCTTTTGCGTAACTGAGGCCCCAGTACCTCAGTTGCCGCAAGTGGCACCTTTTGCCAGATCCTCACAAAGCGGTTGTACTTGGGATCCTCTTCCATGCTGTAACCGACTGCCGGCGCACGATCTAGTCCATTTAGGTAGCACTGTTGGTACAAGGGCCGGGGTTCGGCCAGCCAAAGCCGCTTGAAGGTATATGCACCGGAATTCAGCTTGCTTCGTCCCAGGTCTATCCATTGGAATTGGCGCTGGCAGGCGTATTTCAGTGTCTCCCAATACCAGATGTGGCTGGAGCGCAGGTTGTAGGACTCGCGCAACATCCCACCCCATGTGTTGTACACAGTGTCGCGGAAAAGCGCTACAAAGGCGCCACCCAGTACCTTTTGATTCTGATGGACGACGACGGTGGTAAAAAGGCCGGGGAACCGCTCCATCACATTCTGAAAGAACTTGAGGCCCAGCGTGGGCGTGCCCAGGTCGCGCATGGCCTTCGAGTAGGCAGGGTAGAGAGTCTCCAGGCATTCCGGCCCGATCATGACCTCCAACCCGAGCTCGATCGCTTTTTTGGTGTGCTGCCGGACCCGCCGGTCAAGTTGGCTCCAGAGCTGGTCCGGGGCAGGGCATAGCTTGCCAACAAATGTGCAGTGGTCCTCGGAGGTTACCAGGCCAGGCAGGTCCCATCTGTGGCGGCTATCGCGCAGGATCAGGTATTTGGCCCGCTTGGCTTGGACCAATCTCTTGGCGTGCTCGACAAGGGCGTGAGCGGTCGACTCGTCCTCGGCACAGATCGCCGCCGGCATCGAAGTGAAAAAGTTGCCCGAGAGTGTGCTTCTGACGTGCAGTAGAGGCAGGATGCCGGTGATCTGGCCTCCCGTCCGGGCCAAAAGAAAGTGGGGTCGCAGGCCAAAGGTATCCATCATCACGTGACGCCAGCCGGCAAGGTGGTAGATCGCAGCGTTAGGTGAGCCATAGACGTACTGGTCCCACGCTTTTTCATCTCTGTCCTGAAGCTCGAGGACTTGCATCGGGGCGATCATCCCCCGCGGCGAACGACGCCGCGCTGTACGGCGATAGCAGGACCCTCTGTAAGGTCAGGGCAACCATCCCCTGGCGGGTCATCTACCGCGACGCACTGCGATCTGTATCGGGGGATTGCTCCTATACCCACCGGCGTTTGGTCCAACAAGCTGACCAGAGGTCCGAAGCGGAAATCCTTCAACAACGCCTCTAGCTTGGCGGCGGTTCGCTTCAGGTTGTAGTAGTGGGTGAACCGCTCCCGTAACGTTGGGTCGGGACGAGGCTGGTCGGGGTCGATCTCCCACGGATGAAGATAGAGTATTGCTGCATGCCCTTCCCGGTTTATGTGCCGTATGCATGTGCGGAAAATTGGATAGGGCAGCAGCCGCAGATAGAATCCGCCGGCCGCCGGCCAATTTACCCTGAGCATCCGGACTGTGGATAGGGGAAATTCGATCAAGCCGTCGTCATCAAATGGGTGATAGGGAAACCTTGGCGCGTCGGGAAATCCGTACAGCATGTTCCGCGTGGCAAAGACGCTCGAGTCGTATTGAAACCCCAGGTCGCGCAGTATCTCCAGCGCCCAAAGTGTCTTGCCGTTGATCGAGAAGATCGGCGCCCGGTAGCCGATAACCCGCCGTCCGCCGGCTGCCTCAACCGCCGCACGCCCTTTCAATATCTCGGCACGGAACTCTTGAGGTGTGAACTGAAACACCTGCCGGTGGTGGTAGCCGTGCAAACCTATCTCGTGGCCTGCATCGGCTACTCTGCGCACAAGCCCGGGGAATTGGTCGGCCACGTACCCGAGGACAAAGAAGGTGGCCTTGGCTGCGGCCTGATCGAGGATATCCAGGAGCCGATCGGTGTCTTCGACCACCCGGTCCTGATAGGTTGGCCAACGGTCTGTTTGTTGGCCGGTGCTGGTCAGTCCTTGGTACCAGTCCTCCAGGTCAATCGTCAGTGCATTGAGCATCCTCAGGGTTCTCCCCCGACTGTTCGGGGCAGTCATCCCCTGGCGGATCCACCGGCGAGGATATCCGCGATTGGCCCTGGGGGCTTGCCCCTACATTGTCGTGTCCGTTGTTGCGCTGCAGCTCGCCGTCGAGAATTGCCAGCCGCTGTGCTACGTCCTTGTTTTGCTCTGTGAGTCGTGATATCTGCATGGAGAATTGGATGCCGAGCAAGAAGAGAAAACCAAAGCCGAGAAATGTGAATGCTGAGACAGGCCGGGTGGAACCAAGCAACTGCGCCATCCAGCGGGCCAGATCTGGCCAGATGGCCACGGCGAGATAGCACATGGCGGTGATCAGCCAGATCCAGGAGTATTCTTCACGCAGCCGGCGTCGTCGCACCATTTCGAGAACCAGGATCGACAAAGCGATGCCGCTCAGAATGGCGACGACCTGGGTCCTAGACATGGGACAGTTCCCGGCGCAGCTGGCGATCGTTGCGCAGCAGGGTCATAGCCAGCGACATCATCATTTTGAATCCGTAGTAGATCGGTTTGAGGCCGGAATGCATCGAGGTGCCGCCCTCGTCGCGGTACATGATTACCGGCACTTCGACGACGTGAAATTCGGCGCGGTCCAGCATCACGATCACGTTGGCGTCTGGATAATCCACAGGGTAGACCTTGGTGCAAAAGAAGCGCACGACTTCGCGCGTGAGAGCCTGGAAACCGGTGGTGGGATCGGTCACCTGGTGGCTAGTCAACACGGTGGCCAGGAACCCGAAGAAGAATTTGCCGAATTTGCGCAGAAGCGGGCCCTTGTACTCGGCCAGGCCAAGCCAGCGGGAACCCAATGCCACGTCCACATCAGGCCTTCTCACAGCGGCAAGCAGATCGTGAATACAGCGGGGCTCGTGCTGGCCGTCGCCGTCTATTTGCACGATGTAATCATAGTCGTTGCGGCAGGCATACTTGAACCCAGTTTGAAGAGCAGCACCATATCCCATGTTGAATGGCAGCGAGGCGACGATCGCCCCGGCCCTGCGGGCTAGAGCGGCCGTGCTATCGCCCGATCCATCGTCTACTACGAGAATGTCTGCATCAGGCACAACCTTGCGGATCCCGAAAATGACCTTGGCAATGCAGGCCTCTTCGTTGTAGGCTGGGATGATAATCAGAACCCTTTCACTGCTCGATACGTCCTTCACCTTTCACCTCCTTGACCAGGGCACTGACAATGTGCTACAATTGATAAAACAGGTTTGTGCTACACAGCTAGGTTACATATCCCAGTGCTCGAAGCATTTCTGCTACTTGGGCTTCCTCCTCCTCTGAATAGACAGCTTCCTCTTCCTGGCCGGCGTCCCTCGCCGGCGATCTCTGTGCTTCGCGTCGGGAACCTGCCTTTGCACCCTCAGCCGCCGACCGATCTGATTCGAGGCGGACAAGGGTGTGCTGGGCGCGGAACTCGGGTGTAAAGATGTCCAAGAGCACCTGCCCATCCATATCTGGCGGAACCGGCTGACCAAAGATGTAGAGGATCGTCGGTGCCAAATCACAGATGCGTGCTCCCTCAATCCATTCCCCCTCCTTTATCACACCTGGCCCTCGCCAGATCATGATGCCATCCATGCGGTGGTGGCCGGTGCAGCCATAGACAGGATTAAACACCCGGTGCGAGGAGAAATCGGATAGACCCATGGCTTTGTATTCCATATCTCGAGTGAGAAAGAGCAGATCAGGGGCTTGGTCAGCGTAAGGGCCATGGTAGATATCCTCGCTGCGCAGGATCATCTCGATGGCCGGCAGCCCTGTCTCTGGATCGGTCATCGCCATGAGCCTTTGGGACAAATCGTCCAGGACCTGCTTGTGCTCGATGCCCGGCGCTACAGACCCCTGTGGTTCCCGCCCTCGCAGATTCACGTAAAGTTGGCCAAAGTTGCCAATTGAGTATACCTGGGTGCGGGGCCAATCTACGTCATCCAGCGACAGAAAAAGCTGGCGCTGCAGCTCTTCTCGCCGGGCACGTCCCATCTGAACCGTCTGTCGTCCGAACCCGAGCCTTAGCACCCACTTGGCTGCAGTCGAATAGTTGACCCCCAGGCGGAATAGCAGGCGGCGAAACCAGGTGGCAGGAGTGCGTTTCAGCTGAAGCAGACCTTGCTGAAGGAGCCACGTGTTCACATTGATGAACTTGGACACGGAACCAAATCCGTGGTCGGACATGACAAGTGTTACCACGTCGCCCTCTGTGGCCAGCGCATCGACCAGCCGGCCGAGTGACGCGTCAACCTGCCGGAAAAAGTCGAGGATGACGTTGCCATAGCGCTGTCTCTCCAGGCGATTGTGCTGGGGGTGCATGGGCTCCATGACGTGCCAAAGCTCGTGCTGAATCCGATCCGTGCCGTAAAAGTGGACCATGAACATATCCCAAGGCCTGTTGCGCATCAGGTACAGCGCCACCTCGGTGTTATTCTCCAGGATTTCATATTGCTCGCGGATGAATGGCTCAGGGTTGCTATGGCGATATTTCTCGTCGTGCCTGACACGACATTGCCCCACATGTGACTCCAGCTCATCCAGCAGCTCTGGAGGATAGGTGAAATCACGCACGCCTGCCGGAGTCAGCAATCCGGTGATCATGAACCCGTTAACGGCTTCGGGTGGATAGGTAAGCGGGACACCGATCACCCCCACATGCTTGCCGGCTTCGCTCAGTAGTTTCCATATCGTTTTGCCATCCAGGTCCCTGGCGCTATTCAGCACCTGCTGATAGGTGCCTTGCTCGCGGCGGAAAAACTCCAAGACGCCGTGCCGGCCGGGCGATTTGCCGGTCATGAAGGAACCCCAGGCCGGGCCCGTCAGCGGCGGGAAGGTGGACCGGAGCTCCCCTACGGCACCCTCACCCATCAAGCGTTGCAGCACGGGCAAGTGGCCTTCAGCCACCCATGGCCGAATTAAGGCAAGGGTTGCTCCGTCCAGGCCAACAATGCAAACTCTTGGATTCTGCATTTCATGCACCCTATGTAGCTGCGGCGAGAATAGCCCGGAGCGACTTCAGTCACTCCTTACGGGCGGGCGAAAGTGACTGAAGTCGCCGTTAAAAGCATTGCTAGTCAACGACACACGGCTGCTGGTTCACCCGGTCGTCCCAGAAGGTGGCCCAGTAGAGCATGAACGCCGTGTTGCCATCGCATCCCCCGGGCACGTGCCCCCACTGTGTATCCATGCCCAGCATCGCGCTGCGCACATGGCTGATGTAAACCGCCGGTGGGTCGTGATCCTGGGTCATGCCGTTGAGCACGCCTGCCACAGCAATGCGCAGCATGATCTGCGCTTTTCCGGCGACCGTGCTGCCGCCCTGGTAGTTTAGCGCGTCGAGCAGGGTATCGACCTGGCCATCGCCGTTCAGGTCAAGGATCCCTCCGGTGTACAGGCAGTCCAGCCCGGTGAATATATTCGTAACCGGCGTGGTCGCGTTGATCGGGATGAGAGGGGTGGGGCAGCTCTGGACACCCTTGAGAAAGTGCCAGGTGTTAGGAGGGGGCGTATAGTCCACGCATACGCCGGCCGGCCACGGTGGCACCGATACGTGGTTTTTCCAGAAACCCGGCGTGCATCCCTCATTGCAGGCGACTGCATACTGGGTAGTACCCACAAGCCCGATGGCAAGCAGGCTAAAGACGACGAGAATGGCGAGACAGGTTTTCTTTTCCATCGTTTTCTACTCCTTAACCGTTCTTGATACGGTTGTTGACTCCAGCCATAGTAGGCCCCTTCCTCCTGGAGCAGCTCAAGCTCCTCCTCCGTCGACGAACTGGTCACATCACCTCCTTTCAGATGACTTGAGCACAAGGTACGAGATCACACGGCTACATTGCGCGGATCCTGCCGGAAACACAAAAGAGCCACAGACCCTTATCCGGCGAGAGATCCTCCGCCAGAAATTGCTGGTAGCTTATGGCTCTCTGAGCACATCTTACAATCCTGTCCGTTGGCAGGATGACCCACAGGGCAGGAACTATATTCTATTTGGCATCTGTGAAACAGCGATAAGGCTGGAATGCCTGCATTGGGAGACTTGGCCTCAGCCTGCCATACGCGCCCAGTCGGCGACTAGAGTACTCTACGATAGCATATCACAAGTCAGCTATGGGTGTCAAGGATTTTGATTGGAATTTGATTGGAGTTTGATTGGAATTCAATTTGAGTTTGATTTGAGCCTGATTCAAAATTTGATGCGATGATCCCTGGAAGAGGGTCTGGAATTTGCCGGCTGGGCCTACTGACCTGACACGGCGCTTGGTGCTTCTTCTGCTTTGTGATAGAATAGAGAATGCGTTACCCGGAAACAGCAGGTGACGACATGCGACCTGACCTGAGAGGAAGCGGGTGATTTCTGCCCCAGGGAATCGTAGATCGAGGAGACAGGGTATGAAACAGTTCTGGAGTAAGCTGAGCGGTCCGCTCAAGATTGGCCTAATCGCGGGCCTGATCGGCGCTATGTTGACCGTGATCGGGCTGATCAAGGGCGGCTTTGCACCCTTGACCCCCTGGTCGCTTTTCTTTGGCATCCTCATCGGCGGTGGGGCGTGGGGGCTGGTCAGTTGGGCCATCGCCACCGCTGCCTCCGACGCGAGCAAGGAACCCGATCTATGAGGGAACCGGCGCCGCGCCCTCCACAATGTCTATCATGCTTGTCCATAATTCCTCCACAATTAACTGGTATCCTCTGTGCTGATACCAAATGGGGAGGTTATGATGGACGAGCATGTCAGAGGAAAGAGGTTGTGGATTGTCTTGGGGGCGCTGGCGCTTGTCGGCATGTGCCTGGTGTTGTGCATGGCAGGAGCGGTGTTTTTCGCCATGCGTTCTGGCCAGGGCCACACAGCAGTGTTGAATGTGCAGCCGCCCGCCGTCCAGGAGGGAGACGCTTCGGCTCAGACCTATCAGGGTCCTTTCGGCTGGGGTACGGATCGGCCTCGCGGCTTTGGGCCGGTACGGCTGTTGTTCAAGGCCGGGCTGTGCGCCCTGCCCCTGCTGTTCTTTGGGCTGATCTGTGTCTCGGCCGTCTGTTTGGCCAGGCGGCGCTGCTGGGGACATGGCCATTGGGGACCGCCGCCCGGATTCCAGCCGCCGGAGGGCGAGAACCGGGGCGGACCGTGGGCCTGGCACCGTCACGGCCATCTGTGGGGACCGGGACCGGCACCCGAGCCGCCCGGCGAGCAGGCAGGATCTGAAAAACCGGACGCGGCCGGAGAATAGACCAAAGGGATCTCCCGGCGGGGCCTTGGCCCCGCCGGGAGTCTGACACTTGAGGTAGGCATGACTCACACCATCCTCGTGGTAGACGATGAGGCCCGTATCGTCAAGCTGGTGCGCGATTACCTGGAGCGCGCCGGTTTTGCCGTTCTGTCTGCCCGCGACGGCGAGACGGCGCTCCAGTTGGCCCGCCGGGAACGGCCTGACCTGATCGTCCTCGACCTGATGCTGCCGGGGGTCGACGGCCTGGACGTTTGCCGCCGCCTGCGCCAGGAGAGCGCCGTGCCGATCATCATGCTCACCGCCCGTGTTGAGGAGGCCGACCGGATCGTCGGTCTGGAGCTGGGCGGCGACGACTATGTCACCAAGCCGTTCAGCCCTCGCGAGCTGGTGGCGCGCGTTCGCGCTGCGCTGCGCCGCGCCAGCGGGCAGATTGGACCTGCGTCGGTCATCCGTGTCGGTGATCTGCAATTGGATACTGTTACCATGACGGCGACCATCGGTGACCAGCCGTTGGACCTGACCCCCACCGAGTTTCAGTTGTTGGCGACGTTGGCCCGCCAGCCGGGGCGTATCTTTAGCCGCGAGCAGCTCCTGGAAGCGATCCACGGTGTGGCTTTTGACGGCTATGACCGCAGCGTCGACTCGCACATCAAGAACCTGCGGCGCAAGATCGAGCCGGACCCTCGCCAGCCCCGCCACATTGAGACGGTGTATGGAGTGGGCTATAGGCTAGTGGCGCGATGAGGCGGGAATGAGGCACAGAGACAGGCTGCGGCCGCGGCTGCCCGGTGAAGATTGGAAAGGTTGGGATGGGGGCCTGCCCCCGCCACCTTGGTCGCATCACAGGTGGAGCGGGGGACATGGTCAGCCCAGCGGCGAGCGGCTTTTCCTGCGTTTTGCGTTCCTATTCGGCCTGCTGATGCTGCTGGGCTGCGGTGTCTTGGCGATCCTGGGAGCCTTGGGGTTTCTGTTCTTTCGCCCCGATACTCCACACCCGGGGAGACCTTTTGTCTTTATCTTGTCGCTCGTCGGCGTCGCCATCCTGCTGGCTTTGGCTCTTCGCCTGGTGGGCGGCCTGGTGATTAGGCGTGTCACCTCACCTCTGAGCGATACGATGAAGGCCGCCGATGCCCTGGCCGGCGGCGACCTGACGGCCAGAGTGCCGGTGCGCGGCGGCCATGAGTTCCGCCACCTGGCCGATTCTTTCAACCGCATGGCCGGTGCGCTCGAGACCGCCGACCGGCAGCGCCGTGATCTGCTGGCCGACGTCGCCCACGAGCTGCGCACCCCACTGACTGTCGTGCAGGGCAACCTGGAAGGTCTGCGCGATGGCGTCTACCAGCCAACGCCGGAGCACCTGGACCTGATCCTGGACGAAACGCTAAAACTTGGCCGGTTGGTGGACGATTTGCGCCTATTGACCCTGGCCGAGGCCGGCCAGCTCTCTTTGGATCTGCAGGCGCTGGATGTATCTCAGCTCTTGGTCGATCTGCGCGACGCTTTTGCCTGTCAGGCTGACGAGGCCGGCGTCGATCTTATGGTGGATGCCATCGGGTCGCTGCCGCCGCTGCCGGCCGACCCCCAGCGGCTGGGCCAGGTCTTGGGCAACCTGATCGGCAACGCCCTGCGCCACACTCCCCGTGGCGGCCGGGTAACACTGGGCGCCACCCTCGCGCCTGAAGGTGACGCGGTGCGGCTGTGGGTTGCCGACACGGGCGAGGGTATCGCGGCCGAAGATCTGCCGCGCATCTTTGACCGCTTCTGGCGGGGTGACCCGGCCCGCTCTCACGAAGCGGGTGCCGGCAGCGGACTCGGCCTAGCTATTGCCAGGAGTTTGGTCGAGGCCCACGGCGGTCGCATCTGGGCCGACAGCCAGTTAGGCCAGGGCGCGACCATCTCCTGCCTCCTGCCGTTGCTTCAATCCGTCCCCTGAAGGGGATCTTGATCTAGGAATCGCTTTGCCGCGTATAGTCCAGCAGCACGATCTGCGTTTCGTCCGGCAGCCCGGATTTGGTCACCCTTAGCTCTGACTGTGGCGGCATGGGGGCCACGCCCATCTCTTTGAAGAACTTGTCCACCGACTCGAGCTTGGCCTTCTCCGCCGGCGTCCGGTAGTGCATGGGGATCACCAGTTGGGGCTCGATCTGGGTGATCACCTCGGCGGCCTGTGACATGTTCAGAGTGTGCACCCCGCCCACCGGGATCAGCAGCACGTCCACGTCGCCCAACGCCTCGACCTGGCTTTGATTCAAGACGTGGCCCAGGTCGCCCATGTGGCAGACGGTCAACCCGTCAAAATCAAAGAGGAAGACGGTGTTGCGCCCGCGGGCCGCACCGGTGCGGGCATCGTGGTAGGCGCCGATGCCGGTGATGAACACCCCTTTAACCTCGTACTCGCCCGGAGCGTCGAACACCCGGTGTTCACCCCGGAACCCAACCTGGTTGTTGTGTCCCGGATGATCGTGGCTGATGGTGATCACGTCGGCGCGGATCGGCGGCCGTGTATAGCCCACTTCCTTGCCGTACGGATCGGTGACGATGACGACGCCCTTATCGCCGAGCCGAAAACAGGAATGTCCTAACCAGGTGATATCCATGTGTCAACCTCCCTATATCCAAGACCGAAGCAGTTCGATCTTGCGTTTACTTGACGGCCATGACTGCCACGACCGCTATGATCAACAGACCGGCAGCCGGCACGAGCCGCCGATAGATGCCGCCCCACTCGGCCTTGTAATAGTCGCGGGTCAGCGACAGACACAGGTGCATCGGTGACAGGAGCAAGCCGGCCAGCCCACCGGCATAAGCCACCAGGGCGTACCCAGTGGTCACCGGATCAGGGCCGACCAAAGACAGCCCAATCGGAAAGCCGATGGCGAAGGCGGCGGTCAGCAGGCCGGTCAGCAGCCCTGCTGCGAACGGTGCGAAAAAGACGATCAACACCGCGGGGATGTCCAAGCCGGCCAGCCCTGCCGACATGGTCGCCACGGCGCCGCTGTTCTCCAGCACCAGGCGAAAGACCATTGCTCCGGCGACGATCGGTACTACGCCGAACGGCATCTGCCGCGCCAGCGTCACGATCTGGCGCGGCCCCAGCCGGTTGGCGACGATCAGGATCGCCACCGTCAAGGCCAGGGCGATGATCAGATCCAGGCCGAACAGGAGCGACAGCACCAGCACCAGCGCGATCGGCCAGATGCTCTTGGCCAAAAGCAGCCAGGTCTTTTTGCGACTCACCGGTTCCTTTTCGCGTGCTACACCGTTCCGCAGCCCAACCAGCCCAAAAGCTACGCCGCCGGCCAGTGTGGCCAGGAAGAGCGGCCATTGGGTTTCGGTGAGCCTCTGGGCCGGCACCCCAAGCAGGCCGGCAGCCAGTATCAATGACGGGTAGAGGGGAAAGACCGCTTCGAGAGCATGCCGAAACCAGTAGTTGACAAACATCTGCTGTTCCCGGCTGACCTTCAGGTCCCGGCTGGCCTCTTGGACCATCGGCGCCGAGAACATCGCGCCGCCGATCATCGGCAGCATGCCGATCAGCATTGGCAGCAGGATCAGCAGCCAGCGCTGGTCCGCGACCAGGCCGGTCAGCGAGCGCACCAGCCCTTCCAGTTGCTGGGTGGTACGCAAAATTTCGCCCATGAAGGTAATCAGCAGTACGATGGCAATCAGTTGCAGCGTCAGCGGGTCGATGATGGCCGTCACCGCGTCGTTTGCCAGGTCCAGCGCCGCACGCCCGAAAAACAGGCCGGTCAGCCCCGAGGCCAAGAGCAATACCAATCCCAGGTTCCATTTGAGCCTGAGCAGGAAGATGATCACGGCCAGGACGGCCGCTACTTTGGCCAGGTCTAGCATGTCAGCGGCCTTGGGTCTCGCTTATCGCCTTTGCCAGGCCCTGGATCGCTTCGTCAAGCTCGGCAAGCAGGGGATGGCCTGCCATCCGCTCGCGGGCTAGATCGGACAGACTCTGGTAATACCACATCGATTGCTCAGGGCCCCGCGAAAAATGCTTCCAGACCGACGCGCCCTCTTGCCTCAGAGCGAGAGCCATGGCCCGGGTGTTGCACAGCACATCGGCTGCTTTGACGGCCAATGCATCCAGGCTGGCCCGGCGGATTTTGCCCAACGCCTCCTGTTTTCGGATCTCCCACGGGCGGCGCTCGCCAGCTTGGAGCTTTTGCTCCGTCAAAGCCTCCACCATCTCCGACACCGCCGGTCCGAACTGGGCCTCGATCTCGGCCAATGGGTACTCCTGATCTTCGACGACGTCGTGCAAAAGGCCGGCGATTGCCACATCTTCGGAGAAACCATACCGGATCAGGATAACCGACACGTGGACTGGATGGACGATGTAAGGGGTCGCGCTGCCCTTGCGCGTCTGGCCGGCGTGGGCGCTCGCTGCCAGGGCCAGGGCCGCATCGTACCGCTCGGAGTAACTGTTCATGTTCTGATTATAGCATCACGGCCGTGAATCGGCAACCGGCTCCCACCCTCACGCCGGGTAACCGGGATATCCATCGGCGACGCATTTGCCATTCTGCATTGTTCTGTGGTAAACTGGACCCATGTCCGATATGGTTGAACACTTCTGGTATCCCTCTACCGCGACGACAGTCATTGCCCGCAAGCTGGTGCCATTGCTGCTCTTTACGCTCGGCGTAGGGCTGTTCATCTGGGCCGGACGTGACTATTACTATTGGCTGCGACCCTGGGCTGTGCTGCCCGAGGCTGCGCTGGGCATACTGAGCTGGCTGGCGGCCGGCTACTTTTTCACCCTGCTGCCCGATCTGCGCGCCGACGAGCAGGGGGTGGCGGTTCGCCGGCTCGGGTTTTTCTGGCGGCGCATCACCTGGTCAGAGGTAGCCGGGGTGCGACAGACGGCACGGGTGGACCTGCTCGGTTGGGTCGAATCGCTCTATACGGTCTATGCCTGGCGATCGGGCGCCGCGGACCGGCGCAAGGTGAGGGGTTTCCGCTTCTCCGGTCACATATGCAACTGCGATCGTTTGTTGGAGCTTGTCCGGCAGCGGCTCGAGGAAGCCCAATGAGCAACGCCGGGCCCCAGACTCGATTCGGCGCCTACCGACCCCGAGATCCACGCTACCGGGGTATGGTGACCAGCTCTGCCTATCTCACGCTGCGCGACGGCGTCAGGTTGGCTGCCGAGGTCATATTGCCCAAAAACCTGTCCCCCGGCACGCGCATCCCGGCCCTCTTGCAGCAGACCCGCTACTGGCGGTCCGCGGACCTGCGCCCGCCGGTGAGCTGGTTCGTGAACCCCACCGACCTGGCCCCCGAGCTTAAGGACTACAACCCGTTCTTCACCGACCGCGGCTATGCCCTCGTCTTTGTCGATGTCCGCGGCACCGGCGCATCGTTTGGCACCTGGCCCTATCCCTGGGCCGATGACTCGGTCCGGGATGCCGGCGAGATTGTAGACTGGATCGTCGCCCAGCCCTGGTCGAACGGCCGGGTGGGTGGTATAGGCGTTTCGTACGTAGGCACCACGGCTGAGCTGCTGGCCGTGCCTCACCACCCGGCGGTGAAGGCCATCGCGGCCCAGTTCAACCACCCCGACGCTTTTTGCGACATCGCCTTTCCCGGCGGCATCCTCAACCGGCGTTTTATTGGGGCCTGGAGTGATCTCGACCGGGTGCTGGACCAGAATCGCATCCCAGCCGAATTTGGCTTTCTCGCCCGGCTGGTGGCCAAGGGGATCAAGCCGGTCGATGGGGACCAAGGCCGCCGCCTGCTGGCAGAGGCGATCCAGGCCCATGCCCACAACGGCGACATCTTTAGGACGGCGGAGCTGGTGACCTACCGCGATCAGTACGACCAGACTCTGAGCGTGACCATGGACCAGATGGCCGTCCATCACTACCAGGCTGAGATGGCCACATCGGATGTGCCGGTCTTGGGCTGGGGCAGTTGGATGGACGCCGGGACGGCCGACGCCGCGATCCGGCGTTTTTGCACCTTCCCCAACGCCAACCGGGCGGTCATCGGTGCCTGGGACCATGGTGGGACGTCGCACGCCAGCCCTTACCAGCGCCCCACCGCTGCGGTCGATCCCAGCCTGCCGGGCCAGTGGGCGGAGACGCTCCGTTTCTTCGACGCCTATCTGCACGACATCGACGATGGTGTCCGTGGGGAAAAGGTGTTGACCTATTACACGCTGGGTGAGGAGCGGTGGAAACAGACCTCAGTTTGGCCGCCACAGGGCACGGCCATGCAGCGCTGGTACCTGGACGCCGGCCATACCCTATCCGCGTCCCTGCCTGCTGACGAGTCGGGCACAGATACCTACGCGGTCGATTTCCAGGCCGGCACCGGCGACCGCAACCGTTGGTGGGAGATGGGACCGGCCCATCGCCAGACCGTGGTCTATGCCAAACGGGCCGAGGCGGCCCGCCATCTGTTGACCTACACCACGCCGCCGCTGCCCGAGGATACCGAGATCGCCGGCCACGCGGTGGTAACCCTGCACGTGGCCTCGACCGAGCCGGATTGTGCTTTCTACGTTTACCTTGAGGATGTAGACGAAAGAGGGCGCGTCACCTACATCACCGAGGGCCAGTTGCGGTCCATCCACCGCAAGGTCTCTGCCGAGCCACCGCCCTACCGGCTCCAGGTGCCCTACCACTCGTTCAAAGAGGCCGATGCCATGCCGCTGGTGCCGGGCGAGCTTGCCGAGATCACCTTTGGCTTGCTGCCCACGTCGGTTCTGATCCGCAGGGGCCACCGCCTGCGCCTGGGCATTGCCGGTCACGACGAGGGCACCTTTGTGCGCATCCCCGCCGCCGGCACTCCGGTATGGACCGTGGCCCGCAGCCGGCTCAACCCGTCCTACATCGACCTGCCGGTTGTACGGTCCTGACCGGACCTGTTTCTTAACCTCACCCGCCGGCCTGGGCAAGCCGTCATGGCAGTGGGTGCGCCTTGAAAAACTCCCACATCGTCTCGCTGGCGTCAATGTCTTGGCTCGTCTTCCCCACGGGGATCGGATTGCCGCCGGGCCAGGTATGGCCGCCCCCTTCGATCGTATAGAACACAACCTCTACATTGTCTCGACAGCCGGTGTAGCGGATGCCGCGGACGTCGCCGCTGGTTGGGATCGGCTCGGGGGTCGGACTGCAGCCGTCCCGCTCGGCCCAGCCCGCGATCCACTTTTCGGCGGGCATCACGTTCAGCTCCGGCCCGGAACCGCCGGTGAGCTGCGCTATCCGTCGTATCCATGCCAGGCCCGTTGTCTGCCCGCCTTCGTAGCTTACCAGCGGATCGGAGGTCCCGTAAAAGGCGATGATCGGCACGGGCCGTGTCGGATTGCACGCGTCGGGCGGGTCGAGGGCCGGCCCGGCTACGTTGCCAAACGCCGCCACCTGGCCGGCCAGGTCGCAGGCCAGGCGGTGGCTCATCGCCCCGCCGTTGGACATGCCGTTCACATAGATGCGCGCCGGGTCCACTGCGATGATCTTGGCTGCGTCGGCGAGCATGTCGCGCATGAACTGTAGATCGTCGACGCCGCCGGCGCCAGACTCGGGGAACGAGTTCCAGCGCAGCGGGGTATGGGTGCCCTGCGGGTAGGCCACTGCGAACGTTTCCCGGTCCGCGATTTCGTTCCATTGCGAAAAGTCGCGTTGGCCCTCCGGCCTGGAGGCAAAGCCGTGCAGGCTGACCACAAGGGGGATCGGCTGGGATGGGTCATAGCCAGGCGGCACGTGCAGCAGGTAGCAGCGCTCCATCCCGCCAGAGGTCAAGGTTCGCACCGAATCGCCCGGCTGGGCAGGGCCGGTCGCCGGATGGCGGCAGGCGGTCGACGGCCCGGTCAAGCTATAGGCCACAGCGCACAGGCAGACCACCAGTAACACGACCAGCACCAAGCCAATAACCAGTATTCCGCAACAGTTCCGTGAGCGCATGTTATCCTCCCGACTAGACTACTCAGCCCTGGCTTTCAGGCGCACTGTGGTCACCGCACCCGCACTTCTCGCTGCCAGTGGACCTCGGGCCGGCGGCGGTTTCGCCACCGCCAGGCCAGCCCGGCCGGGTAGCCGATCATCTTGGCCACGTCGCCCACGACTCGGATGACCGGCACCAGCAGGACGGCCTTCAGCCGGTCGAGCACGCCATGCTTTCCCAGCATCGGCCACAGGCGCCGGTAAGGAGTCGCGGTGTAGACGGCAGCGCCGGCCAAGAGGGCCAGCCACCACCACGGCGAATGGAATATCGCCAGTGCCACCAGGACCGGCGCGGCCACCGGGTAGGTCAGGTAGCGGATGGCGTGCCGTTTCCGCCACAGGTCGGCCTTGCCGTCGCCACGGGCATAGTGGTAGTACTGCTTGAAAAAGCCGGTCAGGTCGCGGCGTGGCCGGAAATGGACGGTCGCATCGGGCGCAAAGGGGAACGCCCCGTACAGATTCCGCAGGCGCAGGTCAAAAACCAGGTCCTCACAATAGTCCAGCCACTCCGGATAGCCGTTCACCGCCTCCCAGGCCACCTGGCGAAAGGCCACCGACCGGCTGGAGGGCAAGAATCCGTCCGGCTTGACCTCTCGCAGGTGGGGCAGGACGGTTGCCCCCATGGCCGTCTCGAATGCGGTGTGTGGATCGGCCACAAACCAGCCCGAGACGACGGCGACGAAACGGTTGGCGGCCCCTTGAGCATGCTCGAACGGCGCGATCAGCGCCGCCAGCCAGCCTGGATCCAGCCGCACGCCCGCATCGGTCGAGGCGATGATCTCGCCCTTTGCGGCGGCGATGGCGGCGTTGCGCCCTTCAGAGATGTTTGCCCCCGGCACACTCACCACGCGCAGCGGCAGCCACCCTGACGCTGACCAACTGTTCAGGGTGTCGATCGTCCCGTCGGTGGAGCCGCCGTCGGCGATCACCACTTCGTCGGGCGGGCGGGTCTGCGCCGCCAGGGTCTCCAGCAGCCGATCGATGGCTTGCCCTTCATTCAGTACGGTCGCAATGACAGATACTTTCATCGTTTAATCCTTTGGCGGCCGAACGCAAGTGTGCTCTCCGGCCTCCAATCTGCCGGTCCTCCAATTGCGCTATCGGCGATGCCGTGGTATAATGGGCCCATCTGATCATTCAACCGGACAGGTGTCGAGCGGCCGAGGGAGACCCAACATGAAATGGAAACATTGGAGCATTCTGATCGTCCTGGCCCTGCTGAACTATCTTATCTTTAGCACTGCGTTCACCCAACTGGCCCAGAGACAGCAGCCGGACACGAGCCCGACCCGGACGCCGCAGCCGACCTTTGAAAGCGTCGATGTCACTCCCCTCGCCTGGAAGGTGCTGCCGACCAACACGCCCTATCCTACCCTCGCCCCAATCGTCACTCCGACCGCGATCCCATCCGCTACGCCTGTCATGACCGCACCGATCACCGCAACGCTCCAGGCCACGGCTACGCTTCCCCCTCCGACCGATACGCCTCTCCCCCCGAGTGTCACGCCGGCGCCGACCAACACGTCCGCTCCCAGCCCCACAAGCCAGGTCGTCGTCCATGTCGTCAAGCGCGGCGAGACGTTGGGCACGATCGCCCGGCAGTATAATGTGACCGTGGATGCCATCGTCCGGGCCAACAACATCTCCAATCCCAGCCTGATCTACCCCGGCCAGAAGCTGAATATCCCCGTATCGGGCCAGGTACTGCCCACGTCGACACCCCGGCCGGCCCAGACCGCATCTCCGGCCAAGACGCCCGTGCCGACTGCCACGATCAAACCGACGGCGGCCAGCCAGCAATTCACCGGCGCCCTGGAGTGGCGGCCCAGCGTGGCCCCCAATTGCGCCGGGCCTGGCATCTCGAGCCTGAGCATGGTCAAGGACGCTGCCGGCAACCCGGTGAACGGCGTGGTTGTCGAAGTAAACTGCTACGACAATCGCTGGCGGACGATCCCTTCCGGCAAGGCGGGCGTCTACGAGGCCGGTCACTACGATTGGAGCCCGGGCCAGACCCAGCCTGTCGCCTGGACCTGCACGGCCCGCGTCGTAGAGATCAACGGCCAGCCGGTCACATCCTCGCAGGAGGTGTCGATCCAATTTGACACCAACGATTGCAAGCCCAATAAATCTGGTCACCAGGTTGCCATCCTGAATTGGACCAAGTGGCGATAGCTCACGGCCCGACGTTCAGGTAACCGGTTGAGAACGGTTTGGCAGAGAGGCCGTCGGGCATAACCGGCTGCACCTCAAGCCGGTAGCGCCCCGGCTCCAAGTCGCCGGGCAGCGGCAGGTTGAGCTGGCCGCGCCAAAGATCGCCTGCTTGCCACCTGCTCGTCGGATAGCCGCTCACCGGTTCTGCGGTGATCTCCACGGCCCGCTGCCCGTCCTCGCGCACCAGGCCCAGGACGATCTGCCAGTCGCCGGTCGGCCGGGCGTTCGCCTGCCAGTACAGGTTGACATGCAGGATATCCCCCGGCCGGAGCGCGGCCTCGGGCTGGTGGGCCAAGCCCAGCTCGTGTTGATCATAGCCCAACAGCGCGATCTCGCCAAAGGAAGCGCCGTCGCTGTGCTCCATGCCCAGGGCCAGCAGCGGCGCCGGCGCGAGAGGCCGCTCCACGGCCAGCGGCTCCAGCCACACCTGGCTGGAACCATCCGGCGCCAGCAACCGCTCGCCTGTGTCCGCATCATAGATCCCCACTTCGACGCGGTATTCCCCCGGCGGCGTGGCCGGGTGGACCGGCACCCCAAAGTTGCCGGATGCCTGCTCGCCCGGCTGCCCCAGGTCTATGTCGGCATCGATCTGGCCTACGATCTGGTTCCCGGCATCCAGCAGGTGCACAAACAGCTTGTAACGCCGTGACGGCGTCCTCTCGGCCTGCCAGAACAGGGTGAGCGGCGCGATGTCGCCGGCCGCCAGCCGCCCCTGCGACAGGCTGTACCCCACCAGGCGGACCTCGTCCCCAGATCCGGCGCTGCGCAGCAGCACCTCCAGGCTGCGGTCGGGCGCCGAGGCCACCTGCCCGGGCACGGCATAGACCGCCAACCGGACGTTGCCATACCAGGCATCCAGCGCTTTGTGGGCCTGCCGGTCGAGCCAGCTCTCTACGACCTGATCCGGGTCGCTCTCGCCGGTCGCCCACAGCACGGAAAACACCCGCCCTCCCGGCCGGGCCAGACCTGCCAGCGCCGCTTCGGTGGCGGCCCGGTCCGCCGGCCGGCTGGCCGGCAGGGGATAGACCGGCTGGCCGCCGTGATAATAGTACCCAAACACCTCCTGCTGCCCCGGCGCATTCAGCACGATCGCGTCGTCCGCCCGCTCGATCGCCTCGATGTAGGCGGCGATGCCCCGATAGTTGTCCCGGGCATACGCGGGATCGACATAATAATTCCGCAGGGTCATGCCTGCGCCGGCCACAACCAGCAGAAGGGCGAGCGCCTGGATAACGCGCAGGATGGTTCGCACGGGCTGCTTGCCGTGACCCACCGTGCCGGCAGCCATGAGCAGCATGACCGGCGGCGAGGCGACCAGCAGGAATTTGAGATAGGCTTCCCGGTACAGACCCAAGGCCAGGATCGAGACGACCGGCACGGCCAGCCACACGAGCAGCAGGGCAGGCTTCCAGGTCTGTTTTCTGCTCAACTCGAACAGCCCGGCAACGGCCAGAAACGCTGCCGCCAGCAGCGGCGCCGCCACCCGCCCGGTCTCGACGGTCGGCCCGAGCGCCAGCCATCGCCATACATCGGACAGGACCTGGAAGAAGGACGCTTGTGGTGCCGGGCCGGGCCAGCCCGTCACCTGCCGCAGCGCCGTTGGCAGCCAGGGCAGGTACAGCGCCACCACGGCGACCTGGGCCGCGATCCAGCCTACCACCTGGCCCCGGTCGGCGTGCCTGAGCCACAGCGACTGCAGGTAGCCCAGATTTACCGCCACGACGACAAAGGCGAACGAATAATGGGTGTATAGTCCGGCGGCCTCCAACACGACAAGGGCAGCCAGGGCGGCCGCCGACCTCGATTCCACAAACCGGATCAGGGCCAGCACCGCCGCGGCAGCCAGCACGGCAGCCAGCATGTACATCCGCGCTTCCTGGGAATAGTAGATCTGGAAGGGGTTGACCGCGGCCAGGTATGCAGCCAGCAGGCCGATCCATGCTTCCTTCTTGGATCGTAGCTGCCGGCCCAGGGCGTAGATAATCGCCACCAACGCCACCCCCAACAGCGCCGACAGCGAGCGGACCGCCGCTTCCCCCGTGCCGAGCAGCCGCACCCAGCCGTGCAGCAGCCAGTAGTAGAGCGGCGGGTGAATGTCGTTGGCCGCGTCGCGAGCGATCGTCGCCAGGTCGCGCTGCGCCACCGCCACGCTGGTCCCCTCGTCGTTCCACAGGCTGGGCGCGTCCAGGCGGTAGAGGCGCAGGCCGAGGGCCAGCAGCAGGATCGCACCAAGGAGGATGCCGGAGCGCAAATTGCTGCGGTTCACGGAGCACGCCGCCTAATTGCCGACAGTCAGGCTGTCGATGCTGAAAAGGCCGTCGCCGGGGCGGATGGCGATCGTGTGCCGTCCTTCAGACAGTCCGCCGGCCAAGCGGATCTGTTCGCCGGGCGTGAAGGAGGCCGGCTGTTCGGCTGCGCCGTCGATCGAATAGTGCAGGGTCCCCGCCGCGCCCGGACCTGCCCGCAGCCACAGCTCCTTGCCTTCGAACGTCAAGCTCAGGCTGGCCTGTGGGTCGCTGCTCACGCGGTAATCGGCCGTTCCTGCCGCCCCTGCCCCATCTGTGCGCGTCTCCCAATCGCCCCCATAGGACAACAGCCAGTGGTCCTCCTGGTGCACGCCGGGGAAGATCGTTCGCGCCTCGTCGCTGTGGGTGTATGCTTTCAGCGCGTCGTACACCGGCAGGGGGGTGAAATCGGGCTCGACCATGCGGAAATAGTACCACGATTGGTCCTTCTCCTGGTCGGTGGCCCGTTTGAAGAACCAAAAGTTGACCACCCCCACCCACGGCCATTCCTGTTGGATGCGCTGGTAGGCGAGCACGGCGTTGCGCGCCTGCTCCTCGGGCGTGACGAACCCGAACCGCTTGTCAGGCAGGTCGGCCGGCGGCGCGTTCCAGTTCATCTCGGTGATCCAGATCGACTTGGCCGCGTCGCCGTTCTTGACCATGATCTCGCGCAGATATTCCGGCCGGGAAAAGTTGAGCACCCGCGGCCGCATCCGCCGGTCGGTGGGGCCCGACCACAGGCCATAGTCCTGCATGGCCAGCACGTCGAAATAGCTGCCCGCGCCGGCGTCGTACATCCGCTGCAGGAAAATGAAATCGTTCAGGTCCCGCGGCCCGAGCGGGATTGTCTGGGCCAGCGCGCCCGAGATCACCACGCACTCGGGACAGGCGGCCTTGATGCGAGTGTAGGCCACCTTGAGCAGCTCGGCGTATGCTTCAGGGCTCACCGCCTGTTCGCCCCATTCGGGATAGATGTTTGGCTCGTTCCACACCTGGTAATAGCGGATGCGGCCCCGGTAGCGGTTGACCACCGCCTCGACGAAATCGCCGTAATCTTTCAGGTTGTCGGGCGGGGCAAAGGTGCCGGCGTCCGCGCCCTTGGCGCGGCTCCACTCTGGCGGATTGCTCAGCCGGGCGATGATCTCCAGCCCATAGTCTCCGGTCACGTCCACGATCTGGTCGTACTTGTCCCAGGCCGAGCGGTACGGCTCGTGCCGCCGGTCCTCAAAATCGCCCTTGCCGTGGATCTCGATGTCCTCCCAGGGGAACTCTTGCCGTATCCAGTGAAAGCCGGCGTCGGCGATCATCTGCACGGCCCGCTCCCGCTTTTCCGGCTCGACCTCCTGCTCCAGGAAGGTGTTGATGCCAAACGGGTTCATGCCGGCGTTGGCCACCGGCACGGAGTCGGCCGTGTCGGGCTGGGGCCGGGTCAGGTTGCCCAGCCATTCCAGCCCGCCTCGCACCTGGCCGGGCAGCGAATCTTCGCCGGTCACGTTAAACAGCAGCTCCGACCACACCGGCCGCGTGGCGACTGCCGCGCCTCCTAGCAGCCCGACCAGCAGCACCAGCCCCAACAGCCAGATCCACCTTCGTTTCATCGGCCTATGCTCTGTCCTCGTCCAGTCGCCGCTCAAAGATCCACAGCTCGCCTTTCCAGCTACCCTGGTCATAGCCGGCCGCCCGAAACGCCTCGCGCAGCCATGGCAGGTCGGGCAGCATCGCTTCGACCCGCGGCCTGCCCAGCCGGGCGGCCTGCGCCCGCAGGGCCGCGGCCAGCGCCGTCACCGCCTCAGGCTGGCCGTCGGCATAGCCGGCCCACATCTCGCCTCCCTCCAAACTGGTCACTACCACCGCCAGCGCAGCCGGTTCCCCTTCCGGCGTAAGGACGGCCGCCATCTGCCCGGCGGCCAGCATCTCGGCCACCCGCTCCGCCGACAGGGCCTGCCAGGCCCAGCCACAGTCGTACATGCCGTGCATATGGGCCAGCACAGAGCTGCGCTGCAGAAAAGCCTCTACCCGGCCGGCATGCTCCGGTCCCAGGATCGCCGGCAGTGGGCCGCCGGGCATCGCCTCGGCGGTCAGCAGCGCCGCAGCGCCAATGCGCGCCATGCCCACCCGGGCGACCATGGTGTGGACGGCCGTATTGGAATGGCTGGTGGCCAATCGAACCACCTTCGCCCCGCGCTCGCGAGCGTAGGCCAAGTCGTGCTCCATGAACTTCCAGCCGATCCCCTCTCGGCGGCGCTCCGGGTCCACCCGCATCCCTTCAAACCAGACCTGATCGGGCGACTGAAAGACGACCCGGTTCAAGGCCACCACCTGGCCGTCCACCTCGCCGATCTGCATGACGGCTCGCGGGTCGGCCAGCCATTCGTCCCACACCTCGGGGATATAGTCGCCGTCATCCCAGGTGTGGGCGCAGATCCGCTCCACCGCCGGCCGGTCGTCGGCCCGCGCCCGGCGGATGATCAGCTCGCCGTCCATCGCTACCGTGTCCGCTGAAAGGTCACATACCAGGAAAAGTGCATGCTGTGCACATTCTGATCGCAATCCTGGTTGTCGACACAATAGCCCGCTTCGATCAGGTCCTGGTTCGTGATCTTGGGCCGGTCTGTGCTCAACGCCTTGGTCTTTTCGCTCTTGGAATCTTTGACCTCCAGATAGTAGGCGTCGAGGCTCCACAATTGATACTCGGCGCTGTATGGATCCGGCTTGTCGCCGGTCACCGCCAGTTGATCGGGGTGGGTTGGATCCCACAGCGTGATCCCATGGAGAGGATTGCCGGCGGCGTCGATCACCCGGATAAAGAGCGAGTGCAGCCCGGCCTCGTTCAGCTTCTTGGGTACGAGCTTTTGCTCTACCACGCGAAAATCGACCTTGGGCGCCGGTGTATTTGTCGGCGGGGCCGGCGTCTTGGTCGCGGCCGGCTGTGGGGTGTTGGTGGGCGGCGCCGGTGTCTCGGTCGGCGGCGCCTGGGTATCTGTGGGCGGCGCCGTGACCGGCGTCTCGCTCGGCGGGAGCGGTGTCTCGGTCGGCGGCACAGGGGTGTCGGTCGGCGCAGAGGTGGGAGTATCGGTCGGCAGCGGCGTCACGGTCGGCGTATGGGTCGCGGTTAAGACCGGGCGCGGCGTCTTGGTGGGCGTCGGCGTCACCTGGCCCACCCCGCCCCTGCCCATGGTACAGCCCAGCAGGAACACCACCAGCAGGGCGCTCAGCCCGGCCACGATGTACTTTCGGTTCGTCACAGGCTAGTTGTCCTCTCGTCAGATATTGCCGGCACGGCCGCTCCCCGGATTTCGGCCCGTTCCCCTCAGTTGGTTATTCTACTCTAGCTTGGGGTCGCTGTCAATTGCGTGCTGCGGGCGAAAGAAAGGCCGGAAGGCTGCCCCGCAGCCTTCCGGCCTTCCGGGCTTGTTCAGGGGGCGTTCTTCACGACGACCGGCAGATAGACATAATACAAGGATCCCGTGCGCATGCACGCGTTGCCCCTGTTGTTCTCCGGGTTCGGATCGAGCGGCGCGCTGTCCCACAGCGCCTGGAACTCGGCGACGTTGCACACCTGCGTCGCCGTGACGTCGGGCGCCACCTGCACGACCACGTCCAGCGTCGCGCTCTGGCCCGGCCCGACGTCGAACCAGTACAGGCTCACTGTGTGCGTGCCCGGATCGTAGGTTCCGCCGCGGATCCAGGTCACCTCGGCGGGGAGCACGTCGCTCACCTGGCTGCTGGGCGCCGCGTCCGGCCCGTTCGAGCCGAACGACAGGGTGTAGGTCAGCACCCCACCGGGCGCCGCCGCCGCCGGCCCGCTTTTGGTCAGCCACAGGTCGGCCTCCGTGCGCTCCAGGACGAAATCCTGTGTCGTCACGGTGCCGCTCATGACGATCACCGGATCTGCCTCGCCCGGCCGGTAACCGGGTGCGCTGGCCGTCAGGCTATACCGGTCGGCGCACAGCGTGCCCGAGTAGGCGCCGGCCGCATCGGCGATCAAGATCGCTACCTGGCCGTCGATCGTCCCTTCGGCCGCCACCTGCGCGCCGCCGATCCCCTGTCCGCCGGGCAGCGCCGTCACCGTCCCCGCCAGTATCCCCGGCCCCTGCTCAACCGGGTGCGCGCCGGTCAGCGGATAAAGGGCCACCGCCAGCCCGTCGGCCGGCACGGCCGGATCATGAAAGCCGTAGGCGATGCCCGACGTGCCGGTGCTGTTCTCGACTCCCACGCTGGTCCAGTGCGTGTCGGTCACGTCCAGGTATTGCAGCAGGATGGCGCCGCTGTCCAGGTCGAGGATGATCTCAAACGTCTCCGGGCTGCCGCTGGGATAGTGCTGCACCTGGTAGAACTCGACGACGAACAGGTGATCGTCCACCATCTGGGTATAAACCGTCCCCTGGGTCATGCCGGCCGGGTTCAGGTCATCCCAGAAAGCATAGACGGCGTTGTTGGGCAGAAAGGTAGAGGGGATGGTGTTGCCGCCCGGATAGCTGGAGCCGGTCCCAAAGGTGACATAGCCGTTGGAGCCGACGAACACCCCCGGATAGGCGGTGCCGTAAAAATTGAACATAGGCCCGCCGAACGAAACGCCTATGTTGCTGTCGTCGGCCAGGCTGCGCGGCGTGCCGGTGGCTTGGAGCTCGATCCAGTCAAACGCCGGGCCGCACGGTCCCCTGTTGTCGCGCACCAAATAAGTCGCCTCGGGCGCCAAAGCGAAATCTTCGGTGGTGTCGCCCTGCACGTCGATCGCCCGCTCCTGGGACACATAGCCCGGGCTGCTGGCCCGCAGCGTGTAGCTGCCCTGTGCCACCTGGGCGCTGTACTCGCCGCTGGCCGGGTCAGACGCGATTGTGACCGGCGTGCCCAACAGGGTGAGCGTGGCCGGGACAGGCGCGCCGCTGTTCTGATCGGTCACCTGGCCCGACAGGGTCCACGCCGGAGCCATGTCGAGCATTAGGTCGAGCGTCGTCACCGTACCGCTGGGCACGACGACTCCGGTGATCACCTCAGGCAGCCAGCCGTACAGGGTGGCGGTCACGTCATAGGTCGCCGCCAGGAGTGTCGCTTGGTAATAGCCGTCCTGGTCGGTGGTCGCCTGCCGTTCCAGGCTGTTGTTCGCCTGGACGATGGCCAGCTCGGCGTTCGGGAGCGGCAGAGGGAGCAACCGGCCAATATTGGCAAACACATAGCCGCTCAGGGCGCCCAGGCCGGCGTCGTTCGCCGCCTGCACCGCGGCCAGCGCGTCGATGATCCCCCACCCCCACACATTGTTGGGCCGGCCGCCCGGCAGGTTGGGCGCGCACTGCAGGTCTATCTTGGGCTGGGCGCTCGACTCGACGATCTGGTAGGTGGTCGCCAGGTCACCGATCAGGTCCGGGTTGGCCGACCAGAGCAGGGCGATCAGCCCGGCGGTGTGCGGCGCAGCCATCGACGTCCCCTGTAGCGAGCTGTAGCCTCCCCCCGGCACCGACGAGCGGATGCCCACTCCCGGCGCCGCGATATCCGGCTTGATCCGGGTCTCACTCTCATAAACCACCGGGCCGCGGCTGGAAAAGCTGGCGATGGTATCGCCGCTGGCAAAGGCCGCCGTGGCCAGCAGCTCCGGGTACTGGCCGGGGTTGGTGATGGTGGAGCAGGACGATCCGCTGTTGCCGCCCGATTTGGCGATGGCGATGCCCGCCGCGTACAGGGCCTGGGCCGCGCCGCGCAGCGTGTCTGGGTCGCAGCCCTCACCGCCGGGGCATGACCAGGAGTTGTTGATCACGTGCGGCGCCAGATCAGGCCGCGGGTCGGTGCCGTCCAGCTTGGTGGGGGCCAGGAACCACTCCCAGCACCCCAGGTAGTTGGACGCTTTCCACAGCCCGCCCGGGTTGGCCATGCAGGCGATCCACTGCGCGCCGGGGGCCATGCCGATCTGGTTGCCGGCCCCGTCGTCGCCGACCATGGTGCCGGTGGTGTGGGTGCCGTGGCCGTTGGTGTCGGTCGGCTCGCCGTACTGGCCGGAGGCGTCGTACCAGTTATAGTCGTGGCGGGTGGGCGCGCCGGCGATCCAGGGCCGGTACTGGTTGACCAGCGCCGGGTGGCCCCACTGCACGCCGGTGTCGCAGCTACCGACGACGATGTTCTGGCCGGTATAGCCCAGCGCCCACACATCGTCGGCGTTGGTCCGGGCGATGTTCCACTCTACCGCGTCGATCGCCGCCGGTCCGGCAGGACCGTCCGGCGGATCGTCCAGCCCTTCGAACTCGGGGTCGGCCGCCACACGGGCCACGTCGGGGCGGGCGGCCAGCCGCAGGGCCAGCGCCTCGTCGCCGGTCACCCGGATGGCGTTGACGATAAAGAACGGGCGGTATGGCACGCCCCACGCCTCCAGGTCGGCCCGGAGACCGGCCTGGCTCTGCTCGGCGACCATCCGCAGCGCCTGGTAGACGTACTGGCCGCGCGCTGCTCGGCTGGGCAGCGCCTCGGCGCCCGACAGGTCAGCCTGGACGTTGAGCAGGACCAGGAAAGAGGCCTGGCCCGGCTTGGCCTGCAACTGATTCAGCAGGTCTGGATCGACCCTGGTCGGCGCAGCGCCCAGCGCGGCCGGCGCCGTGGCGCTCAGCGCCAGGATCATGATCCCCAGCCAGGCGATCCAGGTCTTTCGGAAAGGGATGCGTTTCGTCATGGACATATTTCCTCCACTGCCTAACGGCAATCAAACTCATTCGTCCCCACGCCAATTTTCTGCGTCATTTCTTCTTCGGGGTGAGCCCGACGCAGCTCGATCAGGTTTAGCACTGTGTACCCGCGCTTTTGCAAGAAACGGATGATCTTGTCGTTGTTCGGATCAACCCAATTGTAAAGGGTATCGCCGCCGAGCTCTTGGGCCAGGCGTTCTGCTGCGGCATACAAAGACGATCCGACTCCCTGCCGCCGGTATTCCGGCGCTACATAAAGGGATTCCGCCCAGACCACATCCCCATCGACACGGCAAACCAAATACCCAACCAGGGTTCCCGCCTCACTCTCCGCTGCATAGATCGGGAAACCTTTCCCCACATACTCGGCCAATTCTTCGCTAGCTGCCGCGAGATCCACTCTGCGGCCCTGGCCTCGTAGTTGGGCCAATGACATGCGAAATTCGCCGACAAGCCGGACCATCCCTTGCTCATCGCTTGCCAGAATGGGTCGGATTTTCAAGTTGCGCTCCATAAAAAGAGATGGACGCAGTCGGAAGGCTTGCCTCCGGCTGCGTCCATCTGCCGTTTTTACGATCCTGCCCTAGGGCGTATAGCCCTTGAACACCAGCGGCAGGTAAGTGTAGTGCAGCACCGGCGTCGGGCTAACCACGACGTCATACTGCACGCTCTCCTCACTGCATCGGTTCGACGCGGTCAGGATGACGGTATAGGTGCCGGTCAGCGCGTAGGTGTGCGCCACTTCGACCCCAGAGCCCGTGCCGCCGTCGCCAAAGTCCCAGGCAAAGTCGATCGGCTCGGTTCCGGCCGCGGTCGCGGTAAAGGTCACCGGCAGGCCCATGAACGGATTGGCCGGCGACCAGTCAAAGTCGAGCAGCGTCACGTCGTCGCACGGCAGCGGCTGCAGGGCAATGTCCTGCACCGTCTCGGCGTTGGCGCGCACCACTACTTGCTCGACCGTGTTCGAGTAATAGTCGGTGGCTTCGGCGGTCAGATCGTACCAGTCGGCGCACACCGTGTCCGAGTAGACGCCGTCCGCGCCGGTGGTATACACCAACGACTCGCCGGTGGTGAACGACAGAGCGGTGACGGTCGCGCCCTCGATCGGGTCGCCGCTGACCGCGTCGGTCACGACGCCGTGCAGGTTGCCCGGCCCGCCGGTGGGCGGCGGCGTGCTAAACATCGGGTAAAAGTCGACCGCCATGCCGTCGTCGATCAGCGCCGGGTCGGCATAGGCGTACTGCGTCGCCTCGGTGCCGGTCGAGTTTTCCACGCCCGACACGGCGTCGGCCACGTTGCTGACCGTGAGGTACTGGATCGTCACCTTGCCGGTGTCCAGGTCGAGCACGATCTCGAACGTTTCCGGATTGCCGCTGGGATAGTGCTCCACTTGGTGCCATTCGATCACAAAGTAGCGATCGTCCACATAGTGGGTGTAGATCTTGCCCTGCGCGCCGCTCAGGGGGTCCAGGTCGGTGCTAAAGGCATAGATGCCGTTGTTAGGCGTGGCCGGGTCGGGGATCGGGCCGCTCCACTTGCTGTTCGAGGTGCCAAAGACGATGATGCCGTTTGAGACGACGTACAGGCTGGTGTAGGTGTTGCCGTAGAAGGTGAACGACCGGCCCGTGGGCAGGGTGACATAGACATTAGAGTCATCGCTCAGGTTGCGCACCGTGCCGCCGGTAGCGTCGATCCAGTTAAAGGTCGGGCCGCACTCGGCGCCCGAGCGCATGTAATAGTTCTGGATCGGCGTCAGAGAAAAGTTCTCGGTCAGGTCGCCGTCCACGGTCACCTGGAGCACCTCGCGGGTGTGGCCGGCGCTGCGCACGTCCATCCACCAGGTGCCCTGGGCCACGTCGGCGCTGTACAGGCCGGTGGCCGGGTCCGTGTTGGCGGTTACCGGGGTGTTGCCGAACAGGATGCTGGCCTCCAGCGGGACGCCGGTGCCCTCCTCGTCCACCAGGCCCGAGACGGTCCAGATCGGGGCCGAGTCCATGGCGATGTTGAGGGTGGTGGTGGCGCCTGCCGACACGGCCACGCCCAGGTTTTCCTCGGGCAGGTAGCCATAGTGGTTGGCCGTCACGTCGTAGCTGGCGGCCGGCAGCGAGCGGCTGTAGCTGCCGTCGGCAGCCGAGGCGCCGGTCAGCGGCCAGCCGTTGCCCGCGTGCGTAAAGGTCAGGGCTGCTCCCTCGATCGGCGCCGACGTCGAGCTGTCGGTTACCGTGCCCTGGATGCCGCCCACGGCGACGGTCTGCGCGGCCAGGACGGCGGCGTGTATGTCGAGGATGCCGTAGCCCCACACGTCGTTCGGAACGTCGACGAACGGCGCGCACTGGTTGCTGACCTTGGGCTCGGCGTTCATCTTCAACAGCATCTGCAGGACGTCGATCTTGCCGGCCAGCGCGGGGTTGGCCGAGATGAGCAGCGCTACCGCGCCGGTGACGTGCGGGCAGGCCATGCTGGTGCCCTGCATCGACCCGTAGGTGCTGCCGGGGATGCTGGACCGGACGCTAACGCCCGGCGCGGCGATGTCAGGCTTGACGAACTGGTCATAGCCGATGGTCACCGGGCCGCGGCTGGAAAAGCTGGCGATCGTATCGCCGTTGGCAAAGGCGGCAGCGGCGGTCACCTCCGGCCATTGGCCGGGGTTGGTGATCGTCCCGCACTGGGAGCCGGTGTTGCCGGCCGATTTGGAGAAAAAGATGCCGGCCGCATACAGCGTCTGGATGGCAGCGTGATAGTCGGTGCCGGCGCTGCTCCACGAGTTGCTGATAACGTGCGGCGCCAGCGACGGGTCCGGGTTGTTGCCCGCCAGGTCGGTGGGCGCCATGAAGAACTGGAAGCACTCGAACGGGCCGACGTAAGGGCTGCCGATGCCGGGGCAGGCGATCCACTTGGCGCCGGGCGCCATGCCGATCTGGTTGGCCCCGTCGAGGCCGACGATCGTGCCCATCGTGTGTGTGCCGTGCGAGTCATAATCGACCGGCACGGTCGTGTGGCCGCCGTCGTACCAGTTATAGTTGTGGTTGTAAGAGCCGCCGCCCAGGTTGCCCCGGTAGGCGTTGATCAGCGCCGGGTGATCCCACTGCACGCCGGTGTCCAGGTCGCCGACCACCGCGCCGGCACCGGTAATGCCCAGGGCCCACACGTCGGGGGCGCCGACGCGGGTGATGCCCCACTCGGGCGCCTCGGGCGCCTTGGCCGATTGGTCGACGGTTCCCTTGCCCACCACGTCGGGGGTAGCCGGATACTCGTAGATGATCTCGGCCACGTCGGGCCGGGCGGCCATCTCAAGGAGCAGCGCCTTGTCGCTGTTTACCTTGATCATATTGCGGATCCACAAGGGCTTGAACGTGGCCTTTTCGGCATTCAGAGCCGCGACGATCGGCCCCTGGGTCTTGGCCGCCACTTCGGTCAGCGCGTCAAAGACATACTGGCCCTTGGCTTCCTTGGTAGCCATCTTTTCGGCGGCCGACAGGTCGGCCTGGATCTTGAGCACGACAAAAAAATTGGCCTGGCCGTCCTGCTCGATCATCTTGAGAATGTAGGGATCGAATGGGGCCAGACCAGACCGGGATGGGGCCGCCGTTGGCGCGGCGATGGCCACCGGAGCGACCACCAGCAGCGCAGCGAACGCCAGCCAGACAACGAACCGCAGTGTTTTGTGCATTTAGCTCCTCCATAGGTATTACCCGGCATCACCCCGGGCGGTTTTAAACAGTGCCCATCTTATCACGGACGGATAGAAAAGTCAAAGACGGCCAGATTTGTGCCCTGTCCCTACTCCCTCTCCCCTTGGGGAGAGGGCTGGGGTGAGGGGTAGATCCTGCCCTGCACGCATTCATCCACAGGATTAACGCCGCCTGCCCCCATCGCGTTCACGACGGCCCAGCCGGTCTTCTTTGTAGTGGCGACTTGACTTTTCGCGAGGAAAAAGTCGTTACTACGGCGAGTCGGTGTGCCGCACTATTTATCCCGCCCCCACCCGCGCCTCCTCCAGCCAGGCGCGAACCTCGCCGTCGATCTCGGCGGGGGAGCGCAGCTCCAGGTGGTGGGTAAAGCGGCCCGGGTAGGGCTCGACCACCTCCTTCCAGCGCCGCGACGGGTCGCGGCGCCGGAGCGACACCGTCAGCACCAGCGGAGCCACCTGGCCGTGGAGGTAGGCGCCGGGCATCCACGCCCAGGCGAACGCCCTCCGCCGCCGAAAGGCGACCTGGCTCTTGGTCACCCGCACCTCGGCCGGCCCCAGGGCGTCGACCGCGGCGTGCAGGGCGTCGAATATCCGCCGCGACTCTGGCTGCCCGGCAAAGAACTCGTCAAGCGTCACGACGCGCCTCCAATCTGGTCCGCCGGCCGCCGATCACCCGGCCGGCGTCCTCGTCTGGCGAGACGGCAGCGCTCTGGCCACGATTGCTGCGGTCTCGATCAAGGCCGCGAGATCGGACGCGAAACGCTCCGGCTCCTCCCAATGCGGCGAGTGCCCGGCGCCGGGATACACCACGAACCGCGAGCCCGCGATTGCTGCCGTGAGGACCTCCTGATCGCTCTTGGTGAAGGCGTCCTGATCGCCCCAGATGATGAGAGTGAGGGCTTTAATCTTGTCGAGCTCAGCCGAGTGATCCTCTGTCAGGAGGCTTGCGATTGCCGCTTTCCACACGTGCGCCGGGACCTTCAGGCTCTCCTGAACCATGGCCTCAAAGAATGCCGGCGGCACCGGCAGGGACAGCCAGCCTTCAGCAAACCTGCGCACGAACGCCGGATCGACTGGATCCGTCAGCTTGGAGATGGTCGAGTCCCAAAGCTCTCTCGCGCTTGGCTTGTTTCGCAGGGTGACGGGCGAGCCGGCCAGCACGAGCCCCAGGGTGCGCTCGGGGTAATCGATCGCAAAACGCTGGGCGACGATGCCACCCGAGGAAGCCCCGACGATGACGGCAGCCTCAAGATGGAGAGCGTCCATGAATGCCGCCAGATCTGCCGCCAATTCGTGAGAACGATAGCCCGTCCGGGGGCGGCTCGCATCGCCGTGGCCCCTTTGCGTCAGGGCAATGGCGTGGATAGACGCGGGCAGATGAGGCAGCGCCAGATCGAACGATCGCCACGAGTCGGCGAAACCGTGCAGCAGCAGCACGGGAACGCCCGATGGGTCTCCCTGCTCGACATAGGGGAGCCTTACCTGATTGGAAAGCTCGACGTAGCTGCATATTCGAGACTTGGCTTCCAATGTCACCCCAGTACCTTCTTCAAAGCCTGGTAGGAGATGACGTCGTTGATGCTCTCCACGAACCTGATATTTTCCGCCGAGCCGCTGGCCAGCGAGCCCCGCAGGACGATCGGCATCAGGTCGACGTCCTCGGCGCCTCGGCAGGTGGACAGCACGCAATACTCGGCGCAAAAGCCGGTGACGATCACCGTGTCCACCCCGAGCTTGCGCAGCTCCCCCTCCAGCGGCGTCTTGTTGAACGAATTGCCGTAGGTCTTGACGATGTGCAGGTCCGAGGGGAGGATCTTGAGCGCCTCGGGCAGGTCAAACCCGGCCGTGCCCGGCACCAGCCCATCCTCTTTTTCCATGTGCTGCACAGAGATGACCGGCAGCCCCTTTTCCCTGAACATGGCGATAGCCGCGTTGATATACTCGATGGCGTTGTTCAACGATTGGGTCGTCGCCGGGTCAATGTCAAAGAACGCTTTCTGAACGTCGATAACTAACAGAGCCGGTTTCATGGGTTCCTCCTGTTATATGACCTGCCTTGGCTTAATAATACTTTTCGATGTCATGTCCGAACTGCTTGTTCTGCTCCGTCATCCGGACAAGGTGATTTAGCCGTTTTTCAAACTCTGTGGGCCGCTCCCTGGCTGTATCGACGTATGCCACCCGGATGCGTTGATATGACCCGGAAAAGCGCTGAAAGTTCTGCCAGGCCTGCTCATTTGCTTGCAGGGCTTGCAGAATATCGGCGGGGATCTCAAACTCTTCCGTGCAGATGTCGCCCAGGGCCGCCAAAACCTCCGGCATCACTCGATCCCGCGCCATCAGCCACCACAGCCTTTCCTTGTTGGTCTGTGAGTATCCGCTCCCTGGTCTCCGAGGAGAGAACCTCTGGGCAATCCGTTCCTCGTCCAGATGCTTGACGGTGCTGTCGATCCAACCGAAACAGAGCGCCTCTTCGACGGCGTCATTGTAGGCGATGCGGGGCTCGCCTGTCTGCTTGCGGTAATAGACCAGCCAGATCTCTTTTTCGTCCTGGTAATGCTCCTTCAGCCAATCTCGCCAGGCTTTTCGATCAGGCGCGTAAAACGTCTTGGTGATCTCCATGCTATGCCCATTGGCCTCGCTTACATGTACAAGCCGCCCGTTTGCTCCAGCCAGTCGGCGATCCGCTCGACGGCGGCCGGAACGTTGTTGTCAGAGATATCCACGGTGAAGGTTGGCAGCGTCGATTCGCCGACCAGCTTTTGGATGAGCTCCTGTTCCTCTACGAACACCTGGAGGTGGCTATACTGAGACGGGTTGCCGGACACCTTGAGCCGTTCTGCCCTGGCCGCTTCAAAAGACTCTGGCGTCCGGGTGCAAAACACCAGGCGAAAGCCCAACGGCCGTATCCTGTCTTCGAGCCAGCCAAAGTCGTAGCGCTTGCCGTAGGTGCGCAACTGGTACATCTGGGTAGAAATGTGAAAGCGATCGACGATCCACGAATAGTAGCGCTGCAGCTCGAACAGCCGCACCCAGGTCCGGTAGGTTTCCAGGGCCAGCTCCTCTTCCTGCGGCTCAAAGTTGATCAGCCCCCGCCCCCAGGGAAAGTTGGTAAAGGCGCACCACTCGGCCGAGATGAGCGGCGAGTGGTAGCGGTACTTGCGCGGGCCGACGATCCGCGGGTGTTCGTTAAGCGCAAAGGCTATGTCCGTCTTGAACGTCAGGCGGGTGCCTTCCAGGATGACTTTGGGGGTAAGTTTTGGCATTGGCTAGATGGCTCCTTTAAAATTGCCTAACCACAAAGGGCATACCTATCCGTACCGGACAGGTACGGGCAAAGGCAACGAAGGTTATGGTAACCTTGTTTGGACTGGTCGGTCGGAACGGACGGTCAGTCATCTTTATGCAACAGCTCCACCGGCGCTCCGTTCACCTCGATAAAGGCGACCGTCACGCCCGGGCTCGGGCTGTTCGGCGCGATGAGCACCTTCTGTCCGATCAGCGCGGCGTCCAGATCGTCGACCTCGAATGCCACGTGGGCAACCTTCTTGACGACCTCGGGATAGGGCGCGTCGTCCCAATATCGCATCCACTGGATGCCAAAGGGGTTGTTTTCGTGATCGCTGACGGTGATCTTGAGGTGCGGCAGATCGATCTCGCCGTCGAACCTGTCAGCCGTTGGAATGCCAATGTGGTTGT
>DAOUGI010000126.1:0-144026 GCA_034429215.1 Anaerolineae bacterium | reverse complement strand
CCGTCGATCGCCCTGGCGCTGGGCGAGCTGCTCGGACTCTATTCGCTCAAGGCGGGCGGGATTGCGGCGGCGGCGATGCTGCTGTTCATGCTCTTGATGTTCCAGTGGCGCCGGGGCCCGTCGGCGCCTCGCTAATCTTGTTCCTCGACAAGGCCGGCGATGCCTGTCAGGCATCGCCGGCCTTGGCCTGCAACATCACCTCCCCGATTTGACAAATCTAGTAACCAGGTGTATAGTTTAAAAAACCTAAGGACTGGTAGAGTAATTTAATTGTCGGTACGGTATGGGTTGTTGGGCTTGCTGGCGCAGGGGCCGCGGCACGGCTACGAGCTCCATTCCGAGTTCGTCGCCCTGGCCGGCGGCAAGGAACACTGGGACGTCAATCCATCCCAGATCTATAGCACCCTGTCCCGTCTTCAGGACGCCGGCCTTGTGGCCGAGGTCGGCATCGAGCAGGAGGGCGGCCCGGAAAAGCGGATCCTGACCATCACTCCGGCGGGACGGGCCGAGCTGGATGCCTGGTTCGCGACGCCGGTGATGGGCGAGCACCTGCGCGATGAGCTGTACGTCAAGCTGATGCTCAGTCTGGCCGACGGCGCGCCCGGCAGCCAGACGGGCCGGCAGGTAATCCATACCCAACGTGAGGCGCTCTATCGCGATCTGCACCGGGTGACGGCCAGGCGGCAGGCGGCCAACCCCAAGGATGAGCTGGGGCAGATCCTGCTGCTGGACAAGACGGCCATGCACCTGGAGGCCGACCTGCGCTGGCTGGAGATGGTCGAGGCGCGGTTGGAGGAGGTGCGGCGCCAGCCGCTGCCCCAGCCGGAGCCCAGGCTGCGCGGCCGGCCCAAAAAACGATGACGATTGAAGGGCGCACAAAGGGCAGAGCCACACCACGGCATTCGTTATATCTGCGTGAATCTGCGTCCTAAAGGAGACAAAATGGCGATCGTAGTCACAGAGAATCTGACCAAGGTGTACGGCCATGGCGACACAGCGGTGACGGCGCTGGACCACGTCAGCGTGCAGGTAAAAGCCGGCGAGTTTGTGGCGGTCATGGGCCCCAGCGGCTGCGGCAAATCGACCCTGCTGCACCTGGTGGGCGGCCTCGACCGGCCGACCGCCGGGCGGGCGGTGCTGGACGGAAACGATCTGGCGGCGCTCGATGACGACCGGCTGACTGTGCTGCGCCGCAGGCAGATCGGTTTCATCTTTCAGTTCTTTAACCTGATCCCGATCCTGACCGCGACCGAAAACGCGTCGCTGCCGTTGCTGCTCGACGGAACCAAGCCCGGCGAGGCGCGGGCCCAGGCCGAAAAGTGGCTGGAGCGGCTGGGGCTGGGCGACCGGTTGGGCAGCCGGCCCGATCAGCTTTCAGGTGGGCAGCAGCAGCGGGTGGCCATCGCCCGGGCGCTGGTCACCGAGCCGGCGCTGGTCCTGGCCGACGAGCCGACCGGCAACGTCGATACTCGGGCCGGCGAAGAGATCGCCGGGCTGCTGCGCCAGGCAGTGACCGACTGGCAGCAGACGGTGCTGATGGTAACCCACGATCCGCGCATCGCCGCCTACGCCGACCGGATCATATTCCTGAAAGACGGCCGCGTCGTCGAGCAGGCCCAACTGGCCGACGAGAAACAAGTGGGCTAGGCTCACAGCGGGAACGCGAGAACCCTGGTGTATTTTGGTGTCCTTTGTGGTTGAGAGAGGCGAATCATGAGGCTGCAATTGACCTTGGCGTTACGATATCTGACCGGCCGCCCGCTGCGCACGACGCTGACGACGCTGGCGGTGGTGCTTGGGGTGGCGCTATTTTTTGGACTGTCCAGCGTCATACCGGCCTTTGCCCAGGCGATCCAGCGCGGCGCGCTGGCTTCGATGGGCAAGGCCGACCTGACGGTGACCCATGCCAGCAGTGGGGTGTTTGGGCTCGACCGGCTGGAGGTGGTGCGCGCGGCGCCGGGCGTCGCCGTGGCCAGCCCGTCGCTGCGCCGCGAGGTGGTGCTGCCGGTCGGCGCCGGCATCAATGCCCTGACTGTGGTCGGTGTGGATACGGCGACGGCGCCGGCGATCCGCGAGTACCCACTGGCGGCGGGGCGATTCCTGGAGGTGGGTGACGATCAGGCGATCGTCATGCCCAGCGGGCTGGCCTCGGAGCTGGGGCTGAACGTGGGCGATACGCTCACCCTGCCGGCGGCCGAGGGCAGCGCCCAGTTTGAGGTGGTCGGCATCACCACGGCCCTGCCGGGGCAGATCGACGTCTATGTGCCGCTGGCGGCGGCGCAGCGGCTGGTGAACCAGCCCGACCTGATCAATACTATCGAGATGGTCGTGGCATCCGGCGCCGGCCGGGAGCAGGTGGAAAAGGCGGTGCTGGCGGCGCTCGGCACAGGATACCGGCTGGCGCCGCTGGAGGCAAGCGGCATTGTGACCCAATGGATAGACACTGTCCAGCAGATCGTCGGTGTGATCGGGCTGCTGGGGCTGGCCATGGGCGGGTTCATCATCTTTAACACCTTCCGCACCGTAGTGGCCGAGCGGCGGCGCGACCTGGGCATGCTGCGGGTGTTGGGGGCCACCCGGCGAACAGTGGTCGGGCTGATCCTCGTCGAGGGGGTGATCCAGGGGTTCATCGGCTCGGTGCTGGGCATGGTGTTGGGCTATGCCATCGCCGCCGGGGCGACATCGGCCGCCGGCTCGGTGTTGGAGGAGCTGATGCGAACCAGGATCGGCATGCCGGGGCTGTCCGCCGGCCTGGTGGCGCAGTCGCTGGCGCTGGGACTGGGGATCACCCTCATCGGTGGGGTGATGCCGGCGTTGTCGGCGACCAGGGTGACGCCGCTCGAGGCGCTGCGCCCGGCCGCTGCTGTGGAAAGCGGCGCAAGAAAGGCGCTACGACGGCAGGCTATCGCCGGTGTGGCGCTGATCGCGCTGGCTGCAGCCGGCCTGGCTTCCGGGTCGTTCGCGCTGGGGATGCTGAGCGCCCTGTTGGTGTTGATCGGCCTGGTGCTGGTTGCGCCGGTCCTGGTCAGGCCGCTATCGGACCTTTTCGGCCGGCTGTTGGAGCTGGTCTTTGCCCGCGAGGGGTCGATCGCCCACAGCAACCTGGTGCGGCAGCCGGGACGGGCCGCGGTCACCGCCTCGACGATGATGATCAGCCTGGCCATCATCCTGGCCGCAGTTGGAGTTTTCTCCAGCGTGCTGAACCAGGCCGTCGGGCTGGTCGACTCTAGCCTGGGGGCCGATTTCCTGGTAATGCCGCCGTCGCTGATGCTGGGCGGCGGCAACGTCGGCGCGGCGCCAACGCTGGCCGGCGAGATACGGGCGCTGCCGGGCGTCGCCGGGGCGACGACGGTGCGCATGGGCCAGGCCGTGACCTCTGGCGATTCGGACGCGAGCCAGGGCAGCCCGCCGGCGGTCCAGAGCAAGCTGGCTATGCTAAAAGGCGGCGGGTCCTCGATCCTCCAGGTAGTGGGTATCGATCCGATGACCTATCCGCAGGTGGCCGGTTTCGAGTTTGTCGAGGGCAACCCCGACGAGGCCTATGCCGCGCTGGCGGCGGGCGGCGCCGCCATCATCAACCGCATCGGAGCGCTCCAGGCCGGCGTCGGCCTCGGCGACCTGCTCCGGTTAGAAACCCCCGGCGGGACGCGCGAGTACCGGGTGGTCGCCATTGGGCTCGACTTTTTGAACATGAAGCTGTCCAGCGCCTTTATATCGCAGGCCGACCTGGCGCGCGATTTCGGCATCAGCAGCGACCTGCTGCTGATGGCCAACGCGGCGCCCGGCGCCGACTCGAACGCCGTGCGGGCGGCGATTCAAGGGCTGCTGGCCGGCTACCCGGCCTTTAGCCTGACCGACGCCTCGGCGTTCAAGGCGCAGATGGAGAGCCTGCTGGACAAGGCGTCGGCGTTATACGTGATCTTGGCCGTCGTCATGGGCGCGCCGGCCCTGATCGCGCTGGTCAACACCCTGGCCATCGGCGTGCTCGAGCGGCGGCGCGAGATCGGCATGCTGCGCGCGGTGGGCTCCACCCGGCGCCAGGTGAGCCGCATGATCGGCGCCGAGAGCCTGCTGCTGGCCGCGCTGGGCACGGCCTTTGGCATCCTGGCCGGGCTGTGGCTGGGCTATGCTCTCATCGGAGTGATCAATGCCGCCATGCTGCCGACAACCTACCACTTTCCCTACGCCGGTCTGCTGGCGGTGGTCGCCGTCGGCCTGGTGCTGGGGGTCGTGGCCGCCGTCATCCCCGCCCGCCAGGCGGCGCGCCTCCAGATCGTAACCGCTCTGCGTTACGAGTAGAATGAAAAAGACCTGACGGGTTTTCTGAAACCCGTCAGGTCTGTGGCAGAGGGCGTCAATCCGTCTCAGATCGCGCCGACGAGGGCGCCGTAGCCGGCCGCGAACGCCAGGTACAAGACGTTTGCCATCAACACAACCAGCATGTACGCCTCAAACGCCCGCCCGCGCGTGACGTTCCATTTCTTTGCTTCCAGGCGCGCGTAGAGGTAAGCGTTGGCCAGCCCCAGGACGGCAAACAGCAGCGGCAGGCAAAAGCCGACAAAGATCAGCCAGGTGAGGTGAAACGCTCCCAACAAGGCCAGGAAGGCCACTATGAAGCAAGGCACCAGCGCGATCAGGTCCAAGAATGAGCAGCGGACTGCCCATTTGAGTGCATCGCCGTACAGTTTCCACTCACGCCAACGATAAGGCACGCCCAGCCGGCGCGGGATAACGACCCACCAGGCGATCAGCCAGGTGCCGATGCCGGCCAGCAGGCTGATGGGCCACGTCAGGGCGTTGGCTATGTCGCGGAGCTTGGCGTCGCGGATGGCCCGCTGCGTATCCCAGCTTACACCCGACAGGCGCGTTACAACCAGGTCCTGCCCCGAGTTGCTCTTGACGTAGGTCGCCCGCCAGATGTGGCCGAAATCGCCATAGGCTTCGTCCACGGCAAAGGCTGGACCCTCGGCATTGCGTATTCTCCAGGAGTATTCACGGAATATAGTAGCTCGCTCCAGGCCGGAGAGGTTGATGCCGAGCCGCGGATAGTCCACGCGGAAATCGATCTCGGGCGGAGAGACGACATAGACACGCGTCAGCTCGATGGGACTGGCCCAGGCTTTGCCGGTGCCTAACGGATAGGTATAGGTGCTTTCGGTCGAGTGTGCGACCAGGGTAGAGCGCCAGCGCAGGTGGATGCCCGGTTGGCCGGTCGGCACTGGGCTGTGCGTCGCCGCCTCCTCCTCTTGTACCGGCTGGGTCTGTAGCTTGACGACGGCGATCCGCTGGCCTTGCAAGGCGGCCAGCGTTTCTTGGACCTTCGGGTCCAACCCGGTGGTTTCGATAAGCGCCTGAAGGTCTGTCTCCGCATTCATGTCATAGATGGCAACCTGCGAGCTGGGCGTCTCGAAGGTGGCGACGGGCGCCACCTCTTCCCCGCCGCAACTGCTCAGCATAAACGGTATGACGATCAGCCAGCTCCATATTCCATTGGCGGCCAGGGCTCCCGTCACCAGGGGAACCCGCAGGCCATTCTTGTAAGCGGCCCTGACGCGCACTGCTGCGCGGAGCTGCTCCTCGACGTGCGCTGTCAGCGCGTTGTCAAAGGCGAGCGACATCTCTTCCACCACGTAAAAGTCGTTGGCCTCGACTCCCAGGGGCACAAAGAAGGTCACCTGGTGGGATTGCCCAGTGCGATCGGCCATCGAAATAAAGAGGTCCACCTGGGCGGTGCCATCTTGCTGCAAGCGAACGACAGCGATCTGCTGCCCTTCGTCGATCTTGGCCCACAGCTCGGGATCGCTGAGGATAGGCCCTCCATCAGCACGTGCCAGGGGGGGCAACGCCAGGACCAGGGCCAGCCCGGCGATGGTGAGCAAGGCGAGCATCGGCCTGCGGTTGTTGTCCATTCTCCCTCCTCTAGTGTCCAGCATATCACGAACCCGCAGCCGTGTCAAGAGAAAGGTGCCTGCCTTTAGGGCAAGCGCATTTGGATTTGTGAGGGCTTGGCCTTTCTGGCCTGGGTGGGGCAAGATGCCGTCTTGCCCCACCTTGCTATATGGGGTATAATAGCTGGCGGGAGGGTATAGTATGGCTTTTCCGTTTCCCTGGCGCCAGCGCGTGGCCGAGATCGCCCGGGTGCGCGGCATCGCCCAGGTTCTGGTCCGCAACGGGCTCGGCTTCCTGGTCGAGCAGTTGGGTCTCGACCGCTGGCTGCCCCGCCTCTGGCGGCGACAGGCCGGGCGAGCCGATGCGACGGTCGCCCGGCTGACCATCCCCGAGCGGCTGCGCCGCACCCTGGAGGATCTGGGCCCCACCTACATCAAGCTGGGCCAGCTCCTCAGCGGCCGCGGCGACCTGCTGCCGCCCGACTATATCGCCGAGCTCTCCAAGCTCTTGGACGCTGCCCCGCCGGTAGCCGCCGCGCAGATCCGGGCCGTTATCGAAGAGGAGCTGGGGTTGCCGGTGGCCGACCTGTTTGCCACCTTTGACGACGAGCCGATCGCCTCGGCTTCCATCGGCCAGGTCCACTGTGCCACCCTGCCCGACGGCCAGCCCGTCGTCGTCAAGGTGCGCCGGCCGGGCGTCGAGGCCGCGGTCGAAGCCGATCTGCGGCTGCTGGTGAGCCAGGCTCGCTTCCTGGCCCGCCGTTCAGAGGTGGTGCGCAACTATAACCTGGTCGCCGTTGTCGAAGAGCTGGCCCGCGCGCTGCGTGAGGAGCTGGACTATAAAAACGAGGGGCGCAACGCCGAGCGGCTGCGCTCCAACTTTGGCCGCGATCCACGCACGGCCATCCCCGCCGTCTATTGGAATTTGACCGGCCGGCGGGTCATCACCCTCGATTACCTCGACGGCATCACGCTCAACGAGCCGGAGCAGCTACGCCAGGCCGGGATCGACCTGCCCGCCGCCGTCCGGCTGACCGTCGAAATCTACCTCACCCAGATCTTTAGCCAGGGTTTCTACCACGCCGACCCCCACCCGGCCAACATCATGGTCATGGCCGATGGCGGCGCCCTGAGGATCGGCCTGGTCGACTTTGGCAACGCCGGTTACCTGCTGCCCCGGCAAAAAGAGCTGCTGGGCACCATGTTCCTGCAGCTGCTCGATCAAGATGCGGCCGGGCTGGCCCGCACCGTGATCAAGATGGGGGCTGCCCGCGGCCGGCCGTCCCTCGAGGTCCTGGAGCGCGATTTCCAACGGCTGCTTATCCACTACTGGGGCGCTTCCCTGGAGCAGATCAGCATCGGCGAGATGCTGGCGGAAATCTTTAAGGTGGCTTACGAAAACCGGGTCTATCTGCCCGGCGACCTGACCCTATTGGGCAAGACCATCCTGACCATGGAGGGCACCGCCCGCGCCCTCGATCCTGATTTTGTGCTGGCCGACGCGGTCAAGCCCTTTGCCGAGCAGTTGGTCCGCGAGCGGTTATCGCCCGTGGCTGCGGGCCGGCAGGCGCTGCGCGCCGTCCGCCAGGCGGCCGACCTGGCCCAGGCCTTTCCTCGCCGCCTCGACGACCTGTGGGATCAACTGGAAGAGGGTGATTTTACCGTGGGCGTCGACGTGCGGAGGCTGAACGTGCTGCTATCGCGGCTGAACAGCATGGTCAACCGGCTTGCTTTTGCCCTGTTGGTGGCCGCGCTGATCGTCGGTTCGGCGTTGATCCTGCTGGGTGGCAAAGATAGCTGGGAGCTGCCGATCCTGGGCGTGGGCATCCCGGTGGCTCAGATCGTCTTCCTGGTGGCTTTTGGCGCCGCCGTGTGGCTGATTATCTCTATGATCCGGTCACGGAGCGTCTGAGCAACGGCTCGACGTCAAACTTGATCCCGGCCGCGATATGGAAAGGGAGGGCCACCGGCAGCGGATAGGCGCGCCAGAAGAACTTGGGGGCGCAGGAAAAGATGGCCAGTCCGGCGTGGCGGCGATGTCCGTTCGTTCTGAGGTACAGGCTGATGATTTCGATATCTTCTTTGACCGCCTTCCGGCAGTCGGGCTCGGCCTGGCACCCGGCCAGTTGGATCTCAACCTGGCGCATAAACTCGTCGTTCGCCGCTTCCCGAGACTGGGGGGTATCGAGCGGCAGGTAGACACTCAAAACGAGAGGACCATCGCTTTCAAACGATTCTAGTGCTTCCAGATCGCCGTCAGAGATCAACACAACCTCCGCCACACGCAGAAATAGGAAATCGATCCACCGTGAACTCGGGCGCGGCAACGCGTCCCTAGGGGCCCATCAGCAATCTGGACGGCGCCGTCCGCCAATTGGCATATGCCTGTCACTGAATCGATCGAGAGTATAGCATACGGAGTTGGAGCGCGCAAATCAAAAGCCGGGCATGGCCTGCCGGGTAGGGGTGTGCAGGCGTTGTTCGCCTGCACACCCTCTTCTGATCGGGATATTACGGATTCTTGACTACCAGCGGCAGGTAGTAGTAGAACCACGGCCGCTCGATAGCGATCGTGTGCGTGTCGGTGACCACGGCGCTCGTGCAGTTGGCGGCCGTCACCACCAGCGTATAGACCCCCTCGCCCAGGGTGCGGACGCTCGTCGCCGTGCCATCGCCGTTGTCCCACTCGAACGTGATGGGCAGGCCGGCGTCGGAAGGCTCAAAGCCGGCGGTAAAGGTATAGACGCCCGGCGCGCCGCTGGTCTCGCCGCCGATCGTCACCCCCACTATGTCGACGCAGCCCGGCGCCTGGACCATCACCGGGTGGCTGACGCTGTCAGCCCCCACGCTGTTGGTCGCTGTCAGCGTTACGGTGAAGGTGCCGGTGGACAGGTAGGTATAGGTCGGATTGACGGCCGTCGATGTCCCCACACCATCGCCCAAGTCCCACGAGTAGGTCAGGGGCGCCGTGCCGGCCGTCTGGTTGGTAAAGACCATCGGCTCGCCCAACGTCACCGGGCTGTTGCTGCTGAACTCGGCGGTCGGCGCCAGGGGCGTCTGGCAGGCCGGCCCGCCGCCGCTGATGGCCACGTCGTCCACGTGCCAGCCGTTGTATACCTGCGAGCCATCCGAGTAGAAACGGAAACGGATGCGGGCGTTGACCTGGCCGTCGAGCTCCGGCACGGACAGCTCCTGCTTTGTCCAGGCCGTGTGGCCTGGGCCGTTGTATGAAGCCGCACCCGACCAGGACTGGCCGCCGTCGGTCGAATACTCGACATAGCAGTAATCCCAGCCGGCCTCGGTATCATAGATGTGCCAGAAGCTGAGCGTGACCCCCGTATAGTCCGACAGATCAAAAACGGGCGAGGTGAGGGAGATGTTCCGGTTGTTCGCATAGCTGCCGCCGGGGCTGTCGGTCCAGGAGTGGGTCGCGCTGTGCGATGCCTCGGTGGTGATGGCCCACGGCGCCTGGGCCGTCCAGCCCTGGTTGCCCGACTCGACGTCGTCGGCAAAGGCATCGCAGATCGGGTGCAGATAAAAGTTCTGCTGGACCGTCTGTCCATTCAGAGCCTCGATGCCGGTGACCGTCGATACGGCGTGGCTGGCGGCAATGGCGCTCACTTCGTAGGTGCCGCTGATGATCGTCATGCTATAGTAGCCGGTCGCCGGGTCGGTTGTATCCACGAATGCGCCGGCAGTGACGGTGGCATCGAGCGGCAGGTTGGTGGCCGTCTCGCGCACATAGCCCTCCAGCACCGGCGACACGCCCGGCTCGAGGATGTACAGGAACACGGCGGTGAACGGCCCCCAGGTGCCGTCGTCGTTGAGGCCGTGGACCAGGAGGTAGTGCCGGCCGGCGGCCAGGCCGGTCGTATCGACCGTGGCCACGACCCCCTCGCTCGTGCTGCCCCACGCCCCGTCGGCCGCGGCCATCGGCGTGCCGGCGCCGTCCTGGCCGGGGGCGTCGATAAAGTACTCGGCGCCAGAGATCGGCTGGAGCGGGTCGCTGCCGTAGCGGTGGTCGGCCACCGTGGCCGTCAACTGCACCGGTTGACCCGGCGCCGCGCCGGCCGGCATAGCTACCACTTGCTCACTGTCAGGGCCGTAGCCGGTCATGTACGGCGTGCGGGCGATCTTGTGCAGGTAGAGAAAGGCCGGCCGGTTCTCGTCCCAGAAGTTGCGCGGCATGCCGTCGATGCCGTCGATGCAGCCATACTGGGGGAAAAAGTCGCCACAGTCCCCGCCGCTGCCGACCTCGAAGGTAAAGGCGGGGATGCCGAGCTTGCCATATACCCAGTCGTCGGTGGCGCCGTCTACACTATAGCCGATGCTGGTAGGGGAATAGCCATTATAACTGGCCAGCTTGCGGCCGATCGTTTCCAGCCCTGCCTCGTTGGGCGGCGGCGATGGCAGGTCCCACGGCCACAGCACCTTATCGGCGTAGCTGTGCAGGCTAATAAAGGTGCCGGTGGTGGTCAGCGGTGAGGCCGGGGCAATGGTCGCGTCGTCGTTCGGCCCGTTCTGGTCGGGGATGACCGACGCGATGTAGGTTTGGAAGGCCTGGGTCTCTGGCTCTGAGCCGGCGCTGACGCCCCGATAGGTTTCATCGCACGGGTAGCCGCTCGATCCTCCACAGCAGTTCCAGAAAAAGTTGTGGTTGCGGTTCAGGTCGATGCCGAATTCTCCCGTGGGGCACAGGCTGTTGTTCATATTCTTGCGCCGATAGGCGCTGGTGTCGGCCTCGTTGGCGACATGGCCGTCGGGGTTTTGCAGCACGAGCACATAGACCACGTTGTGGTTGACCAGCCAGGTGGCGTCGGGATCGACGTTGTAGCCGCCCTCGCCGTCCCAGCCGGAGGTCAGGTACTTGATGTAGCGGATGGCCAGCTCCGGCGTGGACACTTCGCGGGCATGGATGCTTGCCATGATGAAGAAAGCCGGCTTGTCGGCGATGTCGCCATAGGCCGCGTCCTCGTTGGTGATGCGCACCACCCACATGTCGCGGTGATGGCCGCCGTGCGACGCCTGCCAGGCGTCGCCGATGTCGATCAGCTCCACCAGGTTGGGATAGGCCGCCGCCGTATCCTGCATAAAGTCGACCATATACAGGCCCAGCGGGTTGGGATAATAGTTGTCAAAGTAGTGAAAGCGGGAATCGAGCGGGGCCTGGATGCCAAGCAGCGCCGTCTTGTCCGCGTCGATCTCCAGCCGGTAGCCCAGGCTCGACAGCCACCGGTACTGTTCCGGTTCGACGGCGACCAGGGCATAGCCCTTGTCATAGTGCACTTCCCAAATGTCCAGCACCCCGGCCACCGGATCCAGCTCGGTCCGGTCCTTGACATACAGGCGGACCACCGCCGGCTCGGCCGGCGCCTGTGCCGGAACGCCAAGCTGCTGGGCCTGGGTGGGAGCAATTGTCCCCACCCCGCCGAGGAGCATAACGATTGCCAAAAGCAGACAGATGCGCCGATAATGTGCCACGGTCGATTCTCCTTTTAACGAGTTTGAAAACTGCGGTTTCTCAGTTTTTTCCTTCCAACCCTTCCACGATCGCCTGCAACACAGCGACCAGCGCGACACGCCAGCGGCCGTTCCCGTCGTCTTGGTCCAACGGCAGCCACACCGCCCGCCGTGTCACCCGCGCCCGGTCCCCCATCCTCCGTTGCAGCCAGTCGCGGTCCACCTGTTCCAGGCTGTCGGCGCGGATCACGATCTGCCCTTCTTCAATAGTGATCGCTTTGGCCCCCGCCGCCATTGCCTCTACCTTCAGCCTCAATTGGTAAAAGAGGTTCTCCGCCTCGACGGGCAGCGGCCCAAACCTGTCCTCCAGCTCGGCCCGCATTTCATCAATCCCCTTTTTGACCGTCAGCCCGGCCAGCCGGCGGTAGAGCTGCAGGCGGAGACCGCCGTCGGACACATAGCTCTCGGGCAGGTGGGCGTCGAGCGGCAGGTTGATCTGCACCGACGGCTCCAGCGGCTGGAGATAGGCCGCCGTCTTCTCCTCCTCCGCTTGCCCGGGGACGTGGCCTGTCGCGGCCTTGCCCCGTATCTTGGCCTCGTGCACCGCCTGCGCCAGCAGCCGGGTGTACAGGTCAAAGCCCACCGCGGCGATGTGGCCGTGCTGCCGCCGGCCCAACAGCTCGCCCGCTCCCCGGATCTCCAGGTCGCGCATGGCGATGCGGAACCCGGCGCCCAGCTCGGTGGCCTCCCCGATTGTCCCCAGCCGCTGGCGGGCCGTGTCACCTAGGCCGGTGTACTTGGAGTGCAGCATATAAGCATACGCCCGCCGCGCCCCACGCCCCACCCGTCCTTTTAGCTGGTAAAGCTGCGCCAGCCCAAACCGCTCGGCATGGTGGACGATCAAGGTGTTGGCGTTGGGGATGTCGAGCCCGCTCTCGATGATGCTGGTGCACACCAGCACGTCGACGTTGCCCGCGGCAAACTCGAGCATCACCTTCTCCAGCTCGCGCTCGGCCATCTGCCCGTGCCCCACCGCGATTCGGGCCTCGGGCACCAGCTTGCGCACCTGCTGGGCAATGGTGTAAATCGACATAACTCGGTTGTGGACGAAAAAGACCTGCCCGCCCCGGTCCAGCTCGCGCAGGATCGCCTGGCGGATCAGCGTCTCGTCATATTCACCGACGTGGGTCCGCACCGGCAGCCGCTCTTCGGGGGGGGTGTCGATCGTGCTCATGTCGCGCACGCCGGTCAGCGACATGTGCAGCGTGCGCGGGATCGGCGTAGCCGTCAGCGTCAGCACGTCCACTTCCTGGCGCATCTCCTTGAGCCGTTCCTTGTTCGCCACCCCGAACCGCTGCTCTTCGTCGATGACCAGCAATCCCAGGTCCTTGAACGTCACATCCTCTGACAACAGGCGGTGGGTGCCGATGACAATGTCCACACCTCCCTTGGCCAGGCTGTCGACCACCTGCTCCTGCTCCTTGGCCGACAAAAAGCGGGACAGCATCGCCACCGTCACCGGGAACGGCTTGAGCCGCTCGGTAAAGGTCTGGTAGTGCTGCTGGGCCAGGACCGTCGTCGGCACCAGGATCGCCACCTGCTTGCCGTCCATCACCGCCTTGAAGGCGGCGCGCAGCGCCACCTCTGTCTTGCCATAGCCCACGTCGCCCACCACCAGCCGGTCCATCGGCCGCGGCTGCTCCATGTCGGCCTTGACCTCGTCCAGGGCGCGGAGCTGGGCGTCTGTCTCCATGTATGGGAACGACGCCTCCAGCTCGGCCTGCCACTGCGTATCGCCGCCGAAAGCGTGGCCGTCGGTCACCTCGCGGGCGGCGTACAGCTCCAGCAGGTCGTCGGCGATCTCCTCCACCGCCTTTTTGGCCTTGGCCTTGACCTGCTCCCACTCGGCAGTGCCCAGCCGATTGACGTGGGGCATCGCCTCCCCGGCGCCGACGTAGCGGCTCAGCCGGTCGGCCTGGTAGACCGGCACGTACAGCTTGTCGCCGGCGGCGTACTCGACCATCAGGTATTCCCGCTCGCCGCCCGACAGGCCCAATTTGACCAGCCCCTGGAACAGGCCGATGCCATGCTCGATGTGGACCACATAGCTTCCCGGCTGCACGTCGGCGAAAAACGCCTCGGGGGTGACCGGCGTCGGCCGGCTGGCGCGCCGTGGAGCCGGCCGCGCCCAGCCAAACACCTCGGCATCGGTCAGCAGGTTCAAGATCGTTGCGTCGCTGTCGCCGGCCGGCGGCTGCTCGCTCGACGCAGACAGCGTCCACCCCTCGGCCAGCGTGCCCTGCACCAGCGTCAGGCTGCGGGGCGGCGCCGGCTCGACCACATTCTCGACCGGCGTGGCGGTGATCTGCCGCTCGGCCAACAGCTCGCCGATCCGCTGCGCCTGGCGGCTGATCAGCACCACCCGCTGGCCGGTGGCGCGCATCTCCTGGCAGCCGTCGAGCACCCGCTTGAGCTGGCCGCCATACCGCTCGCCGTAGGCAAACACCTGAGCGATTGAGCTTGCGCCGGGCTGATCGACCACCCCACGGAGATCCCCGTCAGGGGACGGGCCGGCCAGGATCAGCGGGTTGTGGCTGCCGATCGCCTGGCCCAGGCCGTCCCAGGTGAAATAGGGCACCGCGATCGGCGGCAGGCTGGCCGGCAGCTCGCCGGCCTTGACCAGGTCGGCCTTGAGCGTCTCGGCCTGCCGCTCCAGATCGACGACGGTCGCCATCAGCGCCCCCCAGTCGTCCACCAGGCACAGCCCGCCGTCGGGCAAATAATCGAGCAGCGTGGCGGGATAGGAGTAGAAATAGGGCAGGTAGAACTCGATGCCCCGGAAGTAGCTGCCCTGCTCGAGAGCCACCAGGTCATGCTGGTACTCCATCTTGGCTGGCGGATGGCACAGCCTCAGATCGACCTGGGCGACCTGCTGCGCTGCGGCCGGCGCCAGGCGCGGCAGCGCCTCGCCGGCCGGCGCCATGACGAACCGCTCCACCCGCTCGCGCGAGCGCTGGCTGATCGGATCAAAGAGGCGCAGGCTGTCGATCTCTTCGCCGAACAGCTCCAGGCGCACCGGATCTTGCCGGTTGGGGGGAAACACGTCGATCAGGCCGCCCCGCCGGCTAAAAGTGCCCGGCTCTTCGACCACCACCTCGGGCCGGTAGCCGTGCGCTACCCACACCTCCAGGGCGCGCTGCAAGTCGATCGCCTGTCCCTGGCGGTACTCGCGCAGCCCGATGCGGAACTCGCGAAGCGGCAGCGTCTTGTGCATCACCGCCCGCGCCGAGGCAACTACCACGGGCGGCTCGGTCCCGTCTGTCTCTTTCCACGTCACCAGCGCCGTCAGCGCCGCCAGCCGGTCGCAGATCGTCTCCCGCGCCCACGGCACCCGCTCGTAGGGCAGCGCGTCAGGCTCGGGGAAAGCATAGATCGATCGGGAATCGGTCCACACCCGCAGCTGCTCGGCCCACTGCATCACCCGCTCGGCGCGGGCGGTAAGCAGGACCAGGGGCCGCCGCAGTTGGCGGTACAGCGCCGCCGCCAGGTAGGGCCGCGCTGCGGCGATCACCCCCAGGCCGCGCTCCGGATTCAAATCCTCGGCCGGGATCCCGCTTTCTATGGCGTCTACCAGGCGTCTATAGGCCGGTACGTCTTGGATTAAGGGCAAAAGCCCAGAGAGGTTCACTCAGACTACCTTCGTAGTGGCGAATTCATTCGTTGGCGGCAGACCCATTGAACCGGTCCATGGCGGCGATGATCCCCTCCGCCAGCCAGAACTCCACCGCTGTCACCGCCCGTTCTACCGCCTCGGCCAGGAACGGTTTCTGATCCCGGTCGAACGGCTCCAGGACATAGTCCACCGGGTCCATCCGGCCCGGCGGGCGGTCGATGCCGACCCGCAGGCGAGGAAAGGCCTGCGTGCCCAGCACGTCGATGATCGATCGGATCCCCTTGTGGCCGCCCGAGCTGCCCTCGGCCCGCAGCCGCAGCCGCCCCAGCGGCAGATCGAGATCGTCATAGATCACCAATATCTGCTCTGGCGGCACGCCCAGGCTCCGGCTCAGCCGCCCCACCGACTTGCCGCTCAGGTTCATAAAGGTCTGGGGCTTGGCCAGGATCGCCGGCCGGCCGCCGATCTGGCCCTGGGCGACGCGGGCCAACCCCTTGCGCCCGGAAAAGGCCAGCTTATGGCTGCGGGCCAGCGCGTCTAGGACCTGAAAGCCGACGTTGTGCCGGTGGGCGGCATACTCCCTGCCCGGATTGCCCAGGCCGACGATCAATGCTGGGGATGTCATTCGTCATACATTCCCATGCTCTCTCGCCCACGGCGGGCAAGCCACCGGAAAAAGGCCACTATGCCGTTCCTCGCCGCAAAGAGCAAACCGATGCCGACAAAAGCGGCCGCCGTGCCCACCGCTCCCCAGCACGCCGCGTCGCTGACATTTTGAAACGGAAGGTTCATCGGTTCGGACGTGGCAGTGGGCTCGCTGGTCGGCAGCGGCGTTTCGGTCGGCCGAGGGGTGGGCGACAGCACCGTCGGCACGGCAATGACGATCGTCGGCGTGGCCGTCGGTATCTCGGTCGGCCGGCTGGATGTCGGCGTGGCCTCTCGGGTGGGCGTTGCTACCGGGCGGGTATTGACCACCTGGATGCCCCGCACAAAATACTCGTCATAATTGCCGTCCACGCGCACCACGCGCAGGCGCAGGCTGTATTGGCCGTCGGGGATGACCGTCGTGTCCCACAACGCCAGCCGGCCCTGCACCACCGGCACGGTGAACGGCGATTGGCCCACCGGAGTCCACTGCTCGCCGGGGTTTGGCTGGGGTCCATAGTGGATTTCGTATTTTTGGAACTGGGGATGGGTAGCGTTGCCCTCGATCGGCACCAGGCCGCGGACCTCGGACCCGTCCCGCGGCGAGGTGATGACCGCCAGCCCCTGGGCTAACCCCGGCGCAGCCTGAGCCGCCTGGATCGTTACCAGGGCTAACACCACCGCCCATATCATCGCACTCCGTTTCATGCCTGCCCCTCTACGCATAGCATCTGGGCAGTGTAGCACAAAACGGACGACATGACAAAGACCGGCGGCGGGCAAGTCAGAGCCCGTCATTCCGACGTGCCGGGCCGGAAGATCCCTTGCGCCGCATGTTGCCTGTGCCGCATGTTGCCTGTGCCGCATGTTTCTGGCGGCCTGGCGGCCCGTCAGGGGACTCGCGGCTGCGAGGCAAAGGATCGCGCTTCTCGGGGCGATAGATCCCTACCAGTGGATCTGGACCAGCGTTCCCACCGGCGCCCAGGAGTACAGCCACGCCGCGTCGGCCTTGGTCAGGTTGATGCAGCCATGGCTCATCGGGTGGCCAAAGTTGCGGTGCCAATAGGTGCCGTGCAGCGCATAGCCCCGGTAAAAGAACATCGTGTGCGGCACGCCCGTCAGATAATAGCCCGGCCCCGACATGGTAACGCTGGGATACTTGGAATAGATGCGGAAGCTCCCCGTCGGCGTCGGGTAGCGGGCGATGCCGGTCGACACGACCATCGTCCGCGCCACGCTGTTGCCCTGGTGCGCGTAGGTCCGCTGGCTGCTCAGGTCTATCTCGATCCACTTGCCCCCCGAAGCGCTCCCTCCGCTCGATCCGCCGCTGCTGCCTCCGCTCTTGCCGGGGATGGTCAATCGCTGGCCGACGTAGATCAAGTTGGCGTTGCGCAGCCTATTGGCGTTCACGATCGCCTGGACGGTCGTGCCATAGCGGGCTGCGATCGTTGCCAGGATCTCTCCGCGCCGCACCACGTGGACGCCGCCCGACGTCGTTCCCCCGCCAGAGCCACCACTCGACCCACTGCCGGGGATGGTCAGCCGCTGGCCAACCCAGATAAAGTTGGCGTTGCGCAGGCCGTTGGCATTCATAATCGCCTGCATGCTCGTCCCATAGCGGGCGGCGATCCCCGACAGGGTGTCGCCTCGCCGTACGACATACACGCTCTGCTGGGCGTGCGCCGCCAGCGGTGTGATCAGCGCCACGATCAACACGGCAAGCAGCACCGCCATTCTCAGACTGAACGATCTCTTTGCCGTCATCTCGATCCTCCTGTTGTGCCCCGCCGGTTTGTCTCTGAGCGGACATTATCGCACGAATTCCGGTTTATATCAAATTGCGAGATCGGCGCCTAGATCTCTGCCCTCCAGGCCGGTTGCCAATAAACTGTTTCTGTGTTAAGATGCTTATGGCAACCTGCCCTCTCCCTCTCTGCTGTGGGGTAGGGTGGGGGGCAGTCTATCTTGAGGGGAACCAGAGTTTGACGTCCGATCGTTCCGCGACAAGCCAACAGGTCGAGGCGCTCATGCACCGGGGCGGGCAGGCCGCCCGCGCCGGACAGCGCGCCCGCGCCTGGAACTATTTCACCGCCGCGCTTGAGCTCGATCCGCACCACCAGGCGGCGTGGCTGGAGCGCGCCTTTGTCGTCGACGCCCCCCAAGAGGCGATGGCCCACCTGGCTTACGTCCTGACCCTCGACCCCAAGAACCGGCGGGCGCGCGAGGCGCTGCGCGACATGCGCCGCGCCGCCGGCAACTTGCCGCCCTACCCCGGCCCCTTTCCGCCGCCGATATCCGCCACCCGCTCATCCGTGCCCAGTCCCCTGGCGCCGTTGGCCGAGCCCGGCGCCGGCCGCGCGACGTGGCCGCGCTGGCTGCTTGTCGGCCTGTTGATCCTGATCCCGATCGTCGCCCTGGCTGTGTGGAGCGACGCGCCGCGCGCCGTAATCGCCGCGCTTTTGCCCAGCCCCACGCCGACCGCCACCCATACCCCCACGCCGACGCCTACCCCCACCGCCACCCCTACCTTCACCCCAACGCCTACCCCTACCTTTACCCCCACCCCGACGCCGACCCCAACCGCCACCCCGACCCCAACCATCACCCCCACCCCGGTCCCGGCTGACCAGAGCCTGGCCGAAAAGTGGATCGAAGTCGACCTGTCCGACCAGCGCCTGTACGCCCACGAGGGCCAGACGACCGTGCTCGATGTCCTGGTCTCGACCGGCACCCGCTACCATCCCACCGTCACCGGCCGGTTCAAGATCTATGTCAAATACCGCTCTGCTCCGATGCGAGGGCCCGACTATTACCTGCCCAACGTGCCCTACGTCATGTACTTTTACGGCGGCTATGGCATCCATGGCACTTACTGGCACAGCAACTTTGGCCACCCCATGAGCCACGGCTGCATCAACATGAAAACCGCCGAGGCCAAGTGGCTGTTCGAGTGGGCGCCCAAGGGCACCCTCGTCGTCATCCACCGCTAGGGAAAGGGGGGCCGACCGGATGATCACCCCTGCCGGCGCCGAGTGCCGCTACTACTATGCCGATTATTACCGGGGGCGCGACCGCCAGGAGTGCCGCCTTATCGCCCAGAACCGCGAGTCGGATCCGTGGCGGCCGGCCCTGTGCAAAATCTGCCCCATCCCCGGCATCCTGCGGGCCAATGCCTGCCCCAACCTCGTTCTCGAGGCCCGCGTCGAGCGCCGCCTGCTGGGCTTGTCCCACCGGGTCATGGTTGCGGCCGTGTGCAGCAAGCATCTGGTCGAGGTGGCCGCTCCCCACGTCGGCTGCGGCCACTGCCATGAGGAGCGGCCCGGGGCCGCTGTGTTCGAGCGCCAGGACACCTGATCCAAAGAAAAAGGCCCCGAGGGGGTGGAACCCCTCAGGGCCTCGAATTTGTGAGCTAGAACGCCTGGTCGGTCTTCCAGACCTTCCACACCTTGCCCACCAGGTGTGGGCCGACTTTGAGCGTGTCCCGGCCCGGCTGCCAGCCCGAGGGCATCACCTCCGCCCCCTTGGCCGCCCGCACGTGGATAAAGGCCTGCACCTGGCGGAACAGCTCGCTCACGTTGCGCCCCACCGCCGGGGTGAGCACCTCCATCGCCTGGATGATCCCGTCCGGATCGATGATGAACCGCCCGCGAATGTCTACCCCGCCGGCCTCGTCGTACACGCCGTACATCTCGCCGATCTTGCCGCCGGCGTCTGAAAGCATCGGATAGGGGATGCCTCCCGGCACCATCTTTGACAGCTCCTCTTCGTGCCAGATTTTGTGGCTGAAGCGGCTGTCGACGCTCATCGACAGTACCTGTACACCCAGCTTTTGCAGCTCCGGAACCTTGACGGCCACGGCCGCCAATTCCGTCGGTCAAACAAAGGTGAAATCTCCTGGGTAGAAGCACAGCACCACCCATTGGCCCTTGTAATCCGAGAGCTTGACATTCTTAAAGCCGCCGTCGACGTAGGCCGAAGCCTCGAAATCGGGCGCTTCCTTTCCGACACGCGCGAGTGCCATCTTGACCTCCTTTTCTATTGGTTGGCTTGCCCCTGTGGTAGGGAGCTTAGGGGACACCAGCGGTCCCTTGGCGGATTGGACACACGAGATCGCTTTTTCGCTCATCCACTACCTCCTGAGGATATTTCAAACCACGCGAGGGCCGCGTGGCTCGTTCCGAGTCCGGCGGCGCGCCAGGGGGCCGGGCAGGCAAGGGCTGCTCTGCCGGGCTTGTACCTGTGGCCTGAAAGACAGATCTATTGTATATCAGGAGTGGCAGTTGTCAAGTGGAGCGGCACGGCAGGCGGAAGGGGAACAGACCAATGCCCGCCTCCCTGGACCCCGGAGCCGGGCATTGGGCCAATATGCGGTTAACTGGCGGAACAGCGGCGCAAAGCTGCCCCTGTTACGGGGTGATCGTCAGCCTGAACTCGTCTCCTGCCGGTTCAATCTTGACCTTGAGACCCGCGCGCTCGGCCATGCGGCGCACATTCTCACGCGAGGTCACGCTGTCCACCAGTACTTCGATCGGGAACTTGGCACCCTGAACGGCATTCCTGGCCAGAATGACCGGCTGTGGGCACGACAGGCCGCGAGCATCGACTGTTGTTGTCATGGCATTACCCTACCTTTTGTTTCTCCCGCATCGTCAGGCCGATGAGCAGGCAGGCCACCAGCCCCAGTACTACAACGACCATCCCGGCCGTGGTCAGACCCCCGGTCGTCACCACACCCTCGACGACCTTGTCTGCGCTGCCTGCCAGCGTCAAGTTGTGGGCAAACCCCGCGCCGACGATCATCCCCAGCACAAACACCGCGGCGTCGCCGTCCCCCTCGCCCGACAGGAACAACTGCCGGCCGGGGCAGCCGCCCGCCAGCGCAAAGGCCAATCCGGCCAGCGCCATCCCCAGGAAATTCCACAGGTAGCTGCTGTGGGCCACCGGCTGCCCGGCGAACCCGAACTTGACCTGCCCCAGGATCAGGTTCATGACAAACGCCACGGCCAGCAGAGCCGCCACCCCGCTCAACAGGTGCCAGTCGCGCATCAGGATCACGTCGCGGACCGCGCCCATCGTGCAAAAGCGGGTTCGCTGCGCCAGAAAGCCGATCACCAGCCCGACCGCCAGTGACACGAGCAGCGCCGCGTGCAGCGAGCCCGGCCCCGTCTCACTGAAAAAGATCGGGCCTTCCGCGCCGAACTTGGGTTTGAAGATCAGGAGCAGCAGCAGCCCGACCATGATCAGCGGCATAATCCAGCCGACGGCAGTGTAGGTCTTGGTCGCCCGGCCCAGGCTATAGCCCGACCTGAGGAACCACACCCCGATGCCGATGCCCACTATCAGCCCGGCCAGGCCCAGGATCGCATTCAGATCGCCGCCGGCCAGCCGCAGCAGCGCCCGCCACGGGCAGCCCAGGAAGGCCAGCGCCCCGATCATGGCAAACATCCCCAGCACAAACCGCACGATCGGCGCCGAGCCTGCGCGGGCCCTGAACTCGCCGAACAGGTACGCGGCGATCATCGCTCCCAGCACCAGCCCGATGATCTCCGGCCTGATATACTGCACCGCGCCGGCGCGGTGCAGCCCCAGCGCCCCGGCGATGTCCCGCTCAAAGCAGGCCACGCAGATGCCCATGTTGGGCGGGTTGCCCAGCTTTTGCAGCAGCGGCGCCAGGATGCCGATGACGGCTCCGACTGCAATAATACCCCATCGTGAGGCAAAGAAACGGGTCAGCTTGTCGGCCATAATACTCCTCCTTGAATATTACTTTTAATTATATGGCATATATCTCTATAGAATAATAACAGCAAAACGCTGCCCTGTCAAATCAACCTACAGCGAAAACTCACCGGGCTATGACACAATAGCCCTCTTTCCGCGTATAGGCAGTTGTGGTATAATAAACCGTGTTTTCAAGGAGGCTTACACCATGAAGGTCAAACAGTTGCCAACGCGCCAGAGGATCCGGAAAGGGCTGCTGTTCCTGTCCCTCCTGCTTTTCCCGGTGACCCTCTACTATTTTTCCCCCGCCCTCATCATGAACGCTGCCTGGGAGGGCATCGTCAACGGCAGTTTCATCGTCTTTTGCCTGATGTTCGTCGCCTCCCTGTTCGTCGGGCGGCTGTGGTGCGGCTGGGCCTGCCCGGCCGGCGCCCTGCAAGAGCTCGCCGCCCCGATCAACAACAAGCCGGGCCCGCGCGGCAGGGCCGACTGGTACAAGTGGGCCATCTGGATCCCCTGGATCGGCGGCATCGCCGCCCTGGCCATCGCCGCCGGCGGCTACCACACCGTCGATCCGTTCTACCAGCTCGAGGGCGGCGCTACCCTGGCCATCCCGGCCGATCCCGGCGCTCCGCCCTGGTACATGATCTACTACATCATCGTCGGGCTCTTTTTTGTCCTGGCGGTGATCTTTGGCCGCAGAGCGGGCTGCCACACCATCTGCTGGATGGCGCCGTTCATGATCCTCGGCCGCAAGCTCCGCAACCTGGCCCGCTGGCCGGCGCTGCGCCTGGTGGCCGACCCGAACAAGTGCACCGACTGCCTGACCTGTTCCCGCGAATGCCCGATGAGCCTCGACGTCCACCACATGGTCCAACGCGCCGACATGGAAGATTCCGAGTGCATCCTGTGCGGCACCTGTGTCGACGGCTGTAGCCAGGACGCGATCCGTTTCTCCTTCAGCGGCGGCAAGTAAGCTCCCGCCTAACTGTTAGAACGTTTGTGCGTTTTTGCCTTTGATGGTACAATAGCCGGCGATGGACACCACCGCATTCGTCAAGCAGATCGCCCACCTGCCCGGCTACAAAGGCCAGGCCGTCCACGTCGAGCGCCTGCCGGCCCAAAAGGCGCGCTACGGCCGCCTCGACCAACCCCTGCTGCCGGCTCTCGAAGCCGCCCTGCGCCGTGCCGGCGCCGACCGCCTCTACAGCCACCAGGCCCTGGCCGTCAACGCCGCCCGCAGCGGCCGGCACGTCATCCTGGCCACCGGCACCGCCAGCGGCAAGACCCTGGCCTACAACATCCCCGTCCTCGAGGCGCTTCTCAATGACCGCAGCGCCCGCGCCTTGTACCTCTTTCCCACCAAAGCCCTCGCCCAGGACCAGCTCCGCAGCCTGCACGAGCTGACCCGCGACGAGCTGCGCGCCGCCCGCTTTGGCGTCTACGACGGCGACACCCCCCAGGCGGCCCGCGCCCGGCTGCGCCGCGAGGCCAACATCCTCCTCACCAACCCCGACATGCTCCACGTCGGCATACTGCCCAACCACACCCTGTGGGCCGACTTTTTTGCCAACCTGCGCTTTGTCATCATCGACGAGGCCCACGCCTACCGCGGCATATTCGGCTCGCACGTCGGCTGCGTCCTGCGCCGGCTGTGGCGGATCTGCGCCCGCTACGGCTCGGCGCCCCAGATCATCGCCTGCTCGGCCACCATCGCCAACCCCGGCGACCACCTGCGCCGGCTGGCCGGCGTCGAGGCGGTCGTCGTCTCTGGTGAGGCCGACGGCGCGCCCCACGGCGCCAAGGATTTCGTGCTGTGGAACCCGCCCTTTATCGACCGCACCCAGACCGCCCGCCGCAGCGCCAACATCGAGGCGGCCCGCCTCTTTGCCCACCTGGTCCAGGCCGGCATCCGCACCATCGCCTTCACCCGCGCCCGCCGCGTGGCCGAGCTGATCCTCCTTTACGCCCGGCGCATCCTGGCCGACGAGTCGCCGGCCCTGGCCGACCGGGTGCGGGCCTACCGCGCCGGCTACCGCGCCGAAGAGCGGCGCGACATCGAGCAGGGCCTGCGCCCCGGCGGGAATCTGCTTGGCGTGACCGCCACCTCGGCCCTCGAGCTGGGCATCGACATCGGCGACCTGGACGCCTCGCTGCTGGTCGGCTACCCCGGCACCGTCGCCAGCCTGTGGCAGCAGGCCGGCCGGGCCGGGCGCGGCGCCCGCCATGCCCTGTCGGTCCTGATCGCCCTCGACAACCCGCTCGACCAGTATTTCATGCGCCACCCCCGCGACCTGTTTGGCCGGCCCCACGAGCACGCCCTGATCGACCCGGCCAACGTCTACGTCCTGTCCCAGCACCTGCCCTGCGCCGCCCACGAGATCCCCCTTGGCACCGGCCACGCTCCCGGCGAGCCCCTGCCCCAGCCGGCCCGCCACGCCCTCCGCCCGGCCCTCCCCGGCCGCCGCCGCACCCCTGCCACGCCGGCTCGGCGTGAAACCGGTTCCACGCCGCTGCCGCCCGGGTTGGCCGCCGGCGACGACGAAGCGCTCTTTGGCGCCGGCTTTGCCCCGGCCATGATCGACCTGGAAAACCGGGGCGAGCTGGAATATCGCGGCGAGCGCTGGTACCCCCGCCCCGGCGCCTACCCGGCCCAGGAGGTGTCGCTGCGGGCGCTGGCCGACTCGCGGTTGGCCCTGCTCGACGCATCCCAGAGCTATCGCCTCCTGGAAGAGATCGAGGCCACCACCGCCTGCCTGCGCGCCCATCCCGGCGCCGTCTACCTCCACCAGGGCGAGTCGTTCCGGGTCCGCGAGCTGGACCTCGAGGCCGGCCATGCCATCCTGGAGCCGGTCCAGGTCGGCTACTACACCCAGCCTCGGGAGATCAACGACGTGGGCATCATCCGCTCCGTTGCCCACCGGCCGCTCGGCGACGCCGCCGCCCATTTCGGCCGGGTGCGCGTCACCCAGCAGGTGATCGGCTACCGCCGCGTCCAGCAGTTCCGCGAAGAGACTTTGAGTGTCGAGGACCTCGACCTGCCGCCGCAGACCTTTGACACGGCCGCCGTGTGGTGGGACATACCGGCCGGCATCGCCGCCCGGGTCAGGCAGCGCGGCCTGGACCTGGCCGGCGGCCTCCACGCCGTCGAGCACGCCGCCATCGGCCTGCTGCCCCTCTTCGCCATGTGCGACCGCTGGGACATCGGCGGCCTGTCGACCCCCCGCCATCCCGACACCGGCGCCGCCCAGGTCTTTATCTACGACGCCTTTCCCGGCGGCGTGGGCATCGCCGAAAAAGGGTTCGACCTCCTGCCCGACCTGTGGCGCGCCACCCACGACGCCGTCCGCGACTGCCCCTGCGAGGACGGATGCCCGTCTTGTATCCAGAGCCCGAAATGCGGGAATAACAACGAGCCGCTCGACAAGCGGGCCGCCGTCTTTATCCTGGCCGAGCTGCTCAAGAATGTATATCCATGAGATTATGCCGATGAGCGTTGGAACACTTTGAATGGAAACAGCTATCCCGCGTGACCAGCTGCTGCACCTGTTGCAGCACACCTTCGGCCCAAAAGTCAGGTTGCTCGACTGCCAGATCGGCAATGAGCATCACGACTATCTTGTCCTGCTTGTCCGGCTCGATCGCCCCTCTATCCAAATAGTTGTCAAGCTTGCCGGGCCGCAGGCTTCGATGGCCAGCCCATTTGACCGGACGGCCATGCTCCACCGCCTGGTTGCCGCGCGCACCACCATCCCCATGCCCGAGGTCCTGGCGGTCAGCATGTCCTGCCAGGCCTGGCCCTGGCGCTACTTGATCAAGATGCACGTCCCGGGGCAAGAGTGGGCGGTCGTCCGGCGACAAATGAGCCGGGAGGACCTGGCCGGCGCTTATCGACAGATCGGCGATGCCGTGGCTCAACTGCACGCCATCCATTTTCCCGCCTTTGGCGAGCTGGACGTCGATGGAGCCGTCCGGGGAGGTGGGCCCTACCTGGCCGCGCTGGCCGAGCGCTCCCGGCTTTTCGTCCGGAGCGCGCGCTTGCGCGACCTTTTCCTCTCGGTATTGGATGAACACAAGGATCTCTTTTCGGGCGTTCGCCAGGCAAGCCTGTGTCACGAAGATCTTCACCAGCACAACATCCTCTTCGACTGTCAGCAGGGGCAGTGGCGCCTGGTCACCATCCTTGACTTTGACAAGGCCTGGGCGGGCCATCACGAGATCGACCTGGCCCGCCTTGATCTTTGGACGGGGATGACGAGCGATGAGTTTTGGTCGTCCTATGAAGCGACCTGCCCGCCAGAGCCATCGTACGAGCAGCGGCGCCCCATCTATCAACTGCTCTGGTGCTTTGAGTATGCCCAATCGACCGCACAGCACCTCGCCGATACTCGACGCCTGTGCGCCGAGCTGGGACTTGAGCCCTTTGAGCGGTTTGACTAAAAAGGAGGGATCACAACGCTATGAAACTAACCACCTCGCGTTCCACCGTGTCGCCCGCGGCCGAGGCCGTTCCCGGCCGCCAGGCGCCGCGCCGCTTCCGGCTGCTGGGCGCCCGCCGCAGCCGCGGCCGGTTCGATTACCTGTTGTTCCTGCCCGCGGCTTACGGCGCGGACCCCGGCCGGAAATGGCCGCTCATCCTCTTCCTGCACGGCAGGGGCGAGACAGGCGCCGACCTGAACGAGATCAAGGTGCACGGCATCCCCAAAAAGGTCGAAGGGCAGCCCGATTTCCCCTTTATCGCCGTTTCGCCCCAGTGCCCCTACGACCTGTGCTGGTTCAGCGAGCTGCCCACCCTCGATGCCCTGCTCGACGAGGTAGTGGCGGCCTATGCCGTCGACGCCCGGCGCATCTACCTCACCGGCCTGAGCATGGGCGGCTATGGAGCGTGGGCGCTGGCCGGGCTCTGCCCCAACCGCTTTGCCGCGGTGGTGCCGATTTGCGGCGGCGGCGACCCGGCGGCGGTCGGCGCGCTGAAGGACATCCCCGTGTGGGCCTTTCACGGCGCCCTCGACGAGCTGGTGCTGCCTGACGAATCACGGCGCATGGTCGATGCGCTCCGGGCGTGCGGCGGCAACGTGCGCTTTACCCTCTACCCCGACCTGGCCCACGACTCCTGGACCCGCACCTACGACGACCCCGCCCTCTACGACTGGCTGCTCCAGCAGCACAAACCAACATAGGGGGCGATTAGGGAACCTTCGCCGGGTCATCGCTGTACAACAAGTGTCACAACGATCCAATCTCGACACTGGAGGGCTCGATGAAACCGGCAAGATTCGCACTCTGTTTGGCACTGATACTGGCAGCCGTCGCCTGGCTCTTGCCGGTCATGCCCGCCCACGCCGACCTGGTCGTGATCCGCGTCACCCCCCAGGGCTCGACCGGTTGGCCGTGCGGCGACACCTGGCAGGCGGCCTGCGATCTGCAAGTCGCGCTGGCCCACGCCGCCGCCGGCGACGAGATCTGGATCGCCGCCGGAACCTACACCCCCACCGGCGGCGCAGACCGCACCGTCAGCTTTCAGCTCAGGGACGGCGTGGATCTGTACGGCGGCTTTGCCGGCGTCGAGTCGGCCCGGGATGAGCGAGACTGGACCCTCTACCCCACTATCCTGAGCGGCGATCTCGGCGCCCCCGGCGACCCGAGTGACAACTCTTACCACGTGCTGCTGAGCAGCGACCTCGATGCCGGCCTCGCGCTGGACGGCCTGATCGTGCGCGGCGGCAATGCCGACGGCGCCGCCCCCTACGACCGCGGCGGCGGGCTGTACAACGATCAGGGCCACCTGACCCTGGCTAACCTCACCTTTGAGGGCAACATCGCCGGCCTGGGTGGTGGGCTGTACAACAACTATAGCGAGCGCCTCGACCTCACCAACGTCCTTTTCGCCGGGAACACGGCGGATTCGGGCGGAGGACTGTTCAACTATTCCAGCAGCCCGGTGCTGATCGGCGTCTCCTTCACCGCCAACTCGGCAGCCGACGGCGGCGCAATGTACAACGTGTTTGGCCGGCCGGTCGTCACCAACGCGACCTTTGACGACAATAGGGCCGACCATTGGGGCGGCGGCATCTACAGCGCCAAGTGCGACCCCATCCTGGTCAACGTCATCCTGACCGGCAACCAGGCCGGTTCCGGCGGCGCGCTGGCCAACCACTGGGCCGGCCCCCGCTTGACCAACGTCACCCTGGTCGGCAATTCGGCCGCCCACGGTGGGGCGCTGTATAACGCCTTCTACAGCTCGCCCGTCGTCCGCAACGCCATCTTGTGGGACAACGGGCCGGATCAGATCGACAACGACCCCGACAGCAGCGCCGACGTCGCCTACAGCGACGTCCAGGGCGGCTACAGCGGCATAGGGGTCATCGACGCCGATCCGCAGTTCGTCGCCGGCGCCCTCGACCTCCGCCCCACCTCCCCGGCGGTCGACGCCGGCGACAACAGCGCCGGCCCCGCCGACGACGAGGACCTGGACGGCGACGGCGACCTGGCCGAGCCGCTGCCCTTCGATCTGGCCGGCCTGTCCCGCTTTGCCGACGTTGCCTCTCAGGCCGACACCGGCAACGGCGCCGCGCCCATCGTAGACATGGGCGCCTACGAAACGCACGTCTTTTACGTCCTGCTGCCCCTGGTCGTCAGGTAACTCCCCCTGCCTGACAGGGGCACATCGGGCGCCAAGGCGAGTCTCGACCCACAACACGGATCGGGGCTCGCTTTGCGTGTCCCGGATGGCGACCCGAGGGCAGAGTCTGTTTCACCAGCTTGCCTTTTTCCCCAACTTCTGTTATCATAGCTTCGCTGCTGGGCTGTTCTATAGCAACTTGACATATTTGCATATTGCAGATTTCCAAGGAGGAGACCATGATCCGCAGCAGAGCCCTTACCACGTTGAGCCTCGTATGCCTTTTTGCGCTGCTCCTGGCCGGTTGTGGGCAGGCGACCCTGGAGCCGCAGCCCACCCCCACCTCGCCTCAAGCCGCCCCGCCCGCCGCCACGCAGCCCCTGCCGGCTCCAACCGTTGAAGAACCGGCCACAAAAAGCGTCGTCATCGTCATCCCCGAGGATCCACCCAGCTTCAACGCCATCGTAGCCGACACCGGTTACGACGCCATGGTCATGGAGCTGACCATGCTCGGCCTGACCGACATCGACCCGGAGGGCAACGTCTTCCCCGAGCTGGCTGCCGAGCTGCCGACCGTCGAAAACGGCGGAGTGGTCGTCGACGAAGAGGCCTGGACCATGGCAGTCACCTGGAAGCTGCGCCGGGACGTCCAATGGCAGGACGGGAAACCGGTGACCGCCGACGACGTGCTCTTTACCTGGAACGCCATCGCCGATCCCGAGACCGGCACCTGGATGCAGGGCATCGACTATATCGGCGGCGTGGCCAAGGTCGACGACTATACCTTTGTCATCTCCTACACCGGCGTCTATCCCGGCTACCTGACCCAGCTTGGCGCCGAACAGCTCGTCGTCTGGCCGGCCCACTACTGCGACGCAGAGCAGGGCTTCACCGCCTGGGACTGCGCCCGTGAGCCGTTGAGCGACGGCCCCTTTACCCTCCAAGAGTGGATAGTCGGCGACCACATGATCTTTGTCCGCAACCCCAACTATTACAAGGCAGACAAGCCCGTGGTCGATCAGGTTATCGTCCGCATCGTGCCCGATGCCACGGTCCGCAAGACGATGCTGCTTCAAGGCGATGCCGACCTTGACATATGGACCACCGAGCCGATAGTGAACGACCTGAAGGACGCGCCAAACGTCGAGGTCAGCATCAGTCCCTACCCTCGCTGGGTGCTGCGCCTGTTCTTCAACCTGGCCGCCAAAGGGACGGTCGACCCCGTGGCCAGCCCCCATCCCATCCTTTCGGACGTGCGGGTGCGCCGGGCGATCCGCATGGCCATCGACGTGGACACCATCTCCCAAGAGATCTTTTACGGCTATGGCGCCCCGATATGGACCGAGCTGTTCCGCCCGCCCTACGCCTGTGACATCCCCCGGCCCAAGTACGATCCGGACGCTGCCGCCGCCCTGTTGGAATCGGCGGGCTGGATCGATCGGGACGGCGATGGCGTCCGCGAGTGCCACGGCTGCCTGAACGCCGCAGAAGGCGATCCGATGGAGATGGAGCTGATCACCTACTCCGAGTTTGGCGAGCCGATGACCCTGTCGCAGCAGCTCATCGCCGAAATGCTGGGCAAGATCGGCCTGAAATTCCAGTTGACGGTGGTCGAAGGCAGCGTCCTGTGGGCCACAGCCGAGGAAGGCGGCATCGAGCAGTTGGGAAATTTCGACGTCGATCTGTGGGATGACGGCTACAGCGGCACCGACCCCACCGACTTTCTCTGGGAGCTCTATTCTGACGACGCTGCCGAGCCCGACTATGGCTGGAACATCGGCCGCTGGATCGACGACGATTTCAACGCCCTGCTGGACGAGGCCTACACCCTCGACGAAGCGGTCCGCAAGGACCTCTTTTGCCAGATGGCCGCCATCCTCGACGAACAGGTGCCCAGCATCCTGATGTTCTCGGTGATCAACGCCGAAGCCCACTCCACCCGGCTGGCGGGCATCCAGTCGACGACCTTTGACATGGTGACCTGGAATGCGGAGGACTGGATCGTGAAGTGACCGCCTTCCTGACCAGGCGCCTGCTGCAAACCGTCGCGTTGCTCTTTTTGCTGAGCATTGGGCTGTTTGCCCTGGTCAACCTGGCGCCCGGCGGTCCCTTGGCCGGGCACGGCCAGTCCAGGCACGTCCGGCCGGAGCGGGCCGCCGTCCTCAAGCGCCAGTTCGGCCTGGACAAGCCCCTGCCCGTCCAGTACGTCATCTGGCTGGCCGGCAACGACTGGATGAAGGTCGATGCCGACGGCGATGGGCTTGCCGACGGCTACGGTACCCGCAAGGGCATCCTGCGCGGCGATTTTGGGTTTTCCTTTCGCACCCGCGAGCCCGTGTTGAAAGAGATCGGCCTCCGGCTGCCAAATACCATCCTGTTGATGGGCGTCACCATGCTCGTGGCGATCCTCATCGCCGTCCCGATCGGCATCATCTCTGCCCTGCGCCAGTACTCCCTGTACGACATCGCCGTGACCACCTTTTCCTTCGCCGGCCAGGCCATCCCCGAGTTCTGGCTCGGCCTGATCCTGATCCTGATCTTCTATGCCTGGCTCAGAAACCCGTTCACCGGCGGGCCTCTCCTCCCGGCGGGAGGCATGTACACCCTCGGCGCCGATTTCTCATTGTTAGACCGGATCAAATACCTCATCCTGCCGGTGGCCACCGGGGCGTTGGGCTGGATCGCCTGGTACTCCCGTTTCCTGCGCTCCAGCATGCTCGACGTGATCCACCAGGACTATTTGCGCACGGCGCGGGCCAAAGGACTGTCCGAGCGCACCGTCGTCTATCGCCACGCCCTGCGCAACGCGGTCATCCCCCTGGTGACCCTCCTTGCCCTGGACCTGCCCTACCTCATCGGCGGCACCGTCTTTGTCGAGATGATCTTCTCCTGGCCCGGCATGGGCCGCCTCTACTACCAGTCGGCCCTCCAGCGCGACTATCCCGTCCTGCTGGCCGTCCTGATCATCGGCGCCGCGGCCATCATCCTGTCCAACCTCCTGGCCGACGTCCTCTACGCCGTCGTCGATCCCCGGATCCGCTACGATTAGGGCTCTCACCATGTCTCAATCTACCGCCCCGGCAAACATCGCCTCGGAAACCTCTCGGGTTAGCGCCCGCAGCGGGAGCATGAGCGTCTGGCGCCGCTTCCGCCGCCACCCCGGGGCCATCGTCGGAGCCATCGTCCTGGGCCTGCTCACCCTGGCCGTTCTCCTGGCCTCCCTATCGCCCTACGATCCGGAAATCTCCGACCTCTCGGCCCGCTTCCAGCCGCCTTCCTGGCAGCACCCCATGGGCGCCGATGCCCTCGGCCGCGATCTGCTGACCCGGGTGCTCTATGGCGGGCGCATTTCCCTGCTGGTCGGCCTTCTTGTCGTCGCCATCTCGCTGGCCATCGGTGTGCCCATAGGCGCGGTGGCCGGCTTTTACGGTGGGCGGGTGGACACCATCCTGATGCGCCTGACCGACATCTTTCTCTCCCTGCCGGCGTTCCTTGTCCTGATCCTGCTCAGCGCCATCCTGCGCGAGGTCGACGCCCCGCTGTTCGAGCGGAACAACGTCCTCACCATCGGCCTGGTGATAGGCGCGCTGTCGTGGATGACCTTCGCCCGGCTGGTCCGCGCCGCCTTTCTCACCATCCGCGAGATGGATTTCGTCACCGCCGCCCGCTGCGTGGGGGCCTCGAACCGCCGGCTCATCGTCACCCACATCCTGCCCAACGCCATCGGCCCCATCATCGTCGAAGCCACTTTGGGGCTGGGCTATGCCATCATCGAAGAGTCAGGGCTGAGCTTCCTGGGCTTTGGCATCCAGCCCCCCACGCCGAGCTGGGGCAACCTGCTGAGCAACGCCCAAGAGTACCTGACCAAGTACCCTTGGCTGGCCATCTTTCCCGGCCTGATGATCTTTCTGACCATCATCTCGGCCAACTATATCGGCGACGGCCTGCGCGACGCCTTTGACCCGCACAAAGTGCTCAAAAAAGTGGGAGAGGTCTAGCCCTCTCCCCAGGGGGGAGACCGCTGTACGGTGCCACCCGAAGGGGGACAGGGTGGGGTGGGGGGAATCCCCAACAAAAGGAGAAAGCCAAATGCCCGAAAACACACCTGCCATCGAACCGATCCGTTCATCCTATGCCCTGCGCTTCCTGACCGATGACCAGTTGGATCGGCTCCAGGAAGCCACCCTCCGCATCATGGAAGAGGTGGGGGTCCGCTTCCCCTCCGACAGGGCGCTGACCATCCTGGCCGATCACGGCGCCCGCATAGACCGCGCCACCCAGGTCTGCAAGATCCCCAGGGACCTGGTGTTCAAGGCCTTGTCCACCCTGCCCCGCTACTTCCACCTGGGCGCCCGCGACCCGGCCTTTGACCTCCACCTCGAGGACGGCGCGACCTTTTTCACCACCGATGGCTGCGGCACCGAGACCGTCGACCTCGACACCGGTCAGCGCCGCCTGTCGTGCAAAGCCGACGTCGGCATGATGGCCCGCGTGTCCGACTATCTCTCCTCCGTCGCCTTTTACTGGCCCATGGTCAGCGCCCAGGATTATGGCCGGACCGCTCCTCTGCAAGAGATGGATGCCTCCTGGAACAACACCGTCAAGCACGTCCAGAGCGAAACGATCATGGGCGAGGCCGAATGCCGCTACGCCGTCGAGATGGGCACGGTGATCGCCGGCAGCCGTGAGGAGCTTCGCCGCCGTCCTCCCCTGTCGCTGGTGGTGTGCACCATCGCCCCGCTGTCCCAGGACAAGCACGGCATCGAGGGCACCCTCGTCATGGCCGAGGCCGGCATCCCGGTCGGCTTTCTGGCCATGCCCACCATGGGCACCACCGCGCCCGTCACCCTGGCCGGCGCGCTGGCTGTGGGCGACGCCGAGATCGTCAGCGCGGCGGTCCTGATCCAGCTTGCCTCGCCCGGAGCGCCTGTCTTCCACTCCCTGATGCACGCCTGGGCCGACATGCGCACCGGCGGCTATGTCAGCTACCCCCTCGACAGCCGTGGCCGCTACGCCGTGGTCGAAATGGCCCACCACTGGGGCATGCCGTCGTTGGGCGCCTGCTTCGGCACCGATTCCCTCACCGCCGGCACCTGGCAGTCGGCCGCCGAGACGGCCCTCGACAGCTTTCTGGTCGGCCTCACCGGCGCCGAGATCGTCACCGGCATGGGCCTGGCCCGCACCTATACCCTCCTCAACCCCGAGCAGCTCGTCATGGACAGCGACCTCTACCACCGCGCCCGCTACTACCTCCAGGCCGTGGAGATCAGCCCCGAGACCCTGGCCCTCGACGTCATCGCCTCCGTCAAGCCCGGCGGGCATTTCCTGCTCGAAAAGCACACCATCAAGCACATGCGCCAATCGATGCTCCGCGCCATCACCCACCACCTGGACGATACCGGCCACTACCGCGACCCGCAGCAGGTGGCCCGCGAGCAGGTCCGCTGGATCCTCGACAACCACCACCCGGCTCCGCTCGAAGGGGCCAAACAGGCCGAATTGGCCCGCATCCTGGCCGCGGCCCAGCAGGAGCTGCGCGAATGAGCTGCACCGCCACCCCGCCGCTCCAGCCGATCGCCCCGGCTTATCACCTGCGCATCCTGGACGACGAGCAGTTGCACCGGCTCCGCTCGGCCGTGCTGGACGTCCTGGACCAGGTCGGCATCCACTGCCCCTCGGCCAGGGCCCTGCACATCTATGCCGAGCACGGCGCGCGGGTCGATTTCGACCGGCAGATCGTCCGCCTGCCGCCCGGCGTCGTGCTCGATGCCATGGCCCGCGCCCCCCGCTTTTACACCATGGGCGCCCGCTCGCCGGCCCACGACCTTGTCCTGGACGGCAAAGCCCTCTATTGCGCCACCGACGGCTGCGGCGTAGAGACGATCGACTTTCAGACCCGCCGCCGGCGCCGCTCGACCAAGGAGGACGTGGCCGCCATGGCCCGCGTGGCCGACTACCTGTCCTCCATCGGCTTTTACTGGCCCATCGTCAGCGCCGCCGACTTCCCGGCCACCGCCCCGCTCCACGAGCTGGACGCCTCTTTCAACAACACCGTCAAGCACGTCCAGTCCGAGACGGTCATGGGCGAAAGGGCCGCCCGTTATGCCGTCGAGATGGCCCGCGTCGTCGCCGGCGACGATGCGGCCATGCGCCGTCGCCCGCCCCTGTCCCTGCTGGTCTGCTGCATCGCCCCCCTCGGCCAGGACAAAGAGGGGATCGAATCGGCCCTCGTCTTTGCCGAGGCCGGCCTGCCCGTCGGTTTCATGTCCATGGCCAACGTCGGCTCGACCGGTCCGGCCACGGTGGCCGGCACGCTCGTGGCCGGCGACGCCGAGATCGTGGCCGCCATGGCCCTCATCCAGATGGCCGCCCCCGGCGCGCCGGTCTACCACTCGCTCATGCCCGGCATCATGCACCCCCACAGCGGCGGCTACCTGGCCACCGCCTGGGAGGGGACCTTGCCCTATGCGCTGGGCGTCGAGCTGGCCCACGGCTGGGGCGTGCCGTCGCTGGCCGGCGTCTTTGGCACCGACGCCCCGGTGCCCGGCTGGCAGTCGGCCGGCGACGCGGCCTCTTCCCTGCTGCTGTGCACCCTGGTCGGCGCCGAGACCGGCAGCGGCCTGGGCCTGCTCGAGGCGTGCACCCTCCTCTACCCCGAGGCGGTCGTGCTCGACAGCGACGTCTACCACCGGGTCCGCATCGAGGCGGCCGGGCTGGACACCAGCAGCGAAGCGCTGGCCCTCGACGTCATCAAGGCGGTCGGGCCGCGCGGCCACTTTATGCGCCAGCGCCACACCCGCGACCAGATGCGCCGCCGGGTCTTTTCCGGCCTCACCGGCCAACCCGACGGGACCGGTGGGCTCCGCGACCCGATCGACGTGGCCCGCGACAAGGTCGACTGGATCCTGAACAACCACCATCCCCGGCCGCTGGAGCGAGCGCAGCAGGCCGAGCTGTCGCGCATCCTGGCCGCGGCCGACCGAGACATCTAGGAGCGTCTGACAGGACCGTCATGCTGACATGCAGGGCCGCTCGCGGCTGCGAAGCGAAGCATCTCTTTACCCATTTTCAAGGAGGCGCAGCATGAAAGTACTTCTCATCGGTGTGGGGGCTGTAGGCGAGGCGATCGCTACCGTCGCCGCTGGCCGCCCCTGGCTCGAAAAGATGGTCCTGGCCGACTATAGCCTGGAGCGCGCCCGTGAAGTGCGCCACAAGCTGGCGTCGCCCGATACCTTCCCGGTCGAGCAGGTCGACGCCAGGGACACCGCCCAGATCGTGGCCCTGGCCCGCCGGCACGGCGTCGACCTCATCATGAACGCCGTCACCAACTTTTACAACCGCTTCATCTTCGACGCCGCCTTCCAGGCCGGCTGCGCCTACCTCGACATGGCCATGGAAGACACCGGCTCCAACATGGGCGCCTACCAGTTCGCCCGCGCCGGCGATTGGGAGCGAAAGGGGCTGCTGGCCATCCTGGGCATCGGCATGGATCCCGGCGCGTCCGACGTCTTGGCCAAATATGCCGCCAAGCACCTGTTCGACGAGATCGACGAGATAGCCATCCGCGACGTGGGCGCCCTGAAAATCAGCGGTTACGACTTTGCCCCCACCTTTTCCATCATCGACACCATCGAAGAGTGCACCGACCCCGCTCTCGTCTGGGAGCGGGACAAAGGCTGGCTCGTCACGCCGCCATTTTCCGATCCGGAGGTTTTCAACTTTCCCGAGGGCATCGGGCCGGTCGAGTGTGTCAGTGTCGAGCACGAAGAGGTCGTGCTCATCCCCCGCTGGATCAAGTGCCGGCGGGTCACCTTCAAATATGGGCTCGATGCCCAGTTCATGAACGCCATCAAGGTCATCAAGCTGCTGGGCATGGACAGCGCCGAGCCGGTCAATGTCAAAGGGGTCCGGGTCGCGCCGCGCGACGTCGTGGTGGCCTGCCTGCCCGACCCCGCCCGCCTCGGCGGCCGGATGACCGGCAAGACCTGCGTCGGCGCCTGGGTCACCGGTTGGCAAGACGGCAGGCCCCGCCAGGTCTACCTCTACCAGTCCACCGACAACGCTTTCAGCATGGCCAAGTACGGCTGCCAGGCCGTCGCCTTCCAGACCGGCGCCTGCCCGGTGATAGCCATGGATCTCCTGGCCAGCGGCGTCTGGCAGGCAAGCGGCGTCCTGGGTCCCGAGGCCTTCGACCCCGATCCCTACCTGTCCCTGATGCCAACCTACGACCTGCCCTACGGCCTGGTAGAAATGGACCCACACTAGCTCCCTCTCCCCTTTGGGGAGACCGCTGTACAGTGCCACCGGTGAGGTGGCAGGGTTGGGGTGAGGGGGAGATCTAATTTCAAGGATCGGCCCTGAATGAGAGCAGCGCTGCAGATTCTGTCCGAAAACGACCGCGCCCAGGTGCACGACCGCACCCTCCACCTCCTGTCCGCCACCGGCGTCCGGGTGGACACCTCCCGTGGCAGGCGCATCCTGGCCGAGGCCGGCGCTCAAGTCGACGACTGCACCGCCATCGTCCGCTTCCCCCGCGCCCTGGTCGAGACCTGCCTGCAAGCGGCCCCGCGCCGCTTCAGCCTGGGCGGCCGCCGGCCGGGTTGGTCCCTCCCCATGAACGCCGGCGAGTGCGTCCTCCAGGCCGACGGGGGCGCCGTCTTTGTCTATGACAGCCTGACCGGCGAGCGGCGGCCGGCGATCGCCGCCGACTGGCTGGCCGCCACCCGCCTGCTCGACGTCCTCGACGAGGTCGGCGTCTATTGGGCCATGGTCGAGCCAACCTTTGCCGAGCGCTCCCTGGGCGACCTCGTCGCCTACTGGCGGGACATCTTCCGCTGCTTCTCCAAGCACGTCCAGGATTGTCCGGTCACCCCCGAGCAGTCCCGCTGGATGCTAGAAGTGCTCCAGGCCGTCTTTGGCAGCCAAGAGGAGGTCCGCCGCCTGCACCCCGTCTCCTTCCTGCTCTGCCCCCTGTCGCCGCTGGTCATCGAGGCCGATTACACCGACGCCTACCTGGAGACCGTCGGCTGGGACCTGCCGGTGGCCATCATGCCCATGCCGATCATGGGCGCCACCGCCCCTGCCGGCCTCATCTCCACCCTCGTCCTGGCCAACTGCGAAGTGCTGGCCATGCTCTGCCTCGTCCAGGCCGCCGCCCCGGGCGCCCCGGTCATCTATGCTCCCGCTCCGGGCGTCATGGACCCCCACTCCGGCCGGTACACCGGCGGCCAGGTCGAGCACGCTCTCCTTGGCGCCGCCGTCACCGAAATGGCCCGCTACTACGGCCTGCCCTCCGAGACCTCCACCGGTGGCACCGGCCACCACATCCCCAGCATCCAGGCCGGCTACGAGCGGGCGCTCAACTGGGCCCTGCCCGCCCTCTCCTGGCCCGACCTCCTGCTCGGCCCCGGCCTGCTGGGCGGAGCGACCATCCTCAGCCTGGAGCAGCTTCTGATCGACGTCGAAGTCTTCCGCCGCTGCAGGCGGCTGTGCGCCGGCATTGGCACCGGCCCCGACCGGTGGCTCGAAGAGGTAATCGACGCCGTGGGGCCGGGCGGCCACTTTCTGGCCGAGCCATCCGGCCGCGACGGCATCCGCCGCGGCGAGTGGTACATCAGCAAGGTGGGCGTCGGCGACACCTTTGAGCATTGGAACGCTGCCGGCCGCCCCGACCTGCTGTCCGACCTCCGCGACCAGGTGTCCCACCTGCTGGTAACCCATCGCCCCTTGCCCCTGCCCGACCCCGTCGAGCGCGACCTGGCCCGCCTTGAAGCCCGTGCCAGGGCAGGCGCCCATCATCTGCCATGCTGAGCGAAGCGAAGCATCTATTTTTGAAGGAGAACCCATATGAAATTTACCGCACAAGCCCTTTCCCAAGAAGAACAGCTCCGCGTCCACAACCAGAGCCTCCGCATCCTGGCCGAGGTGGGCGTCCGCTTTCACGGCCACAAGGCCCTGCCCATCCTCCGCCGCTGCGGCGCCCAGATCGACGACGGCGCCGGCATCGCCCGCATCCCCGTCGAGCTGGTAGAGCAGGCCCTGGCCACCACCCCCAAGTCGTTCGTCCTGGGCGCCCGCAACCCCGCCCTGAGCCTTCCGCTGCCCTCGCCCGCCTCCCGCTACGGCATCGACGGCACCGCCGCCTTTGTCGTCGATTTCGACACCGGCGAGCGGCGCTACGGCACCCGCCGCGACATCCAGGACTCTCTGCGCGTCTTTCAGCAGGCCGACCTGGGCGTCATGTCCTGGGCGCCCACCTGCGCCTCCGATGCTCCGGCCCACTCCCGGGCGCTCCACGAGTTCGTCACCATGATCAAATACTCGTCCAAGCACGCCCAGCACGAGCTGCACTGCGTCGAGCAGGTGCCCTACCTGGTCGCCGCCCTCAAGGCGGTCGCCGGCAGCGAAGACGCGCTCAAGGCATGCAAGGACTATTCCCTCATCTACTGCACCATCGCCCCCCTGACCCACGATGGACAGATGCTCGACGCCTACCTGGAGCTGGGCGAGTTCGACCTGCCGGTCATGCTCATGCCCATGCCGGTCAACGGCACCACCGGCCCGGCCGGTCTCTTCTCCAACATCGCCGTGGCCAACGCCGAGGCCCTGTCGGCCATCGTCATCTACCAGCTCGCCCACCCCGGCCGGCCTCTCATCTACGCTAGCGCCATCGGCTCGCTCGACTTTCGCAGCGGCGGCTACCTGGCCGGCACCGCCGAGATGGGCCTCCAGTCCGCCGCGCTGGCCGCCATGGGCCGCTTTTACGATCTGCCCAACGGCGGGGCGGGCTGCACCTCCGACGCCAAGATCGCCGGGCCCGAAGCCGTCATCGAAAAGCTGATCACCACCCTCCCCCCGGCCATGGCCGGCGCCGACATCATCGTCGGCTATGGCGAGATCGAAAGCGACCAGTTGTTGGTCCTCGAACAGATCCTGGTCGACAACGAGATCGCCCACCTGTGCCAGCGGCTGTGCGAGGGGGTCGACTGCGCGCCCGAAAAAGACCTCTTTGACGAGATAGCCGCCGTGGGGCCGGGCGGCCACTTTTTGATGGAAAAAGGCACCCGCCGGGCGGCCCGCAGCGGCGAGTTCTACATCCCCCGCCTCTTCGACCGCCACACCTACGAAGCCTGGGCCGAGCTGGGCCGGCCCACCCTCTACTCGGCCGCCCGCGAGCAGGTCCGGGCCATCCTCGAAGGCCCCCTGGTCGATCCCCTGCCCGACGGCGTCATCGGTGAGCTGGACGACATCCTGCGCGCCGCCGACCGCGACCTGGAGGGTGTGGGGGAGTGAGCCCAATAGGGACGGGCGGCGCACCCAATAGGTGCGCCGCCCGTCCCTCTTACTCGCCGGCTTGCAGCTCGGCGATCCGCTCTTCCACGCCCTTGGCTTCGGCCTGAAGCTCTTTCAGGTACTCCTCGAGCCAGGCGATCTGCTCTTCGCGCGTGGGAAAGTGCCGCCTGAAGGGGGCGCCGGGGCCCATGCCCCTGCCCTCGCCGCCGCGGCAGCACTCGCCGTCGTGGCGTCGATGCCCACCGTGTCCGCCGCAGCACTCGTGCCCCTCGTGTCCGCCGTGGCCGTGATGGGGGTGCTGCGGGCCTTTGCCCCAGTGACCCTCACCGCCGTGACCGTGGCAGTGGTGATGCTCGTCATGTTTTCTCATATGTTTCACCTCCTTTCTTCGAATCTACCGGTCGGCTCACCCGTCCGTTCCCTTGGCGGGATGGCCGGGCGAGCGTCTATTCTCCAACCTGGAAATGGGCCTCATAGTCGCTCAGGAACCGCTCCAGCCGCTCCCGGGTGCGGCGGATATTCACCGCCCAGGCGTGCAAGTAGTCGATCCCCTCGTCGGTGATCTCGTACACCCGCCGGGCCGCGCCGCGGCCCTCCGTGTCCCACGACGACCGCACCAGCCCCTCTTCCTCGAACTGGCGCAGCGTCCGGTACAGCAGCCCGGGGTCGGCCCCCGGGTCCTCCTCCTGGCCGAGCCGGTCCATCAGCTCATAGCCGTGCGCCGGCTTGGCCGCCAGCAGCAGCAGCAGCCGGGGCTGGATAAAGCTGCGCACATGGCCTCCGTGGCGATGGCACCGGCCTTCGCTGCCCATCCGCTCACTGTGGTGTCCCTCACACATACCCTCACCTCTTATCTGTCATCCTATATATGACTAACGCATATATTACACTATAATCCATCATGTGTCAAATTCGCATACCGCTGTGGCGAGCGATGCTGTTCCGATGGGGGTTGACCGGCTCTTGGATACCTGCTATAATGACGTTGTGAGTCTAGCCCATGAGAGAGGGATTCAGGCACGTGACGGACAAGGTACTAATCAGAAGTGAAACGAGCGACGACGTCGGCGCCATCGCCGAGGTTACGGCTGCTGCGTTCAAGACCCTGGCCATTAGCAACCAGACGGAGCATTTCATCGTTGCCGCACTGCGCGCCGCCGAGGCGCTCGCGGTCTCGCTGGTAGCTGAGGTGGATGGGCGCGTCGTGGGGCATATCTCCTTCTCCCCGGTGACGATTTCCGACGGCACCCCGGATTGGTATGGGCTCGGGCCTGTGTCGGTATTGCCGGAATGCCAGCAAAGGGGGATTGGCAGCGCGTTGATCCGGGCAGGGCTATTGCGTCTGAAGGACCTTGGCGCCCGGGGATGCTGCCTCGTGGGACATCCGGGGTACTATGGCCGCTTTGGGTTCCAGAACAACATCCGCGGGCTTGACTGCGATGGGGTGCCGGAAGAGGCTTTCTTCGCCCTGTCTTTTGACAGCCATGTTCCGCAGGGCGCCGTTGAGTTTCACCCGGCATTCGGAGCGGATGGCCGACAAGAGGGTGCAGGCGACGCGCCGCCCGCGCGCACCTGACCCTCAGCGTTCTTCTCGTTCCCGCGCCGCTCCCGAGCGCAGCGGCCGGAGGCGCAGAGCGCCTCCGGCTCACCACCGGGCCAACGTCCCGGTCACTCCTTGACAACCACGGGCAGGAACAGCCTGCGAGGATTCACGAGGATCGTGACCGTGCGGGTGATCGGTGCATGGCCCCACATGGCGATGATGGCGTTGTTGGCGATGGCCTGGGGCGAAAGCGCCGTCACGGTGACCGCATAGCCAATCGTGACACACGGCGAGGGAGCCAGGTCACCCGACCAGTACAGAGCCGGGGCCGCGGCGTCGGAAACGACGCCGGCCGTGCTCGTCAGTGTCCCCGATACATACATCAGGCCGTCTGGGACCGTGTCGGTAAGCCACACTGTGTCGTATAACGGCCCCGGAGCGTTGCAGATCTTGACGGTGTAGGTGATCCAGTCGCCATACTCGCCGCTGAATCGATTGGCCGCCTTGTGCGACGGGCTCAGGTCCGGCAGATCGCTGTTCACCGTGGTGATAACGGCCGTCACCGTAATCGGCTCGTATCCCGGCGAGGCGATAACGGCGCTGTTGGTGATCACCTGGGGCTCAGGGGTCTCCACGACGACGCCAAAGGTCACCGTCGCCACGGAAGTGGGGCTCAGGACCCCAGCCCAGCGCAGGATGGGAGCATCGGCGTCGGTGGCAATGCCGGTCGTGGCGGTTATCGTGCCGGGTACATACACGAGCCCCGCGGGCACCTCGTCGGTCAGGTACACGGTGGCAGTGACAGGTGCGCCGGTGTCTCGAACGGTGATCGTGTAGGTAAAGGTCTGGCCGTGGTCCGCCACCGCGGTTGAGGCCGCCTTTTGCGATCCGCCCTCCTGGCCGCCGTTCCATCCTGCCAGCCGCGCCCACAGCCACCAGACCGCATAGGCCTTCTGATTGCAGTTCAGCGCCTGGCTGTGAGCGCAACTGCAATCGTACCAATCAACGCCCACATCGTGCGCGCCCTGCCAGTCTATAGCCCAGTTCCTGTCGCGTGTGCCGTCGCCGTCAGAATCATAGTCGCAGTTGTCGTTGACCGCCTTGTCGCCGAAATAGCTCTCATCCGGATCGTACATCTCAATGTGATAGAAATCGTACAGCACCTTGCCGTTCGCTGCGCAGTAATTCCTGATCTGCTGGTTGCGCAGGTGCAGGTTCCCCTCTTCGCCCGACCCGTCCGAGTGGCCGGTCATATACACAAAGGTAATGCCGTAATAGTCCGCCTCCAACTGGGTCATCGGCAGCAGATATTGGTCCAGCATCTGCTGTTCGGTGTACCCTGATACCTGGCCGCACCACGACCAGATCACGACGTTTATATCAGGGTTGTTCGTTCCCCGGCCCGTATCGGGATCGGGAAGGCCGAGATACGTTGTGGTCTCGTCTACCCACTGAGGGTAATAGCCGGCGTCACCCGCAAAAGGCTCGCGCAGATCCAGCGCCCCGTTCGTTCCGCCGCTGTTGAAATCAAAAATGTTGTAGGGAAGTGCGAGCCCCAGGCCCCCATTGTTGGCAAAGCCGATCAAGTCGGCCATCCCGCTTGTCAGTTGGCCGCCGTGAGAAGTATGCCCGTACGCGATGTGAAGCTCGAGCTTGGCCTCCTCTATCCACTCCTGCGGCACCGCCGTGATATCCGTGCTGGAGTGGTCGACAATGATAGCCTCGCCGAATGGTCTGCCCTGCGCCCTGCCTGTTGCAGGCGCTTCCGCCTGGGCAGCGGATGCCCCGTGGCCGGGTGTAATCGGTGCGGCTCCACCTGGATCTGGATAGGCGGTGGCGGCAGAAGCGAGCACAACCCCCCCGAGCGCTGCCAGCAGCGCCAGGGTCACTACAAGCTGGAACAACCCCTTTGATTCCATCTCAGCCTCCGTTTGCCGTGTATTTTGCTGATCGGTCCTTGCCGGCGAGTATACCACGTCTGGCCCCACCTGCCAACAGGCGCTCCATCCTATGACAGGCCCCTCCTACCATCCTCGCCTCTCTTCCGCTGCGGGAGCCCAACAAACTCCCTTTCCCTTCCCACCCCCAACAGCCGTTCCGGGTTCCCCGGTTTGTGTCCTGGTCGCGGCAATGCTATAATCGGCGCGCAATGAGAAAAGGGGCAGCGTGAAACAGCATCTGTACACCTCGGAAATCGCTCGTCAAGTAGGCGTGCACGCCAACACCGTGCGCCTCTACGAGGAGTGGGGCTTTTTGCCGCCCGTTCCGCGCAGCCCCGGCGGCTATCGCCTCTACAGCCGGCGCCACCTGGACCAGATGCGCCTGGCCCGCGCCGCCCTGCATGGCGGCTGGCCGGGCCCCAACATCCGCCAGTCGGCCCTCGACCTGGTGCGCTGCGCCGCGTCGGGCGACCTCGGGGGCGCCCTGGAGCAGGCCTACCACCACCTGGCTCTGGTGCAGGCCGAGCGCGCCCAGGCCGAGGCGGCCGCCGGCCTGCTGGAGCGCTGGGCCCAGGGTGTGGCCGTCGATGGCGCCTCGCAGCGGCTGCGCATCGGCGAGGCAGCCCGGCGGCTGGGGGTGACCACCGACATGCTGCGCAACTGGGAGCGCAACGGCCTGATCCGGGTGCCGCGCGACCCGGAGAGCGGCTACCGGCTGTACGGCGCCGCCGAGTTTGGTCGCCTGCGGGTCATCCGCATGCTAAACCGCGCCGGCTACAGCCAGATGGCCATTTTGCGCATGATGCTGCACCTGGACGGGGCCTCGGGCCAGGACCTGCGACAGGTGTTGGATACGCCCCGGCCCGACGAGGAGATCTATAGCGCGGCCGACCGCTGGCTTTCCACCCTGGCCGAGCAAGAGGCGCGGGCGGCGGAGATCATCGGCCAACTGGAGGCCATGATCCGCGAATACGGGGATTAAAGCCAGGGCGCCGGCCCGCAACCCTCCATTTGCAGACCAGGGTTTAGGCTCTGGTAAAGGACAAGCATCATAGCCGCGGGGTCGGGGATACGGTCTCATTCCCCTCCACTTGCTGCCCGTCTCCTATAACCCTCCACTTGCACACCAAGGTGGTATAATAAGGGGAAGCTGCCCGAAACCCATCGGGCCGCACACAATGGGCAGCAAAGGAGACACTGACCATGGCAAGACCGAAAGTAGTGACGTTCAACAGCGCTTCCCTGGACGGCCGGCTGGCGGCCTCCCGCGACCACCTGCTGCTGTGGGGCGATGAGCGCTGGCAGGCCCTCGACGAGGGCAGCGACACCTTCGAGTGGCTCAAGCTCTTCCACCGCCCCGGCGCGACTTTGGAGGGCAGCGGCTCCTTCGTCCGCGACGGGGACGAGCCCCAGCCGTTGCCGCCCGTGGAGGGAGATGCGGCCGCCCTGTACGACGATTTCCTGCCCCCTGCCGTCGTCGAGCGCCCCGGACACGCCGGCTGGTTCGTCGTCGTCGACGGCCGGGGCCGCGGCCGGGGCTGGATAAAGGACGGCGCCGCCTTTGGCGAAAGCTGGCAGGGCTGGCACCTGCTCGTCCTGGTGGGGCGCCATACCCCGGCCGAGTACCTGGCCTACCTGCGGCACGAGGCGATCCCCTACCTGGTGGCCGGCCGGGAACAGGTCGATCTGGCCGCCGCCCTGGACAAGCTGGGCGTCCGGCTGGGCGTGCAAAGCCTCATCTCCACCGCCGGTGGCCGGCTCAACGGCGCCCTGCTGCGGGCCGGGCTGGTGGACGAGGTCAACGTCGAATTCCTGCCCGGTGTCGTCGGCGGCTCTGACACGCCCGCACTGTTCACCTCGCCCGCTCTGGGCCCCGGTGAGATGCCGATCAAGCTGGAGCTTATCTCGGCTCAAGTGCAACCCGGCCGGACCGGCGCCGGGGGCCGGGTCTGGCTGCGCTACCGCCCGGCCACCGCCTAGAAACCGTCCGGCCATGCGAGGAGAAGAGATGACAGAATGTCAAATCCAGGTGCGAAACCTGTGCAAAACCTACCGCGTGCCCGAGCGGGAAGCAGGCCTGCGGGCTTCCCTGAAGGGCCTGGTGCGGCGCACCTACCGCGACGTGGACGCCGTGCGCGACATCTGCTTTGACGTCGCCGCCGGCGAGATGGTGGGCTTTATCGGGCCCAACGGCGCCGGCAAGACGACGACGCTCAAGATGCTCAGCGGCCTGCTGCATCCCACCGCGGGGCGGGCCGCCGTCCTGGGCCACACGCCTTGGGAGCGCCGCCCGGCCTACCTCCGGCGCATCAGCATGGTCATGGGCAACAAGAGCCAGATGCTGTGGGACATCCCGCCGCTGGAGACCTTTGACGTGCTGGCCCGCATCTACCGCGTGCCGCCGGCCGAGTACCGCCGGACACTGGCCGAGCTGGTGGCGCTGCTGGACATGGAGGAGCTGCTGGCCCGGCCGGTGCGCAACCTGTCGCTGGGCGAGCGCATGAAGTGCGAGCTCATCGCCGGCCTGCTCCACTGCCCCCAGGTTCTCTTTCTCGACGAGCCGACGCTGGGCCTCGACGTCTCGATGCAGGGGCGGCTGCGGCGCTTTCTCGGCGAGTACAACCGCCGCAGCGGCGTGACCGTCATCCTCACCAGCCACTACATGGCCGACGTCGTGGCCCTCTGCCCGCGCGTCATCCTCATCCACCACGGGCAGCTCCTGTACGACGGCCAGCTCAAGGGCCTGGCCCATCGGCTCGCCCCCTTCAAGCTGGTGCGCGTCACCTTTGGCAGCGGCGCCGGCGGGCCGTCGCCCGCACCGTCGCTGCCCGCCGGCGTGGACGTGATCGAGCAGGAGAACGGCCGCCTGGCGCTGCGCGTTGCCAGCGATCAGGCCCCGGCCCTCACCGCCCACCTGCTGAATACACTGCCCGTGGCCGACCTGGCCGTGGAGGACCCGCCCATCGACGCCGTCATCGACCAGATTTATCAGGAGGCGGCGGCATGAGCCTGCTTTCAGACAATCTGCGTGCCGGCAACCTCCGCGGCGGATGGGCCCTGATCCGGGCTACCTGGCTCTCGTGGCTGCAGCACCGCGGCTTTTTCTACCTGGTGGCCTTTTCCTGGATGGTCCCCCTCCTGGTCTACCTGCTGGTCTGGTCCACCGCCGCCGGCGAGCAGCCGGTGGGAGGCCTCAGCCGCGGCGAGCTGGTGGGCTATTACGTGGTCCTCATCCTGGTCAATCAGCTCACCTTCAGCACCAACAACTGGACCGTGGGCGACGGCATCCGCTACGGGCGCATGAACTTTTTGCTGGTGCGCCCCCTTTCGCCCATCTATGATGCCCTGGCCTCCGAGGCAGCCGTCAAGGTCGTATTCATGACCTTTGCCCTGCCCCTGGCCGCCATCCTGGCCCTGCTGCTGCGCCCCGAGCTGCACGTCACCTGGGGCAACGCCCTGGCCTTCCTGCCGGCGCTGGTCCTGGCCTGGGCGCTGCGCTGGCTGTGGGGCTACTGGCTCGCCCTGCTCTCCTTCTGGGCCACGCGGGCCGACGCCTTGCTCTCGCTGCAGGAATCGCTGATCTTTCTCATCGGCGGCCAGGTGGCGCCCACGCTGCTGCTGCCCGGCCTGCTGCAGGGGGCGGCGCGGGCCCTGCCTTTCCGCTACATGGTCGCCTTTCCGGTGGAGGTGCTGGCCGGCCAGTTGACCCCGGCCGAGATATGGGCCGGGTTTGCCGTCCAGGCCGCCTGGCTCGGCGTCGCCCTGCTGCTCTTTGTCGCCCTGTGGCGCGCCGGCCTGCGCCGCTACTCGGCGGTGGGAGGTTGATCCGTGTACCACTTGAGACTTGTCCGCCAATTTGCCCGGGCCTCGGCCCAGAACGAGCTGGCCTACCGCGCCAATTTCTGGCTGAGCCTGTTCCACTCGGTGCTCAACCTGGCCACCGGCGTGCTGGGCGTGCTCGTCATCTTTGGCCAGATAGAGACGATCCGCGGCTGGGACCTGCCCTCGACCCTGGCCCTGCTGGGCGTCTACCTCACCCTGAGCGCCCTGCGCGGGCTCTTTATCGGCCCGAGCCTGGAAGCCCTGGCCGGCATGGACGGCGAGATCTGGAACGGGCAGTTCGATTTTACCCTGCTGCGGCCGGTCAACCCCCAGTTCCTGGCCAGCGTGCGTCACTGGCGGCCGTTCGCCCTGGTGGACCTGGCCCTGGGGCTGGCCGTGCTGGCCGTGGCCGTGGCTCAGTTGGGGCAGTCGCTGACGCCGCTGCGGCTGGCGACCTTCCTGCTCGCCCTGCTGATCGGCGTGGCCATCCTCTACGCCATCCTGCTCGCCTTCTCGGCCCTGACCCTGTGGAACCCCGGCTTTCTCTTCACCTGGGTGTTCGACGGCCTCTTTAGCATGGCCCGCTACCCCGTAGGCCTCTATCCCGGTTGGCTGCGCCTTGTGCTAACCTGGGTGGTGCCCGTGGGCCTGATGACCACCGTGCCCGCCCAGGCCCTCACCGGCGCCCTGTCTGGCCTGACCCTGGTCGCTGCCCTGCTCGCCGCCCTGGCCCTGCTCGCCGCTTCCTCCCTGCTCTTCCGCCTGGGCCTGCGCCGCTACGCCAGCGCCTCGAGCTGAGATCTCAATCCGAGCAGTGACCTTTCCTCGCCAAATCCCCTACTTGGGGGATGACAGCTCCCCCATCTGATGGCTATACTATGGTGAGTCAGAGGCCACAGGCCTGGAAGGAATGGAGCCATGCTCCTCTATCCCGTAGTGCAGATCATTGTTCCGGATGGCACGGTGCTCGAAGGACATGGCGTGATTCCGGACATCCGGGTCGAGCTGGACCGGGAGCTGTTGCTGCAAGAGATCGACTCGCAGCTTGAGGCAGCCATCGAGTACCTGAGACAGGACGTCCCTCAGGGCTGCTTCGAGCGCGATCAACCATCGGCAAAGGAGAGAGTATAACATGGTGCGATTAGTTCCAATGACGGAAAAAGAATTCCAGGCATACCGCCGGCGCTCTGTTAAAGAATATGCCCAGGAGCATATCCGGGCGGGCAATTGGCATCCTTCCGAGGCTCTTCAGAAAGCCGAAAAAGAGTTCCTGCAGCTTCTTCCCGATGGCGTAGCATCCAAGAACCATTACCTGTTTTCACTTGAGGATGACCATGTCGGGGTCCAAGTCGGAATGATCTGGTTTGCCGTGAGGGACGAAGCATCACACCCCTCGGCGTTCGTCTACGATTTTTTGATTTACGAGGAGTTTCGCAGGCGAGGCTACGGCCGGCAAACCCTGACCGCACTGGAAGAAAAAGCCAAAGAGCTGGGACTCGATACGATTTCACTTCATGTGTTTGGCCACAACCAGGCGGCTATCGCCCTGTACCAACAGGCAGGCTACGAGGCGACTTCCCTCTACATGGCGAAAAAGTTGAGCGTTTGAACAGATTTTCTCGTTCCTGCGGGGGCCGTGGGAACGCTGCTCCACGCAGATCCCGAGCGCGGTGGCGGGAGGCGCTCCGCGCCTTCAGAGATCGCCCGGGGCAAGCGAAGAGTTCGATGTTGTACGAGGTTACCGGGCCTAGCCCGGCTCTTCAGCCCGCAGCGGTTCCAGCGGCGCGCTCAGCCTGATGGTCGTCCCGGTCCCCGGCTGCGACTGGATCGACAGCTTGCCGCCGACGGCCTGCGCCCGCTCTTCCATGTTGAGCATCCCCAGGCTGCTCCGCTTGTCATACTCCGCTCTCATCCGCTCCACGTCAAAACCCCGCCCGTCGTCCCGCACCCCGACCAGCAGGTGATCGTCTGCCGCCGCCAGGGCGATCCACACATTTTTCGCTTGGGCGTGCTTCTTGACGTTGCCCACCGCCTCCTGGATAATGTCGAATATCGTCCGCTCGGCTGTGGGGATCAGCCGGCCGGAAAACTTGCCGGCGTCCAGGTGAAACTCCAGGCTGCCCTCGCTCCGCTGCCGCTCGACGTATGCTTCCAGCGCCGGCGCCAGCCCGCGCGTCTCCAGGATCACCGGCCGCAGCTCGAACAGCAGCGTGCGCACCTGGTATAACGCCTTTTCGCCCAGGTTGCGCAGCTCTGTCAGCTCCTCCGGCACCCGCTCCGGGAAGCGGTCGAGCAGCCTCTGGATAAAATCGACCGTCATGAGCATCGACGCCAGCATCTGGGCCGGGCCGTCGTGCAGGTCGCGCGCCAGCCGCCGCCGCGCCTCTTCGTCTACCACGATCAGCCGGTCCCGCTCCCTTCGCAGGTCCTGGTACAGCCGGGCGCTCTCGATCGCCGTCGCCGACTGGGCGGCAAACGCCGTCAGCAGGTCCAGGTCGTCGTCGTCAAAGTGGGCGCCTTCTGCCTTGTTCAGGATCTGCAGGGCGCCGATCACCTGGTCCCTGGTAACCAGCGGCGCGCACAACACCGAGCCGACCTCCAGCGTTGTCCCGTCTGTGATCTCGCGGAAAAACCGGTTGTCATGCTGGGCGTCGTCTACGATAACCGGGTGGTTGTGGCGCACCACCCAGCCGGCCAGGCCCTGATCGGCGCTCATCCGCTGGCCCTGCAGCTCTGCCCCCCGGCCGCCTTCGACCACGGCAAAGATCAGCTCCTTCCCGCTCGGATCGAGCAGCAGCAGCGAGCCGGCCGTCCCGTCGACCGCGTCGAGCGCGGTGCACAGGATGCGCGACAGCAGCCGGTCCACGTCCAGCTCGGTGGCCAGCTCCTGGGCGATGTGCTGCACCAGGCGCAGGCCGATCAGCCGCTGGCTGACCGACATATAGGCAGCGCGGAGCTGGTCCTTGTCCGTTTGCAGCCCCTTGATGACCTTTTCCAGTTCTGTTGTATCCACGTCGTTACGCTTCATAGACGGTCTCTCTGACATAATTATACCATCTTTCGAAATCAGGCGCAACAATCGACGGCCCCGCCTGGACGATTTTTGCCACATCCTTGATTAGGTGCTATAATGCACGGCGATGACCGCCGCGGAGCTGAGCCTCAAACAAGTGGATCATGTGGCCGATTTGGCCAAGCTGGCATTGACCGAGCAGGAGCGAGAGACCTTCCGGCTCCAATTGTCGGCGGTCCTGGAGTACGCCGAGCGGCTGCGACAGTTGGACACCGGCGACATCCCCCTGACCGCGACCGTCTTGCCCCTCGAAAACGTCATGCGCGACGACGAGGCCCGCCCTTCCCTGCCGGTCGAAGACGTCCTGGCCAACGCCCCGGCCGTCGAGAACGGCTGCTTCCGCGTGCCGATCATATTGCCCTCGGCCTCCGAGCCGACTCCCGGCGGTACCGAATGACCGGTATTCTGCCCTTGACCATCCGCCAGGCCCATCGCCTGCTCCGCGCGGGTGACATCTCTTCCGTGGCGCTGACCCAGGCGTTGTTGGACCGGATCGTGGCCCTCGACAATGACCTCAAAGCCTACCTGACCCTCGCCCCCGAGATGGCCCTTGACCAGGCCGCCGAGGCCGACCGGCGCCGGGCCGCCGGCGAGGACCATCCGCTGTTGGGCGTGCCGCTGGCCGTCAAGGACGTCATCTGTGTCGAAGGGCTGCCCACCACCTGCGGCTCGCGCATCCTCGAGAACTATGTGCCGCCTTTCAGCGCCGCCGCCGTGGACAGGCTGCGGGCTGCCGGGGCGGTCATCCTCGGCAAGACCAACACCGACGAGTTCGCCATGGGATCGTCCACCGAGAACTCGGCCTTTTTTACCACCCACAACCCGTGGGATCTGGACCGCGTGCCGGGTGGTTCCAGCGGCGGCAGCGCCGCAGCGATTGCCGCCGGGCTGGCCCTCGGCGCCTTGGGCAGCGACACCGGCGGCAGCGTCCGCCAGCCGGCCGCCCTGTGCGGCATCGTCGGCCTCAAGCCGACCTACGGCCGCGTCAGCCGCTGGGGGCTGGTCGCCTTTGCCTCGTCCCTCGACCAGATCGGCCCCCTGGCCGCCACCGTGGCCGACGCGGCCGTCCTCCTGGGCGCTATCGCCGGTCACGACCCGCGCGATTCGACCTCCGTCGACCTGCCGGTGCCCGACTACCTGGCCACCCTGACCGGCGATCTGCGCGGCCTGCGGGTCGGCGTGCCGCGTGAATATTTCCTGGAAGGCATCCAGCCCGAGGTCGAGGCGGCGGTCCGCGACGCCATCGCCCTGTTGGCCGGCCTGGGCGCCGAGATCGTATCCGTGTCGCTGCCCCACACCGAGTATGCCTTGCCGGCCTACTACCTGATCGCCCCCGCCGAAGCGTCGGCCAACCTGGCCCGCTACGACGGCGTCCGCTATGGCCTGTCTGTCGCCGGCGGCGACCCTTCGACGGGCTCAGGGCAGGCCCTGTGGGACGGCTACCGGCAGACGCGGGGCCAGGGCTTTGGCCCCGAGGTCAAGCGGCGGATCATGCTCGGCGCCTATGCCCTGTCGGCCGGCTACTATGACGCCTACTACCTCAAGGCCGGCCAGGTCCGCACCCTCATCCGCCGCGATTTCGAGCAGGTCTGGCAGCAATGCGACCTGTTGGCCGCGCCGACCACGCCGGCCACTGCGTTCAGGATCGGCGAAAAGGCCGGCGACCCCTTGCAGATGTACCTGGCCGACGTCTTTACCCTGGCCCTGTCGCTGGCCGGCCTGTGCGGCATATCGCTGCCGTGCGGCTTTGACCGGGCCGGCCTGCCGATCGGCCTTCAGATCATGGGCCGTGCTTTTGACGAGGTCACCGTCCTGCGCGCCGCCCACGCCTACGAGCAGGCCACCGACTGGCACCTGCGGCGGCCGGCACTACCATCGATTGACATGGAGAGTTGACGACATGCAAGTAATCATCCCTTTGGCCGGCTTTGGCAAGCGCATGCGGCCCCATACCTGGTCCAAACCCAAGCCGTTGCTCAACGTCGCCGGCAAGCCGGTGCTTGGCCACATCCTCGACAAGCTGGCCGGCCTCGACGTCCATGTGGACGAGCTGACCTTTGTCGTCGGCTGGCTGGGCGACCAGATCCAGGAATACTATGAGGCCGGCGGCTATCCCTACCCGGCCCGCTACGTCGAGCAAAAGGAGCTGCTCGGCCAGGCCCATGCCCTCTGGCTGGCGCGCGAATGCCTGTCCGGGCCGGTCCTGATCGTCTTTGTCGACACCGTTTTTGACGCCGACCTGCACGGGCTGGAAGAGTCGGGTCTGGATGGGGTCCTGTACGTCAAAGAGGTGGCCGATCCCCGCCGCTTTGGCGTGGCGGTTCTCGACCCCGACGGCCGGGTGACCCGCCTGGTCGAAAAGCCCGACACCTTCGACAACCGGCTGGCCGTCATCGGCGCCTACTATGTCCGCGACGCGGCATGGCTGGTCCGCGCCATCGAAGAGCTGATGGCCCGCGACATCCAGGCCAAGGGCGAGTACTGGCTGGCCGACGCCCTGAACCTGATGGTGGAAAAGGGCGCTCGCTTTGGCGTGCGCCAGGTCACCTACTGGGAAGACTGCGGCACCCCCAAGGATGTGCTCCAGACCAACCGCTTTCTGCTCCAGCATGGCCAGGCCAACGGCAGTCAGGCGGCGCCGGTCAACTCGGTCGTCATCCCGCCGGTCTATATCGCCCCCACGGCGCGCGTCGAGCACTCGATCGTCGGCCCTTACGTCACCATCGCCGAGCACAGCACCGTCCTCCATTCCATCGTCCGCGACTCGATCATCGACGAGGGCGCCTCGATCGACGACACCATGCTCGACCGGTCGCTCATCGGCAAGGAGGCGTTCGTCCGCGGCCGCTACCGGGTGCTGAACGTGGGCGACTCGTCCCAGGTCGATTTTGCCGAGGCCCATGACTGAGCCCTTTGCTCTCGCGCACCTGTGCCTGCGCCACGGGTGCGGGCAGGACAGGCCCCAGGTCGAGTGCTACTCCGGCCACACCTACGCCCAGGAGCCGCGCGCCTTTGTCTGGCAGGGACGCCGCTGCGAGGTGGCCCACGTCGAGCGGCGGTGGCGCGCGCCGGAAGGCCCGGCCTTTCGTGTGCGGGTTCAATCTGGCGATTTCTTTGAGCTGTGGTATAATGAGGACGCGGATCGCTGGACGATCCGCACCCTGAAACAGGACCCACAACCGGACAAGGAGGTCCAACCCAAAATGCGAGATTTTGTATCTGACAAGATAAAAATAGTGCCGCCGTCAGGCATCCGCCGTTTCTTTGACATCGTCGCCACCATGCAGGACGTCATCTCCCTCGGCATCGGCGAGCCCGACTTTACCACCCCCCCGTCGATCATCCGCGCCGGGATCGCCTCCCTGCAAGAGGGACACACCCACTACACCTCCAACTCGGGCATCCGCGAGCTGCGCGTCGCCCTGGCCCAACACCTGGAGCGGCTGTACGGCGTCTCGTACGACCCCGACACCGAGCTGCTGATCACCGTCGGCGTGTCAGAGGCGCTCTACCTGGCCTTTGCCGCCACCCTCGATCATGGCGACGAGGTGATCGTGCCCGAGCCCTGCTTTGTGGCCTACAACCCCGAGGTCATCTTTGCCGGCGGCGTCCCGGTCAACGTCTCCACCAACGTCGAGAACGACTTTCAGCTCGTGGCCGCCGAGGTTGAAGCGGCCATCACCCCCCGGACCAAGGCCATCCTGCTCGGCTACCCCAACAACCCCACCGGCGCGGTCATGAGCCGCGACCGGCTGCTGGCCATTGCCCGCCTGGCCGACAAGCACGACCTGCTGGTCATCTCTGACGAGATCTATGACCGGCTGGTCTACGGCGTCGAGCATACCTGCTTCCCAACCCTGCCCGGCATGCGCGACCGGACGATTCTGCTGGGGGGATTCAGCAAAGCCTACGCCATGACCGGCTGGCGCATCGGCTACGCCGCCGCGCCTGCCGCCGTGCTAGCCGCCATGCGCAAGGTGCACCAGTACACCATCATGTCCGCCCCGACCACCGCCCAGCTCGCCGCCCTGGAAGCGCTCAAGACCGGCGAGGAATCGGTCCAGGAGATGCGCGCCGAGTACGACCGGCGCCGGCGGTTGATCGTCGATGGGCTGAACAGCATCGGCCTGGCCTGCTTTGAGCCGCGCGGCGCCTTTTACGCTTTTCCGTCGATTTCTGTCACCGGCCTGACCGACGAGCAGTTCTCAGAGCAGTTGCTTGCCGAGGAAAAGGTGGCCTGTGTGCCGGGCAACGCCTTTGGCGAGTGTGGCTCTGGTTTTGTGCGCTGCTCCTACGCCACCGCTTATGAAAAGCTCGAGCAGGCGCTGGAGCGGATGGCCCGCTTTGCCAGGCGGCACGGCTAACCGATGGAACCACAGTCCGACCGCCCCTCGTGGGATAGCTACTTTATGGACATTACCTTCCAGGTTGCCCGGCGGAGCACCTGCCCGCGGGCGTCGGTGGGCGCCGTCATCGTCCGCGACAAGCGGATCCTGACCACTGGCTACAACGGCTCACCGCGCGGCCTGCCCCACTGCACCGAGGCCGGCTGCCTGATCGTCAACGGCCACTGTGTCCGGACGCTCCACGCCGAGCAGAACGCCATCATCCAGGGCGCCCTCCACGGTGTGGACGTGTCCCACAGCACCCTGTACGTCACCCACCAGCCCTGTCTGAGCTGTGCCAAGATGATCATCAACGCCGGCATAGAGCGTGTCGTCTATGCCGGCGATTATCCCGACGAGATCGCCCGTTCCTTCCTGGAACAGGCTCACGTCGAGCTGGTTCATTTTTCGAATGGAGAGTAGAGCAACTACCCGCGGCTTTTTACGAGCACACTCCACGTGCCGCGCTGCACCACGTCATCCTTCTGGTTCAGCAGCTCGACCTTGAAGGTGACCAGCCCGCCGCCCAGCCGGCCCATCGCTTTCAGCTCGGCCACTGTGGCCCGCAGCCGGATCGTGTCGCCCAGGTAGATCGGCAGGCTGAACTTCCACTCGCCCAGCTCGCGAAAGGCCAGGACGGTCCCTTCCATGAACCCCAGCCGCGTCGCTAACCCGCTGGCGATCGACAATCCCAGCAACCCGTGGGCCACCCGCTGGCCGAACGGCGCCTGGCGCGCATACTCGGCGTCGGTGTGGATCGAGTTCCAGTCGCCGCTCAGGCTGGCAAAGGCTACCACGTCGGCCTCGGTCACCGTCCGCCCGGCGCTGGCGATCGACTGCCCCACTTCGAACTCTTCAAAATAGAGGCCCCGGCGGGCCGCCAACGTTTGCTTGTCCGTCATCGCCTCACCCCCACTCCCGTTCTGCCCGCCGCCTCCGCCACCAGCGGATGAACCAGATGGCGATCAGCACCACCAGTATCACCCCAATGATCGGCGCGACGATGGCCAAGATCGACACGATCAAGGACACCCCGTCCTCGACCGTGCTGACCACTGGGTTCATGGTTCCGGCGGTTGTCGCGGTGACAAGCGGCCGGGCGGTGGCCTTGGTGGCGTGCACCCCGCCGGCGAGCAGCAGCCCGCAGATGATTGCCAGCACCGAGTCCACCTTGCCCGCGGTCCCCACACTGGCTGCGAACAGGATCGCCCCGGCGGTCGGCCGGATGAAGGTCTGGATCGTGTCGTTGATCGAATCTACCGCCGGCACTTTGTCGGCCACGATCTCGATCAGCAGCAGCACCGCCAGCACGCCGATCGTCCACGGCGATTCGAGCGCGTCCCAGGGGGCCTTGAGCTCGATCAGATCGGTAAAGCGGGCCAGCAACGCCACGACCAACAAGGGCACGTAGGCGTTGAGGCCCGCTGCCGACGACAGGCCAAAGGCGGTGAAAACGTTCAGCACACCGGCCATGGTCTGGTTCCTATGGCACTAGCAGGAATGACTCGTACGTCGCACCGCTGGACGCGAGGGCGCAGATGCTGAACCAGGCGATGAGACCGCACGCGACCAACACGGTCAGCACTATCCCGATCCAGCCCATCACGATGCCGGCGGTGGCCAGCCCTTCGCCCGTCGTCTCGGTTGGGCGTTGGCGGATGTCGCGCTTGCCCATATAGCCAAGGATCAAGGCCAGCACACTCCCGATCGTCGGCACCACCGTCAGCCCGGCGATGCCCAGGATCAGTGAGGCGATGGCCATGCCGTTGGTCGGCACGGGAGATCCCACCGCCCTGACGGAAGGTCCCGGCGGCTCTGGCGGCGGGGGTGGGGGCGGGATCATCAGCGCCACCTCCTCCGGTGCGTCGCTTTGCAGCGGCGCCTCTTCGGCGGGCGGAATGGCATCGGCGCTCAATGCCGCGCCACAGTTCCCGCAGAATGCAGTTCCCTCTTCATTTGGTGCACCACACGCTGGACAAAACATTACATTGCCTCCTTCGATGATAGCCGGCCGGGCGAAGTCCTGGCAGACATGTTGTCATCCTGAGCGAAGCGAGAGGTCCGGTGTTAGCGGCGCTTCGCTTCGCCCAGGTTGACGAGCTTGGCTCTGCCTATATGCCCGGCTATGATTCGGGTTCAGGCGCCGGCGCCAACGCGGCCGGCTGGGTTGCTTCCAGGTAGGCCTGGCCATACAGGTGACCGGTGACCATGATCGAGTACGGGTAGGTCGCCAGCCAGCCGATGAGGCATAGCCAGGTGCCCAGGCCGCCGATCAATCCCGCCACCCAGCCCATGATCGCGGTGATGATGTAGGTCTTGATGTTCTTGAAGGTAAAGCGGACCACCTCGCCGAAGCGAAAGGCGGCGGCCAGATCGTCGTTGACCACGTAAAAGGCGACGGCTGCAGGCAGTACCAGGGCGGTGAAGATGCCCCACATGATGTTCATGCCGGTCATGGGCAGGCCGAACACCCAACTGGCCCAGGTGGCGTCGCCGTTGCCGTTCTCTCCCCACAAGCTCAGCGGCACACCCAGGCAGATGCTCACGACGATGGCCGGCAGGGCATACACGAGGCCGATGACCGCAAACTTGATGCCTTCGACGAGCAGCTTGCCCCAGTCATCCCACTCGGGCAGCACCGGCGTCACGCCCCGGATTACCCGCCGGGTGATCTCGACCTGGTAGCCGGCCAGCAGCAGAAAAGCCAGCAGCAGCGGGACGCCCAACAACCAGCAGAACACCCATCCTACCGCCAGGATGGCGGCGGCGATCAGGATCTTGGTGATCCAGCGATCGTCCTCGAACACGAAACTGAACGCTTTTCCAATGTCCATTTCTACCTCCTGTACATTGTCACAGATTATACCAGCAGTTCTTTTTTCTGGCAATCACCCCTCTTTACGCATCAACCGCCGTCAGGTTGCAGGAATGGGTCCCGTGATCGGAAATCGCTGATCGCGATCCACCGTGGCGCCCGTGCGTCGAACGTGGTGATGGCCGTAAAACCTGCCGCCAATGCCAGCGCCAGCGCCTGGTCTGCGCCGGCTGCCAGGTGCTCGACGCAGTGCGCATCCGAGCCGACCGTCAGGATCTCGCCGCCCAGCTCGCGGTACCAGCGCAGTATCGTCAACCCCGGATAGGGCTCCCCCGGCGCCTGGCGCAGCCCAGAGGCGTTGATCTCCAGCCCCACCCCCGCCTCGACCGCGGCCCGCAGCACGGCGCGGATCTCATCGGCAAAAACCTCAGGCTCAAACTGGCCATAGCATGCCACCCCATAGCGCTTGACCAGGTCAAAATGCCCCAGCACGTCGCCCAGGCTGCTGCGGGCCGCGCGCAGCAGCTCCTCAAAATAGGGCACGTAGGCCTGGCGCTGGCTGTGGTTGCTAAAATAGGCCTCCGCCGCCGGCGGCTCGGAGACCATCGCCCAGCCGTCGTCATAATCCACCAGGTGGACCGAAGCGATGACGTAATCCCAATCCTTGCGGGCCAGCCACGCCCGGATCTCAGCTTCCAGGCCGGCCTGGTAGGTGATCTCCACCCCTTGCCGCAGCAGGACTCGCGGCGTTTTAGCCCGCGCCTCTGCCATCTCCCGGTCGTAGCGGGCCAGATCCAGGTAGCCGTAGCTCCGGTCGCGCGGGTCGAAATCGGCGTGCTCGCACAGGCCGACCTCGACCAGCCCCAGCTCCTGCGCCCGCCGGGCATAGTCGACGATGCTCGCTCCCCCGTCGGCCGAGCAGGTTGAGTGGACGTGCAGGTCTATCACCGTGCCGCCCTCACCGCGCCAGTTGGGGGACAATGAACAGGAACAGGCACGCCACGTCCAGCGGGATGAGCAGCAAGCAGGGCAGCGCCTCGATCGCCGGGTCCCAGCGCTGGGGCGCGAACCGCCGCGCAACGAACGCCGCCCCGGCCACACCGAGCATGAGCGCCGGCCACGTGGCCAGATCGCCGGCCAGCAGGCTGCCACCCGCCACCACCACCGCGCCGCCGAGCAACAGCGCTGCCAGGGGCCAGGCGGTCTCGCGGCGCAGCGCCTGGCGCCAGCCCACCGCTGCCGCCAGGCTGATCGGCGCCAGTGCGGTGAATAGGTAGCGCCCCTGGAACTGGACGAACTGGGTGTTGTACCACAGGTAGCTGCCTGCGCTGAACAGCGCCAGCAGGGCCAGCAGCCCGCCTGCGGCGGCCTGCCACCGCGCCGGGCGCCAGCCTTTCCTCGCCTGCTGCCAGGCGCTTACTGCCCAGGCGACCAGCCCGGCCAGCGCCACCCCCGACCATACGGCCAGCCCCTGGTATATCCGCGCGTCGAGCAAGACCCCCATCCAGCCAAACTGCCCCCAAAAGCTGCGGAAGGTCGTCAATCCCAGGTCGCCCAGCCAGCGGGCCGTCCCGTGGGCGGCCAAAAACTCGGACGTCCGCAACTGCCCGGCTACTACCAGGTTGTGCCGCTCCAACCCAAGCAGATCCAGCCCGCCATAGTGGGCCACGTTGCGCGCCCACCATGGCAGCGCCATCGCAATCGCCGGCAGCAGGTACAACCCAGCCGTCTTGACAAATGCCTTGCCCGAAAAGGGCCGCTCCTCCAGCCATATTTGCCGTGCCGCAATAGCCAGTACCGCCAGCGGCAGCGCCACATAGATCCCCGATTTCGTCACGAACGCCAGCCCCGTCGCTACTCCCAACACCACTGCCTGCCTCGTCGAACGGCCGTCCGCCCCGGCTGCCGGCATCTTGATATACCGGATCGCCAGCAGCACGATCGTCGCCAGCAGCAACTCGGCCAGCAGGTCGTTGCCGGCCGCGGCCGACTGGGCCAGGTGCATGGGCAGCAGGCTGGCAAACGCCGCCGCTCCCAGGGCCAGGCCAGGCCGCCGGGGCGCTACTTCCTGTGCCGCCCAATACACCACCAGCAGTAGGGCTACCCCGAGCGCCACCGTCAGCAGCCGCAGCGGCAGCAGCGCCCCGCCGGACACCCGGTAGACCGCCACTGCCAGCAGGTAGTAGAGCGGCGGCTGGTGGAACTCGTAGCGGATCGGGTCGATGCCCATCTCTGGCGGAAAGTGGGCAGCTTTTATCTCCTCCAGGTAGGCGGCCGGATAATCGCCCGGTTTGAGCACCGGGAAGCGGTGCTGCTCGGCCAGGTATTTGACGTAATTGTAATGGGCCGGCTCATCGGGGTTCTGCCACGCCGGCGTATAGACTGCGAACAGCACCGCCAGCGCCAGATAAACCCCGATGATCGCTGCCACAAACCTGACAGGCTCAGATCCCCTGGCGGGGATCTCTGGTACACCTGCTGGCTCTTTTCTCTCGACAGACACAATTCCTCCGCGCCCATTGTACCCCACCTGGGCGAAAACGACAAGCAGCAACCCTTCAAATAGGCCCGGCCAACCGGGAAAAACGGATTGACATTCCTTCCCTTCTGGTCTATAATCTGACCAGATCAGGTGCCCATTACACAGAGAGGCCCTTGCTTGCCTGCACCTGTGCCGGCCAGATGGACAGCGGTTCCATCCCATGTGGGCTTCGTCGCCCCGTTAAACGACGAAAACAGAGGAGAAGAAGATGAAAAAGTTCATGCTGCCCGTGATCGTTTTGGTGGCGCTCGCCCTGTTCGTGGTCGCCTGTGGCGACTCTGAGCCGACGGCGACGCCCACGCCGCCTCCTGCTGCGGACATCCTCCAAGCCGCATCCACAGCCATGGAAGAGGTGGATTCGGTCCACATCGACATGACCATGCAAATGACCATGACCACCCAGGGCATGACGTTGCAGATACCCATGACCTTGAAGGGTGATATGCAGAACCCTGACCGCTTCAAGGGAACGATGACGATGGACATGATGGGCCAGAGTGTCATAGCGGACATGGTCGTCATCAGCCCCACCACCTACATCAGCGAGTCAACCACCGGCGAATGGCAGACTACCACCGCCGCGGAAGCCGGCCTCCCGGTCGATACCAACTCTATATCGGGGGTCAAGCCGGAAGATGTCGAGAACCTAACCTTGGTTGGTGAAGAGACGGTCGATGGCCGGCCGGCTTATCACCTGACCGGCATGGTCAAGGATGCTCCTCTCGGCCTGTCTGAGTCGTTGGGCGCCGGCGGCGACGTGAACCTCAAGGCTGACTACTGGATCGACAAGGAGAACAGCTATATGCTCAAGTCGACCGTCAGCGGGGATATTGTGATAACCGGGGACATGGAGGCCAACGTCAACTTGGTGATGCTGATGCTGTTCTCCAACTTTAACGCACCGGTAACTATCGAAGCGCCGATGTAGGGCTGTAAGCGTGCGAAAAGACCTGGCAGGTTTGGCCAAACCTGTCACTCTAATTTTGCGCAAAATTCGGGGGGGAGCAATCCCACCCGAGGTAGCACTTTACCAATAGAGGTAGAAGCCAACATGAATCACGGCTCATGGGCTACCGAAGTGGTCGAGGAGCCGCTGAAGGCCGGCCGCCACCTGCTCGGCATAAGGGTGCAACTGGTTGAGTTGCACTTCTGCCAACCGTTCACCGTGAAAGATCAGGCGTCCGGGTAGATGCAAGACGTCCTCTACCAACCGCGTTGTGCCGAAGGCGGCTAATGGCTCGCCTGGAAACATCCATTGCGGAATCCACGCCAGAAGGTTGTGGGCGACATCCGTCAGCAGGATCAACGCTTCCTGGGCTGCCAGACGTTTCTTGCGGCGTCGTTCCATCTTCAGACCACCTTTGTCCGCCTGGATCTCGGTCTCGCACGCACCGCGGTCATCGTAATGAGCGATAATATCGGCCATCGTCCAGCCCGGAATGGAACAGACGACAATGGCATGCTTGATCTCACCACGAGGAGTCAGCCAGCGAAGCACCAAACAGTCGGTAGGACGCTCATAGGTAGGTGGCTTGACGGCTTGTGCTACCCAACGGTCATACCTGAGCGGTTCCCAGCCCTCAGCTGCTACCTGGTTGGCAAAGATCTGAGGACGTTTGCCCCCTTGGTCTTGGTCAACACCTGCCACTCGGCATGGAGGGCATAATTGACGTTGGCGTCACTGCCAAAGCCAGCGTCAGAGCGTAGCACGGTACGCTGCTTCTGGGCCAAAGTCAGGTTCAGAAAGGCGTTCAGGGCATCCACCGTTGGTATGTAAGCCGGACTGCTCTCTTGCCTGCCCGCATATAACCGGGAGAAGAGCGTCTCATGATACTGTGGGGCGTGCACGCGGGCCAGTTGCCGGCCGTAGCGGTTCTTCTTGGCTTGCTTGCCCTTGGTACTGCCTTCGGCATGCTTGGAGATCGGTAAGGGCGATAGGTCGATATCGAGCCACAGCCAATCGGCGGCAAAGTCATGGCGCAACGCTTGGCTCTCTTGACGGAACCACGCGTCCACCCCGTGCCGCAACTGGGTGACTGCCGTATCAGTGAAGGCGTCGAGAGTCCGCGTCAGGGTTGATTGCTCGGCAAATTGCTCCTGTCCCCAAGCCCGAGCCAGGGCGACGTCTGGCCGCAGCCGGGTATTGACCTGGGCGATAGCTCGGCAACCCGTCAGGATGCAGACCAGCAGTTCCAGGAGCTTGGTTTGTGGCGTATAGTCCACTGTTTTGAGCCGAAGTTTCAGATCTGCCCATACGGGGGCCAGAAACTGAGTACGAGTCAAGCAATAACCCAGGACTCCGAGAGGCGCGAAGCTCGTCTCATCTGGCATGTCCGCCAAACGAATGATAGTCGGCATGGCACACCTCCATAACGCGGTTGTGCCATTCTACCTCAGTTGTTAAGGTTCAGCAGATTCGGATTGCTACCCCCCGAATTTTGCGCAAAAATTGAGTGTCAGGTCTTAATTTTGCGATACAGCTCTAGCGTATCGGCCGCGATCCGGCTCCAGCCAAACTGCTCCGCCAGTACCCTGGCCCCCGCGCCGATCCTGTGGCGCAGAGCTGCATCGGCCGCCAGCCGGCGGATCGCCGCCGCCAGAGCCGCCGGGTCGCCCGGCGGCGCCAGGACAATATTCTCCCCATCAACTAGCTCCGGCAGCGCGGCCCGCGGCCGTGTCGTCACGATCGCCATCCCGTGGGCCAGCGCGGCGTGAAGCGTGCCATGCAGCAGCGACACCCCGTCGCGAAACGGCAGCACGCACAAATCCGCCGCCCAAAAGTTGGCCGACACCTCCTCGGCGGGTGTGTAGCCGGTCCACTGTACCCGCGCGCCCAACCCCAGCTCGTCGATCAGCGCCCGGATGCGGGCCAGATAGGCCACGTTGGTCGGATCGCTCGCTCCCGTCTGCCCGCCGATCATCAGCAAGTGCGGGTTGGCGGCCTCGCCCGGCTCGACGACCAGAAACCGGAGCGCCTGGAGCAGCGTATCTACCCCTTTGCGGTCGTTGACAAAGCCAAAGAAGCACAGCAGCAGATCCTCCGGTCCGACCCCCCACCTGGCCCGCCAGGCGTCGCGGTCGTATGAGGCCAAGGCCTGTGGTGGGGCGATGTTCGACCCGATCGGCACCAGCGCCTGCACCTGGCGGCCGGGACGCAGCGCCTGCCGCAGCGCCTCGTGGTCGTCGCGGTTGGTGGTGATCGCCAGGTCGCAGCCGCGCGCCAGCTCATGCACGATCCACGGGCGCAGCCGGCCAGCCTTGGGGAACAGGTAGGGCACCCGCAGATCGTGGAAAGTGACCGCCACGCCGGGCCGCTCGCTGCCCAGCCGGCGGAGTCGCCGGGGGAACAGGTTGATCGCCGGGTGCAGCCCATAGGCCGCTGCCTGATACTGGATGTGGACGACATCGGGACGCTCGCGGCGGACCAGGTCGAGCAGCGCGCCCCAACTGCCCCACCCCCAGCTCTTGATCATGGGGTAGACTGTCAGCCCTGGGACCTGCCCGGCCTGTGTTGAGCTGGCCACCGCTACTTCACAGCCCAGGTCGCGCATCGCCAGCCCGATCTCTCGGGTGTAATCGCCTACCCCGCCCTGCATGGGCGGAAACTCGCCGGTGATAAAGAGTACTTTCATCGTCGTTGGGGGGGGCGCAGGCCTGAGCGGAGTACCTGGCGATAGGCCTTCATCCGCTCGGCCCGCATCGGCCGCTTGAGACCGATCAGCCACTTGAGCCCTTCCCGCGCCCACTGGTAAACGTAGGTGGACAGCAGGAACCGGCGCAGCAGCTCGGCCTGCGCCGCGCCGTGGTGTTTGCGAAAATAGCGTACCTTGCTGCTCTGGAAATAGATATGCCGGGCTGCGACAACTTGCTCGCTGCTCTTGCCCTCGTAGTGGATCACCGCTGCCGCCGGCAGGTAGACGATCTCCCACCCGGCCGACCTGATCCGCCGGCACCAATCTACCTCCTCCGAATACATGAAAAAGCCTTCGTCCAGGCCGCCGACCTGCCGGTAGACCTCGCGGCGGACGAGCAGGCAGGCGCCCACCAGCCAATCGACCGGCTGAATCGCATCGTCGGATGTGTCGGCCATCCGGTAGCGGCGGGCGAATGGGTTGTTGGGCCACCACTCGCCGACAACGGTGCTCTCAAACAGGGCGGTGACCAACGTCGGAAATCGCCGGCGCGACGATTGCAGCCGGCCGTCGCCGTAGCGGAGCTGCGGTCCCAGCACCCCGACCTGCGGATGCTCGTCCAGGTAGCCGGCCATCGTCGCCAGCGCGTCGCCGGCCAGCTCGGTGTCGGGGTTCAGCAGCATCAGGTAGCGGCCCCGGCCGGCTGCCAGGCCCTGGTTGTTGGCCGCCGTGAACCCTCGGTTCTCGGCGTTGGCGATCAGCCGCACCTGCGGAAACTCGGCGCGCACCATCTCTGCGCTTCCGTCGCTGCTCGCATTGTCCACAACGATGATTTCTACCTGGGGTTGGCCGGAGGTGTGGGCCTCGACTGGGTCTGGATCTGAATCCAAAACCGACTTTAGGCAGCGCCGCAGCAGGTCGCAGACGTTCCAGCTTACAATGACTACCGTCAGGTCGATAGGGTCCCCGTTCGCTTTGCTCAGCATGGCATTTTGCCGAGATGCTTCGCTTCGCTCAGGTTGACCTCTTTTGGAGGATTGTCATCCTGAGCGCCGCGAATGGTCTACCGGCGCCGCGACAGACTGTACTCCGCCAGCTCGTACAGGGTGTCCCGCGGCGGGCGGTCGGGCAAGGCGGCCAGCGCAGCCTGGCTGCGTGTCACAAACTCCCCCGCCCGGTCCAGCGCCTGGCTGATCGCCCCTGATTCCTGGATCGCCGCTACCACGTCGCCGACCATGCGCTCGTTCACGTTGGTGCCGCGCACCACCATCCCCACCCGGCTGTCCTCTGGATGGTCATGCAGGTAATAGAGCGCCGGCAGGGTAACGATCCCTTCCCGCAGGTCGCCGGCCACCGGCTTGCCCAGCTCAGCCTGGTCGCCCTGGAAATCGAGCACATCGTCCACGATCTGAAAGCCCATGCCCAGCAGCCGGCCATACTCGCGCAGGGCGATGACCTCCGGCTCGGGTGCGCCGCTCAGCACCGCTGCTGCCTCGGTGGCCGCGGCAAACAGCGATGCGGTCTTGGCCTCGATCCGCTGGTCATAGCGCCCCAGCGCTGTCTTCCAGGTTTCCTTGTTGTCGATAGACGGCACGTCGCGCCGGTCCAAGATCTGGCGCAGCTCGCCGGTGGAAATGGCCATCAGGGTGTTGGCAAAGATGGTCACCACCCGCACGTTGCCTGTCTCGGCATTCAGCGCCGCGGCCCGGGCAAAGAAATAGTCACCGGCCAGCACCGTCGTTCCCGAGCTCCACGACGCGTTCAGCGTCGGATTGCCACGGCGGAGCACTGCTCCATCGATCAGATCGTCGTGGACCAGGGTCGCCGTGTGCAGCATCTCTGTCGACGCCGCCAGGGCGACCAGTTTGTCCAGCTCGGCAGGGTAGAAACGGCCGGCCAGCAGGGCCAACGCCGGGCGCAGCCGCTTGCCGCCGCTGCCTAACAGGTGGTTCAACACCGCCGTCAACTGCGGGTGTTCTGATTGTGGCGTCTCGTGCAGCTTGAGCTCGACCAGCTCCAACTCTTCGGCCAGCGGTTCCAACAACGGAATTGTCTTCAATCTACTTCCTCATCTATTTGAGTGTCGGAGAGCCGATGTTAGCGGTTGGATTTTCAGCTTCCAACTTTTAACTTTCAGCCTCTAATCTAACTTTCAGCTTCCAGCTCGAACAACCGCCTGGCATTGGCGGTTGTCGCCGCCGCTACCTCGTCGAGGGTCAGGCCCTTGATCTCTGCCACCTTCTCGGCGACCAGCCGCACGTAGGCCGGCTCGTTCCGCTTGCCCCGGTGCGGATGTGGCGTCAGATACGGACAGTCGGTCTCGATCAGCAGCCGTTCGAGCGGCAGCGCCTGCACGATTTCGGCCAGGCGTCGCGCATTCTGGTAGGTCACCGGTCCCGAGATCGAGATGTAAAAGCCCAATTCGATAGCTTGCTCGGCCATCAACAGGTCGCCCGAGAAGGAGTGCAACACCCCCACCCGCCCGGCCAGGGGTGACCTCATCAGGCCAGCTGCCCAACTGGTCAGCGTTTTGAGCACCTCGGCGTGGGCCTCGCGATCGTGGACGATCACCGGCTTGCCCAGCCTGGCTGCCCAGGCCAGCTGCGCCTGAAATGCCCGCCGTTGCACATCCTGGGGCGACAGGTTGCGATAAAAATCGAGCCCGATCTCCCCGACTGCCACCACCTTTGGCTGGCGGGCCAACTCGCGCAGCGCCGCCAGCGCCTCTCCGTCGAGCGTCTTGGCGTCGTGCGGATGCACCCCCACGCTGGCATGCACTTCCGGGTACTGCGCGGCCAACGCCACCGCCCGCCGGCTCGATTCCAAATCGGCGCCGGCGTTGACGATAATCCTCACCCCTGCCGCCTGCGCTCGCTCGACCACCTCAGTGCGATCGGCGTCGAACTGCGGCAAGTCGAGATGGGCGTGTGTGTCGATCAACATTACGGTTTCAATCCCGTAATCTTGAGCCCATCCTCCAGGATCGGCCGCACCCTATCCTGCCTTGTCGTCTCACAGTACACGCGCAGCACCGGCTCTGTCCCTGAGAACCGGATCAGCACCCATCCCCCGTCGGCCAGCCCGAATTTAAAGCCGTCGGTCGTGTCCAGGCCGGTGACCGCCAGCCCGCCGATGGACGCCGGCTTGGCGTCCAGGATCCGCTGCCGGGTCGCGTCACGCAGCTCTGGCGGAAAGCGGGTGTCCACCCGGTCGTAATAGTGCTCTCCAATCTGGGCATACAGGTGGTCGATCAACTGTGACGGTGTCTTGTTGAGCCGGACCATCAGGTCCAGGATATACAACCCGGCCAGGATCCCGTCCCGCTCTGGCACGTGGCCGCGGAAGGCATAACCCCCGCTCTCCTCGCCGCCAAGCAGCGCGTCCGTCTCTATCATCTTGGGCGCCACATACTTGAAACCAACGCCGGTCTGGTATACCGGCACCCCGTACAGCTTGCCCAGCTTTTCCAGCATCGACGTGGTGGACAAGGTCTTGACGATCGGCCCTCGCTCGCCCCGCACTTCCAGGAAGTACATGGCCAGCAGGGCATATACTTGCAGTTGGTTGATGAACCGCCCCTGCTCGTCGCCCAGCCCTACCCGGTCGGCGTCGCCGTCGTTGATGATCGCCGCATTGGCGCCCACCTTCTTGACCATAGCCAACCCTTCGTCCACATTGGGCGGGATTGGCTCGGGCCGGCTCATGCCCGGAAACAGCGGGTTTCGCTCAGAGTGGACCTCCACGATTCTGGTCTTGCCTCCGGCCAGTATGTGCGGAAACCAGCCGGCCCCGTTGCCCCACATGCAATCTACCACCACCGTCAGCCCGGCATCTTTTATCGGCTGGACGTCGATCATCCGCGCCAGCTGTGCCAAATAGTCCGGGTCAGGGTCCCAATAGGCGACGCGGCCCTGGGACAGCGCTTGCTCCAGGGGCAGCCGCTTGACCTTTTTCACCGGGGGGATCCCCGCTTCGATCTCAAGCAGGCCTTCCGGAGCTATGGCCCCTCCGTGCTCATCGCGCACTTTGAAGCCGTTGTCCAGGGGTGGGTTATGGCTGGCGGTGATATTGATCGCGCCGACGGCCTGTTGAACCAGCACCGAATAGGAAATAACCGGCGTCGGCGTTGCCCTCGGCGTCAGCCGCACCAGGAAACCATTGGCGGCCAGTACCTCGGCAGCGGCAGCGGCAAACTGCTCCGAGCCAAACCGCCGGTCGTGCCCGACCACTACTTTCTCCCCACGCTTGCCATGGTTCATCAAATAGGCGGCAAACCCCTGCGTGCAGCGCCGCACATTGTCGAACGTATAATCTTCGGCGATCCGGCCGCGCCAGCCGTCGGTCCCAAACTTTATTGTCATGCTTGTCTACCCTCGGTGTGCTTTTTTTAGCTGGGCAAGGTCCGCATCCACCATCATCTGGATCAACCTTTCGAACGACACAGTCCGCTGCCAGCCCAGCTTTTCCCATGCCTTGCGCGGATCGCTGACCAGCAGGTCTACCTCTGCCGGCCGGATCAGCTTTGGATCGACCGCCACGTGCTTTTCCCAATCCAGGCCCAAGTAGCCGAACGCCACCTGGCACAGCTCGCGCACCGAGCGCGTCTCGCCTGTGCCGACCACGTAATCGTCAGGCGACTCTTGCTGCAGCATCCGCCACATTGCCTCGACATAATCTCCGGCAAAGCCCCAGTCGCGGCGCGCCTCCAGGTTGCCCAGCTGCAACTGGTGGGCCAGCCCCAGCTTGATCTGAGCCGCCCCGTGGGATACTTTGCGCGTCACGAACTCTAGCCCTCGCCGCGGACTCTCGTGGTTGAATAGAATGCCCGAGCAAGCGAAAAGGCCATAGCTCTCTCGGTAATTGACTGTGATCCAGTGCCCGTACACCTTGGCCACCCCGTACGGACTGCGCGGGTAAAAGGGCGTCCGTTCGTTTTGTGGCACCTCGTGCACCTTGCCAAACATCTCACTCGACGATGCCTGGTAAAAACGGGCGCCGGGCACTGTAGCGCGCATCGCTTCCAGCATCCGCGTTACCCCCAACGCCGTGAACTCGCCGGTCAGCACCGGCTGCTTCCACGAGATCGGCACAAAGCTCTGGGCTGCCAGGTTATAGATCTCATCGGGCTGATATTCGCGCATGATGTCGATCAGCGACGTCTGGTCCAGCAGATCGCCCTGGACCAGCACGATCTGATCCTGGATATGCTCGATCCGCCCAAAGTTCACCGTGCTCGACCGGCGCACCATGCCGATCACCTCATACCCCTTTTCCAGCAGCATCTCGGCGAGGTACGAACCGTCTTGCCCGGTAATCCCGGTAATCAATGCTCTCTTGCTCATCCCTTATCCCTCAAGACCCTGGAATTCTGGAAACCTGTAGGATCTAGTTTATCTCACTTCTGCCCGCCAATATTCCAGCACATCGCTCAAGCTCTGTTCGAACGAAATAGCTGGCTGCCAGCCCGTCTTTTGACGCAGGCGGCTGGCATCGCACACCATATCCGGCACATCCGAAGGCCGCATCCGTTGCGGGTCCTGCCGCACCTCGATGGACGTTGAACTCAACGCCAGCAGGGAATCGAGCACCTCCTGGATCGAGCGCGACCGCCCCGAGCCAACATTGTACACCTGCCCGGCTTCTCCATCGGTGATCGCCAGCACATAAGCGCGGACCACGTCCCGCACGTCCGAAAAATCACGCCGGGCTGCCAGGTTCCCCACATCGATCACCGGCGGCTGTAGGCCAACTTCTGCGGCCGCGATCTGCCGAGCCAGGTCGGGGGTGACAAAGCCCGACCTTTGGCGGGGGCCGATGTGGTTGAACGGCCGCACGCGGACCACATGCAGGTGGTTTGTCAGATAGTATTGCAGTCCCAACAGATCCTGGGCGACCTTGCTTGTTGCATACGGACTCAGCGGCCGGAAAGGCGTGTCCTCGTCGATCGGCAGATCCTCCGCCGTCACCAGCCCATACTCCTCTGCCGAGCCGACTACCAGCACCCGGCAATCGGGCTTGACTTGGACTACCCCTTCCAGCACATTGAGCTGCACCCGGATGTTTGTTTCGAGCGTGCCCCACGGATCCTGCCTGGACACCTGCACCAGCGGCTGCGCGGCCAAGTGAAAGATCGCGTCTGGTTGGCACTCTTGCAGGATGAAGGTCATCACGTCCAGCCGCGACAGCTCGGCAGGGTACAGCTCTAGCTTCCCGCGCAGATCGGCGATGTTGGCATACGGCCCGAACACCGTTCCTGCCACCTGCCAGCCTGGTTGTTCCAGCAGGTATTCGGCCAGGTAACTGCCGACAAAGCCTGAAATGCCGGTGATCAGTGCTTTCAACATGCCCTCCCCTGCGCCCAGTATCGCCCCCTTGCGCCTTTCGCCGGCTATTATACCCTACTTTGTCCCTAGCCGCAAAGGTGTAAGGTGCGACGCACTCACTGCATCGCGCCTGGGAACTGTTTGGCGGATGTGAGCGTTTGGTGTTATAATAAGCCTGTTCCTGCTTGCTTGCCCCTGTGGGGCGCGGGGTGAGGGGCAGTCTATTTAGAGAGGATTTTCGCAACTAGATTGGCAAACGACCGGACAAGCCTGCAACGCTTTTATCAGAGCGCCGATCCCGGCCACCAGGCCCAGCTCCACCTCGATGCGGCCCGCATCCTTGCCCGTGAGGGCGATGCTGCCGGGGCGCGTTGCCTCTTGCGCGCTGCCGTCGAGGCCGATCCGGCCTGCGCTGAGGCCTGGCATCTCCTGGCGCGGCTGGCCGACGACCCAGACGACCGGCAGGCGCCCCTGCGCCAGGCCCTGATCCTCGACCCGGCCATGGCCGTTCCGGCGCCGGCCCGCCTGGTAGTCCCTGCTCCGTCGCCGGCGCGTTCGGCCTCAATCAGGCTTTTCTTGCTGTTCGCCGTCATCGCTGTGGTTGCTTTGGCGGCGGTGCTCGTTTGGGGACCGATCGACGCCAGCCTGGCCTGGCTCTTGCCCACACCCGGCCCTGGCTCCACACCAGTGCCGACCCTGATGCCCGGTCAGATCGTGGCCGAGTTTGCCCCCCAACTAGAGACGGCCCTGGCCCAGGCCGACTGGCAGCGCGCCTTTGAGATTGTCAAGATCATGGACAGTGTCGACCCGGGTGGTGACGAGGTGCAGCGTTGGGCCGCCACGACCCACTTGACCTATGGCCAGGCCCTGGTCCGGGACCGGCAGACAACCGATGCCCTCAGCCAGTTTGATCAGGCCGTGGCCCTGGCGCCGGATGACGCCCAGGCAGGCCGCTGGCAGCAGGCAACCCGCTCCTTCCTGGCCGGGCAGGAGGCGCTCGCTGCCGGCGACTGGACGGCAGCGATTGAGGCCCTCACCCCGGTCCACGACGCCATCCCTGACTATCCGGATACCGTTGCCTCGTTGGCTCAGGCTTACCGCCAGCGGGGAATCACCTACGAAGAAAAGGCCAAGTATAAGGAGGCCCGGATCGATCTGGAGATGGCCCTGACCCTCCAACCTGGCGACGCCGAGGCGCAAACCCACCTCGACGCCGTCATGCTCGAGCTCTTCCCGCCCAAGCGGATCGAGATCGACATCGGCGACCAGCACTTTTACGCCTGGGAGGGTGACAAGCTGGTCTATAGTTATGCCACCTCCACCGGACTGCCCGGCCGCGATACCGCCACCGGCCATTACCACGTCCTGGACAAGATCGAAATGGCCTATTCCAGCGTCTGGCGGCTCAAAATGCCCTATTGGCTGGGCATCTACTACGTTGGACGCATCGAAAACGGCATACACGCCCTGCCCATCCGTCCCGACGGCAGCGTCATGTGGGGTGGGCTGCTGGGCACGAAGCAATCCTATGGCTGCGTCATACTGGACACCGCTGCTGCCAAGCGTGTCTACGATTGGGCCGAGATCGGCACCCCGGTGGATATACACTATTAGGCAGCCTAACGGAGGAGACCATGGTCAGGCAAGTATTCAAAGAACAGATTGACGAGTTGCTGGAGGACCTGTTGCTGGTGGGGCAGATGGTGGCCCATGCGCTCGACCTGTCGATCCAGGCCCTTGTCCGCCAGGACGTCAAGCTGGCTCAGCAGGTCATCGACGGCGACGATCAAGTCAACAGTGCTCAACACGACATCGACGAAAAGTGCCTGGTTCTGATCGCCACCCAGCAGCCGATGGCCGGCGATCTGCGCACCCTGTTGGCCGTGACCAACATCGCTGCAGAGCTGGAGCGGATCGGCGACTATACCGAAGGCATCGCCAAGCTGGCGATCAGGCTGGCCGGCCAGCCGTTTATCAAACCTCTGATCGACATTCCGCACATGGCCGAAGAGGGCCGCCGCATGTTGTTGGACATCCTACAGGCCTTTGCCGACCGGGACGCCGAGACCGCTCGCCGGGTCGCGGCGGCCGATACGGTGGTGGACAACCTATATAGCCAGGTCTTTGACGACCTGCTGGCGATCATGGTGCGAGATCCGCGGACTATCCAGCAGGCCACCTACCTGTTGTGGGTCGCCCACAACCTGGAGCGGATCGCCGACCGGACGACCAATATCGCCGAGCGCATCATCTTTGTCGTCTCGGGCGAGATCGTCACCTTGAATGATTAGGCCCTGCGATTTGTGGCAGTGATTTGAATCGCTCACATTATGGAGAGGCATTACCCATGTCGATGGAAATAAATCAACTCACGCAGATGACGACCTGGCTGGACGAAGAGCACCGCCGCGACAAGGCCGAGCTAATCCGGCTTCAGCAGCGGCTCGAGAGCCAGGAAGGGCAGCTCAGTGACCAGTCGCGCACCATCCAGGACCTGGAGGGCCGCCTGGCCGGCCTGCAGGCCCAACTCCTCAAGTTCAGCCAGCTCGAGGCTGCCTTGCGCCAGCTCAAAGACGAAGTAACGTTGATGCTCCAGGAGGCGGAGGAGCGCCGCCAGCACGAAACCCGCGAGGCCGAGCGGGTGCGGGCCATCGAGCGTGACAATACCTCGCGGGCCGTCAATGAGATCCGCCGTGACCTCCAGCGACTGCCTCGCCTTGACGAAGAAGTAGCCCTGCGCAAGGCCGAACAGCAGCGCGTGGGCGAGACGGTGCTGAACGTGCAACAACAGGTCGCCGCTCTGACCAAGGAAACAGAAGACCGCCTGCGTCCCATTCCCTTCCTCGAAGACGCCCGCCAGCAGGAAGCCAAGCGCGTCGCCCAACTGCAGCAGGAATCGCTCGAGGCCCTCAAGCGCACCGAGCAGCTCAACTCGCGGACGCAGACCATCCAGGACACCACGGTCCGCCAGGAGCGCAACCTGACCGAGCTGCGTGAGCTGGTGGCCCAGCTCCGTGGCGCGCAGCGCGAGTTTGTCGACGGCCAGCTCCTGGAAATGGAAGCGGTCAAGCGCCAAACCGCCGAGGCGTTGGCCACCATAACCGAGCAGGTCAAGCGGATCGACGATTTTCACATCCGCATCGGTCAGTTCGCCGAGGCTTTTCAAAAAGACCGCCAGGTGGTCGCGTCGGTCGAGCGCTTTCAGGAACGGATCGCCCGCGAGCAAACCCAGACATCCGAGCTGCAGCGCCTGGCCGAAGAACGACAGAAGCACCAGCTCGAACAGTGGCAGGAGGAAAACGAAAAGCGTTGGAAAAAAGAGGTTTTGGGCTGGGAACACCAGTGGGGCGAGCAGGCCAAGCGTAACAAGGAAACCAATGAGCACTTTCTCCCTGTCGAAAAGATGCTATCTCAACACCAGATCCAGATCGGCGCCTTGTGGAAGTTCCTGGAAGGTCAGATCGCTATTCAGACCCAGGATGCGCGCCGCTGGCAGGGTGAAATAACCCGCCTTCTTGAAGATCGACCTAAACAGGAATAGACCTTGCGCGTAATAGGCACCGCCGGCCACGTCGATCATGGCAAGTCCACCCTGGTCCATGCCCTGACCGGCATCGATCCCGACCGGCTTAAGGAAGAAAAAGAACGCGACATGACCATCGACCTGGGCTTTGCCTGGCTGGCCTTGCCGGGCGGTGAGCAGGTCGGCATCGTCGACGTCCCCGGCCACAAAGACTTTATCAAGAACATGCTCGCCGGTGTGGGCGGTATCGACGCTGCCCTGTTTGTCGTTGCTGCCGACGAAGGGGTCATGCCCCAAACCCGCGAGCACCTGGCTATTCTCGACCTGCTCCACGTTCACGGGGGCGTTGTCGCCCTGACCAAGGTCGACGCCGTCCAGGACGAAGACTGGCTCGAGCTGGTCGAGGCGGACCTCCTCGATGTTCTCGACGGCACCGTCCTGACCAGAGCGCCGATCGTCCGCTGTTCGGCGCGGACCCGGCAGGGATTGGACCAACTGATCGTCGAGCTGGAGCGCGTCCTGGACACGGCCGCCCCGCGCCGCAACGTGGGCCGGGCCCGCCTGCCGGTCGATCGGGTCTTTACCATCTCTGGTTTTGGCACGGTGGTCACCGGCACCCTCAGCGATGGTCCGCTGTCCACCGGCCAGGAGGTCGAGTTCCTGCCATCGGGGCTCAGGGCCCGCATCCGTGGCCTGCAAACTCACAAGGCCAAGGTCGAGCAGGCCGTGCCGGGCAGCCGCGTTGCCGTCAATCTCACCGGCGTCAGCAAGGACCAGGTACAGCGCGGCGAGGTCGTAACGGTGCCCGGCTGGCTCAAGCCGACAACCTTGGTCGATTGCCATTTTCGCTACCTGGCCGATGCCCCCGGCCCGCTAAAGCACAATGCCCAGGTCGACTTTTTCAGCGGCGCGGCTGAGGCCCCCGCCTGGGTCCGCCTTCTTGACAAAGAAGTCCTGGTCCCCGGCGACGAGGCCTGGGTCCAAATCCGCCTGGCCGCGCCGGTTGCCCTGGTCAAGGGCGATCGTTTCATCCTCCGCCAGCCATCGCCCAGCGTCACCGTCGGCGGCGGTATCGTCGTGAACCCTTTTCCCGGCCGCCGTCACCAGCGCTTTCGGCCAGAGATCGTCGCCCAACTGGAGACGCTGATCCACGGCACGCCTGAGGAGATCCTGGTCCAGGCCCTCGAGCGCCGCCAGCCGTCGGAAGTGGGTGACCTGCTGGCCCGCAGCAGCCTGGCGCGGCAGCAGGCCAGGGATGCCTTGCCGGTCCTCGTCCGCGACGGCCAGGTTCTTGTCCTCGATGCCAAATTCAGCATCGCCGATCCCCTGCCGCCGATCCCCGACGCCCATTTCGTCGTCACCCGCTCCGGCTGGGGCGAGCTGCGCGAGCGGCTGGAAAGCCTGCTGGGCGAGTACCACGCCCAGTTCCCACTGCGCGCCGGCATGCCCCGCGAAGAGGTCAAGAGCCGCCTGAGCCAGCGCCTGCCGGCCGTCACCCCACGCTTGTTCAACGAGATCGCTGCCCTGGCCGGCACCGAGGGCTGGCTGGCCGGGGATGCCACCACCCTGCGGCTGGCCTCTCACCAGGCGAGCTTTACCCCTGCCCAGCAGCGCCAGGTCGATTACCTCCTCCACCTTTTCCGCGAGAGCCCTTATACCACGCCGTCGGTGGCCCAGTGTGAAGAGATCGTCGGCGCTCAAGTCCTTAACGCTCTGCTCGAGCAGAGCCGTCTGGTCCGGCTTAACGAGGACGTCATCTTTTTGACCGAAACCTACGAGCAGATGCGCGACCGGATCGTCGCTTTCTTGCACGAGAACCCGACGATCACCGTCGCCCAGGTCCGCGACCTCTTTGGCGCCAGCCGCAAATACGCCCTGGCCCTGGTCAACTACCTGGACGAAAAGCGCATCACCCGTCGCGTTGGCGACGAGCGCGTCTTGCGCTGACAGGGCAGGCACGGAGGCCTGCCCCTACAGGAGGTTCTCCATGAAACCCAAAATCGATGCGACCGAGTTCGGCTCGATCACTATCGCCGGCGAGGTCTATGACTATGACGTCCAGATCGGCCTCGACGGCCAGGTCAAAAAGCGCAAAAAGAAGCTGTCCTCAGAGATCTATGGCACCTCGCACACCATCTCCCTGGCCGAAGCCAAGCACATCCACGACAAAGGCGCCGAGCGCCTGATCGTCGGCACCGGCCAGACCGGCCTGGTCGAGCTGTCGGCAGAGGCCGCCGCTTATTTCAAAGACAAGGACTGCAAGGTCAAGCTCCTGCCTACACTGCGGGCCATCGACGCCTGGAACGAGGCCAAAGGCGCCGTCATCGGCGTGTTCCACGTGACCTGCTAGCCATGACTGCCGCCGAACAGATCGCCCTGTGGGCCGATAGACTGCGCAGCATTTCGGCCATGGGCCTTCGTTTTACCCAGCGGTTCCACGACCGGGAGGCCTACCGCGCCGTCCAGACAATCGCCATGGAGATGCTGGCCCTGGTCAGCGGCCAGGCGCTCGACCAGATCGAGCCACTCCGCGACCCTATCTTTTCCTGCCCTACCCCCTTCTCCACCGGCGATGCTGCCGTGATCGATGACCAGGGGCGGATCCTCCTCATCCGGCGGGCCGACAACGGCCAGTGGGCCATGCCCGGCGGAGCGCTTGAGGTCGGCGAGACGCCTGCTGAGGGCGTCGAGCGCGAGGCTATGGAGGAAACCGGCATCCGCTGCCGCGCCGTCTCCCTCGTCGGCGTCTTTGACTCGCGGCTGTGCGGCACCCCCACCCGCCACCACCTTTACCAGTTCCTTTTCCTGTGCGAGCCGCTGGAGCACGAGCCGGCGGCGCCTCCATCTCATGCCGTCGAGGTGCTGGGATCTGGCTGGTTTCCCGAGGATCATCTACCCGAGGATCTGGATCCGGGCCACCGCACCCGGATACCCGAAGCCTTTCGCGTCTGGCACGGCGACGGCCGGGCGTTCTTTGATGCCAGGACGATCTGAAACGGCATGGCCGGCGGTGACATGTGTGGAACTACTCTGCCGCCCTTGACGTCTGGCATATAGCAAGTCCGTTTTCAAGGGGGAGATCTTATGGCCAAAAACTGGAAGGAAACGATCCGCAGCCGGCGGTTTCTGCTCATTGCCGCCGGCGCGGTTGTGCTGCTGGCGGTCGCGGTGACAGCCGTTATCTTGGTGGCGCGGCGCCCGCACGCCACTGAGGTGCAGGGCGCCACCTACCCGGCCCTGGTCGACACGGCCGCGTCGAGCGGCTATGAGTCGACCGTTTCGGTCGGCTATTGGGGCGGCGGCCTGGCCGAGAGCGGCGGCGAGCAGCTCCTCATCCGGCTGAGCGAGGGCCAGGCGGGGCAGCAGGCTATTGAGTCGCTGCCGCCGGTTCAGGGTGAGCCCTTGTCGGACGATGAAATCGCCGCCATCCTGGCCCGTTTGCCCGAGCTGACCGCCGAGCCCGGAGAGCAGATGGAGCTGCACTTGCCGCCCGATTCTCCTCCGCCGCCCCGGCCCGGCCAGACCGTGGAGGAGGATTTTCCCCCACCGGCGGCGGTGGTCGTCCCCGAACCCCCGGCCGCCGGCCCGCTGCACGTGCTGCGCTATGCCCCTGAGGGCCAGATCGCGCTGGCCCCGTTCCTGAACGTCACCTTTGACCAGCCCATGGCGCCCCTGGCGACCCTCGAGGCGCTCGCGGCCGCCGACGTGCCGGTGCGGCTAGAACCGTCGCTGCCCGGCACCTGGAAGTGGCTCGGCACCAAGACCTTGAGCTTTGAATACGACTCGACCCAGATCGACCGCCTGCCGATGGCCACCGAGTATGTGGCGACCGTCCCGGCCGGCACCAGGTCGGCTACGGGCGGCGTCCTGGCCGAGGAGGTGCGCTGGACCTTTAGCACGCCTCCGCCGCGCATGATCGCCTCCTACCCACCCTCCGGCAGCCCGCAGCCGCTGAGCCCGGTGTTCCTGGTCGTCTTTGATCAGCGGATCGATCCGGCGGCCGTGCTCAAGACGATTGCGGTGACGGCCGGTGGTAGCCCGGCGCCGGTCAGACTGGCGACGGCCGACGATCTCGCTGCCGACAAGGATGCCGGCCGCGCGGCCGATGGCGCCGAGGAGAGCCGCTGGCTGGCCTTTGTGGCCGAACAGCCCCTGCCGGCCGATGCCGCCGTGTCGGTCATGGTCGGCCCCGGCACGCCCTCCGCCGAGGGACCTCTGGTCAGCACGGAGGCGCAGAGCTACGGCTTTAGCACCTACGCGCCGCTGCGCATCGTGCGCCACGGCTGCTCGTGGTACCAGGATGACTGCCGCCCGCTCGCTCCCCTGTTCATCGAATTCAACAACCCGCTCGACGCCGATGTCTACCAGGATAAGATGCTGCGCATCGAGCTGGCGCTCGCGGGCGCCACGGTCGACGTCTCTGGCAACACCATCACGATCCATGGGGCCACCACGGGTCTCACCACCTACACTGCTGTGGTCAGCGGCTCGCTGCAGGATATCTTTGGGCAGACGCTGGGCCAAGATGCCAGCTTGACCTTCAAGATCGGCTCGGCCGAGCCGGCTCTCTATGGCCCGGAAGAGTCTTTTGTCACGCTGGACCCGGCCTCCAAGACGCCGGTGCTGACGGTGTATACCATCAATTATACACATCTGAGGGTGAGGGCCTACCAGGTGCAGCCTTCCGACTGGCCCAGTTTCAGGACCTACCTGGAGAACTATTACCGGCAGGGCTATCAGGCGGAGCCGCTTGGCCGGCCGGCGATCGACAAGATCATGCCGCTGGAAGCAGCGACCGACGCACTGACCGAAGTGAGCATCGACCTGAGCTCGGCCCTGGAGGGCGGTTTGGGACATCTGATCGTCATTGTCGAGCCAGATCCGCTGCCCGATCGCGACCGCTACTGGCAACCCGTCCAGGTCTGGGTGCAGGCAACCCGCATCGGGCTTGACGCCTTTGCCGACCACGGCCAGATGATGGTGTGGGCTACCGTCCTCCAGAATGGCGCCCCGCTGTCCGGCGTGACGATCGAGGGGCAGAACCGGAGCGGAGGCGTTGGCTCTTTCGGTGGGGCGGCGGTCACCGGCGAGGACGGCACGGCCCGCCTGGACCTGTCTGGGCGGAACGCGGTTCTGCTGGTGGCGAAAAAGGGCAGCGACACGGCCATCCTGCCCCGGTCGCCCTATGCCTGGAGCGACGAGGCCTGGGAATCCAGGCCGGCGTCAGACGAGCTGCGCTGGTACGTGTTCGACGACCGCGGCATCTACCGGCCGGGTGAAGAGGTGCACGTCAAGGGTTGGCTGCGGCGTGTCGGCAGCCGGCAGGACGGCGATGTCGGCCTGGTGCCGGTCGAATCGGTGAGCTACCGGGTCATCAGCTCCCAAGGCAACGAAATGGCTACCGGGCAGGCCGAGGCCAATGCCTTGGGCGGCTTTGACCTGGCCTTTACCCTGCCCAACAACGCCAACCTGGGCTATGCCACCATCGAGCTCACCGCCCAGGGCAGCCTGGGCGACCTGGCTACCAGCTGGCAGTATGGCCATAGCTTCCAGATCCAAGAGTTCCGCCGTCCCGAGTTCGAAGTCACCGCCCGCAACGAGACCCCCGGCCCCTACTTTGCCGGCGGCCCTGTGTCGCACGCTTCTGGCGGCTCGGCCACGGTGGCAGTCGAGGCTGCCTACTATGCCGGCGGTCCCCTACCGAACGCGGAGGTAACCTGGCAGGTCAGCTCGTCGCCCGGCAGCTACTCGCCGCCAAACTGGCCTGATTTCATCTTTGGCCGCTGGCAACCTTGGTGGTACCGGGATTGGTACTACCCGCCTTATCGCGGTGAGACAAAGGTAGAGACCTTCTCGGGCGTGACCGATGCCTCGGGCACCCACTTTCTCCAGCTCGATTTCGAGCAGGAGGGCGAGCCCCAGCCGATGAGCATCCGGGCCGAGGCGACCGTCATGGACGTCAATCGCCAGGCGTGGGCGGCGGCAACGACGCTGCTGGTCCACCCTGCCGACCTGTACGTTGGGCTGCGCTGCGACCGCACCTTTGTCCAGCGTGGTGAGCCGCTCGATATTGACATCATCGTAACCGATCTGGACGGCGCGCCCGTGCCCGACCGTCCGGTCCAGGTTCAGGCGGCCCGCATGGAGTGGCGGAGCGTGCGCGGCACCTGGCAGCAGGAAGCGGTCGACGTCCAGGAGTGCAGTGTGGGCTCTGGCTCCGAGCCGGTGTCGTGCACTTTCAAAACAGAGATGGGCGGCCAATACCAGATCACCGCCACCGTTACCGACTCGTCGGGCCGCAAGAATCAGAGCCAGTTCACCCGCTGGGTGAGCGGCGGGCAGCAGCCGGTCTCGCGCAAGGTAGAGCAGGAACAGGTCACCCTCATCCCCGACAAGGAGAGCTACCAGCCGGGCGATGTGGCCCAGGTCCTGGTCCAATCGCCCTTTAGCCCGGCCGAAGGGCTGCTGACCGTGAGCCGCAGCGGCATCCTGTACACCGAGCGCTTCCGGGTTGAAGACGGCACCGTCACTCTGAGCGTGCCTATCGAAGACAAGCACATCCCCAACCTCCACCTCCAGGTGGACCTGGTGGGCGCCGCAGCGCGCACCGACGATCAGGGCGAGGCGGTGGAGGGCGCGCCTCCCCGCCCGGCGTACGCGCGGGGCGAGCTCAGCCTGAGCATCCCGCCGCTGCAGCGCACCCTAAAGCTCCAGGTGACGCCGCGCGAAAAGGAGCTGGAGCCAGGCGGCCAGACGACGCTGGACCTGCTGCTGACCGGCCCCGACGGCCGGCCGGTGGCCGATGCGGAGCTGGCGGTGGTCGTGGTCGACGAGGCGATCCTGGCCCTGACCGGCTATCAGCTTGCCGACCCCCTGGCCGTCTTTTACGCCGAGCGTCCGGCCGACCTGGAAAGCCGTTACGGCCGAGACAGCATCATCTTGGCCAATCCCGAGGCCCTGGCCTCGCAGGACCGCGAAGTCGCCCTACTTGGGGCGGCGGATACTATGGCGGTTGAGGAGAGCGTGGTGCTTCAGATGGCCGCACCAACTTCGGCCCCTTCCGCCGCGAAAGAGATGGAGGATGCTGCTGAGGCCAAGCCGATCCGGGTGCGGACCGATTTCAACCCGCTGGCCACCTTTGCCCCCAAAGTGCGCACCGATGCCAACGGCGCGGCTCAGGTGGAGGTGACGCTGCCCGACAACCTCACCCGCTACCGGGTGATGGTCGTGGCCGTCGCCGGCGGCAGCCACTTTGGCTCGGGGGAGGCTAACCTCACCGCCAGGCTGCCGCTGATGGTGAGGCCCTCGGCGCCGCGCTTTCTCAACTTTGGCGATCAGCTCGAGCTGCCGGTGGTGGTCCAGAACCAGACCGACGAGCCACTGACCGTCGACGTAGCGCTTCAGGCGACCAACCTGGAGCTGACCGCCGGCGCGGGCCGGCGGGTGACCGTTCCTGCCCGCGACCGCGTCGAGGTCCGCTTCCCGGCAATCACGATCCAGGCCGGCACCGCCCGCTTCCAGGTAGCCGCCGTGTCGGGGTCGTTTGCCGATGCCGCGACGGTGGAGCTGCCGGTCTATACCCCGGCCACCACCGAGGCGTTTGCCACCTACGGCGTGGTCGACGAAGGGGCCATTGCCCAGCCGCTGGCCGCGGTAGGCGATGATGTCTTTACCCAGTTCGGCGGCCTGGAGATCAGCACCTCCTCTACCGCGCTCCAGGCGCTGACCGACGCCGTCCTTTACCTGACCTCCTACCGCTTCGAGTGTTCCGAGCAGTTGGCATCGCGCATCCTGGCCATATCGGCCCTGCGCGACGTGCTCCAGGCCTTTTCGGCGGAAGGGCTGCCCGCGCCGGAAGAGATGGAGAGCGCCGTCAAGCGAGATATCGAGCGGCTCCAGGTGCTGCAAAACGACGATGGCGGGTTCCCCTACTGGAGCCGCCGCCGCGAGTCGATCCCGTTCAACACCGTCCACGTGGCGCACGCCCTGCAGCGGGCGGAGAGCATGGATTTTGCCGTGCCGGCCGATATGCGCTCGCGCGTCCTCGACTACTTGAGGCAGATCGAGGGCTATTACCCCTCCTGGTATGGCGAGGACACGCGCCACACGGTCAGCGCTTACGCGCTGTATGTACGCCACCTCATGGGCGACGGCGACGCGGCCAAGGCCAAGAAGCTGCTGAACACAGCCGGCCTGGAAAAGCTGTCACTTGACGCGGCGGCCTGGTTGTGGCAGGTGATGCTCGACGATTCCGGCTCTGCTGCCGAGGTGGAGGCCATCGCCCGCCACATCGCCAACCGGGCTGTAGAGACGGCCGGCGCGGCCAATTTCACCACGGCCTACAGCGACCATGCTTACCTCCTGCTCCGCTCGGACCGGCGCACCGACGCCATCATTCTGGATGCGCTGATCGCCGCCGAGCCGGACAGCGACCTGATCCCCAAAGTGGTCAACGGCCTGCTGGCCCACCGCAAGCAGGGCCGCTGGGACAACACCCAGGAGAATGTCTTTGTCCTGCTGGCGCTCGACCGCTACTTTGACACCTTTGAATCCCAGACGCCCGACTTTGTGGCCCGCATCTGGCTGGGCGATACCTACGTCGGCGAGCACGCCTACCAGGGCCGGACCACCGAGCGGCACGAATCCGGCGTCCCCATGTCCTACCTGGCCTCGCTGGGGTCGGCGCAGGACCTGATCGTCAGCAAGGAGGGGCCCGGGCGGCTCTACTACCGGCTGGGGCTGCGCTACGCGCCCACCGACCTGACCCTCGACCCGGTGGATATGGGCTTTGTGGTCCAGCGCAGCTACGAGGCGGTGGACGACCCGGCCGACGTGACCCGCGACGAGCAGGGTGTGTGGCACATCAAGGCCGGGGCGAGGGTGCGCGTCCGGCTGAAAATGGTGGCCGACAACCGCCGCTACCACGTGGCCCTGGTCGATCCGCTGCCCGCCGGGCTAGAGATCGTCAACCCGGCCCTGGCCGTGTCGGGCGACGTCCCGCAGGACCCCAGCTCGCCCGATTATCGCTATGGCTGGTGGTGGTGGGGCACCTGGTACGAGCACCAGAACATGCGCGACGAGCGCGCCGAGGCCTTTGCCGCGCTGCTGTGGGAGGGCGTGTACGACTATACCTACATCGCCCGGGCCACCACGCCGGGAACCTTTGTCGTGCCCCCGGCCAAGGCCGAGGAGATGTACTCGCCCGAGGTCTTTGGCCGGAGCGGCAGTGACCGCGTGATCGTGGAATAAGCAAACGACCTGTGATGTTTCGAGAAACATCGCAGGTCGGGGACCGGACATGTGAAACGCACTCCCAGGGATTGGGGGTGCGTTTTGCACGATGTCGCGAAGTAAAGTATAATCTCAGTGGAGCATGACCTATGGACATCGAACAGGCAAAAGCAACCTTTCGCTCGCCGGACCGGGCCGGCTATCCGGAGTTGGACGGTTACTCCCGCGACGAGATCTACCGCGACTGCTTTGGCCCCGGCGCGCTCTACCTGGCCGCCCGGATGGTCGGGACGATGCGCCTCACGCCCGGCAACGTCGTGCTCGACCTGGGCTGCGGGGGTGGCGAGACCTCCATCTTCCTGGCCCGCCATTTTGGCGTCCGGGTCGTCGCCGTCGACCTGTGGACCTCGGCCACCTTCCTGAATGCAAAATTCACCGCCAGGGGCTACCGCGACCGCATCACTCCCCTCCACCTCGACATCACCGGCGTCCTGCCCTTTGCCGACGACTATTTCGACGCCATCTTTTCCATGAACTCGTTCAGTTTCTACGGCGGCTCGGTCGAGTTCCTGCGCCACCTCCTCCCTCACCTCCGGCCCGGCGGCCGGCTCTGCATCGGCTCCGAGGTCCTGAGCGACGAGTTCACTCCGGAGCAACTGGCCAACCCGCCCTACGTCTACAGCTTTCACCTTCCGCCGCCGGACGACGGCGTGGACGTTTTCGAGGACGATTTCAAGAAGCAGCACACGCCCGGCTGGTGGCGCGACCTGTTCGACCGGTCGGGCCTGCTGCGTGTGCTGGACTGCCGCGAGCTGGAGGACGCCGAGATCCTGTACGAGGACCTCGTCCTGTACGAGCACGAGACGAACCACGACCCATTTGACGTCGAGATCTGCCTGCAGCAGATCGAGTGGGGCCGGCATCACCGGCCCCGCAAGACTTTGTTTACCATCACCGCGGAAAAACTGTAACGGGAGGAGAGTTGACCATGTCCGACATTCAGATCTATACCAAGCCAGGCTGCCCTCACTGCGCCGCAGCCAAAGCCGACTTTGAGCGCCGGGGCGTCCGCTACGTCGAGCACAACGCCAAGGACGACCCCGCCGCGCTCCGGCGCATGCTGGAGCTCAACGGCGGCCGCCGCTCTGTCCCCACCATCGTCGACGGCGACCGGGTCACCGTCGGCTTTGACGGCTTTTGAGGGGTCTAGCCGCCGGCCGTGTGCCGGATGCTTCTGCCGGACGTGCGCCGGCAAACTTGAGGGCTAGCGGGGTATCCCACTGGCCCTCGTTTTATTTCTGCGCCGGTGCGTTGCACCTGATGCAGGTTCAGTTTACGGGTGCCCGTAACCCTTGAACACCAGCGGCAGATGGGTCCGGTGGGGGACGTGGAAGATGATCAGCACCCAGTCGCGCAGCTCGCCGGTGTGGTCCAAGATCCCGTCCCAGATCTCGATGGTGGTCGACGGCGGCAGGCCGGGCTGGACCATCACCGTCACGTCGATGTTGCCCGCCGCGCCCTGTGGCAGGCCGCCGAGGTTCCACTCGGCCCACAGGCCGCCGGGATCGACGTTGGTCGGCGGCGGGACCGAGCCGGCGAACGGCGCAACCGGTGGAAAGTCGTTGCGGATCCACACCTCGTTGTCAAACCCTCCGGTGTTGCCGTAGGTCAGGGTAAAGTTGGCCGGCGCGCCGGCATACACTGACGTCTCATAGAGGGCGTCGATCCACAGCGCCGGCGGCAGCTTGTTGACAACCACCGGCCGCTGCTCCAGCTCCACCCCATCCAGCCACAGCTCCTCCCACAGCACCGTCTCGGTCCAGGTGCACGGCTCGACGTGAAACCACTTGGTCAGGGTGATGGTCGTCGGGGCGACGATCTCGCCGGTCCACTCCACCCGTCCGGGCGTGACGATCACTCCACCGCCGGTGGCCGCCCAGTCGAGCAGGCGGAGGTGGGCCGGGTCCCAGGTCTCGATCTGGATAAAGGTCGGCACGGTCGGGGGTAAGAAGGCCAGGTCGTCCAGTACAAGGACCCCCGCCGGTGTGTTAATCACAACCCAGGCGATTTCGTCGGCGGTGATGCTGAGGGTATCGAGGGTGGAGGCCAGGGTCAGGCTGTCGCTTCCCAGGGAGCTGCCTGCGGCGTCGAACGCTTCCATCGTGACGATCTGGCCCGCACCGCCGTAGGATCCGGCGTTGACCTGGACGTAACTGGCGCCATTGATGAACGTGATCGTCTCAGGCGGCCGTGGGATGCCGCCATTGCTGAAGGCCGAGCCCGCGTTGAAAGCCAGGAAGTTGGGCGGGCTGTGGCCGCTGACGCCAAAGTTGCCGCACTGGTCGAGGACGCCGCCGCCGTCATTCGCCGCCGGGCCCATAAACAGCACTCCCAGCCCGGCGTATTGGTCGCGGAGGGCCGTTGTCTGGTCAAAGCTACAGGGCGCCGCCACATCGTCAAAGTTGATCACGATGGCGCCGGGCGGCGGCGGGATCGCGGTCAGGGCAGCCTGGGGGGGCGCCGGCGACGGCCCGGCGCCGGCAACGCCGTCGGCATACGACTGGCCAACCCGACTCGCCGGCAGCACCTGCTGCGGCGGCTGCGCGCCACTCACCGTCTCTGCCGCGCGCGCCTGCGGCGGCGGCGACAGGTGCAGCACCTCCTGGACCGTGATCGTGTCCGAGGTCTGGCGGGTGATCGTCATGCCCGGCGTCCACGGCTCACTGTCTATATACTTGTCCCATACGATGGGCGATGCCACTTCCCCCTCCAGGCGGAAGGCCATGTCGGTGTAGGTCGGGTCGATGAGGGTCCAGTCGGTCCAACTGGTAAAGCCCGCGCCAAAGTAGTCGGTCGGGTCGATGATCTGGGGATGGCTCAGGTTCGCCGTGCCGGCAAAGTACCAATAGTATAGGCCGGGAGCCCAGTCGAGGGAGGGGTAGAAGACCAGCCAGTAGTAGCCGGGCGGCAGGTTGAGCGGCCCGCCGGTGGCCAGGGCCACGTTTAGGGTGACGTCCTGGTGGCCGCCCAGCCCGATGGTGACGGCCGGATCGGTAGGCGGCAGGGATAGACTCCAGATCTCGGCGCCCGAACCATCGCCGGGGTAGCCGGCCGGCACACCGGCAGCATCGGGGTAGATGTACCAGGTCAGCGAGGTGGCCCGGAGCAGGTTGGCGGCCTGATCAAAGCCGTCGACAAAGATGGTGCCGATGGCCCATGGGAGGGCGTTCTGAAAGTCGTCGGCACTATAGGCGCCAAATAGTCCGCTGGTGTTGTAGCCGGACACGCCCCCATAGCCGTTGGTGCTGATCGGCTGATCCCACAGCACGGCCTCGGGATGCGCCGCCGGCTTTACTTTGCCCAGCGGGCGCGCAGGTGAGGTGGTCGAGAGCGGCGGTTTTTCGGCGATGGCCGCCCTCGTGTCAGTCTCCGACCCGGCGGGGGCGGCGGCGGCGATGACCGCCCACATGCCCATTGCCAAGGCCACAATGACTACAAAGACTAGTAGCTTGCCCGTTCTCATGTGAGACTCCTTTCTCCGGTCCGGTCCGGCCCTCACCAGGGCCGCACAGCCGGCCATATCTCTATGATCGATCATCCCCACACGAAACAACCCCGGGTTCTCTTGTGCGCGTTTGCCTCCTTTCTGCTCTGTGCAGCAAGCGGACTGCCTGTCCCGACACGTGAATGCAGATCTACCGGTGGAGTCGAATTGGCGAGGCTCGCCGCCTCTCCGTCACGTCAAGCGGTGGTGTGGATGGCGGTTGGATGTCGTGGTGAAGCCATTATACGTGGCTAACAGCGTGTTGTCAAGTAAAGGCGAATCACCCCATTTGCAGAATTGCCCCTTTGCCCGGCAACGTCGAGGGCCGGCGGGGTATCCCGCCGGCCCTCGTTGTGCTTCTGATAAGCCTATCCGTCTATGGGTAGGCCTTGGTGATGATCGGCAGATAGTAGCGGAATGCCTCTACCACGCACATCTCGACCGGGATATACTCCTCGACGATGTACGGATCGTTGTACTCTACCTTGAGCCGGGCGTTGTAGCACTCGCCGATGGTCAGCCCTGTCGCGTCGAAGGTCAGCGCGATCGTTTCTGTCGCACTCGGCTCGACCACGCCGTTGACCGGATCGACCGTCAACCACGGCATGTCCCACACGTTGGCCAGGGCGTAATCCACCGCGTTGTAGGCGTTGATCCGCCCCCAACCGTACACGTTGTTCGGCACTCCGTTGGTATCGCACTGGTTGTCCAGCTTGACGTCGGCCGTCTGCTCCATGATCCACTCGGTGACCTGCACGTTGCCGCGCAGCTCCGGCACCGCCGACCAGATCAACCCTGCCGTGGCCGCCACGTGCGGGCTGGCCATCGACGTGCCGCTATAGTTGGCGTAGCCGTCGGTCGGCACCGACGAGCGGACGTTCGCGCCGGGCGCCGACACGTCCGGCTTGATGAGGCCGGTCACCGACGCCGGGCCGCGGCTGGAGAAACTGGCGATTAGGTCGGTGCTGGACGTTGCGCCGGCCGAGATGGCGTTGTCCATCTCGCCCGGATCGCCCGCCGTGCCGCAGCTCGGTCCGTCGTTGCCGTTGGAGAAGGACGGCCAGATGCCCGCCGCCCGCCAGGCATAGATCGCCTGGTTGTACCACCACTGCGCCTGGCCGCCGCCCCACGAGTTGTTCACCGCGTCGGGCCGCATGGCTGGGTCTGGGTTGGCCCCGGTCAGGTCCCACGGGGCCAGGATCCACTCGGCGCACTCGATCAGCTCGGCATTGAGCAGGTAGCCGCTGACCTCGTCGCCGCCCTTGCAGGCTATCCACTTGGCGCCGGGCGCCACGCCGATGGCGTTGGTGGCCGAGATCGGGCTGGTGGGATCGTCGCTGCCCACCATGGTGCCCATGGTATGCGAGCCGTGGCCGCCTGGGTCGCACGGGACCGTGCCGCTCGACGGGCACTGCTCGTACGGGTCGAACCAGTTATAGTTGTGGTCGAATGAGCCGCCGCCCAGGTTGCCGCGGTACTGCTGCACCAGCGCTGGGTGGTCGTATTGCACGCCCGTGTCGATGTTCGCCAGGACGATGCCCTGCCCGGTCACGCCAAAGTCGGTCCACACCGAGTCGGCCAGGATCATCTTGATGTTCCACTCGATCACTTCCGGGCTGTCGGGAGCCGCGCTGCTGTCCACCGGCTTGGGGGCCGGGATCTTGGCGTCGGGCCCGATGAACCCTACCTCCGGCCGGGCGGCGATGCTGTCCACCAACCCTGCGTTGCCCGTAACCACTACTGCATTGACGATGTAGCGCGACTCGTAGTCGACCCCGGCGCCGTCCAGGGCGGCCAAGAGGCCGGCCTGGCTGCGCTGCGCGGTTGCCCTCAGCGTGTCGAGCACATACTGTCCCCGCGCCGACCAGTCATCCATGTTGAACGCCGCCTCCAGGGCGGCCTGGTCTTTCAGATAGACCACGAACCGGCCTGTTCCGTCGGCCGACGCCTTTAGATCGGCGTACACCTGCGGATCGACGCCGCTGGGCATGTCTACATCGGACTTGTTCGGCGACAGGCCGGTGACAGCCTCGAGTTCGGTGATGTGGAAGTGCAGGTCGCCCGTGCCGTCGTTGTCCAGGGACATGTTAAAGATCCTGGAGCTGTCTAGCGGCACATTGACGCTGACAGCTTTGGGCAGGAGGTCGGGGTCCGACGCATCCAGGTCAAAATTCTGGGTAACGGCGGTGCATGTCGAGATCGTGAGCGATTGATCGAGCACGGTATAGTAGCCGTACGCCGCGGCCGTGATCAAATAGTCGCCGGCCGGGATTGGCTTGAAGGAGTATAGACCATCCGCGTCGGTCAGCTGCTCGACGTAGAAGGTGGGATCGGTCACCCCTACCACCCATACCCGCGCATTCTCGATCGGCAGGCCGGTGTGGGCGTCTTTGACAACACCCACCAGCTCACCCACAACAGTTGTCAACAGCTCCGCTGTGTCGCTGTAGGTGCTTGTCGAGTCCCAGGCGGTCACTACTGCCAGGTCAGAGTCGACGCACTGCGCATCGGCTGGGATCGTCACCTGCACTTGAAAAGCCTGCTCGCCCTCGTCGGGCACTGGGCCCACCGTCACCGGCCCGGTCGTCGTCCAGACGTTGGTGTAGACGATGTCGAAGGTGTCCTCCTGCCCTGTCTGGTTAGTCAGCATCAGGTCGTAGGTCACCACCGTGCCGGGAGCGCCGCTATCTTGCTGGAAGGCAGGTGACAGGTACACCGCCGGCCCGGCGGCGCACTCTAGCGGATAATACTCGGCTGGGGCGTAGGGCGGGTTGTCACCGGTAAGATAGCCGCCAAAGATCCACATGCCCGGCTGTCCATCTGCCGGATCCCCGGTGCAGGTCGGAATAAAGGCATCAGCATGGTTGCGCCGGGCGTTGAGCAGGTCGGGGAAGGTCGTGTCGTAGGTGTTGGTGGCCACGTCGTACAGGACGACCTCGGCCGACGCGCCTGACCACTGGGCCATCGTCGCCAGCACGATCTGGCCGGCGAATTCGTAGGGCGAGGCCGAGTCAAAGGCAAAAGCGCGGCCTTCGTCGCCGGCAATCGGCAGGTCGGCCACGGCTGCATCGTCCCACGTCCCGGCGCCAGCCGGATCGGCCATCACCTCGGCCATTGTTTGGGCGACCAGCGCTGCGCCGTCAAAGGTATCACCGCCAAAGGCATAGATCTTGCCGTCTACGACGCCGGCCAGGAGATAGGCTCGGGCCAGGTTCAGGTCGCCTATCTGGGTGAAGGTATTGGCCACCGGGTCATACCTTTCGGTGCGGGCGGTCATGTAGGGGGCAGTGGTGCTATTAAACCCACCAAAGAGGTAGACCTTGTTGTCGACCACCACCTGGGCGCCTGGGGTGTAACCGGTCCAGGCGGCTGGCAGGGTGGTCTTGATTGCGGCGGTGTTGGCAATCGGGTCGTAGCACTGGACATCCAGGGTCGTGCCGCCGGCCGAGTTCCGCCCACCAAAGGTGCACAGCAGCTCGTTGGTGCCGTCATTGACCAGGTTGACGGTATAGTTGGAGATGGGAGTGGGCATGACGACCCCGGTGTCGGAGCAGATGCCGGTCGCCGGATTAAAGGCGTAGATGTTGCCCACGGTGGTCGTGCCGGAGCGGCCGCCCAGGATATAGACCTTGCCGGCGGCCGGAGAGTACTCGGCGTCGATGCGGGTCAGGTCAAAGCACATGGTCGGCCCCAACGTCCAGACGCCTTGGTCGGGGGCGCCGGGCGCCGCAGCGGTCGGCAGAGCGACCATGATCAGGGACAGTAACGCCAGGATTGAAAGTAACGCTCTAGCTTTCATTTCTATCGTCTCCTCTCTTTGCTCTCAACTGCTCGGATTGACAAATCTGTCTTCTGCTTTTCGTGGTCCTAGCCCATAGGCCTCACCTCCACAACACAGATCTGCTATTCACTTGATCGAAACGAGGATATACGAAAGATGCTTCCTTGCCCAGCGGGTCCAATTATAGCACAGGCCTTGTTGGTTGCCAAAACCCTGAGAGCCTGCTGAGCCATTGACAGCTTGGTTCCTTGCGGGTATAATACTGGCACCAGTCACAGGAGGACGCACATGCAATTGACGATCGCCCTGGCCCAGATGGCCATCACACCCGGCCGGCCCGACCTGAACGAGGCCGAGGCCCGCCGGCTGGCCGCTCAGGCCGCCGACGCCGGCGCCGGCCTGCTCCTCTTGCCCGAGCTGTGGCCCACCGGCTACGACCTGGTCCATGCTGCCGGCTATGCTGCGCCGCTTGACGGTGGCCATTTTGCCCTGATGGCCGGCATCGCCCGCACCTACCACCTGCACATCCTTGGCACCGCCCTCGAGGCCAATCCGTCTGGCCGGCCCTACAACACCGCAGCCCTGTACACCCCGGACGGCGAGCGGGCTGCCTGGTACCGCAAGGCCCACCTCTTTGCGCCTATGGGGGAGGTCGACCACCTGTCGCCCGGCGACACCCTGCCTGTCTTTGACCTGTCCTGGGGCCGCACTGCCCTGGCCATCTGCTATGACCTGCGCTTTCCCGAGATATGGCGGCGCTACACCCAGTCCGGGGCGCAGCTCGTCCTCATCCCGGCCGAGTGGCCGATCCGCCGCGTCGAGCACTGGCGGCTGCTTCTCAAGGCGCGTGCCGTCGAGAACCAGCTCTTTGTCGCCGGCTGCAACCGGGCCGGGGTGGGGTCCGATGCTCAAGATCCGTTTGGCGGCCACTCTGCCGTCGTCGACCCCTGGGGCCAGGTTCTGGTCGAGGGCGAGCTGGAGCCCGACCTTTTCCAGGCGACCCTCGATCTTGATCAGGTCGACCGCTGTCGCCGTGTCTTTCCCTGGCTCGACGACCGCCGGCCCGACCTGTACGGATGAGCTAGCGTATAGCTGATGGCTGCTAGCTATCAGCTATGTGCTATACGCCAAGGGAGGTAGTATGTTCGATCACGACACTTTTATCTCGCCGCTGACCTGGCGTTACGCTTCTGCCGGCATGCGCCATATCTGGAGCGAGCACCACAAGCGCCGCACGTGGCGCCGCCTGTGGGTTGCCCTGGCCGAGGCCCAAGCCGAGCTTGGGCTGGTCACTTCCGAGCAAGCCGCCGACCTGCGCGCCCATGCCGACCAGGTCGACGTCGACCGCGCCCTCGAGATCGAGGCGGCCATCAAGCACGACCTGATGGCCGAGATCAAAGCCTTTGCCGAACAATGCCCGGTGGGTGGGGGGATCGTCCACCTTGGCGCCACCAGCGCCGACATCGAGGACAATGCCGATGCCCTTCGTCTCCGGGAGGCGCTCGACCTGGTGCTGAAACGGCTGCGGGCCCTGCTGGCCCGCCTGGCCGAGCAGATCGACGCCCGCGCCGGCCAGCCGTGCCTCGGCTATACCCACATCCAGCCGGCCGAGCCGACCACCGTCGGCTACCGGCTGGCCCAATACGGCCTGGACCTGCTGCTCGACCTGGAAGAGCTCCGACGCCTGCGGACCGGCGTCAAGGGCAAGGGTTTCAGGGGCGCCACCGGCACTTCCGCTTCCTACGCCCAGCTCCTGGCCCCTGCCGGCCTCAACCCGGGCGATCTGGAGGCCAGGGTCATGGCTGCTCTGGAACTGGATGCCTTTCCCGTCGCCACCCAGGTCTATCCGCGCAAGCAGGATTGGCTGGTGCTCAACGGTCTGGCCGGGCTGGCCGGCTCCCTCTATCGCTTTGCCTTTGACCTGCGTATCCTCCAATCGCCTCTCTTTGGCGAGTGGAGCGAGCCGTTTGGCTCGGCCCAGGTCGGCTCGTCGGCCATGCCTTTCAAGCGCAACCCGGTCAATGCTGAGAACTTGGACAGCCTGGCTCGCCTGCTGGCTGTCCTGCCCCGTGTTGCCTGGGACAACGCCGCCCATTCGCTCCTGGAGCGCACCCTCGACGATTCGGCCAACCGCCGTCTTGTCCTGCCCGAGGCGTTTCTCATCGCCGATGAGATGCTGATCCGCAGCCTGCGCCTGGTCGACGGCCTGCTGTTCGACGACCGGGCCGTGGCTTACAACCTGACCGCCTACGGCGCCTTTGCCGCCACCGAGCGGCTGCTCATGGAGTTGGTCCGTGCCGGAGCCGACCGCCAGGCGATGCACGAGCGGATCCGCGGCCACAGTCTGGCCGCCTGGCAGGCGATCCAGACAGGCCAGCCCAACCCGCTGCCCGCCTCCCTGACCAGCGATCCGGCCGTGCTGGCTTTCCTGCCGGCCGAGCGGATCGCCGTCCTCCTGGACGCCTCCGCCTACGTCGGTGACGCCCCTTCCCGCGCCCGCGACCTGGCTGCTGCCATCCGCGCCGCCCTGGAGCCCGACCCGTAACGGCCTGGCTCCTCACAAAAGCCCCCGGGACGTGGCAAGTCTGTGTCCCGAGGGCTTTCAATTGTTCCTACTTGAACTCTCAGCCTAGAGGCATCCCGGCCTTCCCAGAGTCCCCCTTCCGCGTTTTTCGTGCCCTTTCGTGAGGTTCGTGCTCCAACCCTTTACACCGGTTTCCACGCCACAACTGTCAGCCCATCCCCTGCCTGCACCGCGTACTGTGCTTCCTCGATCGTGATCGTGTGGGCTGCACCTGGCGGCATGGCATACACCTCGAAACCGCCCTGGCCCCATTCTATCTTGCTGCCGGCCGTGACCGTGACCTTGTTCCCGCCCAAGCCCTCGATCGTCAGCAGCTTGCCGGGCACCGGATAGTCGCCGACGATCAGCGGTATGCCGGCCTGGTGGGTCACCTCGACCACGTACGGTGTCTCGGGCGGCTCATTCGGTGGATCCTCGATCGGTGTGTTCACCAGCTCGGCCTTTTCGGCCCACCACACCCGCCCCGGGCACTGCGTGTTGACGAAATCAAAGTGGGGCCGGGCCGGAACGTTCAGCTTTTGCCGCAGCCGGCGCAGCGAGGTGATCTGTGCCTCGGTCGGCGGGTGGCGGTGCAGCGCTCCCAGCAGGTCGACGCCCACCCCGCGCGCGTTGCCCTTGCCGGCGTGAAATACCACGTCCAGCAGGTCGTTCACCTGGTAGATCCGTCCCTGCGGATCGATCACAAAATGGTCGCCGATCCGCGGCCATCTCCAGTAGCGGGTGACGAACGCGTTGATCCGTTCGATGACGGCGGTCATCTCCTCCTGCGTCTCGCCCGGATAATCGTTCCCCGTGTGGTGGACTACCACGAAATCGTACCCGTCGCGCTTGAGCCAGCGTGACGTGTTCGGCCGCCACGGCAGCGCCTCGATCAGATCGATGATCTGTAGCTGGACCGGCGGGGCCGTGACCTCACCACACCGGCTGAACGCCAGCTCGTCCTTGCGCTCGCCCATGCGTATCCACAGCGGCGATGGCGCCGGCATCTCCGGAACGGGCGAATCGACCAGCGCATCCTTGCCCCAGGCCCCCCAATGGCCCCAGCCTCGCTCGACCCAATACATCACCCCGGCAAGCTGGGGCTCGATCGCTCTCTCATGTTTTGGATCCATCCGCACGAACAGGTCCCAGTTGTACTCGGTCCACATGCTCAGGTCGATCTGCGGATAGTCGTGATTCTGATCGTCCTTCAAGCTGTAGCCATGCTCTGTCGCCCACAGATAACAGCCGTTGTCGAACTGGTCCCGGACCCACCGCCACTCATCGAACGTGACTGTATTGGTTGCCGTCCACTGGGTGTTGGGCGGATTGTTATGCGGCCGCGGGTGACAGGCCACGTGCCGGACCGTATCCAGCAGCCCGCGATTTTGCAGCTCGGCCACGATCGCCTGATAGCACAGCCGGTGATCTACATTTCCCCCCGGCGTATTGCTTGGAAACAGCGGAATGGCGCCGGGAACGCCGGCGCAGGCGGCCAGGCCTACCTCCCAGGCATCTACTACGACGCGGGCGATCTTGGCCGGATCGGCGGGGATCTGCTCGTCAGGCCACTCGGCAGAAATATTGAATTCGTTCCAGCCCAGCTCGAACATTTGCACGCCCACATCCGCGAACTGCTTGATCTGGTCGGTGGGCGTCACCCACGATGCCGGCGGCCGGCCCCATGGCGTGAGCACCCAAAAGCGCATTGCCGTCGTGATCCCCGAGTCGACGTAGGCCTTGGCCCGCATCACCTTCGTCGTCCCGCCAAAGAGCTTGTACAGCGTGATGCCGTGATCGCGCAACTCCCCGGCGTGAGCCTTGGCTTCCTGATAGGAGAAGGTCGCCACCTCTGAGCCGGCCGTATCGTGCATCCCGATGCCGTTAAAATGATCCGGAACTTGGACTCCCTTGAGATCGATCATGTGTCGTTCCTTTCTTCAGTGGTTTCGAATGGCCTACTGCACCCGCTCTGCAACCACATATACCCGTTCCGGGAATGGCTCCACGTCGGCCCCGGCGCAGCTCACCAGCGTTACCCGCTCTGGCCCGCCGGGCGACAGAAAAGTCAGGTGCTGCGTGAGCTCGGCGAAATCCTTCGTGCGCCACTTGACCCGCTGCACCGTCGTCACCCGGTAACGGAATGTCTGCCCTGGCTGGTTGACCACGATTACCTCGTTGCCCGCCTTGAGCCGGCCCAGCGACACAAACACTCCGTTGTACCCATAGCCATAGTTGTGGCCGACCAGGATCATATTCCCCTCCTGGCCGGGGTAGGCCGAGCCCTGCGAATGGCCTACCAGGTCGCTGCGGCCTGAGCGGAACAGCTTTTTTGTGTCCCATGTCCAGCCGCCGGTCGCCCGGTCGATAGTGCTCGGCAGCGCAATGATCGACCGCTTGACGCCGATGGCCGGGATCTGGATCTGCACCGGCGACGGCGGCGGCGCCGGGGTAGGCATCGGCGTGGGCGTCGGTGTGGATGTCGGGGGGGGGGTAGCCGTCGGTGTAGGCGATGGTGTTGGCGTGGGCGACGGCGTCAGCGTCGGTTCCGGCACAGACAGCCGGGCCATGCCGCCATCCAGCAGGTAGCGATCCTGCCCGATCAGCCAGTTTGTCAATACAGCATACGCCCCATACAACGCCGCTACCGCGATCAGCAGCCCGCCCACGGCCAGGAACGCATTCCCCGTCCACCGCCCAGCCTGGCGTTGTGACCCGGTCCTGGTTCTGACCTTGCCCTTGAGCTTGCCAACCTGCATATCGTTATTGTACCTCATTTCTCTCCAAATCGCCAATCCTAACGGTCAACCTATCGTTATTGACATTGATCACAATTTGTGGTAAAATTATGTTATCAGGAGGTGTAAGGAGAGCGATGGCCATCACCAGCCATCCGATCCCGCCGGCATCGTGGGACGCCGGCAGCGCTCCAGATTCGACAGGGCGGTTGAGTCCTACCCAAGCCGGCCGCCTCATCAGCCAGCGCCTGGAAACGACACTCGCCGATGAGCCACTGCCGCTGGCCGACGTCGAACGCCTGGCGTTGCGCAACACCTACGAGCCCGGCCAGGTTATCTTGCCGCGCCGCGCCCACGCCGATTGCCTGGGGCTGGTCGTGGCCGGTCAGGTAGCCGTCTACGGCCGGACGCTACCTGCGCGGCGGCCGGACGCTATCCTGCGGCAGGGCGACACGTTTGGCGAGGCGATGCTGGCCCGCAGCCAGCCCAACGACGCCCTCCTCCAGGCCCTGACCCCATGCGAAGTCTGGTTCCTGCGCCGCGCCGACCTGATGAGCGGCCTGGATCTTGCTACGACAGGTCAGCCCTCGCGCCGCGCCGGCGCGGTCCGCCGCCTCACCCTGCCCCTGACTGCCGGGCTGGCTGTTGTTTTGTGCCTCGTCGCGCTGGCCTTGCCGGCTGCTCGCAAGGTCGTTGCCGTCGGGCCGATGGCCATCGGCCAGTGGTGCCAGCAGGGCGACAAGGCCGGCTGTGCGCACGCCGCCTGGACCCTGGCTGCCGGACTGGCCCCGGCCGACGCCAATCCGCGTCTGGCCCTGGGCAATCTCTACTACCGGCAGGGCGACCTAGCCGCCGCCGAGCAGTCCTTTCAGTCGGCGTTGACCCTGGCTCCCGACGTGCCCGAGGCCTACAACAACCTGGGCGTCCTCTATGCCCACCAAGGAGCCTACGACCGCGCCGTCGCTGCTTTTGGAAAAGCCCTGGAGCTTGAGCCGGGCAACGCTGTCACCGAATACAACCTGGCCTTTAGCCTTCAGGCTCTCGACCGCAACGATGAGGCGTTGGCTCATTATCAGACCGCACAGGCCTTGGGAGACCGCCAGGCCAGCACCCCGGCCAATATGGCGATCGCCTATTACGAAACCGGACAAATGGCGCAGGCCGCTGAGGCCGCCCGCCAGGCGCTTGCCGCCGGCGAAAAACAGGCCTCGGCCTACGCTGTGTTGGGCGCGGTAGCGCTGGCCGAGCAGCAGCCAGAAACTGCTCTGCCGCCGCTTTACCACGCCCTGATACTGGATGCCGGCTATAGCCCGGCCTACTTTTTTCTGGGACTGGCTTACAAGACGTTGAACCGGCCTGTCGAGGCCATGGCCGCCTTCGAGCAGGCCCTGAACACCGCTCCGGACGAGGCGACGCGGGTCCAAATCCGCCGCCACCTAGCCGAGCTGACCGGCGAGCCGTCGCCATGAGATGCGCTGAACGGAGAAAGGAGGTGGGCAGACCGCAAACAGATAGGCAATCGATCCGTTGACCTGGCTTGTGGGCCAGACTATTTTAGACGAGGAAGGAGGAGTATATCATGCGTTCTGTAGTGCGAGTTGTCGCATTGCTGGCTATGCTGGGCTTGTTGTTGGTGGCAACTGCTTCCGCCTATGCCGATGGCGGCTGTGGCGGGTGCGGCGCCCCTCCACCCTGCGCCAGCAATCCATGCGTGGGCATTAGCCTGACCGGCCCTTGCCCCGACGATCTCGAAAAGTCGAAAGAGTGCCTGCTGGAGACGCCGCCCTATTACGTCGTCATCAACCGCGAAGTCGAGTGCGCCAACCGCACCGGCACCGGCTGCGCGCCCTTTATCCTCAAGCACCCCGAAGTCAAGGACTGCGCCGCCTCTAACGTCGACGTCCAGGCAGAGCTGTGCAAGGACGAGCTGCTCAACAAGGTGCCGGCCGGCCAGACCGCCGTCCTGTACGAAATGTGCTGTGGCGGCACCAAAGACGGCTGGCAGTGGCGCATCCGAATCCTGGATCACGAGGGCAATTGCCCCCTAGATGCTGCCCCCAATGGAGAGTGGCATGCGGGCCTGCCGCCCGGCACCGGCATTGACCTGCCGGCACCGGTAGTGGTCGGCGGCCTGGCCTTCTTGGGAGTTGCCTTCCTGGGTGTCGGCATCGTCGTCCGCCGCCGGACCAAGTAACCATAACCACAGAAACCCGGTTTCCGAGCCCCTGCCGGAAACCGGGTTTCTTCTTTTACTTGCCCTGCCACCAATCCTTTCGCGACCGCGGGTCCAGGAATGTCCCCGCGTCGCGGATCGCTACTCCAATCTCCCCGTATCGGGCCCGGCCAAACGCTTGACCGGCCTTCAACGCCGGCAGCTCCACCCGTCCTTGAGGGTCCGCGTTCCACGTCCGGTACAGCGCCAGCAGGCTCGGCTCCACACACACATTCTCGACGTGCAGCGTATAGCCCTCCACTACGTTGTCGTTCGGCGTGTACTTGAGCGTGATCCGTTCCTCGCTGGCGTACAGGACCAGTACCTCGTAACCGCCGCCGATCTCATAGCCCGAGCTGGGGACATGGATCGTCTCGCGGGGATCCACCGCCATGCCGGCCAGCGTCACGTCCCACACCGTGAGCAGCGGCCCCCGGCAGTTGCAGCCCCAATTCCAGTCGTACACCCTGTAAACAGCCGTGAATGCCGGTGTGCGGCCGTTGGCGAACAATCCGCGCAGCTGGGGCGCCCTTGGGTCGCCGGTCCCAGTATAGTCCACCAGCCCTAGAAAGGCGTTCGTCACCTCATAGCCGCGCAGGGCCAGGTTGAGGTCGGCGTGCTGCTCGGCCGGCCGATCGGTCGGCGGCCCGGTCACGTCCAGCGTGCCATACTCTTCACCAGGGATCGGCTGGCACTCGAGGATGTTCCACATCACATTGGGCAGATACACGCTCCAGGTGATCACCTCGGTGGCGCCTATCTCTGTTGTAGGCGGCTGCCACAACGCGGCCGCCGGCGTTTCTACCATGGCCCAATCGGACGCAGCACTGCCGCCCAGCAGAGCCAGCGCAGCCCATCCCATCAACAGCAACAGAGCAGCTCTCATAGAACCCTCCCTTTTGCCCATTATACCCTCAAGCCCTCACCCCGTCAACCATTGTTCGTCGGACCTGATGGGCCGAGAGACACCTGCCCGGTCTCTGAATTGACCGCCGGGCATAACTGGGGTACTATCTGATCGGCCTAAAGTCCTTGGGCCAGATCATTTTCGCAGGGAGGCTAGCATGACCGGCAGCAGACCTACCGCTCCCGTGGCCAAACGGGTGACGCACTGCTTTGAGCACCTGGGCCGCAGCTTTGAGGATGACTATGCCTGGCTCCAGATCAAATCTGACCCGGAGGTAATCGCCTACCTGGAGGCTGAGAACGCCTATGCCAAGGCGACGCTGCGGCATACCGAGCAGCTCCAGGAGCAGCTTTTTCAGGAGATGAAGGCCCGGATCAAGGAGGACGACTCGGGCGCGCCCGAGCCGTTCGGCGATTACGCTTACTATTGGCGGATGGAGGCCGGCCGGCAATATCGCCTCTTTTGCCGCAGGCGCAACGAACCGGGGGCGGCTGAGGAGCTGCTGCTCGACGAGAACGCGCTGGCCGAGGGCCACAACTACTGCCGCGTCGCCGTCTTTGAGCCCAGCCCCGACAACGCCCTGTTGGCCTACGGCGTCGACACCACCGGCGCCTGGGTCTTTGACCTGTTCGTCAAGGATCTGCGCAGCGGACAACTGCTGAGCGGGCCTATCCCCGGCACCGGCTGGGGTGTTGCCTGGGCGAGCGATTGCCGCACCCTGTTCTATACCCTCTTTGACGATTCCCACCGTCCTTTCAAGCTCTTCTGCCATACCGTTGGCGATGATCCCAGCCGTGACCCCTTGATTTACCACGAGACCGACGAGTCTTTCCACCTCCGGGTCAACCGCACTCGCAGCGGCGCCTACATCCTGCTCACCTTGAGCAGCCACGGCGGAAGCGAAGTACGCTACCTCCCTGCCGATCAGCCTTTGGACGAGTTTCAGATCGTCGAGCCCCGCCGGCCGTGGGTCGAGTACTATGCAGACCACCACGGCGATCGCTTTCTGATCCGCACCAACGATGGGGCAGAGAATTTCAAGCTGGTCGAGGCGCCGGTGGGCTCGCCGGGGAAGGAACAGTGGCGCGAGATGATCCCACATCGGGCCGATACCTACCTGACCGGGATCGACCTGTTCCGCGACCACCTGGTGGTCTATGAGCGGAAGGATGGCCTGCCCAAAATCCGCATCTCTGCTCCAGACGGCATCTCCGATCCGCACTATGTGCCCTTTCCCGACCCGGCCTATACCTGCGAGGCGACCAAGAACCCCCAGTTCGACACTGCCTTGCTGCGCTTTACCTACAGCTCGCTGGTCACGCCCGAATCAACGGTGGACTATGACATGGCGCGGCACACTTGGGAGGTGAAAAAGCAGCAGGAAATCCCCAGCGGCTACGATCCGAGCCTGTATGTTTCGGAGCGGCTGCACGCCGCCGCACCCGACGGCAGCCAGGTGCCGATCTCGCTGGTTTACCGCAAGGGGCAGTCCCGCGACGACAGCCGGCCCTTGCTGTTGTACGGCTATGGCTCTTACGGCTTTAGCAATGACCCGTGGTTTGATGCCGGCCGCCTCAGCCTGTTGGACCGCGGCTTTGCCTATGCCATCGCCCACGTCCGCGGGGGCAGCGAGCTGGGGCGCGCCTGGTATGAGCAGGGCCGGCTGATGCACAAGAAGAACAGCTTCACCGACCTGATCGCCTGCGCCGAGCACCTCATCGCTCAGGGTTATACCTCTCCGCAGCGCCTGGCGATCATGGGGGAAAGCGCCGGTGGGCTGCTGGTCAGCGCCGCGGCAACCATGCGGCCCGACCTGTTCCACGCGGTGGTGGCCATGGTGCCCTTTACCAATGTCATCGCTGCTATGTTGATGCCCGACTTGCCCCTGACGGTGATCGAGTGGGAGCAGTGGGGCAATCCTCAGGACCCCCAGGCGTTCGACTATATGCTGTCCTATTCGCCCTACGACAACGTCGAGGCCAAGGCCTATCCGCACTTGTATGTCAAAGCCGGGCTCAGCGACCTGCAGGTGCCCTATTGGGACCCTGCCAAGTGGGTGGCCAAGCTGCGCGCGCTCAAGACCGACGACAACCGGCTGGTGCTGGTGACCAATATGGGCGCCGGGCACGGCGGCGCCTCGGGGCGGTACGATCATCTGCGCGAAGAGGCGCAGGTGTACGCTTTCCTCATCGACATTGTTACGGGTGGCGATCAGAGCCGCTGACCAATACCGGCCCCGGTGCTATATTGGGCCTTGGTTTTTGAGAATGTGATACGGGAGGTATGCATGTCTGTTATCCATGATGGTCCCAGGTCTCCTCACTTTGCGCCGGTGCCCCTCGCCGGCAACGCCAACCTGCCGGCGCTCGCCGCCGCAGCGACGGCCTCTCCTGCCGGCATGACCGGCGAAATGGCAGCGGCTCTGGGGCATGCCCCCAGCGGGACCTGTACTTCGTGGGGCATCCCCTTTGACATCGGCGACGTTGTCCTCCTTTCGGACAAGCCGGTTTCGGTTGCCGTCAGTCCTGTCCAGGCGCGCTGGCTCATCTTCCTGCACACCTCAGATACCCGCCCCTTGTCGCCGGGGCCGGGCGGCATCATCTCCCCGCTGCGGGGCAGCGGCCAACTGGCCGAGCACGCTGCCGATTACGTGATCTGCTATGCCGGCGGCGCCGAGGCTCGGGTCGCAATCCGCCGCCGCCGCCAATTAGGCCCATTCAACCGCGAGTGGGGCGAAAACTGCTTCGAGGCGGTCGCCCACCACAAGCCCTGTCCGATCCACGCCGCCGGTGAGCAGCTCCGGCCCGATTGGGGCTGGTCCCAGATGCGCGTCGACGCCGCCGATTTTGGTCCGTGGGTCAACTGGCTGTGGGCCTGGGAGAACCCCTATCCTGACCGGCCCATCGCCGGTTTCCGCTTCGAACCGGCGGCCGGCGTGGTCGTCCTGTCGGCCATCACCGCCGGGAATGTCGCCTCGTCCCCCCTGCGCTGGCGCCCGCGCCGCAAGGCCCGGCTGACCCTGCCTGAGGGAGAGGCCTTCCGGCCCGACCTGGATGAGGATGGACTGCTCGATCAGATCCAGATCGACCTGGGGCAGGTGATCTCGGCTACACCGCGCCTGGTCTACCCGAACAACGCCTGGCCCGACACCTACAACAACCAGGTTCCCGAGCTGTCCACCGCCGAGCTAGTCGTCGAGTACACCGCCCACCCGGAGGCCTGTTTCCACCTATCCCGGCCCGCTGGACCGGGACTTTCCCGGCCTGCTGGACCGGGACTTTCCCGGCCCGCTGGACCGGGACCTTCCCGACCCGAAGGTCCCGGCCTCATCCCCGTGTCTGCCGTCGAAGAGGCTGCGTCCGGCGGCCCGCTCCAGCCTATAGCGCCTGCCCAGCAGCCCGTCACCCTGCGCGTCGTAGAGCGCGGCGCAGGCCGGCCCGTGCCGGTCAAGCTGCACATCCACGGCGAATGGGGCGAATACCTGGCCCCGGTCGACCGCCACCGCATCCTCAATATCTCCTGGTTCGAGGATTACAGCGTCGACCTGGCCCACATTGGGAACTGGGACGAGCGCGCCCGTGTCCACGCCTGCACCTACATCAACGGCGAGACGCTGGTCAAGCTGCCCCTGGGCAAGGTCTATATCGAGGCGGCTAAAGGTTTCGAGATCCGGCCGGTGCGCCAGGTCGTCGAGGTCACCGCCGACACCCGCGAGATCGTGATCGAGATCGACAAGGTCCTGCCCTGGCGCGAGAAGGGCTGGGTCACTGCCGACACCCACGTCCACTTTTTGTCGCCCATGTCGGCCCTGCTGGAAGGGGCGGCCGAGGGGGTCAACGTCGTCAACCTGCTGGCCAGCCAGTGGGGCGAGCTGATGACCAACGTCGGCGATTTCGACGGCCACACCACCTGGGGCTCGAAAGAGGCCGGCGGCGACGGCGAGCACCTGGTCCGCGTCGGCACCGAGAACCGCCAGCACGTGCTGGGTCACATCTCCCTGCTCGGCTACCGCGGCCCGATCATCGCCCCCATGACCACCGGCGGCCCCAACGAAGCGGCCCTGGGCGATCCGATCGAGACCCTGCTGACCGAATGGGCCCGCCGGTGCCGCACCCAGGGAGGCCTGGTGGTGGTGCCCCACTTTCCGCGCCCGCGCGCCGAGCACGCCGCCAGCATCGTCAGCGGCGACGTCGACGCGATCGAGATGACCTCCTGGGAGGACATGTACAGCGGCATCAACCCCTATTCCATCTCGGACTGGTACCGCTACCTGAACTGCGGCTACCTGGTCCCGGCCGTGGGCGGCACCGACAAGATGGCCGCCGTCACCGCCGTGGGCACCGTGCGCACCTACGCCCGCATCCCCACAGACGTCGAATTCACCTACGACGCCTGGAAGCAGGCCGTCCGCGGCGGCGAAACCTTTGTCACCTACGGCCCGCTGCTCGAGTTCATGGTCGACGGCCGGCCCATGGGCAGCCGCATTGCCATGTCGAGCCGGGGCGGCACGGTGGATGTCGCCTGGCAGGTTGCCAGTGTTACCATCCCCATGTCGCGCGTCGAGCTGGTGGTCAACGGCGAGATCCGCGAAAGCGTGGCTGTGCCCCCTGAGGCTGCCGGCGGGCATTGGTCGGTCAAGGTCGACAAGAGCTGCTGGCTGGCCCTACTGGTGCGTGGACATTACGCCGACAAGCCCGAGATCGTCGCCGCCCATTCCACCCCGGCGATGATCGACGTCGAGGGCTCCCATCTGCTGGCCGCTGCCGACGCCGTCACCATCCTCGACCAGATCGAGGGCGCCATCGCCTACCTGGATACCGTGGGCACCCGCGCCGAGGACAGGGTCTACAAGCGCATGCGCCTCGTTCTCGAATCGGCCCACCGCACCCTACACAACCGCATGCACCAGGAGGGCCACTATCACGATCACTCTCCCAAGGTTTGAGAAACTGTCCTGATGAGGCCTCCTGGAGGGGGCCTCATCATCTCGGTTAGTCCAACGAAGCAGTTCGAGGGTTTAGGGTTTGTCCTCAAAATCGATGTCGACCACGTCGGCGATCGGCCTGTACCCGACCTTTTGGTAGATGCTGTTCGATGTGGGGTTGGACAGGTCGGTGTACAGTGTGCAGAACAGCTTTCCCTCGTCGAGTATCTGCTGCGACAGGCGCGCCACCACGGCCGTCGCATAGCCCTTACGGCGCTCACTGGGCGGCGTGTAAACAAAGCTGACCGCCTCGCCGTGCGGCGTGGGGCGCGTCCTGCCGGCCATCGACCTGGGCGCACCGTCGACCCACATAAAGAGGGTCCCGTTCTTGACCTTTTCCTCGGCGGTCGCCATGGTTCGCTCATAGTGCTCGTCGCCGAAGCAATCCTCGTAGAAACCTCGGCCCCACTGCCGGGCCAGCTCGATATCCTCGACGGCCGCCGGCCGGAACTCGCCGGGCGGATAGTCGGGCGGTACAACTTGACGTAACTCGTAAATCCGCTGCTGCATCCCGATCCGGTGGCCGGCGCCCGTCCTGTCGCGCCACAGGGCGGCAAACGCCTCGGCCACCACCTGGCGGGCCATCACCCCCGGCACCGGCCACCCCCCGTGCAGCAGCGCCTCCGCCACCAGCTCCAATCCGACCCGGTCATAGCCCTCTTGGGCATAGATCTGGAGCTTGTAGGGCGGAGTCATCAGCGCCGCCACCTGGAGACCGGCCCTTGACTCGACTGTCGCATAGTAGGGCTGGCTGCCATACGTGTTTGGATCGCGGATCAGTCGCAGGGCCAGGCCCAACATGAGCCCATTGGCTGCCTCCTGCCCCTCCAGCGCCCCTCGGGCCACCCCCAAAAAGCTCTCAGCATCCTGATACTCTGCATAGCCCTGACCTTTTGCCATCCTTATCCTCCTTGCAGACCCCAAGGGTTTTCCCCAAACCCTTAAGGCCTGGTCAAGATCTTGAGCGCATTGACCCGATACACCTTTTCCAGCACATCGTCGGGCAGATACAGCCCGTGGATCTGCCAGCGGCCCTGGCCGGGCACCTCCCCGGGGCTGTACCTGAAATACTCGTCGTCTGTTTCGAGAAAGCGGTAGTAGGTACGATAGACTGCCGGGCTCACCCCGGCGTCGGTGCCGAACAGGATCCGGTCGGCGTAGCGCAGGAAAAAACGCCGGGCTATGTACGGTTGGCGTCCCAGCTCGGCGATCCGGGCGCCGATGTCGACATAAAAGTTGGATGCCCGGTCGAGCAGCTCTCCCACCCAGGACAGGTTCTCGGCATAGCAGCCCACGTGCGCCCCGATGAAGGTGGTGCGAGGGTGACGCTCCACCAGCCGGGCCAGCCCGGCGACGATCGACTCGAACGGCGGATAGGGTGGTGAGGGAAAATGCCAGTCGGGATGGGCGTGCAGCTCCTCCTAACGCTCGTTGAACCGGTCCAGCGGCGCGAAAAAGGCCACCGGATCGGCCACGTGCACCAGCACCGGCACCTGCAGCTCGGCCGCCGCCTGCCAGATGGGGTCCAGCCGTGGATCGTCAACGGCGACCAGGTCGCCCTGCGGGCCGCGCACCGACAGCCCCAGCCCTTTCCAGATCTTGAGCCCGCTCGCGCCGCGCCGCACCTGGTCGCGCAGCCGGCCGGCCGCCCACTCGCCAAAGCCGTCGCCCTGCTCCGGCCACCGGCTCCAGTCGACCCCGCCGAAATGGTAAAAGCGCTCGGGCGCGCCGGCCTTGAAGCGATCCAGGTGCCGGTTCAGGATCTCTTCGCCCCAGCCGCCGTCCAGGTCCACCAGCGCCTCGATGCCCGCTTCGTCCATCCGGTCCAACAGCTCGGTCAGCGGCCGGCCGTCCCAGCCGTCGCCGAACGCCGCGCCCAGGTGGTTATGGGCGTCGATCGCCGGAAAGCGCGGCCGCGACGGCGTGTGGTCCGCCGTCACCAACGCCGGCCGCGGGCAATAGTCGGTTAACAGCAGCTCATCTTGGGCCATCCGGCTCCCTCCAGTCCGGAAACCGGTTCACTACATACTGAACCCCCTGCTCCCGGTCGCCGGACCGTGGGTCGCCGGCCTCTGCCCCGGCAAAGACCATCTCGCAGGTGACCGCGATATCTACCACGACCCGCTCGGCCTGGTAGTAGGCCAGCGCCACCGGATCGACCTCCGCCCGGCCGTACCCCTGGTAAAACAGCTCCTCCTTGGGGTTGTGCCACATCCCCTCGTCACTGCTGTCGTCCATGAACATCAGGTCGTGCTCCTTGGGTGCCAGCAGCGGATTGTCCCAGTCGACGATGAACAGGCTGTCGTCCGCGCCGAGGATCACGTTGAGCGCGTGGATGTCGGTATGGCACAGCACAAACGGCCGGGGGCGCCGCCGCAGGGACACGGCCAGCCGTTCGGCGTGCCCGACGATCCGCTCGATCTCGCCGCGCTTGGCCATGAGCAGCGCCGCCAGTCTGGCCGCAGCCGGGTCGTCGCAGCGGCTGTCCTTACTGTGCGCCAGGGCTGCTTTGAGTATCGCGCGCCAGCGGGGTGAGTAGGTCTCGCGCGGCGTGCGCCTGGCCAGGTCGGACGGCAGCCGGCTGGCATGGACGGCTCTCAGCGCCGCCCCCAGCTCGCGCCACTGCCGGTCCGACAGCGCGCCGTCGCGGCCATCGTGTCCCTCGACAAACGGGTAGAGGATCAGCTTGAACCCATCCAGCTCCGTCCACAGCCGCCCGCCCGTGGTCGGGATGGGCGCCATGACCGCCGCGATCCCTTGTGTGCGCAGAAAACTGGGGACGGCGACCGCGACCTCGTCAAAATCACCCCGCCGCAGCTTGACGAAATAGGGCGACCCATCGGCGGCAACCGCTCGGTAGACCGCCGTGTTAAAGTCGGCGCCGAGCGGCAGAAAGGCCACCTGGGCGACGTCGAGATCGAAAGCGTCGCCCACCGCGGCGACGATCAGCGCGTCTTGGATGTCTGGTTTGTCCAGCATTCTCGCATTATACTCCAGACCTGCCCTCAAGTCAAAAGACCGCACAACAACCCTGCCTGCGCTCCAAGCTGCTACTTGTCAGAATCTGATAGATTTGCTATAATGACCTGGTCCTAGGTAGGGTTGTGGCACCAAGTGCCAAGAAGGAGGACAACCATGCCAAGCGGTCCGAAAACCAAGCGACGCGGTTTCGTGATGACCGGAGGCGGCGCCAAGGGGTTGTACGAGGCCGGGGTGGTCCATGCCTTTCACCTCACCGGCATCGAGTTCGACGCGGTCACCGGCTCGTCGATCGGCGCCTTTAACTCGGTCTTTTTCGCCGAGTATCTGCTGCGCAAGCGCCAGCTTCCCCCCGACGTGCGTGCCGACCCGCTGCGCGCCCTGGACGCCCTGGATGACCTGATCAAGGCCTACCACCACGCCTGGCTGCGGCTGCCGGACAAGCGGATTGTAGACGACAGCGAGACGGGGTCGATCGGCAGGCTGAAGGATGACCTGTCGCGCTTTAACGTCGGGCTGCCGGACCTGACCCATCTGGCGTGGTGGTGGACCGACCCGGACCGTGGCTCGATCCCCTCGCCCAAGGTCTGGCCGGCGCTGGTCAAGCTCGGCCGGGAGCTGGTCGAGCGGCTGGGCGGCCCCGCCAAGCTGCTCGACCTGGTCAAGCACCACCGCCAGGCGCTGCCGGAGCAGGTGGCGCGCACCTACCTGGCCCGGTTTGACCTGGAGCGGTCGCTGGTCCCGCCGCAGGACGATGGCCGGCTGGCGTCGGTGTTCACCGACCCGATCACTCCCCTGCGCCTCGAGGACCTGAGTGGACAAAAGGCCGAGCCTGCCCTTGAGCCGGTTACCCTGGTGCCGCCGGGCCGGACGCTGCGCGACTATGCCCAAGCCGGGATCGACGTCCGCCTGACCCGGGCCAACTATCGCACCGGCCGTCTCGAGCTGTCGGCCTACGTGCCGGCTGCCCATTTTGCCCGGTGGATACAGAAACACGCCTTTCGCCTGGAAAAGGCCGACCCCGACAAGATACCGCTGGGCAGCCTCCGCTTGCAGGTGCCGGGCAACCCCGACGCGATTAGCGCTGCTTTTGCTTCGGGCCGTTTCCCGGGCGTGTTTGTCCCCTACCCGATCGAGACGATCTACCCCCACGGCGACCCAGACAACGCCCTGCTGTACCGGATGCTGGACGGCTGGCTGGAAGATCCTGAGGTCAGGTCGCAGATGACCAGGGAGTATATGACGGCGCAACCCGGCAAGGCCAGAGGAGGGGAGTGGGCAGAGGTCTATGATATGTGGCGGAAATCGCAGGGCATGCGCAGGTTCTTTCCCCAGGCCGGCGACGTTTATGTGGACGGCGGCGCGATCGACAACACGCCGTCGAACAGCGCGATCGACGCCACCCGGGAATGGCTGGAACAGGCCGGGGCGCCCAGGCAAGATGTGACCCTCGACCTGTACATTGTCCTGCTTCATGTCGAGCCGCGGGTAGAGCCGATCGAGGTACAGGACCCGGCGCTTTACCAGGTCGTCCAGCGGACCCTGGAGATCCAGGGGGCGGCCAAACAGTCGAGCGCCGCCGTGGTGGTCGACACGATCAACACTTTTGGCCAGCGCGGCGAGAGGCTGGCCGATTCGCTGCTGGCGGTGCTGGACAGCTACCAGGTGGCGCTGCAATCGCTGGACCCGGAGCAACAGCGCGCCCTCCTCGACCGGCTGCGGGACGAGGTCAAGAGGCGCGGCGTGCGCGGCTACCAGGGCCAGAGCAGCGAGGGCATCCTGGACAGGATGGAGGACTGGGCCGAGGAGATCCTCAGTGACCAGATGCCGCTCCAGGTCCAAGCGGTCAAGATCTACCCCGAAGAGATGCCGCTGAGCACCCTTCAGCTCACCGCGCGCCTGGGGTACCGGCAGGAGAACGCCCTGGCCATGATGACCATGGGCTGCTACAACACCCTGTGGGCGATACGCAGTCATCTGGAGGCACAGAAGGGCCCTCTCGACGGCCAGGATCAGCAGGCGCTGGCCCTGGCCCGGAAGTGGATGGGCGCTGATGCCTGGCCGGCGGATGCGGCCGGGCAGGAGGATCTGCGCCAAGCGTGGCGCTGCCGGCGAACGGCGTGTGTCTTTCACCCGCATCACTGCGCCCACGGCGCGCGGACGGTGGAGTAGACAGATGGACGAATACAGATTCTCGACCCATGTGTGCGACGATCTGCAGCAGATGGCAGCTACCGACAGTCTGGTAGTGCCTCTTTTGGAGGGTTTGGGCAGGAATATCCAGAAGCAGATAGGCGACGTCCCGTTGGGCGGATCGGTCCGGATATTCATCCACGACCGGCAGCGCAGGGTCGTCGGCGGGATAGTGGCCGATCTGTTTGGCGGATGGGCCTACATCTCGCTCCTGTGGATCGACGAACCGCTGCGAAACCGGGGACTGGGCACCAGGCTGGTGACCATGTTGGAGCAGGAAGTGCTGCGCCGGGGCTGCACCCATACCCACCTGGACACCTACAGTTTTGAAGCCAGGCCCTTCTACGAGAAGCTGGGCTACGAACTGTTTGCTACCCTGGAAGACTATCCGCCGGGACACTGCAAGCATTTTCTCAAAAAGACGCTTGGGTAGCCGATCCTCGCACTGGGCCGGCTGTGCAACCGGGCACGGAGGTAAGAACCATGAAAAAACAACCGCCGTACAAGCAGTGGACCACCACGGAGTACAACAATCTGTACCGGGCCGGCGATCTGCTGTCGACAGACAACAAAAAGACGCTGGGGCTGCTCATGCCTGTCGATGTGTACGTGCAGGATCCGTTCGTAGCCGAGCAGCACAAAGGAGCGGCTTTCAGCACGATCTATGTCGGCAACGAGCCGGAGCTGATGGACGGTCCCACCAGCGCCAGGATCGCCGTGGTCGACTATGACGCTGACACGGACGAGATGAAGAAACCGGCCCGGTGGGATGCCAGGAACAGGCGTTTTGTCTTTCCCTACAAGGGCAAGCCGGAGCCGCTCACCAGGGAACGGTGCACCGAGCCGCAATTCCACCAAGTCAACGCCTGGGCCATCATCCAGAGCATCCTGGACATGTACGAGGCGACCTGGGTCCTGGGCCGGTCCGCGCCGTGGGCCTTTGAGGGCAACCGCCTGACCGTCATGCCCCACGCCGGCGACCGGGCCAACGCCTGCTACGACCGCCGCACCAAGTCGATCAAGCTCTACTACTTTGACGCGAAAGGCAAACGGGTCTACACCTGCCTGTCGCACGACATCATCGCCCACGAGACGGGCCACGCTATCCTCGACGGCCTGCGCCCCGGCTACGATGAGGACAGTTCCCTTCAGACGGCCGCCTTTCACGAATTCGTGGCCGACCTGACGGCGATCATGGCCTCGCTGCTCAACAACGAGCTCCGCTGGGAAGTGGCTCAGGGGTCGGGGGGAGATCTGAAGCAGGACACGATCGTATCGTCGCTGGCCGAGGAGTTTGGCGTCTATGCCGCCGGCCGGCCTTACCTGCGCAGCGCCCAAAATATTAAGACCATCGCGGAGGTCAAGGACAGCCGCAGCCCATACGACTGGTCGGAGGTGCTGACCGGGGCCATGTTCGACATCTTGACCGGGATGGTGGCCAAACGCTTGCAGAAGGAGCTGAAACCCGGCAAAAAACCATCCACCAGGCAGGCCATGTCGTGGGCCGTCAGCCGCTTCCGCCGCGTAGCGTTACAGCCCCTGGACTATTTGCCGCCCGTCGACGTCCAGTTCAGCGACTATGCCCGGGCCGTGCTGCGAGCCGATGAAGTGGTCGATCCGGTCGACGGGGATGGCTGCCGGGACCTCATGCGCGGCTGTTTTCGCAAGCGGGGCATCGACTGCCCGGCCAAGGATGAGGGACAGGAGCGGATCCACTTTTATGCCTACGACGTCGAGCGCGTGTCCCGGTCGCGCACCGATGCCTACCACTTTTTGAACGAGAACCGGCGCCAGTTATGCATCCCGGCCGAGCAGGACATCTCGGTGGTCGATCTGTATCAGACTGACAAGACGGTGATGGGCGAGCGCAAGCTGCCGCGCGAGATTGTGCTCCAGTACGCCTGGCGCGAGGAGGTCGAGCTCAAAGGATCTGACCTGGGCCCCCTGGCCGGTACCACGGCGACGCTGTTGTGCGGCGGCACCCTCGTTTTTGACGGCCGGGGCAACGTCCTGTCGTGGCTCCGCAAGCCGGGCATCGGCAAGCAGGAAAAGAGCAAAATCCGGCGGCGGAGGTACTGTGACGAGGAGCGGGAGAAAGGGGACAGCCGGCGGAAAGAGCTGGGCAAGTATATCAAGAGCCGCGCCGGATGAGAGCCCGTTGGGCCGGTCGAGCGCCACAGGCCGGCCATCGAGCGGTTTTTTCGAGCTGTTGACATTTTATTCGAACCGTGCTACAATCGATAGGAACCGGCAGCCCATGAACCCTCCATCGTCGCAGGCTTGGGATGCTGAGGGATGGACTGCCGCAGAAAGGAGGTGGTTGCTCTAGCCCACGTAGTGTGCTTGTCTCGGACGTCACAAGGAGAGCCTAGTTAGCCACAAGGCTGAAAGGAGAAAGGCAATGCCAGACAGTGTAACGCAGATCCTCAATTCGGGTCCTCCGGGCACCAAGAAGAACATCGCCGTTCTCGGGGACGGGTTCGCCGCAGGCGATCAGGACCTGTACAACAACAAAGTCCAGGAGCTTCTCCTGGACGGCGTATTCGGCCACGACTATTTCTACGAAGACAGACAAGCCTTCAATATCTACCGCGTCAACCTCATCTCCAACGACTCGGGCGTGACCCGACGTGTCTACGACGAGCATGGCACCCCAGAGGATGGCAGTGACGACACGATCGTCAGCACCACGGTCAAGGATACCGCGCTCGGCATTATCTACAGCGGGTCGTGGGCGCACTGCTGGATGGAGGGGGGGACCAATACCGAGACGAAAATCCAGAACGCGCTCAACACCTGGGTGCCCGACTATGACCTGGTGCTCATCATTCTAAACGAGGCCGGCGGCGGTGGCTGTGGCGGAGGCGGCCGTCAAACCGTCACCATGGGCTCCTCCTGGGGAACTATGGCCCACGAGTTCGGACACGGCACCGGCGGCCTCGCCGACGAGTACTGCAAGACCGGCACCTATACCGGCGGCGAGCCGGGCGACGTCAACGTCACAAAAAACACGAACCGGGCCACCCTCAAGTGGGGCAGGTTTGTGGACCCTTCCACCCCGCTGCCGACCGGCATCAACCCCTCGCCCGGCAACGGCGCCTGCACCGGCTATAACCAGGGTACCAAGCCGGCGGGCTGGGACGACAGTCAAGATGCCGGCCTGTTCGAGGGCGCTCAGTACAAGGACGACGGCATCTATCGGCCCGTCGTCAACTGCCGCATGCGCGGCAACAGCCCGCCCTACTGTCCGGTGTGCTACACCGAGCTCAAGACCAAGATGCATCCCTTCACCGGGCGCAGCTTTGAGAAATGCTACGCCGGGGACTTTAACGGGGATGGCCGCGACGACCTGCTGGTGCACAACAACAACGGGATCATGATCTACCGGTCCGATGGTTCCCGTCTCGACCTCGTCTTTTCCTGTGTGGAGATCTATTCTTGGGCCTTCAGGCAGGGCGACCGGTTCCTGGTCGCTGACTTTAACGGCGATGGCAAGGACGAGGTGGTGATCTTTAACGGCAGCGACTGGTCCATCTTGTACCTGGTTTTGCTCGACGACGACGGCAACAACGGCCTGCAACGGAGACACCGCTACGACGGCTCTGTGCCAGGTTGGGTGTTCAAGGCGCACGACGAGTTCTACGCCGTCGACTTTGACGGCGACGGCAAGAAGGACCTGGTCGTCTTTAACGGCGTCGACCACGCCGTCCCCTGCTTTGGCATGCTGCGCTCCACGGGCACCGGCTTTACCCTGGTTCGGCGCTACAACCACTACCTGCCGGGCTGGACCATGCGTCGCAACGACCGGTTCAAGGTCGGCGACTTTGACGGGGACGGCAAAGAGGACCTGTGGGTCATCAACAGCTCGGACTGGTCGATCCCATACCTGGGCATGCTGCGCTCTACCGGCGCCGGGCTCGCCATGTCCAAACGCTACGACGGCCGCATGCCCCACTGGACGATGAAGGCCGGAGACCATCACTACGTCGGCGATTTTGACGGGGATGGGAAGGCAGACCTGTACGTGTTCAGCGGCAGCGGTTGGAGCGTGCCCTACCTGGCCATGTTGAAATCGACCGGCACGGAGCTCCAGTTTCGCAACCGCTACGAGGGCAACGCGCCTGGGTGGCAGATGCGCAAGAACGACGAGCACTGGGTGTCCGACATCAACGGCGACGGCAAGGCCGACCTGTTCGTCTACAACCACAACGACTGGGCGCACGAATACCTTGGCACGATGCTGTCCACCGGCGCTGCCCTGAACTGCAGCTCGGTGCAGGACTGGGTAGGGGAGTGGAACCTGGGCAGTGTAGACAAGTTCATCCCCTGCAACTATGAGGGCGCGGCCGGTCAGCGTGACCTGTTCGTGCACAACAAGGATTGGTTCGGCATGATCCGGGCCACGCCAGGGCTGTCGTTGCAGCGGATCTACTACCGTTGGATCCACAACTACCGCTATGGCAGGAACTGGTGAGGGGGTGTCTGATGTCTGAAGCGTACAAGAGACGAGCCGTAATGCAGGATGTCGAAAACCCGCCGGTCATCGAGGATCGTAAGAAGCGGCGCATGGGCCGAGGCAAGGCGCGGGCGCGGCGGATCGCGGGCAAGCTGGAGTACATGCCCGAGGGCGAGCCGGCCCGTGCTGAGGGCGAGGAGCTGATGGCGCCTGTTCCCAGAGAGGAGGCGTCCCCCGTGGACCTGCAGTCTCTGCCCAAGATGGAGCCCGCCGAAGCCAAGGCGGCGGAGCGCTACGTGCGCATGCGCGTGCGCGTTCAGGGCGATCAGGTCGAAGTGGTCGGCGCGTGGTCGGTGGAAGGTCCCCTGGTCAGCCCGGAAAAGCTGCATGCGGGCCTGGCCTACGAGGTTGCCGTCGGCGATAAGCAGGTGGCTATGGGCTCGATTCCCGATGCAGGCGTGCGACGCTCCTTCCCGCCGTCCGAGCCGGAGGGCGAGATGAAGGGGCACCACATTGAAGAGGTGCCCAGCTACGAGTTCCCGGTGCGCATTCCTCAGCCAGGTCTATATGCGCGGAGCTTGCCCAAGCTGCGCATCACCGTCTACCGGATCAAGGGCGAGGTGCCCGCAGAACCGGTGAGCGGCGCCCCGCTGATCAGGCAGTATGCGGAGCAGCTTCGGCCGGTGGCCGAGCTGAAAGGGCTTCGCCTGAAAGACCTGCCAGACGACGTGCAGGAGCAGTTGAAGAAAGCGTTGGAGCGTTAAGCTTTGGGTGTTGCCTGGGCCGGGTGTCCCAAGGCAACAGATAGGAGAGTGGGTACCCGTCGCGGCGCTCGCTCCAGGGTGAGCGCCGCGCGCGGGTGCTTTGTCTGTTTCCAGCAGGCAGCAAGACATGACCATGGCTATCGACCAGATCGAGAACACCGCCCAAGCGATCCGGGCTCTGCCGCGCCGGTACTATGGCTGATCCCACCCCCTATCCCGACGTCAACACTCTGCTCGGGCTTTTGCTGGACGGCGTCCTGGGCGTCCTGGGCGATCGCTTCGCCGGCCTCTATCTCTACGGTTCTCTCGCCGCCGGCGAGTTTGACCCCGCCCGCAGCGACATTGACTTTGTTGTCGCCACAGCCGGCGATCTGCCCGACAGCTTGATCAATGCCCTGGCTGACATGCACGAGCGGATCGCCGCCGCCAGCCCTCGGTGGGCCGCCATGCTGGAAGGCTCCTACATCCCCCTGGGCGCCCTCCGCCGCTACGACCCGGCCCGCGCCGAGCATCCTCACCTGTCGATGGGCGGCGGCCTGCGCGTCGAGCACCATGACGCCGACGGCGCCATCCTCCGCCACATCCTGCGCGAGCAGGGCATCGCCCTGGCCGGACCTCCGCCCCATACCCTGATCGACCCGGTCACCCCCGACGACCTGCGCCGCGCCGTGGTCGGCCTGTTCCATAGCTGGTGGGCGCCCGTGCTCGACGATTCGACCCGGCTCCACCCGCCCGCCTACCAGGCCTACGCCGTTCTGACCATGTGCCGCATCCTTTACACCCTCTACCATGGCACCATCGTCCCCAAACCAGTCGCTGCCCGGTGGGCCCAGGCGGAGCTCGGCGACCGCTGGGCTGCGCTCATCGACTGCGCCCTGGCCTGGCCCGGCGTCCCATTCGATGACCTGCCCCAGGTACTCGACCTGGTCCGCTATACCCGCGACCGCATCAGCCGTGCTTGACTGCAACCTTCAGCGATGGTACAACGTATACACGACATCAATAGATATCGCACGTATCTGTAAGCAGCACTGGAGAGAGGAGACGGACATGCGCGAATTCTGCACCAAACAAGGCGACACCGGCGAGCTGAGCGACCGCCTCGGCAACGAGGGGATCGAGCTCGACTGGGTAGACACAAGGAGGTAACCGTGCCAACTATACTCGAGGTCCACAACCTGGTCAAAAAGTACGGCGATTTCGCCGCCGTAAAGGGCATCTCCTTCGACATTCAGGAGGGAGAGATCTTTAGCCTGCTCGGCCCCAACGGCGCCGGCAAGACTACCACCATTTCGGTGCTATCCACCTTGTACGCCCCGAGCGAAGGCGACGCCGTGATCGGCGGCCACTCGGTCTCCAAGGAGCCGATGGCCGTCCGCCAGCTCATCGGCGTCGTGCCCCAAGACCTGGCCATCTACGACGAGCTGACCGCCCGTGAGAACCTCTCCTTCTGGGGCCAGATGTACGGCCTCAGCGGCAAGGCGCTCAAGGTCCGCATGGACGAGGTCTTCGACCAGATCGGCCTGAGCGACAAGGCCAACCAGCGGATCAAGACCTACTCCGGCGGCATGAAGCGGCGGGTGAACATCGGCGTCGGCCTGCTTCACAAGCCTCGCCTGCTGTTCATGGACGAGCCGACCGTCGGCATTGACCCGCAGTCGCGCCGGGCCATCCTCGACTCGGTCAAGGAGCTGAACAAGCAGGGCATGACCGTCCTGTACACCACCCACTATATGGAAGAGGCCCAGGAGCTGTCCGACCGCGTAGGCATCATCGACCACGGCGATCTGATCGCCCTCGGCACCCAGGCGGAGCTTACCCACCAGGTGGGCGAGAACGACACCCTGGTTCTGCACGCCGGCGAAGGCGATGACGTCGCCGCTCTGGCTGCTGCGGTGCGAGCCCTGCCCACCGTGCTGCGCGCCGAAGTGACCGACCACGCCGTGACCGTCATCGCCCCCGAGGCCGAAGAGATCCTGGCCCCGGCGGTCACCAAGGCCAACGAGATGGGCGTCAAGATCCATTCGGTGGCGATCCAGGAGCCTAACCTGGAGGCCGTCTTCCTGCACCTGACCGGCCGCGCCCTGCGCGACTAGGATAGCACACCATGAAAAAAATCTTACTCATCGGCTGGAAAGACGTCACCCTGGCTTTTCGCGACCGGGCGGCGCTCATCCTGATGCTCGCCGCGCCCTTTCTCCTGACTGTGGGCCTGGGCTTTGTCACCGGCCGCTTTTCCGGCGCCAGCGACTCGGGCATGAGCGACATCGCCGTGGTGGTCGTTAACCAAGACGGCGGCCAGATCGGCAACGCCCTGGTCGATATGCTCCAGTCGGCGGATCTCGACACCCTGTTAACCCCGTCGGTCGTCGACGATCCGGCATTGGCCCGCCGGCAGGTGGACGATGACAAGGCCGCCGCGGCGGTGATCATTCCCGCCGGTTTCACCGCCAGCATCATCCCTGCGCCCGGGGCGGCGGCGGCCGGTCCGCTGGTCCGGCTCGAAGTCTATGGCAACCCCACCCGCCCGACCACCGCCGGCATCGTCCGCACCATTGTCGATCAGTTCTTGAGCCAGGTCGAGGTCAGCCGCGTCGGCGCCCAGGTAGCCGTGACCCAGCTTGTGGGCCAGGGCCTCATCCAGCCATCGGATGCGGCCCAGGTGGGGGCCGAGGTGGCCGCCCGCCAGGCCCTGGCCGGTCAGGATAGCTCCTCGATCGCCCTCAAGAGCACCACTGGCGACGTGGCTCCTTCGTTCGATCCGCTGGCCTACATGGCCCCCGGCATGGCCCTCATGTTCCTGATGTTCACCGCGTCCAACGGCGGGCGGAGCCTTCTTTCCGAGCGGGCCCAGGGCACCCTGCCCCGCTTGCTCGTCTCGCCTACCTCGAGCACTCAGGTGCTTGGCGGCAAGGTGTTTGGCATCTACCTGACCGGCGTAGCTCAGATGCTCATCCTGATCGGGGCCAGCACCCTGCTCTTCGGCCTCAAGTGGGGCGACCCGCTGGGTGTGGTTGCCCTGGTGCTGGCGGCTGTCGCCGGGGCCGTCGGCTGGGGCATGCTGATCACTGCCGTGGCCAAGACGCCCGGCCAGATCAACGCCATCGGCTCGGCGATCATGTTGATCTTTGGCATCTTGGGTGGCTCATTCCTCAACACCGACTATATGCCCAAGTGGTTCAACGCTTTGGGTAAAATCACGCCCAATGCATGGGGACTGGACGGCTTTACCACCCTGGCCCTGGGCGGCGGGCTGGCAGACCTTGGCATGCCCATCGCAGCGCTGCTGGCCATGGGCGCCCTGCTCTTTGCCATCGCCGTGGTCCTCATCAACCGCCGTGGCATCGCCCAAGCCTGAAAGAGAGCGCACCATGAACAGAATCCTGGCCATCATCCGCAAAGACACCCTGCTGCGCTTTTCCAGCGTGGCCGAATGGCTCTACTTCCTGATCTTGCCCATCTTTTTCACCGTCGTCCTGGCCGGCGGCACCGGCGGTCCTAGCGACTCCCGCATCCGCCTGGCCGTCGTCGACCAGGCCGGCACCCCCCTCGCTGCCGACTTGATCTCGGCGCTGGAGCAGTCGGACGCCGTCCGCCCCGACCTCCTCGACCTTGCCGTGGCCGAGGACCAGTTCGAGGACCGGCAGATCTCTGCCATACTGATCATCCCGGCCGGATTCGACCTCGACCACCTGGAGGAAGGGAAGGCAGAGCTGGATCTGCGCCAACTGCCCAACAGCATGAACGCTCTGATCTGCGTCCAAGCGGTCGCGGCTGCCGGCCAGCGCATCGGCAGCGCCGCCGCCATCGCTTCCAACAGCGTGGCCGAGGCCGAGCGGATCCAGACGTTCGACTCGGATACGGCCCGCCAGGCCTATTTTGCCGCTGCCCTGGAGCAGGCCCAAACCCAAATGGCCCAGGCGCCCGGCCGCGTCGCCGAGGCCGAGGGCACCACCGAGGCCGAGATCGACTACGATCCGCGGGCCAACTCCTCAGCCGGGCAGTTGATCACCTGGGTGTTCGTCCCCTTGATCGGCATCGCAGCCTCGTTCGCTTACGAGCGTCACAAGGGCACCCTGCGGCGCCTGTTGACCACCCCCACGTCCAAGACTACCTTCCTGTTCGGCACCATTGCCGGCCAGGTGATCATGGCCCTTGTCCAGATGCTGCTGCTGGTCGTTTTCGGCATCGTCGTCATGAAACTGAATTGGGGCCGGTCACCGGTCGCTCTGGCGCTGATGCTGATCGCCTCCACCCTCGCCGCCGCGGCACTGGGCACCGCCCTGGGTACCCTGGTCAAGACCGAGGGGCAGGCCAATGGTCTGGCCATCATGCTGGGCATGGTCATGGCCCTGCTCGGCGGCTGCTGGTACCCGATCGAGCTGTTTCCCCAGTTCGTCCGCACCGCCGTCAAGGTGCTGCCCACCAGTTGGGCCATGCAGGGCATGCTCGACATCGTCCTGCGCGGCCAGGGTCTGGCCGGCATCCTGCCGGAGGCCGGCGTGCTGCTCGGCTTTGCTGCCTTCTTTTTCGTCATTGGTGTGTGGCGCTTCCGCTGGGAATGAGACCCAGCCCTAACAGGTTTTGGGGAATCTGTTAAGGCTGACTGTCGTCAAATTGACAATTGCACCGTTTTGGTCTATACTAGGCTTAGTGGTACCAATTCGTGGTACCAGAGCACCGGCTGTAGCGCAGTGCAATAAATCATAGGAGGCTCAAGATGGAATTCGTAGGCTATTGCGTCAAATGCCGCGCCAAGCGGACAATCAAAGAGGCCAAGGTCGTCAAGACGGCCAAGGGGCGGCCGATGGCCAAGGGTGCTTGCCCGGAGTGCGGGACGACTGTGACCCGGTTCCTGTCGGACAAGGAAGCCAAAAAGTAGCATCGATCCGTTTGCAGTAACAATCTAGCGATTCTCCCGCGGGCAGCGCCTGATTCACCGGCGACAGGTCGATTGCTTGCTTCTCGTCGCATTTCGGGCCAGGGTGAGGCTCGAGACGCGCGTGCAGATCTTGGATTTGCCTCGAAAAAACGAGCCGCTTCGCTCTGTTTTTTCTTGCTTCTCGCCGGCCCATTATCTGCTTGGGACTTGACACGGCGTTCGGAATATGCTATCATATAGACGCATAGTAAAACGTCTATGTGTTGTGGAGCTGAATGGTGACCATCGATTGCGTCGAATTCTGCAAGGCGCTGGCCGACGACACCCGCCAGCGCATCCTTGCCATGTTGGCTGAAAAAGAGATGTGCGTCGGCGACATTGTGGCTGCCTTTGACATGTCCCAGCCGACCATCTCCCACCACTTGAGCATCCTCAAGCAGTTCAAGCTGGTCACCAGCCGTAAGGAAGGCAAGCAGGTCTTTTACACTGCTAACCATGACAATGTAGTCGAATGCTGTGGCCGGCTTATGGCCAAGTTTGAGTCCCAGGAGGGCTGCTGCCAGCAGTGAGACGTCTTTTTTTAGGGCTTTGGAATAGACATATTTGAATATATCCATGCAACAGACTTGTCTAAAGAGGAGAAAAATGAACGATCTACAGAAAGATGAAAAGATCAAGGGCGCGGTACGCCAGCACTATGGCGAGATCGCCCGCCGCTTTGTCGACGAGCCGGCCCAAGCAAGCTGCTGTGGCCCTGCGCCGGCGGCCAAGCCGGCCCAAGCAAGCTGCTGTAGCCCTGCGCCGGCGGCCAAGCCGGCCCGGGCAAGCTGCTGCGGCCCATCCCCTGCCGCTGAGGCGCCTGCCTGCTCCGATGCCGCCCGGCTGTATCCGGTCGAAGAGCTCGCTGGCCTGCCCGACACCGTCACCGACGCCTCGTTGGGCTGTGGCAACCCGCTGGCCATCGCCGACCTCAAGCCGGGCGAGGTAGTGCTCGACCTGGGGTCGGGCGGCGGCATCGACTGCTTTCTGGCCGCCCGGAAGGTCGGCCCGGAGGGCAGGGTCATTGGCCTGGACATGACCACCGATATGATCAAGCTGGCCCGGCGCAATGCCAAAAAACTGGGGATGGCCAATGTCATATTTGACTATGGCGAGATGGAAGAGATCCCCTTGCCTGACGCATCAGTGGACGTCATCATCTCCAACTGCGTCATCAACCTGTCGCCCGACAAGGATGCCGTCTTTCACGAGGCCTACCGCGTGCTGCGGCCCGGCGGCCGGTTGAGCGTCTCCGACATGGTAGTCGACGGAGACCTGCCCCAGGTGATCCGCGATAACCTCAGCGCCTGGGCCGGCTGCCTGGCCGGCGCGCTGGACGAGTCGGACTATTTGTCCAAGATCCGCGCCGCCGGGTTCGAGCAGATCGAGATCCTGTCTCGTGACTATGCCGACATCGGCGACGCGGAAATGGAGGACGTGCAGGCCATGGCAGTCGACGCCAAGGGCGAGGCCGTAACAGGCAAGGACGCCGAGGCCTTGCTGCAAGAGTCTGGCATCTTCCCTCGCGACCTGGCCCGCAAGGTAGCCAGCATCAAGGTCAGGGCCTACAAACCGGCCTGATAAGAGATTGCCCTCCCGCAGGTTTTCTGCGCAGAAAACCTGCGGGAGGTTGAGCAATTACCCCGTCCCTGTTACACCCCCCAGGGCCAGGCGGTGGGTTTTGACTTTTCTTGGGGTTCCGTGTATAGTACAAATTCCGGACCGGAAACTGGCGGCACAAAGGCAAGGAGGTGCTGGGCGATGAAGCGTGCGATTCGGGTGCTGTTGGGTATCTTGCTGCTGTTGGTCGGTGGTGGTGTTGCCCTGAACGCGCTGCTGAACGGCGGCATCTCACCTGGCGCCAAAGCGCCCACGCCGCTTTATGTCGTGGTTACCAATACCCCCACATCGCTTTACATAGTGGTCACCAACACCCCCACGCCGCCTTCGTACATCGTGGTCACCGACGCGCCTACCGACGCTCCCACCGATGCGCCCACGTCCACGCCGCTGCCCTCCGCTACTCCCACACCGGCTCCGCCTCGCGCCGTGGTAACCAGCGACACTCTGAACGCGCGCTCTGGGCCGGGCACGGACTATCCTATCCTCGTTACGCTGCGCCGCGGTGATGAGGTGGCAGTGATAGGCCGCAACGCAGCCGGCAACTGGCTCCAGATCCTGCTGGCAGACGGCAAGCAGGGCTGGGTGTGGGCCGAGTATGTCAATCTGAACACCTCTGCCGACAAGATTGCCCTGGTGCAGAATGTCCCGCCCCCGCCGACCCCCGCCGTTACTCGCACCCCGGTGCCGCCGAAAGCTACATTGACGGTGGATGAGCAGATTGCCAAAATCGCCAAAGGCCAACACGGCACGCTGCCCCAGCCGGGTGAATCGGGCGGGGTGGCCGCCGGCGGTGAAGCCGAAGTGACGATCATCAACGACACGCCTTACGCTCTCACCTTGCTGGTCGGCTCACCCAGCTCGGTGTCGATCACGATCGAAGCCTGCTCGGGGTGCAAGGTGTATGGCGCCAACGGACCCAGCTACTGCCCAGAGGATGGCCGGCCGCGCAGGACGATCCGGCTCAAGCCCGGCAGCAGCAAGGTGGTGGCGCGGGTCAGTGATGCGAGCGTCATCCCCTTTGTCGGCACTTGGGAGCTCAAGCCCGACATGGGCTACTTGAACTGCTTCTTTATCGTGACCCAATGAGCGAAGCGAAGGATCTCTCCTTGGCTTGCAGCGTCATTTTCCGATTGTTTGACTCAAAATCGCATCCATGCTATAATTCCCACACAGCCCGAGGCCCGAGCCAGGCTGAAATCATCCAACGGAGGAGAAGAACGAATGACCAAGAAGGCCCCACCCAAGGCCCCCGCCAAGGCAGTCAAGGTTCCACACAAGGCCGGCGCCGCGCCGGAGGCGGTCTATACCGGGCTGCGGCGTTTCAACGCCATCATGGCCGTCCTGCACCTGCTGCAGGGTATCCTGCTGATCGTCCTCAGCAACGCGACGAGTTACCCCGTCTATACCAACTTTCTCAAGTTCGACCAAACCGCCCTCAAACTGGTCCCCGATCCCCAGGTGGCCTTTAACCTGCGCTTCGGCCCGGCGGTCGCTGCCTTTCTGCTCCTGTCGGCCCTCGCCCATTTTTGCCTGGCCACCTTTGGCTACAAGTGGTACGCCGACCACCTGAAGAGAGGGATGAATCCGGCCCGCTTTTACGAGTATGCCCTCAGCTCGTCGGTGATGATCGTTCTGATCGCCATGCTGGTCGGCATATATGACCTGGGCGCGCTGATCGCCCTGTTCGGCATCAATGCCGCCATGAACCTGTTCGGCATGGTCATGGAGCTGCACAACCAGACGACGAAAAAGACCGACTGGACGTCGTTCATCTATGGCTGCTTTGCCGGCATCGTCCCCTGGATCGTCATCGTCGTCTATTTTGTCGGCTCGATCTACTCTTCCGTCGAAAAGCCGCCGGCCTTTGTGTATGCCATCGTGCCTACCCTGTTTGTCTTTTTTAACATTTTCGCCGTCAACATGTACCTCCAGTACAAAAAGGTGGGGCCGTGGAAGGACTATCTGTTTGGCGAGCGGGTGTACATCATCCTCAGCCTGTTGGCCAAGACCGCCCTGGCCTGGATGGTCTTTGCCGGGACGCTGGCGCCGGTGTAGCCAGCAGAAATTTGACATAATAAGGCCCTAGGGATTTTCCAGTCCTTAGGGCCTTATTGCAGGGGGGAGGTCTGGCATGAAAACTATGGTCCGCCGCGCGATCGTGTTTGTGGTCATTGGCCTGTTGCTCCTGCCCGCGTTGGGGGGGTGCGCCCGGCCCACAGAGATCCCGCCAACTCCACTGCTGCCGCCGACTCTGCCCACTGTCACGCTTGAGAGCGCCCTAGAGCCGTCCCCCACCCCCCAGACTGTGCAGCCCACGCCCACCCCGCTGTCGGTGCAGCTCCAGCCGGTCAGCCGTGGCACCGGCGGCCTGCCCTGGTGGAACGATCGGATCTTTTACGAGGTCTTTGTCCGTAGCTTCCAGGACAGCGACGGCGACGGCACCGGCGACCTTCAGGGGCTGATCGGCAAGCTCGATTACCTGAACGACGGCGATCCGGCCACCACCACCGACCTGGGCGTCACCGGGCTGTGGCTCATGCCGGTCGCCCAATCGCCCAGCTACCACGGCTATGACGTGGTCGATTACTATGCCATCGAGCAGGACTATGGCGACAACGACGATTTCAAGCAGCTCTTGGCCGAGGCGCACAAACGGGGTATGGTCGTCATCGTGGACCTGGTCATGAACCACACCTCAAACGAGCATCCCTGGTTTCTGGATGCCCAGATCCCCGGCTCGGCCCACGAACAGTGGTATATCTGGAGCGACGACCCGCCCGGCTATCTGAGCCCGTGGGGCTCGGCGGTGTGGCACCGGCTCGGCAACCGCTACTACTATGGCCTGTTCTGGTCGGGCATGCCCGATCTAAACTATGAAAATGGCGCCGTCACTGAGGCGATGCGCGACATCATCCGCTTCTGGCTGACCGACATGGGCGCCGACGGCTTTCGCCTCGATGCGGTGCGCCACCTGATCGAGGATGGCGCGGTCCAGGCCAACACGCCGGCCACCCGCACCTGGCTGAAAGACTTTTACCGCTACGTCCACTCGCTCAAGCCCGACGCGCTGACCGTCGGTGAGGCGTGGGACATCACCGCCGAGGAGGCCAAGTATGTGGGCGACCAGGTGGACCTCGTCTTTGAGTTCAACCTGGCGGGGGCGATGCTGAGCGCCTTGTGGCGCGGCGACAACCAGGCGCTCGTCGAGGCCCAGCAGGCGGCCCTTGACCTCTTTCCCGCCGGGCAGTATGCGGCTTTCTTGACCAACCACGACCAGAACCGGGTCATGAACCAGCTCCGCGACGATGTGGGCCGGGCCAAGGCCGCGGCGACGCTGCTGCTGACCAACCCCGGCATGCCCTTCATCTACTATGGCGAAGAGATCGGCATGCGCGGCGCCAAGCCCGACGAGCGGATCCGCACACCGATGCAGTGGGATGGGACGGCCGCTGCCGGCTTTACCACTGGCCAGCCGTGGGAAGACCTATCCACCGGATTTGAAGAGGTCAATGTCGCTGCTCAGACCGGCGATCCCACCTCCCTCTTGAGCCACTACCGGGCACTGATCCGGCTCCGCACCACCCACCCGGCTCTGCGCGTTGGCGACATGACCCTGGTCGATGCCGGCTCGCGGCAGGTCTACAGCTACCTGCGCCACGGCGAGGGAGAGACGCTGCTGGTGGTGGTCAACCTGTCTGACAAGGAGGTCAGCGACTATAAACTGACCCTGTCTGCCGGCCCTCTGTCGGGCGCGCCGGATGCGACCCTGCTTTTGGGCGACGGCCAGCCTGTCGCCCCAACGGTCAACTCTGCCGGCGGCTTGGATGCCTATGTCCCGCTGCCGGCCCTGCCGCCCTACGACGCTTTTGTCATTCGGCTTCAGTGAGAGCACAGGCCCTGGAGTTTTCAGAACAGCCGGCTCTCGACGACCGAAGAGGCCGTCGGCGAGGGCGAGGTCTGATCGAAAATCGTCCCCCGGGCTTGACCTGGGGGACGATTCTAACCAAGTAGAGCGTTGGCCTGGCTGCTATGCCGGACCAACCAGGACAACTTTGGCCGCATCGACCCCCTGTCTGGTCTTGAGCTTGGGCGTATCCTCCTCACGCAGGTCCTCCATGTGGATCTGTAGACAACCTAGCTGGAATGCCGTCCTGATGTCCTTTCCAAATCCGAGGGCTTGGTAGAACGACGCGGCAAAATTGATGGCCGCCTTGTCGCCGATCTCCTTGGACATTCCGACCACGCAGTCGATCTCCCTGGCGATGGCCTGCGCTTGCCGCTTAGAGAAGCAGGCGTTCAGCACTACGCAGCGGATGTTGCCTTTGAGCGCCGCAAAGAGTCCGGTGAGGGCAGATGCCGGGATCGCCTGAGCATTACCTCGGGCATTTTCCAGGATGATCTCGCTCGCATTGCTGCCGTGGCCGCTGAAATGGACGATATGCGGCTCGTGGCGCAGCAGCAGCTCCTGCAGGTCCGACACCCGCACCGCCCAATGTTGGATCAGATCGAACTGGTCGCGGAATTGTGACTTGCGCAGCGCCTCGTCGATGGCCCGCACCTCCTCGTCCAGGCGGAGCGGCTCCGTATTCTTTGGATTGGCCGCCAGGAACAGGATCTTGATGACAGGCGCCGCCGTGGGCGTCAAAACCCTCGGCTTTTGCTCGGACTGTGGGGATGCAACCGGCGCCGATCTGCCCAACCTGGGCGCGAACTTGGCGTACGTTCCCTTCCTCTCCTGCTGCACACCGATCAGCAGAGCGTCCCACGCCAGCCGCGTCCGGCAATAGTCGATGACCTTGTCCACCATGTCGTCCAGTCCCATGCCGGGACCGAAGCTGGTCACGACCTTCCGCAGCTCGTCGTGGTCCAGGCAAAAGCGCCGCAGCTCCGCCCCGTCGGCAAATGCCTCCACCAGCAGCTCGCGAATCGCCCCAATGTTGTAATCATCACTCATCGGTTCCCTCTCCTTTTATCCATGTGAATGCGGCATCGCAATCCACCACCTGTGATGAGCACAGCCAAGTGATCCCAAATCACGGCGCTCCCCACACCCTGATCGGCGCCTCCCATCCCCCGACCGCCAGGTAGCGCCCGTCGGGGCTGAACAGGATGCCTGCCGCGCTCGCCGGGCCGGTCGCCGGGTGGCTCGCCAGCAATTTGCCGGTCGTCGCGTCCCACACGTACCACACCCCCTCGTAGGTTGCCGCTGCAACCAGCCGCCCGTCAGGGCTGAACGCCACATGGGCCAGCGTTGCCCCGGCCTCGGCCGGCCAGCTCGTCCACCGCTGGCTGCCGGCGTCGCACACATACAGCCGGTCGTCCTGGGCTACCGCCGCGATCCGTTCTCCGTCGTCGGCAAAAGCCGTTGCCACCAGGAACTGGACGCCCTCCGGCGCGGCCAGCCGCCGCACTACCCGGCCGGTCGTCACATCCCACCAGTAGATCGCGTCCGACCCCCCGGCGACAAGCCTGTCGTCGCCGATCCAGACGAGGTCGTGGAATGCTTGCAGCCTCTGTGCCACGTCCCCTTTGGACGCCGCCACCGGCTGCCCGCTTTGCCAGTCCCACACCCGCACCGTGTCATCGCTGCCGCCGCTGGCCAGCAGCCTGCCCGACGGGCTGAACGCCAGGCTTTCCAGCGTCCCGTCGTGCCGGCCCAGCTCGCGCACCTCGCCCGTGTCTGCACGCCATACCCGTACCGCCGGATCGGTGGCGATCCCCCCCGTCGCCACTACCGACCCGTCGGGGCCGGTCGCCACGGCCAGTGCCTGGGCACGGCCGGCGTCGCCGATCGCGCCCACCTCCTGCCCCGTGACCAGGCTCCAGCGGCGGATCGCGTCGTCATAGCCTACGCTCACCAGCTCGTCGGTCCCCAGGAAGGCGAAATCGGTCGCCAGCCGGGCCGGCGGCGTAAAACTGGCCATCTCTACCAGGTTGGCCACATTCTCCGGCGATATCCCTGCCGCCGGCGAGCCATAGGCTGCCGGCTTGCCCTGTACGATCACCAGCGGCGCTCCGAGCCGATCACGCGTCGTGCTCAGCGTATAGCCGCCGTAGGTGCAGCTGCGGCTATCGGTCGTCTGTTTGACCTTGGCCGTTACTTCCAGGTGATGGGCCGTATTCGGCAGCAGATCCAACGTCACCAGCCCGTCGGGCGCGGTAAACACCCCAGACTCGACCGCGATCGTGACCGCTTCCATGTTGCCCATGTGCACCGTCACCACCTGCGACAGCGTCCCGGTTGGCGACGTCACCGGCTCTACCTCCAGCAGCTCGGGCGTCGCCTGCGGGCACGGATAGCCCGGCGCCGTGGTCGGTACCTCCAGCGCCGGCGAGCCCGTCTGGGTGGGCGGCGCCGGTGGCGCTGGAGGTGCCGGTCGCAGCATTACCACAGCCACCAGCACCGCCACAGCCACCACCGCCGCAATCGCCAACCACCAGCCTTTTTTCACATTTCCCTCAGGTCAGGAACAGCCGCTCGGGCTCACTTTGCCGGATGCCTCTGCCGGATTTCTATACTGAAGCCAAGGTGAAACCTGCATCAGGTGCGTCGCACCAAAAGCAGGTGCAACGCACCAGTGCGTGGGTTTCATTTTGGCCGCACTTAGTACCTTCGCCAGTTTCCGTTGTTTTGCATCACAAAGAACAGTGGGGCGGGCAGCTCTACAGCGCGGTTATACTCGGCGCTGCACGCTGCCGTGCTGCTGTGCCAAATCGTCCCCTGCTCGAACTTCTGGACCTTGGAGCAGATCCCCATTTCCTCGAACGTCGCCCAGCCGATCTGACTGGCCTCCCCGCCCAGGTAATTGTACCACACAAAGCCGAACCCTCGCACCGGCTCCAGCAGCCCCGCCGGCGGCGTCAGCCCATGCCCATCCGGGAAGCTGCCGTCCCACTTCCACGAATTTCCTCCGGTGGTCCAGTCCCCGCGGGTCGGATCCGACCCACCCTGCCAGTGGAACACATACGCCCAGTCGGTATCCTGGCGCCACCACATAGAGCCGCGCTGGAATGTCTCCCACGCCGACCAGACGATCGCCGCGTTCCCGGTAGGGCAGCCGAGCGTGCCCCGATCCCAGGCCGGCGCCAGCTCCCCATCAACCGCTACCGCGCACGTTGGGGTCGGCGTCACCGTCGGCGTTGGCGTCAGCGTTGGCGTTGCCGTCGGGGTATTGGTCGACGTCGGCGTCTGGGTGGGAGTGTCACTCGGCTGCGGTGTGCCGGTCGGCGTGTCGGTCGGCAGTGGCGTGTCGCTTGGCTGCGGCGTGTCGGTCGGCAGCGGTGTGTCGCTCGGCGTCACGCCTGGGATCGGCGTATCGACTGCCACGGTCACCTCGGTTGCCGCCGGCGCCGTCGTAGCGGCCGGCGCGGCACTGATCGGGGTGTTGGTTGCGGCCGCTATCGGCTCTTCATTTGAGCAGCCGCGCAGCAGCAACAGCACCACCAGCGCCGCGGCCGCCAGCACAATTGCCCCGCCGAGCAGCCACAGCCAGGTCATCGCCCGGCGCTGCGACGGGGGCGGTGTCGAATAGCCATACGCCGGCGGCGGCGTCACCGGTTGGCGCGGCGGCGTCGATCCTGCCGATCGGCCCTGCGGCGCGGCAAAGGCGGTTGCCGGGGCCGGCGGCGCTACGGCTGCCCAGGACGGCGTCTGGCCCGACAGCGCTGCCTTGAGCGCCCCGGCCAGGGCCGCCCCGCGCTGGAACCGTGCTTCGGGCTGCTTGGCCAGCGCCTGCAACAACACCGCCTCGACCGCCTGCGAGAGTCCGGGGTTGACCTGGCGCGGCGCCGGTGGCTGCTCGTAGACGACCGCGTGCAGCGTCGCGTGGGGTGTGTCGCTCTGGAACGGCACCCGGCCGGTCAGCATCTCGTAGGCCATCACCCCCAGCGCATACAGGTCCGAGCGGGGGTCGACCTGCCCCCCGCTTGCCTGCTCCGGCGACATATACTCCGGCGTTCCCATCAGCACCCCGGTGCGGGTCAGCCGGGCCAGGTCGCCCGCTCGGGCGATCCCAAAGTCGGTCACTTTGGGCCTGCCGTTGGCATCGAACAGGATATTCGCCGGCTTGATGTCACGGTGGACTAGATTTCGGCTGTGGGCATAGTCTAGCGCGCTGCCCACCTGCTCGACCACGCTCAGCGCCTCCTGCGGGTTATAGGCCCAGCCCTGCGCTGCCGCCTGTTCCAGCCGGTCGCTCAACGAGCCGCCCTCCAGGTACTCCATGGCGATGTAATGCACCCCCGCGTCTTCGCCCACGTCATAAATCACCACGACGTTGGGGTGGCTGAGCTGTGCGGCTGCCTGAGCCTCCTGCTTAAAGCGCGCCACAAACTCCGGGTCGTGCTGGAAATAGTCGGGCAGCACCTTCAGCGCCACATACCGGTTCAGCGACGGCTGGAAAGCCTTGTAGACGACCGCCATCCCCCCCCGGCCGAGCTCTCCGACGATCTGATAGGCTCCTATCGTCTGTCCGATCATGCTCATTGCTCCCATCTCCTCTCAGGGGTAACCCCCTGTGGTTGCCGATCTTGCCACAACCCTATTATGCCTTCATCCCGCTCTTCTGTCAACCTTGTGCCACACCCCCTGCGGCGCTTGTTAGCTTGGCCCGGCGCCACATTGCCACAAACCCCACCGCAGCGGCCAGCCCGATCCCCAAGCCACCGTACCAGGTTGCCACCGGCGCAATCTGGTCGCTCAATAGCCCGCCGATCACCGGCCCGACGCCATAGCCCACGCCCCAGGTCAGATTGTAGACGCCCATGTACCGGCCTCGCATTTCTGCCGGAGCGAGCGACGCCGTCAGCGCCGTCGCCGTCGGCACCAACAGCAGTTCGCCGATGGTCAGCACTACCATGCTCGCCAGAAAGGTCGGAAAGCTCCAGCCCCACGCCACGCTGCCTGCCCCCAACGCGTAGAGCAACGCCCCCACCGCCAGCACCTTGACCGGCTGGTAGCGCCTGCTCACCTGCGTCACCGCGTACTGCAATAGCACTACCATCGCCGCGTTCGTCGCCATGATAAACCCGTAACGGTTTTCTGGCACTCCAAACTGTTCCTTGGCGTACACCGGCAGCAGCACCATCAGCACCGCCGCCGGGATGGTCGCCAGGGCGAGCAGCCCGCAGAACGCCATGAACTGCCGATCTCGCAGGACCGGACCATATCCTGGATTTGGGCCACCAGAAGCACGTGACATAGGGATTGTTGCCGTACGAGGCTCCCTTTGAGGGGATCGATTTTGGATTGGGGGTCGCTGATCGCTGATCGCTGACCGCTTTCCCGGCATTGTCTCCCGCGCCAGGAAAAAGATCAACAGTGCAAAGACCGCCATCGCCCCCGCGCCGATGTAAAAGGCCAGGCTGTAGGACCTGGCGGCGATAAAGCCGCCTACGGACGGGCCGATGGCGATGCCAAGGTTGGTGATCATGCGCTGGAGGGCGTAGGCATCGGGCCGCCGTTCGGCCGGGATCAGGTCGGCGATCATGGCGTCGGCCCCAACGCGGTAGAGAGGCATGACGGCGCCCTGGGCGGCCATGAGGAACGCCCACAGGGGCAGAGTGCCGGCGGTGCTCATGGCGGCCATGACGGCGCTGCCCGCCGCCAGGCCGCCGACCATGGCGCCTTTGCGGCCAACCCGGTCGATGACGGGGCCGACGAGGGCCACCGAGGCGAGGCCCGCCACCGAGTTGAGGGTCATCAGCAGGGTGACGGTGGTGAGGGGGACGTCGAGCTGCTCGCGGAGGTAGATGGTCATGAACGGCCAGACCATGCTGGTGCCGCTGGTATTGAGCAGCATGCCCCAGAAGAGGAGCCAGAATTGGCGGGGGAACCCCAGATTTTGGATTTTGGCCCAGGGTCTCATGCCAACCCTCTACGAGCCAAAATCACTCGCCCTCCGCTTCTTCCACCAGATCGACCAGCATCTCGGCCAGGTCCATGAACTGCTGCTGCCGTCCGGCCGGCAGATTGCCCAGCCGCTGGCCAAGCCGCCGCAGCCGCATCGCCTGTGCCACCTCCATCTCATAGCCGAGGGTCGGCGGCGGATTCGGGTCGTTCGTCCGGCCTATCAGATAATCGGTCGTCGTGTCCAGCACCGTCGCCAGCCGACTCAGCACCACCCCGGCCACGTTGGGCCGGTCGTCGTGCTCCAGCTTGTAGATGTAGCTCTGGCTCAGGCCCGCCTCGCGGGCCAGGCGGTTTGTCTCCCAGCCTTTGATCTCGCGCAGCCGCCGCAGCCGCCTGCCCACCTCGCATGATTTGTCCATCTTTCCCTCCCGATGCCCATTATACACCCAATTGTCCATTTTGTGAAGCGCGAAACGCCAGGGCCTCTAGGATTCCAGAAGGATCTCAACGATAGAGCTGCTCGATCGCCCGCAGGTAGATCTCGTGGTCGCGCGCCGTCGACCGACTGTCGATCGTCTCGCGTCGCAGGGTAGCCTAGTCAGGGTGTCGAATCGAGCAAGGGCGTCGGCATTGGTCCCTATAGATCGCCGCCGGGCCGCGGCACGTTGGCTTCCAGCCGCCATGTTTCGACATGGGTGGCGGTTTCACCCGGCTTGAGCCGGACCAGCGGGCCAAGCGTTTCGACCTCGACAAAGCGATCGTTGAGGTAACACTCGGAGTTGCAGCCCAGATCGGGGTAAGAAGCCTTTGGCAGCGTTTGAAAGCTCTTGGTAAAGAGGGTGCCGTCCAGCCAGTAGGCCAGCCACCCGTCCCGGTTGAAATAGCCGATCTTGAAGGCCGGCGCGGGCTGTGCCTCGATGCGGATCAATTTGCCCAGGATCAAGCGCGGGTCGGTCAGATCGGCATAGGGCCAGAAAACCAGGCGGCGATTGGGCAGCAGTCCGGCCGGGTCGACAGGGCCGTGGGGCTGGGGCAGGAGGACGACGCCGCCCAGCCGGCACATCGACAGTGCCCAAGCGCCCCGCCGGCCGGTGGGCGTGCTGCCGGCATTGTGCAGCCGGTGGGTGACCGTCACCTCCGGCCTGTCGGTAGCCAAGCCGAACTCGATCTCTTTGACGATGCCCATCCCGTCGGGCGGCGGGGTGAACACCGCGCCCTGCTGGATGGTGCGTACCTGCACCGGCTCGTCGTCAGGCCAGTAGGTGTCGGCCAGCGTTTCGGGACCGTGCCACAGCCGGTGCCCGCCCAGGAAGTGAAAGGGGCCGCCGGGGCTGTCAACGGCAAAATCGAGCAGCTCGGCGAACAGGTTGGGGCCGCCCTCCCAGCCCCAAAACAGGACGCGCGGCCCGCGGTTGGTGCTGACCGCCAGCCGGACCCGGCCGTTGGTCAGCCAGGCGCATGGGATGTCGTTGAATGCGGCGAAGGTGGTTGTCATAATCTCCTCTGTAACTCATCCCCAAGAAGGGGGTTTATGGTTGCACGTATAATGGCCCGCACCGCGGCTCGGCGTCGGCCGTGATAAACAGACAGACAAAGGCCCAGCCGTTGTCAAAGCGGGCGATGACTGCCGACTGCTCTTCCTCATTCTCTGCCGGGCGAGGGATGCCAAAGCGGCCCAGCTTACCCTCCTGAAAGTCGAGCGTGTAGCTGCCCTTGGCCTGCTGCGGGTAGCCGGGCAGGACTTTGCCTGCGGCCCCGGTCCAGCCGTCGATCGCCTGAAACTCGGCCGGCAGGGACGCGCGGTCGGCGGCGTTCAGTCCGGCCTGGACGATGGCGTTCATCCGGGGCAGCACAACCCGGGCGCGCTCGGGATAGACAAAGAGCATGCCCCACGCTGCGGCGATCACCACCAGCAGCAGCGGCCTGAGAATGCGCCACGCAGATGCCCCCCGCCTTTTGGCAAAAGGATCGCCAAGAGCGGCCTCTCGCCGGATCTGCTCCTCCTTGCTCAACACCCAGCGTACGATGCCGATCGGCAGGGCCAAAACGGCGGCAATCGGCAGGAAGGTGAACAGGGTCACAGTGGCTTGGCTGGTATCCAGACTATCCTGCTCGACCAGCATGATCGCGGTTACGGCTAGCAGGGCGCCGGCAACACAGCCGGCAAGAGCCCCGATGAGGGCATGTTTCGGCCAGGCGGTCACCAGCCCCAGCGCCGCGCCGACGACGACGCACAGTATCAAGTTGCCGATTGCCCCAAAGGGAGGATGGTATAAGGGGATGCCGGGCGCCAATAGATCGTTGCCATACTGCGACGCCAGCCCAAAGGCCAACCCCAGTGCAGCTCCCAGCGCAGGTCCCAGCAGGCGGCGCCGGGCGTGTTCTCTCTTTTCCAGTTTCTCCAGTTCTATCTCCATGTCTGCGAAGGATAAGCGATTCCTACCCTCGGAATCAGGTGTCAGGGGACCGGCCTCGGACTTACTCTCCGCATCCATTTGCCTAAACCTGCATTCCCCACGGATCCCCTAAAAAGCTACGCTCTCGTACCGGTTCTGGCATGGATAGCCGGCGGCCACGTCGATTGAGCGGTCGCCGGGCTTGCCGACCACCGACCACAGCGTGCCAAATTTGCGGTTGGGAAAGTGGGCACCGTGTGAGCAGACCAACCCCTCGTGATCGCGCAGCGCCGTCTTGACCATCTCCAGGTCAACCGGCGTCTTGCTCCCCAAAAGCGCGCGCAGCCGGTCGTAGCGCGGGTGTGAGTCGGGCGGGATGAAAGCGGCCTTGCCCACCCAGCGCGGGCAGAGGGGGTGGTTGGTCATGATCAGCATGCCATCCTCGGGGTAGCGAACCTCAACGGCGTCGAGACCAGGCTCGATGACGGCAGCCTGGTTCCGATCTGCCAGCAGATAGGTCCAGCTGGCGGCGTGGGGCAGGCTGCGGATCAGCTCCACCCCCTCGTCCACCGTCGCGCAGCGGTCGAGCACCAGCCGGGTGATCAGCCAGAAAGTGAGACCTGGCTGCAGACCAGGCATAAAGATACTGGCAACCCCGGCGAACAGCCCGGCGTCGTTGAGCCCATCCTCCCTCCCCACCCAGATGTCGCACACCCCGGCGCTGGCATGTAGGGGCGCACGGCCGTGCGCCTCTACGGGGTAGGTCCGATAGATCGTCGCCGATTCCTCTGATACATCGTGGAAAAAGTCAAAGTTGCGGCCCACGATCATCCGCCCGTCGACGGTCCGCTCAGGCATCACAGCCAGCACCGTGCAGGCCGGCAGAGACATCCGGCACAGGTCCGGCACATCGTCCTGGTCAAAGGGAACCGTGAGGGTCAGCGTCATAAAGGCGTCGTAATCGACGCCGGCTGCCTCGGCCACCGCGTGCATCTCTTCCAATAGCTCGGGTGCGTGGCGGGCGACCAGTTCTTCGCACTGACGGGCAAAGTGCAGCATCTTTGGATCGGGCGGCGGCAGGCCAAAACCCACCTCGCGCAGGAGCAACCCCTGCTGCCGCCCCATCTCTGTGTAGCTGCCGTGCAGATCGACGTGGTCCATAGACTCTTTCCTCCCAGGACTCGATCCATTATAAGCGGGAATGGGGCGCAAGTCAAGGGGGCATGTGCGGATCTAGTTTGGCCGCAGAACAATCGGGTTCGCAGCCTCGACAGGATCTTTCAGCTAGTTATCGACAACCTTCTCGTGGTATGGTAACTGATAAACTCTTCATTAGGCGCGTACCCGAGGCCCGGGCCCTGCGGTACGGCGATAGCGCCTTGAATAGCGCGAATCGGCGGCTCGACGACATCCTCGGTGTAATACTTGTCAGATCCAGATACATCACCGGGAATAGTAAAGCCGGGCAAGCTCGATATGGCTACATTGGCCGCGCGGCCAATGCCAAATTCATGCATCCCGCCACACCACACTGGAACGCCCCGAGCGTAACACAAGTCGTGAACGCGCTTGGCTTCCAGCAGTCCACCCAGGCGGCTAACTTTGATGTTAATAATGCGGCAGCTCCCCATCTCCAGTGCTTTGCGTGCATCCTCGCTCGAGTGGATGCTCTCGTCCAGGCAAATCGGGGTGGCAACCTCCTTTTGGACCTTGGCATGGTCAATGATATCGTCATATGCCAGCGGCTGCTCGATCATCATCAGCCCGAAGGCGTCAAGCTTTCGGAGAAGCGCAAGATCGGACAAGCTATAAGCCGAATTGGCATCTGCCATGAGGGGTATATCCGGATACCGGTCCCGAACCACGCTAATCACTCCTACATCTCTGCCCGGCGCTATCTTGAGTTTGGTACGGCGATAACCTTCGCCAAGGAACTGGCCGATCAGCTCGATCAGGTGACGCGTGTCGCTTTCGATGCCCAAGCTGACGCCCGAAAGGATCTCCTGCCGGGCGCCGCCCAACAGCAGGTGCAGCGGTTGCCCCTCACTTTGGGCCAAAAGATCCCAGCAGGCCATTTCCAATCCGGCTTTGCTAAAGTTGTTGCGCTTGATACTCTGGTAGCAAGCCGTCAGCTCGTCAACGCGATTCCACTGGCGACCCAGGACCGAAGGGACCAGGTAATCTCGCAGCATGTGCCAACAGGTTTCCACCGTTTCTTCGCAGTAGTATGGGCCTGAAGGGCTGGCGCACTCGCCCCATCCCACCAATCCGCTGGCAAACACCTTGACCAGTATATGATCCAGGTGTTCTTTGCGGCTGGAGCTCGTCACAAACGGGCGAATTAGCGGCAGCCGGACCAGAGCCAGATCCACCCGGTCGATCTTGAGCTGATTCCTACCCTTGGCTTTGCCTTGCTCGTTCGGTTGCATGGGTCGATCCCCCTCCCGTGCTGATCTTTTTTCATCGCTGCTTTCGAGCTCTACCTGGCCAATCGCCGGAGCAAAGCCGGATCTATGCGTTCGGCGATGAGAAACCTTTTAGCCCTGTCCTGTGCAACCATGGTAATCATGTACTTGCCTTCTTCGCAGCCAAGATAACGATGGAAAAGCCTGTCGGTGGTCTCTCGCCACTTTTGTGCTTGTTGCACATCCCGGCCTTGCAGATCTGTCCAGTCGGATGGCACTTCTATGGCGATTGTATGGCTATTGTTGTCAAGGTCCAGGGTGGTCCACGCATCATTGACCCTTTGAATCCCTGCATCAGCGCCCAAGTTGAGGATGGGCACATCTGAAGAATTCGACAAACCCAGTTTTACGCGCTCAGAATCGACCAGCCAGGTAATGCCAAGCCTCGAGGCAGTGACCTGATTTGCTCTATTCCTGAATTGGTAATAATTCGGATAGAAATCGAATGCGACCGCTTTCAGTTTGGCGAAATTCAGTATGGCGTTCCCAAACTGCAAAGGATCGACAGTCCAGTTCACAATATGTACACCTTCTTTACGCGCCAACTCCGCTTGGGCTCTCTTGAGGATCTCTCCGATTCCACTGTGGCGATGCGCGGGAAGCACACCCAGCAGCTGCGATTCCAAGCGGAAATCGCCTCTGTACCTTTGGTGCCAAGTATCGGGGACTTCAGAACCGCTGAATTTGTTGAGCCCGAATAGAAACCCTATGGGCTTCCCGGCTGACCTGGCCACCAGCGAGGAACCCATGCAGAAACCTCTTGAGTGAATGTCGGCAGGGTACAGAAAATCCTCGTCACTGCCCCATATCTCCTGCTGTAGATTGCGTATCTCCCAAGCTTCCTTTTCATCAGGCCGACCAACCTCTATGGCATCGATCTGCCAAGAGGTCTGGTCATATTGCTGTCGGGCCGTCGGGTCATAGTACACTACCCTGCCTGAGCCGAGCAGTTGCTCGATTTGGGCAGTCAATCGTTGCGGATCTATTACTAGATCCTGACCGGCTCGGTGGAACCTGAGGGTGAAAACGCGGGCGTCAGCCCGGAGGCTTCGAGGAAAAAGAAAGCCTACACCCACGACCGATTGGTCCTGTTTGAACACAGCGACTTGTCCTCCGCTATTAGGAAAAGTAGCTTTGAGATAGTGAGGAGGAAACAAGTAAGGATTATTGGGAGAGCCCAAGAGCTTGCGCAGGCAATCTATGTCGGCATTCCAGGAGTCACTGCCCTTTTCCAGTAGGGTAACCATCAATTCTGTTGTCATGCTGCTCATGTTCATCGAGCTGTCCGCGTCAAGTATCTACCACAAAAAATAAAATTCAGTTTGCCAAGATCGAACCGGTGCGATCATATCAGCCATTCGCGAATTTGTAAAGCCCGCCGCACATTGGGTCGGCAATAATGCGGCCTGCCGGGTTTTGACAATTCCCCGAAATGCGCTACAATCACCCCCTGCCAAGACCTGACGGGTTCAGGATGACCTGTCGGGTCTGAATTCTGAAATAGGAAGAAACAATGAAATCACGCGACTATACTCCGCTCGTGGCCGAGCTGGCCGGGATCTATGCCCGGCGCTCGCCGCGGTCCAAGGCGATCCAGGATGAGGCGCTCAACTACCTGGTCGACGGCGGCAGCCACGCCCTGCGCCTGATCAAGCCATTTCCGCCGCGCATCGCCGCCGCCCACGGAGCGTGGCTAACCGACGAGGACGGCCACCGGATCATGGACCTGTGGCAGGGACACATGGCCAACATCCTGGGCCACAACCCGCCGGAAATCACAATGCCGGTTGCCGAGGCGATGGCCGGTGGTTTTGGCCTCCAGACCGGCTTTACCGACCGGATCCAGGTCGACACCGCCCGCATTCTCTGCCGGCAGACCGGCTCCGAGCGGGTGCGATTCACTACCAGCGGTGCCCTGGCCACCATGTATGCCATCATGCTCGGACGCGCCTTTACCGGGCGCGAACTGGTGCTCAAGGTCGGCGGCGGCTGGCACGGCAGCCAGCCGTGGGCCCTGAAAGGCATCGACTATCACGGCGGCGTTGGCAACGGCTACCAGGCCGTGGAGAGCAACGGCGTGCCGGCGGCGGTAACCGACCAGGTGCTCGTGACCCCTTTCAACGATCCCGACCGACTGCGCGACCTGTTCCGCGCCCACGGTGATCGTATGGCCTGCTTTATCATGGAGCCGTTCATCGGTGTCGGCGGCTATATGCCGGCCTCGGCCGAGTTTGTGCGGACCGCGCGCGAGCTGACCGAGCAATACGGCATAGTCCTGATTCTGGATGAAGTGATCGCCGGGTTCCGGTTCCGGGCGGGCAACATGGGCGCTCTGTACGGCATCCAGCCTGACCTGACCACCTTTGGCAAGATCATCGGCGGCGGCATGCCCGTGGCGGCGGTGGCCGGCCGGGCCGAGATCATGGAGCTGGCCGGCGTTTCCGAGGGCGGATCGCGAGCCAACAAGGCCGCACGGGTCAAGTTCTCGGGTGGCACCTATTCGGCCCACCCGGCGTCGATGCTGGCCGCCCGGACGATGATGACCTACCTGGCCGACCACGAAGCCGAAATCTATCCACGCCTGGGCGTGTTGGGCGAGCTGGCGCGTGGGACCATCCGCGATGCCTTTGCCGCCGAGGGGATCTATGTCCACGTCACCGGTGAGGGCGGTGTGCTGCCCAACGGCGATGCTCTACTCCCCACCGGCAGCTCGATGCTCATGCTTCACTTTCCATTCGATCCCGACCGGCCGCTCGTCAGTCCGTCTGACTGTTTCGATCCAGCCCGCTGCGACATTCCGCTATGCCACACCGTGCTCGACCTGGCCGTGCTCGTCGAGGATGTCTTTATGCTCCACAGTCACGCCGGGATATCGACGGCGCACACCGAGGCCGACATCGCCTTCTTGGGCGATGCGTGTCGGAAGGCGGCGCGGCGCATCAAGCCATATCTGTAACCACCAACAGACCCCAAGGGCTTAAAACCCTCAGGGTCTGTGCCAAGTGACAAGCGGACCTCCGATGTTTGCCGAAATATAAGTCTGGATTTTACACTTCCATCACCACCGGCAAGATCATCGGCCGCCGCTTGGTCCGGCTGTACAAAAAGTCGGCCAGGCTGTTTTTGATCTTGCCGCTGGCCGCCGGCCCAGCGGTGCCATGCTTTAGCGCCTCGACCACCGTGTGCGCCGCCTCGTCCATCAGCTCGCCCGCGTCGGGGAGGTAGACAAAGCCGCGGGTGATGATGTCGGGCCCCTCGACCAGCTCACCGGTGTCGGCGTCAATCGCCACCACGGCCACCACAAAGCCGTCATCGGCCAGCAGGTGCCGGTCGCGCAAGACGACATTGCCCACGTCGCCCACGCCCAGGCCGTCTACCAAGACGTGCCCCTCGCTCACCCGGCCGTTCACCCGGCCATAATCCGTGCCGAACTCTAGCACCTGGCCGCTGTCGATGATGAAAATGTTGTCGGGGGGGATGCCTAGCTCCTCGGCCATGCGGGCGTGGAGCACCAGGTGGCGGTACTCGCCGTGGACCGGCACGAAAAAGCGCGGCCGGGTGAGGTTGAGCAGCAGCTTGTGCTCCTCGCGGCTGGCGTGCCCCGACACGTGAACCCTGGCCCGGTCGTGGTAATAGACCTCGGCGCCGGCGCGAAACAGGTTGTCGACGGTGCGGTTTACCAGCTCCTCGTTGCCGGGGATCGGCGTGGCCGAGACGATGACCGAGTCACCTGGGTGGATGTTCACCTGCCGCTGCTCGCCCATGGCCATCCGCACCAGCGCCGACGTCGGCTCGCCCTGGCTGCCGGTGCAGGCGATGGCCACCTGCTCGGGGGGAAGGTGGTTCATCTGGTCGGCTGTGAGCAGCGCGTCAGCCCCTTCCGGGCCGAGGTCCAGGTAACCCAACTGGGTCGCCATCTTGACGTTGCTCAGCATCGACCGGCCGACGATGCCCACCCGCCGGCCGTGATTGTGGGCCGTCGTCACCACCTGCTGCACCCGCGAGATGTTCGAGGCAAAAGTAGCCACGATGACCCGGCCCGGCGCTGTGGCAAAGATGCGGTCAAAGATGTCCGACACCTCGCGTTCGGAGGGGGTCTGCCCGTCTCGGTCGGCGTTGGTCGAGTCGGACAGCAGGATGTGCACCCCTCGCGCCCCCAGCTCGGCCAGCTTGCCATAATCGGTCATCTGCCCGTCTATCGGCGTCTGGTCGAACTTGAAATCGCCCGAATGCACGACCAGGCCAACCGGAGTAGTGATGGCCAGCCCTACCGCGTCGGGGATCGAGTGGCACACGTGGAAAAACTCGACGGTGAAAGGAGCCAGGTCCAGCACGTCGCGGGGTGCAACGGTGTGCAGGTCTGCATCTTCGATGCGGTGGTACTCCTTCAGCTTGACCTCGATCAGACCCCGGGTCAGACTGGTGGCATAGATGGGCGCCTTGACCTTTTGCAGGAGGTAGGGCAGGCCGCCGACGTGATCCTCGTGGCCGTGGGTGACGACGATGGCCCGCACCCGGTCGGCACGCTCAAAGACATAGCTCATATCGGGGATGACAATATCGATGCCCAACATGTCGCTTTCGGGGAACATCAGGCCGCAGTCGACGATCAGCAATTGCTCATCGTATTCGACCACCAGCATGTTCTTGCCGATGTGGCCCAGGCCACCCAGGGGGATGATTTTTAGACTCTTTGCTTCGCTCAGAATGGCACTTTCCACTTTGTCACCTTAGACTCCAGTCGGTCACCCTGAGCGCAGCGAAGGGTCTCATCTGGCCGAGAGGCCACCGGCCGGGAGGAGAGATTCTTCGCTTCGATCAGAATGACAGATTTCTAAAACAGACTCAACTGCTCGGCCTGGGGTGGTTGCGGATGGGCTTTTTGTTCCTCGATTTCCTCGATCTGCTCCAACTGCCCCAAAAGGCCTGGAATACGGGCAAAGTCCTCGTCGAGAAGGCTCTTCCAGCGCGGCTGGTGCAGCGCTGCTGCCGGGTGAAACATTGGATAATAGATGACGCTGCCCACCCGCTTGGGCTGGCCGTGGATGCGCGAGATCGAAGCTCCGGGGAAATAACGCTCCATCGAGAAGCGTCCCAGGGTGACAACCAAGCGAGGATGGATCAGGTCGATTTGACGGTCCAGATACGCGCGACAGGTGGCGACTTCGTCGGGCAGCGGGTCGCGGTTGCCGGGCGGCCGGCACTTGATCACGTTGGCGATATACACAGCCTCGCGCTTTAGGCCCACTTTGGCCAACAGCTCGTTCAGATATTGGCCGGCTGCCCCGACAAAGGGCCGGCCCTGGCGGTCTTCGTGAAAGCCGGGCGCCTCGCCGATGAACAAGATCTGGGCGTCTTCTGGCCCTTCACCCGGCACCGCCAGCGTCCGCGACTGGAATAACTGGCACTTTTCGCACGTTCTGACCTGGTCGTACAGCTCGGTGAGTTGAGACAAGGGTTTGCTCCTTTGAAATCTATCCAGGCTACCCCAACTGAAGAGTTTTGTCCAGCCGGTATGCCCTGGCCTGCGCTGTGCCGGCCTGAAATCGGGTCTGCAGCTCCACCCGGCATCGCCGCAGATTTTCTTTCAAGCCGGGCGTGTCGAATGGGGGCGTGACCATGATGAATGCATCCTCGTTATTGTCCGAGTAGTAGCGCCTTTGCCGACCGGCGCTCTCAAAGCCCAATTTGCGATAGAGCCCCTGGGCCGCCTCGTTCGACACGCGCACCTCGAGCGTAGCGCGCTGCATCCCCCGCCTGATCCCCTGCTCCAGGAGCGACAGCATCACCAGCTCGCCCAGACCCTTGCCCCGCCACTGGGGATGCACGGCGATGGTGCTGATGTGAGCCTCGTCCACCAGCAGCCACAGGCCGCCGTAGCCAAGCACCGGCGATCTCACCCCAGTCCGCCCTCTGATCCGGTCCCACAGCGACTGGGGAAAAGCCGGCCGCACTACCAGCATGACGCTGTTCTCATTTTGTTCGATCTCGAACCGGTAGGCCCGTTCCGACCAGGGGGAAGAGAACGACAGCCGTTCGATGGCCATCACATCACCGAGGTCAGGTACGGCCATCGGCTCGACGACGAATTTCGTGGCGTGGCTCTCCGCAGTCGTATGATCAGTCATTGCTGGCACTCGCCGGAATCGGATGTGGGATATCTTGGTGCAGGTAGATAGGCGACAGGGTGATCGGGTCGTCGTGATCGCCGCGGGCCAACCGCTCCCAGCCGATCTCGGCCAAGTATGCTGCCCGCCGTGGACTGGCTGCCGGCGTGACGACGGTTGCCTCTTCACCCATGCGCCGGCGGATAAGGTCGGCCTCACGCGCGTCGATCTCACCGCAAAAAAGGGCTGCCTTGTTCTCGACCTGCTCATCGAGCGCGTCTATGGTGGTCAGCAGGTACGACCCCTGCCGGTGCCAATTCCCCCGCTGCCGGAGATAGTGGGCAACGCAGATCCGCCCTCGTCCTGCCTGGAGGATCGCCCAGATCGGCAGGCGTTGGGTCATGTGCGGGCGGGCCGTCACTTCCAACGTCGGAATGCCAACCATCGGCACCTTGAGGGCCAGGGCCAGCCCCTTGGCCGTGCTCAGCCCGGTCCGCAGCCCGGTGAACGAGCCGGGACCCAAGCTGACTGCCAATCCGGTCAGGCTGGCCGGAGCCAGACCTTGCGTATGCAACAGCCGGGCCACGCGGGGCATCAGCTCTACACTGTGGTTATCGTGTGAATACCAGGTTTCTTCGCCCAGGATCCGGCCCGCGGTCGGATCGTAAAGAGCCAGACCTGCCATGCGGGTGGCTGTGTCGATGGCTAACAACATGCTCGGTCGTCCCTTTCCCTGAAGGGGATCTGCGCGATCTCTGTCATACCCCAAAAGCGCTCACCCTGAAGCGGTGGAGTAGATCGTCGTAGCGTGCCCCGGTGGCCCGCATCAAAAAGCCTCGTTTGCTGTCATCGACGTGCCGCATAAAGACCCACAGCCGTTCCTTGGGCAGGATCGGCTCGGCGCGTTCGGCCCACTCGATCACGCACACGCCATCACCCAGCATATAGTCCTCGATCCCCAAGGCCTGGGCTTCTTCGACGGCCGCATGGAGGCGGTAGAGGTCGACGTGGTACAGCACTGGGGCCGGAGGCTTGGGCCGGTATTCGGCGATGAGGGTGAACGATGGGCTGGTGATCGGCCCGTCCACGCCCATCCCCCGCCCAATGCCTTGTACCAAGCAAGTCTTGCCGGTGCCGAGACTCCCTTCCAAGCACACCAGATCGCCGGCCTGCAACAGGTTACCCAGGCGTGCCCCGAACCGCCGGGTCTGGGCCGGGCTGTGGCTGATCAAATCGAGCGTGTGTTCGTCTAGGATAGGCATGGTTCCAATCCCTCGCTTTCCTATTATACACCCAACACGAACAAACGACAAGCATTTGACCTGGACTGGTTTTGTGTGGTATGATGCGCCTACTTGTGGTCAAAGGAAACGACATGCGCTGTCTGGTGCTCTCCGACATTCACAGCAACCTTGAAGCGTTGCAGGCCGTGTTGGACGATGCCGGCCAGGTGGACCAGGTATGGTGCCTGGGCGACGTGGTGGGCTATGGCCCCGATCCTAACGCCTGTGTCAAGCTGCTCCGGTCCCTGTCGCCAGTGTGCGTCGCCGGCAACCACGACTGGGCCACACTGGGCAATCTAGACCTCCAGGATTTCAACCCTGATGCCCGCGACGCCAACTTGTGGAACAGACAGCAGTTGACGCCCGACAATCTGTCCTACCTGGAAGCCCTGCCCCAAATGGTGGTCGAGGGTCAGTTTACCCTGGTCCACGGCAGCCCTCGTCATCCTATCTGGGAGTATATCATTTACACCTCCACAGCGCGCGTCAACTTTGATCATTTCAACACACCCTACTGTCTGGTAGGCCACTCCCACACACCCGGCATCTTTCGCCTGATCCCCGAGGCTCAAGACCACGGTTCGATCTGCGCCCAAGTCACCTTGGACAGCGGCCGGCCGGTCGAGCTGGGACCGGAACGCCTAATCATCAACCCCGGCAGTGTCGGCCAGCCCCGCGACGGTGACTCGCGGGCCAGCTACGCCGTCCTCCACCTGGACGAGATGACCATCGAACACCGGCGGGTCCCATACCCGATCGAAGAGACCCAGGCCAAGATGATGAGTCACAACCTGCCACTGCGCCTGGTGTTGCGCCTCAAGTATGGCTGGTAGCGGTGGTCAGGACAAGGCTATTACCCTTGGCCATCCCAGCTACGTCTGGGGCCATGGCCAGGAGCGCCGGCTGGCTCTGATCCGCCGTTACGTCCCCCTAGAAGACCGGACCATCCTCGACGCCGGCTGCGGACTGGGTATGTATGTCTGTGCCTTTCGCCGCTTCAGCCCCGGCGCTTTTGGTGTAGACATCGACGCTGACAAGCTCCTCCTTGCGCACCATTCCATGGAGGGGACCTCCGTAGATCTGCCCAACCTGGCCGCCGCCACAGCCGAGGCCTTGCCCTTCCCGGCGGGCACCTTTGATGTGGTCCTGTCCCACGAAGTGATCGAGCACGTCACCGACGACCGCCAGGCGGTGGCTGAGGCCGTGCGCACCCTCCATCCGGGTGGACGCCTGGTCATCTTTGCCCCCAACCGCCTCTACCCGTTCGAGACCCACGGCGCCTATTGGGGCGGCCGCTACCACTTTGGCAACATCCCGCTGGTCGGTTACCTGCCCGACCGCTGGCGGCGGCGTTTCGCGCCCCATGTCCGGGCCTACACCCGCCGCGGCCTGCGGCGCCTGCTGGCCGGCCTGCCCGTCCGCGTCGTGGCACACACCCAGATCTACCCCGGCTATGACAAGATCGTCGGTCGCCGGCCGGTCCTTGGCCGCGTGTTGCGTGGCGTCACCTACTTTCTGGAAAACACCCCCTTGCGGGCTTTTGGCCTTTCTCATCTCCTCGTCGTCGAAAAAACCAACTGATCTCTTGAGGTCTTGCCTAATTTGCCCCCTCGGCTCGTCTATGCTATAATAGCCCGCTTGGGGAGGGGTAGCATAGCTCGGCCTAATGCGCGCGTCTCGAAAACGCGTGAGCAGTAATGCTCCGTGGGTTCGAATCCCACCCCCTCCGCCTAAAAGAATAACGGATTTGACATTTCCTTCGAATGTCGGTATACTAGGCCGCCATTTGACCGTGGCGGGCTTGGGCCGGCTCGCTCTGGGTTGATCTACGTGCCACCCTAGCTCAGCCGGTAGAGCAAGCGCCTTGTAAGCGTTAGGTCGTCGGTTCGAATCCGACGGGTGGCTCCAGTGAGGGTGTGCCCACGTAGCGCAGACGGTAGCGCAACCGCTTGGTAAGTGGTAGGTCACGAGTTCAAATCTCGTCGTGGGCTTGACCGGGGGACCGGAAACCAGTGACTTAGCATCAGGAGGTACCAGAATGGGTAAAGCAAAATTCGAGCGCACCAAGCCCCACGTCAACGTGGGGACCATCGGCCATATCGACCATGGCAAGACGACCCTGACCGCAGC
>DAOUGI010000125.1:0-81205 GCA_034429215.1 Anaerolineae bacterium | reverse complement strand
ACGGCACAGGCTGGGCGAGACCTTGTTCTCGCCCCAGGCGATCTTTTTACATACGATGCGGCCGTCGGGCGCCACACTTTTATATTCGCAGCCGCTCGAGCACGGCTGGGTCGATTCTCGATGCTGCTGAGCAAGTGACAGTTCTCTTACCATTTCCCCCTCCGTTTCATCACAGCCGGCGGATAATCGCCACCACCCGGCCCTGAATCTCAACGTCCGACGCGTCCACGTAAAAAGCCTGCATAGTCGGGTGTGCCGGCTGGAGCCGCACCCGCTCCCCTTCAGGATACACCCGCTTGAGTGTGGCGGCATTGCGATCCCGCAGGTGGACCACCGCCATCTGCCCCCGTGACGCCTCCTGGCGGCGCTCGACGATCACGAAATCGCCGTCGGCCACCAGGTCGTCCACCATCGAATCGCCCTTGACCCTTAGGGCAAACAGGTCCTTGCCCGGATCGGCCATGTCGGTCGTGATCTTGATCTGCTCGTTAGGCTGGTCGGCCAGCTCGATCGGCTGCCCGGCGGCAATCTGCCCCGCCACTGCTATCTCAAACGTCGACCGGTAGGGCTCCCTCAGCCGCAGGCTGCGCGAAGTGTGCGGCGTGCGATCGATCTGCCCCTCTTTCTCCAGTGCGTCGAGATAATAGTTCACGTGCGACCTGCTGCTCAGCCCCAGCGCCTTGCGGATATCATCGTAGCTGGGCGCATACCCCCACTCGGCGATAAAATCCCCCACAAATTCGAGAACTTGACTCTGGCGATTCCCTTGACCTGACCCCATTTTCCCCTCCTGCTTCCTCTCCCTAATGAATAGAACGCACGTTCTAATTATACCAGAACGTGCGTTCTATGTCAAGCCCCCAAATGGGCATTTCTGAAAACTTTAAGCTATCTTATGATCGGTTCCCTATCCCCACGTTACCCGTCCACGCGCAGAACGGCATGGCGAACTTGCCCGTGCCGCCTCTATCTGGCGGCCTGGCGGCCTTGGCCTCTCTGCCCGCAACCCCGGCTTAGTTTAGCTGCCGGATCACCAGCAAAACCTTCCCCCTGACCTCCACGTTCTCCGCCGGGTAGACCATATCCTTCATCGTCGGGTTGGCCGGCCTCAGCCGCACCCGGTTTCCCTCCAGGTAAAAGCGCTTGAGCGTCGTCTCGCTCCTGTCCCGCAGCCACACCGCGGCCAGCTCGCCGTTCTCCACCTGCTTCTGATGGCGCATAATCACCACATCGCCGTCATTGATCAGGGCATCGACCATCGAATTCCCCTGCACCTCCAGTGCATAGATATCCTTGTCATCCTTGACAATGTCGCGGGTCAATTCGATGCCGGCTTCATACCCAAAGGGCGAGAACTCGGCGTCAGGCACCGGGATCGGGACGCCGGCCGCGATCCGTCCCAACAGCGGAACGCGGATCACCTCGGCCATCCGCCCTACCGCCTCCTCTTCGACCAGGCGGATCCCGCGCGAAATCTCAGGATCGCGGTCGATCAGCCCTTTCTTTTGCAGGATATCCAGGTTGTACTTGACCACCGACGTGGATGGGATCCCCACCTTGCTGCCGATCTCGCGTATGGTCGGCGGAAAGTGGTGGTCGGCGATAAACTCCCGGATAAACTCCACCATCTTCACTTGACGCTCAGACAGCTCTTGTGCCATGATTGAGCCTCCTCTCAAAGCAAAAACCCAATACTGCCCCTCGTATCTTCGACCCTATTATAACACGAACATTAGTTCTGTGTCAAATCCGCATAGCACGAATGTTTGACCTCCCCGCCCTTCTCATTCTTGTCATTCTGAGCGAAGCGAAGAATCTGCGAAGCAAAGAATCTTTCCTGCCCAGTGTCGCAAAACAGCGTTAATCTGCGTTAATCAGCCTGTGCCGCATGTCTCTGGCGGCCGTCCCACAACCCGCCCTCCTGCGTTGACAATCCGTCCAAAATGGCGTATAGTGTGCCTTGCATTAGACCCCAGGTGAGAGCAGATGGAACTAGGAACCGTTCGTCAAGTCGACATCGACCAGGAAATGCAGGGCGCCTATCTCGACTACGCCATGAGCGTCATCGTCGCCCGCGCCCTGCCCGACGTGCGCGACGGCTTCAAGCCGGTCCACCGCCGCATCCTCTACGCCATGCACGACCTCGGCCTGCGGCCCGACAAGCCGTACAAAAAAAGCGCCCGCATCGTCGGCGAGGTCCTCGGCAAATACCACCCCCACGGCGACTCTGCCGTCTACGAGGCTATGGCCCGCATGGCCCAGGACTTTAGCCTCCGCTACATGCTCGTCGACGGCCAGGGCAACTTTGGCTCGGTCGACGGCGATAACCCTGCCGCCATGCGCTACACCGAGGCCCGCCTGGCCTTCATCGCCGAGGAGATGCTGGCCGACATCGACAAGGACACCGTCAACTTTGGCCCCAACTTTGACGGCACCCTCAACGAGCCGTCCGTCCTGCCCGCTGCCCTGCCCAACCTCCTGGTTAACGGCGCATCGGGCATCGCCGTCGGCATGACCACCAACATCCCACCCCACAACCTGGGCGAAGTGTGCGACGCCCTGACCTACCTCATCGACAACTATGCCCACCTCGACGACGTCACCGTCGAGGACCTTACCCGCTTCATCCAGGGTCCCGACTTTCCGACCGGCGGCGTCATCTACCGCTACGCCGGCGAGAGCGACAACGGCGACCGCAACGACGTCATCCTCAACGCCTACGCCATGGGCCGCGGCCAGATCACCGTCCAGGCCCAGGTCCACATCGAAGAGATGAGCCGCAACCGCAGCCGCATCGTCGTCACCGAGCTGCCCTACCAGGTCAACAAAACCCGCCTCATCGAGCGCATCGCCGAGCTCGTGCGTGACGGCAAGCTCGAGGGCATCACCGACCTGCGCGACGAATCCGACCGCCAGGGCATGCGCCTGACTATCGAAATGACCCGCACCGTCGAGCCGCGCACCATCCTGTCCCAGCTCTTCCGGCAGACCCCCATGCAGATCACCTTTGGCATGATCATGGTCGCCCTCGTCGATGGCGAGCCCCGTCTCCTTCCCCTCAAAAAGATCCTGGTCTACTACCTCGACCACCGCCAGGAGGTCATCACCCGCCGCAGCCAATTCCTTCTCGAGCGGGCCAAGCTGCGTGCCCACATCCTCGAAGGCCTCCTCAAGGCCCTCGACAACATCGACCGTGTGATCGCCCTCATCAAGGCCTCGCGCACCACCGAGACCGCCCGCGCCAACCTCATGAAGGAATTCAAGCTCACCGAGATCCAGGCCGACGCCATCCTCGACATGCCCCTCAAGCGCCTGGCGGCCCTCGAGCGCAAAAAGATCGCCGACGAGTACAAAGAAAAGCTCGACGAGATCAAATACCTCCAGGGCCTCCTCCGCAACCCGGCCAAGATCCGCGGCGTCATCCGCGACGATCTGCTGGCCCTCAAAGCCAAATATGGCGACGCTCGCCGCACCCGCATCATCGACCGCGAGAAAGGGCTCCACACCACCCGCGACCTGGTCACCGCCGAAGATATCTACCTGACCCTCTGGCAAAACGGCGAGGTCGGCCTCAGCCTCCAGCCACCGGTCGTCTCCGGCCTCATGCCCGTCGCCCAACAGTGGGGCAACACCCGCGATGACGTCGCCTTCTTTGCCGCTGGCGGGCTGGCCGCCCTGGCTCCCCTTCACCAGATACCCAGCGACCGCTCCATCCCGGCCAGCGGCGTCACCGCCCTCGACCGGACCGAAACGCTGGTCGGCGCCCTCATCCTGCCCAGTGCTGCCGCTGCCGAGGCCGAGGACAACGGCCCTGGCAGCCGGCCCTCCTTCGTCACCCTCGCCACCCGCGGCGGGCGCATCAAGCGCGTCACCGTCGAGGACCTTTCCTCGGCTGCCAGCAAAGGCGTTGTCACCGCCATCAATGTCGAGCAGGGTGACCAGTTGGGCTGGGTAGCCCTGACCGGCGGCCAGGACGAGATCGTCCTCGTCACCCGCCAGGGCCGCGCCATCCGTTTCTCCGAAGAAGAGGTCCGGCCCATGGGCCTGTCGGCTGCCGGCGTCCTGGCCATCAAGCTCGGCCGCGACGACGCCGTCGTCGGCATGGGCCTCGCCCTCAAAAAGGGCTGCGTCGTCACCATCAGCGAGCAGGGCTTTGCCAAGCGCACTGCCATCGCCGAATTTGCCGCCCAAAAGCGCTACGGCGGCGGCATCCAGGCCGCCAAGCTCTCGGCCAGGACCGGACCGTTGGCCGTGGCCGCCCTGGCCGGCGACGACCAGGCCCTGGCCCTCATGCTGGCCAAAGGCCGGATCCTGTCCGTCCCCGTCAAAGCCCTTTCCTCCATGGGCCGCGCCGCCACCGGCCAGAAAAAGCGCCAGGACACCAAAGAAGACCTCTTCGACCCTGCCGCCCACGGCCTGCCGACCATCCTATCCGTCCTGACCGCCGCCCCGTCGCCCGAGCCCGAGGACAAGGGCTCCGCTGCCCCGCGCCGCACCCGCGCCGCTCAAGTCGACCTGGAACAAGAAAAACCGGCCCCGCCGCCGTCCAAAAAACCGGCCAGGACCTCAAAGGAAAAGGAACCGGCCTCAACGCGTGTCAAGCAGGCCTCGGCCAAGCCCAAACCCACTGCCCAACCCCCTAAGGGGGAACCTGCAGTGCGGGCAGAGACCGCTTCAGTCGCTCCGAGTGGATCCAAGCCGCGCGCCAAACAGCCCAAGTCCGCCGCCCTGCCCACCAAAGAGGCTCCCGTCGAGCCCAAGCCGCGCGCCAAAAAAAACCAACCCGCCGCCCGGCCCTCTAAAGAGGAACCCGTGGTGCGGTCAGAGATCGCTCTGGTCGCTCCCAGTGAATCCAAGCCGCGCGCCAAAAAGCCCGCCGCCCGGCCCTCCGAAGCGGACCAGCCGCCCCTGCCGTCATTCCTGACCGCCAAGCCGGCTGCACCCAAAACCAAGCCGGCGGCCAAAACCTCCAAAGAGGACCAACCGGCCCTGCCGCCCTTCCTGGCCGCCAAACAGCCCGCATCCAAGCCGGCCGCCAAAACGCCCAAGCAATCTTCCCCAGAGACGGCTCCGGCCGCTCCAAGCGAGATCATCCTCCATGGGGAAGGCGCGTCGTTGCGCAGGATAAAACTCACCAAGCTGGCCGAAGATCCGGGCCCCAAAAAAGAGCCGCCCTCAAAACCGGCCACCACCAAGCCCAAGGCCAAGGCCGGTGCCTCCACCACCAAGGCGGGCCGGAAAACCACCGGCGCCGAGCCTGCGCCGGCTGCAAAAGGCTCCAAAAAAAAGACCGGTACAACCCGATCCAAATCAAAGGAGGCTCAGGCCACCGTGCCCAAGCCTCCTGCCAAGCGCAAAACGAAATAACCCTTTGTGGTTAGACTACTTTCAGCGGGAGAAACAGCGATGACCTACCGAGATACGCTCGTCACCTGCAAAGAATGCGGAAAAACCTTCTTTTTCACCGTAGAAATGCAGCATCGCCTGGCCGACCAGGGCCAAGTCGCCGTCCCTGACACCTGCAAAGCCTGCAATCAGCGCGTCAAATACGGCGACAAGCTTCACGGCACCGTCAAATGGTTCAGCCAGGAAAAAGGCTTTGGCTTCCTTGCCCAGGACAGCGGCGGCGAGATCTTTTTCCACCGCACCGGCGTCTCTCTGACCGAGCAGGGCGCCCTCCCCCCCTTGGAGGAAGGCCAAGAAGTCCTCTACCAGCTCCTGGAGACCCCCAAAGGTCCCCAGGCCGTCAAGGTCACCCCCTACCAGCCCTAAACCCCCCGGCTGCGTTGGAATCCGTCTCTCACGCGCAGCCCTGGCCCTGCTGGCCGGCCTGCCGTCCCATCGGCGCGGTCGCCAGTCGCCTGTCCCCCAGCGCCAGCCACGCCGCCCCTACCACCGACACCCCCAGGATCAGCCAGCGCATCGACTGTAGCCGGCTGAGCACATAGGGCCACGTCACCGGCTGGCTGGCCGCCGCCTGTGGCTTCTCTGCCATCCGGCTGAGAGCCTGTTCCGCCTCCACCCGCACCAGCGCCGACCCATCGCCTTCCGCGGCCCGTTCCAGCGCCGCCCGCGCCGCCGGGTCACCGATCTCCCCCAGAGCCCAGGCCGCCTGGCCGCGCACCGCCTCACTTCTGTCTTCCAGCGCATCCACCAGCGCCGGCGTCGCCTGCGCCGAGTCGATCCAACCCAGTGCCTGCGCGCTGTTCTGCCGGGCGTGCTCGTCACGGCTCGAGCTCAGCACCTCCGTCAGCGGGCCGGCTGCCGGCTCGCCCATCATCTCCAGCGCCCCCAGCGCCGCGTGGCGCCGAGGCGACATCTCTGCGTCGGCCAGCGCTGCCAGCAGCGCATCGGTCGCCGCCGGCGTCCCGATCCGGCCCAGCGCCTCGGCCGCCACTGTCACCGCCGCCCCTCCGCCGTTCATCAGCATCGCCCGCAGCGGCTCCACCGCCGCCTCACTCCGCATCAGTCCCAGCGCCCGCGCCGCCCCCAGCCGGACCTGCTCGTCGGGATGCTCGATCGCCACCATCAGCGCGCTGCTGTTCGCCGGGTCGGCCATCCGGCCCAGCGCCTCCGCCGCCGCCAGGCTCACCGCCCGTTCCGGATCGGCCAGCGCCGCCAGCAGTGCATCACTCGCCTCCCTCGCCTGGGCCAGGCCCAGCAGCCGGGCTGCGGCCGCCCGCTCCGCCCCGTCCGAGCTTCCCAGCGCCGCCATCGCCCTCGCCGTGTCCGGGGCATAGCTCTGCAAACCGCCGGCAGTAACGGCCGCCACCGACAGCGGCCGGTCGGGCAGGCGCATCAGGTCAACCGCCTGCTCCGCCTCGGGAAAAGTCGGCCCGGCCATCGCCTGCCACGAATCGCCCCCGTCCAGCGTCATAAACGTCCCCCCGGCGCTCGCGTGCACCTGCGTGCTGCCCACCACATAAGCCACCGCCGCGTACACCACCCCCGGCTGATCCCGATCGGCCCGCAGCGTCGTGATCCGCACCATCTGCCCGGCTGCCAGCCCTAGCCCCTCTGCGGCCTCTTGCCACGTCCGCCCCGCGTCCGCGCTCTTGTACACCGCCAACGTCTCCGTGCCCACGTACACCGTCTCCCGGTCGGTCGCCGCCAGCGCAGAAATCGGCCCCGGCGCAGGCAGCGACTTGGCCCATGTCTGGCCCCCGTCGTCCGTATAGAACAGCGCGCTCTGCGTTGCGGCGAACAGCCGCCCGCCGGCCTGCGCCAGGTGCTTCACCCTCGCCCCGGCCAGCTCCGCCGGTGCCATCGCCATCACCGCCGGGACATCGTCCGCGCCCAGGCGATAAATCCCCTGACCGTCGGTCCCGGCGTACAGCGCGCCCGCCTCGTCCCACACCAGGCTCACCGCCGCCAGGCCCTCGGCGGCCGCCGTCCAACTGTCGCCCTGATCCTCCGACACCCACAGCGGCCCGCCTTCCACTGCTGCCGCCAGGCGGTCGCCCCCGTCGTCGGCCCACGCCACCGGCGCGCCCGCTTGGGGCAAAACCAGCGCCTGCCACGTCGCGCCCTTGTCCGTCGAGCGGAACAGCTCGGCCTGCCTTGCCCCCTCCGGCTGCCAGGCGGCATACAGCACCGCCGGCTGAAGCGACACCTCCCCGCCCGCCGGCTCGGCCAGCCGCGCCACCCGTCCCCAGGCCCAGGTCGCGCTCACCCCCAGCACAATCAACGTCACACTCAATATCCAGCGAACGCTACGGTTCAGTCTAGTCCTCTCGTTCATCTTCCACCTCTTTTACTCCTGACTGAATACATAACGTCCGCCCCCCTCCCAAGGTTCCTGACCCCACCCTACGCCCATCCCACGCCATTCCCACGCAAAAAAAGAGCTGCCAACGCAGCCCTCCTAATCCTTGTGCTGGCCGCCCTCTGTGCCGCATGCGATTGGCCTTGCCAATCGTGGCGGCCTGGCGGCCCAATCCAAAATCCCTGAGCCGCATGCTTCTGGCGGCTAAAATCCAAAATCTAAAATCCAAAATCCAAAATCCAAAATCTAAAATCTATAATCCGTCTCCCTTCTCCCCCAACAACCTCATCCCATTAAACGTCACGATCAACGACGCTCCCACATCCGCAAACACCGCCATCCACAGCGTCGCCACCCCCGCCACCGCCAGCACCAGGAAAACCGCCTTGATCCCCAGCGACAGCGCCACATTCTGCCGTATAATCGCCCGCGCCCGCCGGCTCAGCCTCACCGCGAACGGCAGTTTGCCCAGCTCGTCGGCCATCAGCGCCACGTCGGCCGTCTCCAGCGCCGTGTCCGTGCCCGCCGCCCCCATCGCAATTCCCACCGACGCCCGGGCCAGCGCCGGCGCGTCGTTCACCCCATCGCCCACCATCGCCACCGCCCCGTAGCTCGCCAGCAGCGCCTCCACCGCCTCCACCTTCTGCTCCGGCAGCAGCCCTGCCTGCACCTCGTCCACCTGCGCCGCGGTCCCGATCGCCCGCGCCGTCGCCTCGTTATCGCCTGTCAGCATCACCGTCCGCTCAATCCCCACCCGTTTCAGCGCTGCCATCACCTCCGCCGTGCCCGGCCGCAGCGTATCGGCCACCAGGATATACCCCACCACCCCCCTGCCGCCGTCGCTGACCACCATCGCCGTCTGGCCCGTCGCCTGCGCCGCGTCGATCGCCTCGCACACCTCCCGGTGGGCCAGGTCGGGATAAGCCTGGTGAAGATAAGCGTGGCTGCCTACCGTGATCCGCCGCCCGTCCACCCGGCCTTCCACCCCCCGTCCGGCCACCGCCTGCACCCCTTCGGCAACCGGCAGCGTCGCCATCATCCCCTGCCCTTCCGCCGCCTGCACAATCGCCCGCGCCAGCGGGTGCTCCGACCGCCGCTCCACCGCTGCCGCCGCCCTCAGCACATCCCGGCACGCAGCGCAGCCGCTCCACGCCGTCCCGGCCCGGTGCTCGACGCATCGCACCTCCACCACCTCCGGCCGCCCGGCCGTCAGCGTCCCCGTCTTGTCAAAGGCTATCACCTTCAGCGCCCCCAGCTCCTCCAGGTACGCCCCGCCCTTGATCAGCACCCCGGCCCGCGCCGCGCTGGCAATCGCGCTCACAATGCTCACCGGCGTCGAAATCACCAGCGCGCACGGACAGGCGATAACCAGCAGCACCAACGCCCGGTAAAACCACTCCCCGAACGGCGTGCTGAACGCTCCCGTCGTCCACCCCACCAGCGGCGGCACAACCGCCACCGCCGCTGCAACCGCGATCACAATCGGCGTATACACCCGGGCGAACCGGTCCACGAACCGCTGCGACGGCGCCTTTTGCGCCTGCGCCTCTTCCACCATCTTGATAATTCGGGCGATCGTCGTGTCCGCTGCCGGCCGGGTCACCCGCACCGTCAGCGCCCCTTGGCCGTTCACCGTCCCGGCAAACACCTCCGCGCCCGGCCCCTTGTCAACCGGCACGCTCTCCCCCGTGATCGGCGCCTGGTTCACCGCCGATTCGCCCGACAGCACCACCCCGTCCATCGGCAGCCGCTCGCCCGGCCTTACCAGGATCCGGTCGCCGATCTCCAGCTCCTCCACCGGCACCTGCATCTCTTCGCTGCCGTGCAGCACCGTCGCCCGCCGCGGTGACAGCTTGATCAGCCCCCGGATCGCATTCCGGGCCCGGTCCATCGTATAGCCCTCCAGCGAGTTGCCCACCGCAAAGAGGAACATCGCCGCCGCCCCCTCTGCCCACTCGCCGACCAAAATCGAGCCTGCCGCCGCGATCGACATCAGCGTATTCATATCAGGCGCCCCGGTTATCCGCAGCCCTGTCCACCCCGCCCGCGCCACGTAAAACCCGCCGCAGCCGATCGCCGCGATGTACAGCCCGGCCACCACAGCCTCGGGCAGGCCGGTCAGATTCGCCCCAACCGCCAGCAGGATAAACAACCCTGCCGCCGCCGCCATCACGTCCCGGCGGTGTTTCCGCAGCCACACCCGCCGGGCAGACCCGCCCGGGCTCGCCTCCTCGCCGGCCTTTGCCTCCTGGCCTGCCCCGGTCTCCTCCGCCTGGAGCGTCTGGCCCATCTCCCTGGCCACCCGCTCCACCGCTCCTGCCACCTGCGCCCCTGCTTCCGGCACCACCCGTAGCCGGGCCAGCGAAAAATTGACCTTCACCTCCGCCACCCCCGGCGTCCGGCGCAGCGCCTCCTCCAGGTGCAGCGCGCAGTCGGCGCAGTCCAGCCCCTCTACCTGGAACACCATCTCTGCCGGCTTGGCCTGGGGCGGCGCCACGTCATAGCCCAGCGCCCGCACCCGTGACACGATCGCCGGCCGCGGCACCCGCTCCCCGTCGTACTCCACCGCCAGCGTCTCCGCCGCAAAGTTAGCCGATGCCCCCAGCACCCCCTCCAGCCGGGCCACCCCCGTCTCCAGCGTCCGGGCGCAGTCGGGACAGTCCATCCCCTCGATCGCCAGCGTCTCGTGCCGGTAGCGCCACGCCAGGATCGCCCCCTCCTCCGCGGCGATCGCCCGTAGATAATCGGCGCTCACCGCCGCCGGGTCATAGTGGATGCACAGCCGCGGCCTGTCCGCCTCCTCGTCCAGGTGCGTCACCTCCACGCCGTGATAGCGCCCCATCGCCTCCTGCAGGCGCGCCAAACAGGCCTGGCAGTCACTGCCCTGCGGCAGGATCAGGCTGACTTCGATCTTGGTCTTTTCGGTCAAGGGTTGGTTATTCTTCGCGCTCGATGACGACGATAATCTTGGCCTCTGCCTCTGGGGCCAGCCGTATAGTCACGGCGTGCGTTCCCAGCTCCTTGAGCGGCTCCTCCAGGTCGATCTTGCGCTTGTCCACGTCGCGCCCCACCTTCTCCGTGAGCGCTTCGGCAATATGCGCGTTGGTAATCGACCCGTACAGCTTGTCCCCCTCCCCGGCGCGGGCTTTGAAGGACAGACTCACCCCGTCGAGGACCTGGGCAAACGCCTGCGCCTCCGTGAGAACCTTAATCTGCTGGCGGCTGAGCGCCTGCCGGTGCATCTCCGCCTGCTTCAGCGCCTCTTCCGTGGCGACCACGGCCAGCTTGCGTGGCAGCAAATAATTGCGGGCATACCCGTCGGTCACCTTCTTAACCTCCCCGGCATGTCCCAGTCCATGTACATCCTTCAGTAATAGCACTTGCATCTAGGTTTCTCCCCTGAAAAATAGACTTATTCCTCTTTTTTCCTCTGTTCGGCAATCCACGCCGCCGTCCCGATCTCCGCCCGGCGCAGCAGCGCCTTGTACCGGCGGGCCACCTCCAGCGGCTCGGCGAGAGCCAGAAACACCTGGCACGGAAAGTCCGGGCACACCCCGCAGTGCTCCACCCCCTGCTGGCAGACGCAGCACTGGAACAGCGCGCACTCCCCCTGGCACGTCAGCCCTAGCTGATAGCCGCAGCCGCAGCACGTCCTGTCCAGGTACTTGTCGCACCCGCCGCAAAACTTGCCGCACACCGCGGCCTGCCGCCGCTCCATGCAATCGTTTTCGCCCACACTCCCCGTCCTGCTGCCAAGCTCCCCCGATTATACCAGATTTTCCCCCACTCGCCAAATCCCTCCCCTCACCCCAGTGGCCTGATCGTTGGCTGCCTCACCATGTACCACCAGCTCACTCGTTTCCAAGGGTATTGTGGAAGCGAGTGACCGAAGAGATGATCCTCTCGATCATCCCGTCCACCTCCTCATCCACAACTTGCCGGGCGGGATCGGCGTCAAACCATCCTACAATCTCCCTCGCCCCCTGCGAAAATGGGATCGTCGCCACGAAATCGGGCACCAGCTGCTTGATCTTGCTATTGTCAAAAATCACACTGTGCGCCTTGTCCCCCAGCAGCCCTGCCCCCACTTCCTCGTCAAACCTCGCGATCACCTCCGACGGTACGTGCACAATCTGCGGCTCCACCCCCGCCGCGTGCGCCACGATCGTATAGATCTGATTCCACGTCAGCACCTCGTCCGACGTAATGTGCACCGCGTTCCCGATCGCGTGATCGTTCCCCAGCAGCCCCACCAGCCCCTTGGCGAAATCCTCGTGGTGCGTCAGCACCCACAGCGACGTCCCATCCCCGTGCACCACCACCTTCTTCCCCTTGCGCATCCGGTCAATATCCGTATAGTGCCCCATCAGCGGCGCCTTCGTCCGATCGTACGTGTGCGACGGCCGCACGATCGTAATCGGAAACCCCTCCTCCCGGTACGCCCTTACCAGCCGCTCCTCGCAAGCGATCTTGTCCCGCGAATACGCCCAGAACGGATTGTACAGCGGCGTCGATTCCGTGATCGGCAGGTGCGAGATCGGCTTTTGGTACGCCGATGCCGAGCTGATAAACACATACTGCCCCATCCGTCCCCGGAACAGCTCGATATCCGCCTCCAACTGCTCCGGTGTAAATATCACCCAATCCACCACCGCGTCGAACGTCATCCCCTCCAGCGCCCGCTCCGCCGACCCCCGGTCGCGGATATCCCCATTCAGCACCTGCGCCCCTGCCGGGATCGGCCGCTCCGTCCGCCCTCGGTTCAACAGATACAGCTCCATCCCGCGCCTCACCGCCAGCCGCGAGCAAGCCGAGCTGATCACCCCCGTCCCCCCAATGAATAGAACCTTCATTCTTCCTCCTCTTCACTACCTTTCATTTCCCAGGAAAGATGAGTATACCCCACCGTGCACATCCTGTCAAACGACTTTTCGATAAACCGGGTTTTGAACCCCCCGGTTTCTTCCCGTCTTATCAGCGGCAAATAGACAAACCATCCCGGCCGGGGGCGCATCTCGTCCGCCCCGATGTCATAGCCGGCGCCCATGGGCCGGCCGTCGCCGTCTATATCCGTCGTAACCCCCGCGCTCACCCCGGTGTCCGCTGCCGCGCTGCCGGGACCAATGTGATAGTCGCCGGCCTCAGGGTCCGCAAAGGCCGGTTCCCCCCAAACGTTCACCGTGCCTGTATAGATAGCCCCCGCGCCGGCCCAATCGGTCCCGTTGCCCCACAGGGTGGCTTCCAGGTGCGCGCTGCTGCCTCCTTCGGCCACGAAGCCCACCGTGTGGCTCACCAGGATCGTGTCGGTCAGAACCACTGTGCTCGTATATTCCGCATAGCTCCCGACGTACAGGCCGTTGGGACCGGCATTGCGGGCGATAGTGTTGTGCGCCAGCCGGGGCCGGGAACCCCTGACGAGCAGCCCGCTTCCCTCGAAAGAGGCCCGGTTGTCCACGATCCAGTTGTTGGCGAGCAGGGCATCGCTGTGATCCTCCAGGCACAATCCGCCGCCGCTGTCGGCCTCGTTGGCAGCAATCACGTTCGATTGCACGGTGGCATTGCTTTGATACAGGGCCAGCCCTCCGCCGCTGCCGGCCTCGTTATCAGTGATCAGGTTGGCCGTCAAACTGCCGCCGCCGGATACCCCTCCCCCGCGACCCGCGGCCCTGTTGCCCGAAAAGCTATTGTCGCTCCACGTTCCCCGCCCATACCCGCCGCCGCCGTCGCCCCCGGCCAGGTTGCCCTCGACGGCGTTGCCGCGCACCGTCGCCGTCGTGTTCCCCAGGTAGATACCGCCCCCATTCCCGCCGGCGGCATTCGCCGTAACCGTATTGCTGACGATCGGCGTCGGATCGGCGCTGCGGTCCAGGTAGATCCCCCCACCGTTGCCGCCGGCCGTGTTCTCCTCCACCACGTTCCCCACCAGCTCGGCCGCTCCGCCGTCGCCGCCCATGTACACCCCCCCGCCGTTGCCCTGCGTCCAGTTGTGGGCGATGACATTGCCGGCAAACAACAGCCGTTCATCGGGACCCGTTCCCCCGGCGTGCGGCAAGGGCGGCCGGCCCGTCCGGGCCCGCACCTCCTCCCCAAAGTACAGCCCGCCTCCGTTCAAATAAGCCCGGTTCCCGGCCACATAGTTCCCCACCAGCTCCGAGTGCCCGCCATAGATCTCGACGATCACCCCCCCGCCTTCGTATTGCGCCGTGTTCGACACAAAGGCATTGTTCGTCAGCGTGATCCACTCCGAGGCCAAATAGGCCCCGGCGCCCATGCCGGCGGTGTTGGACATAAAGACAGTGTCCTCCAGCCGGCCGCTCCCCTCGTTCATCAATATCCCCCCGCCAAAGAACGGGGCCGCGTTGCCGGTCAAAATGCTGTCGCCCATCGTCAGGTAGCTGTCGTAGGTATAGATACCCCCGCCCGAATCGGCCAGGTTGCCGTAGAAAAGGCACCCACTGATCGCCGCCGTGGCGCGCAGCACATACAGCCCGCCGCCGCGGTTCTGGCCGTAGGGGTCGGCGCCGGCTTGAGCCGCGTCCCCCCCCGTCAGCCGCAGGCCGGCCACCGCGGGTGCCGCGCCGCCGGTGATGAGCAGGACCCGCCCCCCGCCCTGCGCGTCCAGCGTGGTCGGGTGGGCGATCGGATCCGGGTCGGTCCAATTCGTGACAGTATAACCGCCCTGGAGGGTCAGCGTCTTGCTCAGGTAAACCGTCTGCGTGAAGCCGGCGTGCTGCTCCACCCCGGCGCAAATCCCGGCCACCTTGACCACGTCGGTGGGCCGGTCGCTGGCATCCACCGCGGCCTGGACGGAAGGGTAATCGGTCGGCGCGTCGTTGAGCCGCGCCCAACATGGGCCGGCCTCCGGCGAGGCATCCGTCGTCTTCGCCCCCACAGCCTGATCTGCTATCCCGCTCGCCGTAGCCGCGGCGATCAGCCCCATCATCAGCAGCAATAGCGTCGAAATAAAGAGCCCTTGCCGGCTATGCATGAGGCTAGCTCTCCTTCACTATCCGTGCCCTTCTTGATGCACCCTTCCCGGAAGGTCGTCCCTCACTCGGCCACCACTGCCATGTATACCCGGTACCAGGTTCCACTGTAGAATCCGGTCGCCAGCCAGGCCTCACCGCTGATGCCGCTGGCACTGTACCCGCCAAACAGGAGCACCTGGTCCCCGCCGATGTAGACCATAGCATTGCCGCCTCGAGCATAAAGTCGGTGAGCCTGCGCAGCAACTATATCACACCACAGAAATTTGGTCAACCCACCGTCCGTAACCCCTGACATGCAAGACTTCCGATGCCCGGTTCCCCTCCTATGCCTTTTCCAGGGGCAGGCGGAGCTCTAGTCCGATTTCTGAGCAAGTCGTGGGCACGGTAGGGGCGTCCCCCTGTGGTCGCCCTCTTCTGGCGCCCGCCCAATCCTTCCCTCACCTGTTGCATTTTCCCCCATCTTGGGGTACAATCCACCACCGAGCGGGCGGGACATCCAGGCTTTCGCTCCCCCCGCAACTATTCGCGGCTGCCGGTGTTTTATTGAGCGAAACCGGCCGACCGCGGCGAGGGAACCCGGGTGGAAGATCTGATAGACGACGCGGCGCTGGTAGAACGGGCCAAAGCCGACCCGGATGCTTTTGGTCTGCTGTACGAGCGGTACGTTGACAAGATCTATAGCTATATCTACTATCGGACCGGTAACTACCACGACGCTGAGGATCTCACCGCCAAGGTCTTTTACCAGGCCCTCAACCACCTCCCGCGCTTTGTCCAGCGAGGACTGCCCTTCTCTGCCTGGCTCTACCGGATCGCCCACAACATCGTGGCCAACTGGTATCGCGACCGCAGCCGGCGCAAGGTCGTGTCGCTGGACCAGTTAGGCTCTGTGGGTCACCCGCGAGCCGACCTCCTGCTCCAGCAGGTCTCTATGGACGAGCGGCGATCGGCGCTGGCCGGCGCCATCCGCCGCCTGCCGCTGGAGCGACAGGAGTTGTTGATCCTGAAATTCGTCGAGCAGTTGCCCAATGCCCAGATCGGCCAGATCATGGGCCGCAGCGAAGGCGCGATCAAATCGCTCTACCATCGCACCCTGCTGACCCTGCGGCAGGACTTGGGTGACTCGGCGATTTAGCGGCTTTGACCTGGGCGGTTTGTGCCTTTCAGTGCGGCCCGCGGGGCAGCAGCGCGGCAGGCGATTGCCGTCTGTGACAATTGTGGTGAGACTATTTTCAAGGAGAAACAAGGTACCTGGATGATCAAAATAGCGACCGACTCCACCCATGATCTGCCACCAGAGATCTTTGAGCAGCACGACATTGCCGTGGTCCCGATCAACATCTTCTTCGGCACCGACAGCTATCTGGACGGCATCACCATCGACCGTGCCACCTTCTACCGCAAGATCGACGAGCTGGGCGTCCTACCCAAGACCTCCCAGCCCTCGGCCGGCCAGTTTGTGGAGGTCTATGACCGCCTTGCCGATCAGGGCGCTACTGACATCATCTCCCTGCACGTCGGCGCCAAGCTCAGTGGCACCGTCCAGGCGGCCGAGATGGCCAAAGAGATGGTCGCCGGCCGCGTCCGGGTCCACACCTTTGATAGTGGCGGCGGCTCGGCCGGCCTTGGCTTCATGGTCCTCGAGGCGCTGCGCATGATTGAAGTCGGCAAGACCGTGTCCGAAGTCCTGGCCCGTCTGGAGACGATCCGGCCCAGGATAAACATCCTGCTCACCGTCCGAGACCTGCGCTATGCTCAAATGAGCGGGCGGATCGGCAGGGTGCAGGCCAGCGTGGCTTCCCTGCTTCACATCAAGCCGATCATCATCCTGAGGGACGGCCTGCTGAGTGTGGGCGAAAAAACCCGCACCCAAAGCAAGGCCGTGGACCGCATCATCGACATCATGGTCGAGCGGCTGGGCACCCGGATGCCCGTCAACCTGGCCGCCGTCCACGCCGAGGCGCCTGAAATGGCCCAGGACCTTCTGGACCGGGCCAAGACCATCTTCAATTGCCGGGAGGGTTTTGTCACCGAGCTGGCCGCCTGCCTGGCCGTCCATTTTGGACCGGGGACGGTGGGCCTGGTGGGCTATCAGCGGTAGGGACAGCCGTGTTTGTCTGTCCCTCCCGGGGTTTTGATTTCCCGGCAAAGGCGCCGGGAGGGGGGTAACATGAGTACGAATCAAGCACATACACGCGGCCGCACGCTGTGGGGAGGGCCGCCCGCCGCACCGAGTCGCCGCGGCCTGGCCAAGTCCGCCCGGTCCAACCCGGTTGCCACCGCGCAGCAGCTTCTGGACCTGGCCGAACAGCTCAGGCTGGTCCTCGTGCCCGTGGAAGCGGATGCCAACTACCGGCGGCGGTTGAAAGGCGAGTTGATCTTGACTGCCCAACAGCGGCCGCAGGCTGAGGCGGAACCGCCGTCGCGGCGCCGCAGGCTCATCCTGCTCGCCGCCGCGGGCGTCGGTTCGCTGGCCTCCGTTGCCGGCGTCATCATCGCCCTGGTCATCCGCTCCCGCCACGGCCGTGCGCAAACTAGTCCCCTCTCCCCCCTGGGGAGAGGCTAGGGTAAGGTCAACACCCTCTCCCCCTGGGGGAGAGGGTAGGGTGACCGCTGTCAAGTGCCGACCGCAGGGAGGCAGGGGGATATGTCAAAATACGCACGCATCACCGGTTGGGGCAAATACGTCCCCGACCGCGTCCTGACCAACTTTGACCTGGAAAAGATGGTCGACACCACCGACGAGTGGATCCGCACCCGCACAGGTATCCGCGAGCGTCACATCGCTGCGCCCGGCGAAACCTGCAGCACCATGTCGGTGGCCTCCGCCCGGCGGGCCCTGGCCCAGGCACACCTCCCGCCATCCGAGCTGGAGCTGATCATCCTCGCCACCTCCACCCCCGATTACTTTGTCCCATTCCCGGCCAGCATGATCCAGGACAAGCTCGGCGCCAACAAAGCTGCCGCCTTTAACCTCGTCGCCGGCTGCACCGGCTGGGTCTACGCCCTGGTCACCGCCACCCAGTTCATCCAGACCGGCGCCTACCGCAACGCCCTGGTCATCGGCACCGAGCACATGTCGATCGGCGTCGATTGGACCGACCGCAACACCTGCATCCTCTTTGGCGATGGATCGGGCGCCGTGGTCCTCGAAGCCAGCGACCAACCCACCGGCGTCCTGTCCTTCGAGCTGGGCTCCGACGGCTCCGACTATGACGCTGTCATCTTCCCCGGCTGCGCCGGGGCCCACCCGCCCAGCCACGAAGTGATCGACCAGAAGCTCCATTACTTCCGCATGGACGGCCAAAAGGTCTTCAAATTTGCCACCCGCGTTTTTGCCGACTCGGTCGTCAGGACCGTCAGCCAGGCCGGCCTGACCCCCGACGACATCGCCCTGGTCATTCCCCACCAAGCCAACGACCGGATCATCGAGGTGGCCCGCCGCCGTCTCAAGCTGCCCCAAGACAAAATGGTGGTCAACATCGACCGTTATGGCAACACCTCGGCCGCCTCTGTCCCCTTGGGATTAGTCGATTCCATCGAAGAAGGCCGGGTCCGGCCGGGGGATCATCTCGTCCTTGTCAGTTTTGGCGCCGGACTGACCTGGGCTTCCGCCGTCGTCCATTGGGAGCCGCAGGTGGCGGCTGCCATCCCCGTCCTCGACTGGCCCATCCGCGAGCGGCTGGCCCGCCCGGTGGAGATGGCCGGCACTGCCCTGTGGAAGGCCCGCGTTAACCTTTCCTCCAAGGCGGAAACCCTCCTGCTGCCGCTCTACACCTTCTATTCCGGCTACAGAAAGCGGCGCAGCAAGAAACACTAGCACAACCTGGCGCTCGCCCGCCAGCCATGCTACAGGCCCTCTCCTCCCCGCAGGAGAGGGCCTCCGTTTATGGCTCGGGGCTGGCATGGTTCGGGCCTGGCTACGCCCCCGAGCCAGGCCCGAACTCCCACCCCTCACCCCATCCTTTGTTGCCTTTGTGTACTTGGTTTATAAATCTGCCGCCACCTGCGCGTCATGATCCGGCAACAGGCGCTCCGCCTCGCGCACCGCTCGCACCCCGTACGCCCCAAACCCGACCGCCGCCGCCGCCAATCCGGTAAACAGGATCATCAGGCTCATCCCCGCGCCCGGCCCGGTGCCCACCAGCCAGCCAAACGTGCCGGTCAGCCCGCCTCCTTCCCGCATCGCCGGCTCAAACACATAGTCGGCCAGCGGCCCGGCAACCAACGTGGCGATCGGCGACACCAGCCAGGCGATCAGCCGCCGGGTGGCAAACACCCGTCCCTGCACGTCCGGTTCCACCTTGGCCATCCAGATCGCCTGGTTCGAGCCGTTGATGATCGGCCCAAAAAAGGCTCCCAAAAAGTTGGCCGCAGCCCACACCGGCAGGGCGCGCCCCAGCCCCATCAGCGCCTGCCCCAGCAAGCTGGTCAGCCCCCAGCCGCTCAGCACCCCGTGCACCCGGTTCTTGAAACCGCCCCAGGCGCTCATTATCACGCCCCCGACCACCCCGCCGACGGCCCCCGCCGTCTGAGCAGCGCCAAAGATCACCGCATTGTTTCCGGTGCGGGCCAGGATCATCGGCGCCATCACCGTATAGCCCACCGTGGAGAACAGGTTGCCCAGCAAAAAGACGATCTGCAGCCCCAACAGGCTGGGCCGGGCAAAGATGTGCCGAAAGCCGTACACCGACTCTTTCCAGATGCTCCCCTGCGCCTTCTGCCCGGCCTCGCTCCTGGTCGGCTGGGGCACGTGCACAAACAACAACGCCCCCACCGCCGCCACAAAAGTCACAATGTCGATGGTCAGGATGCCGCTGAGGCCGATCACCCCCAGCAGCGCCCCGGCCAGCAGCGGCGCAAAGATGCCCGACGAGGCCCCGGCCAGCTCGATCATCCCGTTGGCTCGCCCATACTGCTCCTTGCGCAGCATCAGCGTGATCGCCGCCGAGTAGGCCGGCCACTGAAAGGTCTGGAAGGTGCCTGTGATGAACGAGGTGATGTACAGGTGCCAGATCTGAAGCTGGCCGGTGGCGTACAGCACCAGCACGGCGATCGTCGTCACCCCGGCCGCCAGGTCGCTGATCATCATCATCAGCTTGCGGTTCGAGCGATCGACGATCGCCCCGGCGATCGGGCTCAGCGCCACCAGGGGCGCGATGCCAAAAAAGCCTACGAGGGCCAGGGCAGTTGCCTTCCCGGTCACCTCGTAGGCCCAAATGGTCAGGCCAAACTGGCTCATGCCGGTGCCGAGCAGCGAGATGGCCTGACCAAGCCAGACGACGGTAAAGGCCACCATCCCGGTGGGTCGAGGTCTACTCGACATAGATCTCTACTCGTTCACCGTCCTCCATATCCTCCACGTCGATCAGCTTGCCCTGCGCGCCTTCCTGGATCTGCTCAAAGACCTGGGTCATGTCCATCCCCTCGATCTCTGGCGCAAACCGGGCGCCCATCTTCATCCCCACGTTGACCAGGCTCATCGGCAGGTTGACGTTGACCTTCGTCTTGCCCGTCTCCATGTCGGTGACCCGCACCCGGAACCAGCGCGGCGAGCTCGGCCCGCCGACCATCACCACCGCCGGTTCCCTCTTCTTGTCCGGCTCCAGGGCCGACAGCAGCTTGGCCCCTTCCTCTGCCGTGATCTTTTTCTCTGCCACCATCTTGAGGATCTGCATCCTCTCTTCCGTTGTTGCCATGTCTCCCTCCTTTAAGGTCTTTTGGCTTTTCCTCTTGCAGGTTTGCCCGTCAAACCTGCAACTATCCTCTTACCCTCAAGCTTGCGTAGCAAACCTGGTAAAAGTTCACCCTATATAGATCTGAACGTGCTCGCCGTCCTCATCATCCTGCACATCCATGTAGAACGGCTCTTCCTGCTTCGTATCCCGCAGCGCGAGGATCATCTCGTCGACCCCCGTCTCCTTGAGCTGTGGCACATACGGCCGGATGATCCGGATCACCCACGCCGTCAGCGTCAGCGGCAGCGGAAAGCTAAACGCTATCTTCCGTTCGCCTTTCTCCTTCACCCTCAGGTGCAGCCATCGCGCCGTCCGGCTCCACCAGGCCAGGATCGCCACCAGCAGGCCTAGGATCATCGGCAGCCAACCGCACACCCGCCAGCCGGGCCTGGCGCTGGCCGCATACAACACCCCCAGCACCACCGCCCCTAGGAGCAGCAGCCCTCCGCCGACCAGCGCCGGGTAGATCCAGAACCTGGACCATTGCGCCGGCGGCCCTTCCCACTCAGGCGCCGGGGCAGCCTCCCCAACCACGGCCTCAGCCCTCTCCAGGCCGGCCGTAACGCCGTCCTGCTCCTCGCCCTCGTCATCTGTCATCCTGAGCGCAGCGAAGGATCTCTCCTCCCCCTCAGGCCGGAGCGCCGCCAACAGCGCCGCCGCCTCCTCTGCCCCGATCTGCCCCTCTTCCAGCATCTTCAGGATCTCGAGCTGTTCCTCTCCCATCACTCCCTCTCCTCATCTTCCTGCACAATCCTTGTGCCGCCTGTTTCTGGCGGCCAAAATCCCTATTCTGGTTCTTTCAACACCCTCAACCCCACCACCCCGGCGCTCAGCGTGATCAGCCCGGCGATAGCATACATCGTCCGCAGCCCCACCGCCTCGCTAAAGACCGACGCGACCCCCATCGACAACAGCCCGGCCGCCATCGTCATCGCGTTCATCGCGCTGCCCACCCGGCCCCGTTTCAGGTCGGGCACCGCCAGCTGCATCATCGTCGTCAGCGCCGATTGGCCCGGGACCAGCGCCAGGCCGACGGCAAAGCTCAAGCCTATCACCCATCCAAAACCCGGTGCCACTCCCATCCCGGCCAGGAACAGCCCAATAGCGATCAGCGCCCAACCGGTTGTCAATCGCCGGCTCAACCGCGAAGCGATAAAGCCGAGCCCCAGCCCGCTAACGACCATGCCCGCTCCCTGCGCCATGTCGACGATGCCCAGTCCCTCCGCCCCGACGCCAAAGGTGCGCTGCAAGTAGGGCACCCACAGCACATTGATCGCCCCCAGGCCCAGTTGGACCACCGCCATGCACACCAGGATCCCCACCATCGTCCGGTTGCCGAATAGGTAGGCCACCCCTTCCCGCATCTCGGCCCATACCGCTGCCATCTGCTTACCCTCGGCCCTGTGCCGCATGTCACTGGCGGCTTGATTGCCCTGTGTCGTGCGCGGCACGGTCATCGTCGCGATCGCCGCCGCCGACGCCAGAAAACTGGCCGAATCGGCGATAAAAGCTATCTGCTCGCCCCACAGGCCGATCGTAAACCCGGCCAACGCCGGCCCGGCGATCAACCCCATCGTCTGGACCATCTGCATCAGCCCGTTGGCGGCCAGCAAGTCGCCCTTCCCCTTGACGATCAGCGGCAGCACCGCGTTCTGCGCCGGAAAGAAAAAGCGGCTGACGCACGACATCAGGAACCCAACTACATAGTAAATCCATACCTGGTCGGGCGTCCGCACCAGCAGGCACGGCAGCACCAGCAGCGCCCGCAGTATGTCGGCGCCGATCATCATCCGCTTCCGGTCCATCCGGTCGATGAAAACGCCGGCCACCGGCCCCAGGAACAGCATCGGCAGCGCCGTCGTGATGACCGACAACCCCACCATCAGCGCCGACCCGGTCAGCCGCTCGACCATGATCGGCACGGCCAGCCAGTAAAAATAATCCCCGACGAACGAAATCGTCTGGCCCACCCACAGCGCCAGAAAGCTTCGATTGGCCAAGATCTGCCGGTAGGCGACCTTGCCCTGGCCCGCCTCGCCTTCAGTGCTATTCATGGTCCCGGTCTTTTCCCGTCAGCCTGTACGACATGGTCAGCAGCGTCCGCTTTTCCCGAAAACCATAGCTCCCCAGCGCCTGGATGGCGGCAGTATCGTCGGTCATGACCGTCGCCTCCACCTCCCTGCCCGGCAGCTCGGCCAGCATCGCCAGCGCCCGGCTGACCAGCATCGGCTCCAGCTTGCCGCGGTGCTTGGGGTGGATCAACAGCTTCAGGCTGTGCGCTCCTCGCCGCAGGGCCGCCTCCACACCCACCAGCGCTGCCGGTTCGTCGCCCTTGAACGCCATCAGGCGATATCTCCGCCGCCCGGCCGCCAGGTCGGCCAGCCTCTCTCCCAGGTGGGTCAGCCAGTCCACCTCATACTCCCCCGCCCGCACCGGCTTGAGCCACTGCTGCGCCGCTGGGATGGCCAGGCTGGCCAGGTGATAGGCCGCCTGCCCATCTCGAAAAGAACCCTCCGTGAGGGATCCCGGTTGGCAGTGCCGTAGCTCGTAACCCGCCGCATCCAGCACATCCACCGGCCCGGCCGCCGCCAGGCGCAGCCCCATCTCGCCGCTTAACGGCTGGAACCCCAGGTCGGTGTACAGGCGCATCGCCGGCAGGTTATCCCGGTAGACCTGGAGCACCGCCTCTTCTGCCCCTTGACGCCGCGCCTCGGAGATCGTCTCTTCCATCAGCCGCCGGGCGATCCCCTGTCGCCGGTACTCCTCGCGGACCACAACGTTGCAGATCACCCACCGGTAACGGCTGCCCGGGCAGGGCATCAGGCTGGCGTTCCCGACCACCATCCTCTTTCCCTCTCCCTTTGGGGGGTGAGTAAGCCTGCCCTTTGAGGATTTTCCCCTTTCGCCAGGCTCCTCCCACACAAACCCGTTGTACGTCTCCCGGAAGCTGGGATCGGCCTGTGCCCACCACCACACCAGCGGCGACATGCGCGACATCCAGCGCATGTCGCGCAGGGCGGCCCGGCCTTGGCTGTCCATCTCTTCGCCAAAGGCCAACTCGATCAACTGAGCCACGGCCCCCATGTCCTTTGTAGGGTCCAGTGGCCGCACCCAGCCTTGCGCCGCTCCTTTATGTTCAGTCGTCGCCGCCACAACCATAGTCGAACTGGAATCCTGTGCTAGGATTTGCCCATTATAGCACAGCCGGCCCAGATCGACAGATCGAGCGCCCATCTATACCGTCATTCAATTGTTAAAGGACATCCACGTCGACTGCCACAACCTCAACCATCGCGGGAACCAGCGCCTGCTCCCCGGCGGCATGCCCTTTGTGGTTCTGCTCCAGGTTCACGATGGCCGGGATAAAGCGGGCCACCACCCCCATCGCCACGCACGACAGCCCGCCTATCACGTACCAGGCGCGTATGCCCAGCCAATCGGCCAGCGGTCCGGCCACCGCCAGGCTCAGCGGCATCATGGCCGAAGCCAGGCTGTTCACCACGGTGAACACCCGCCCCTGATAGTCGGGGGCGACCGTCGCTTGCAGCACGGCGAACAGCGGCCCGTTGGTGATCGGGTTCATAAACCCGGCGATGGCATTGCCGGCGATCGCCAGCCAGAACATGGTCGACGGCGCCAGCCCCGTGACGATGATCCCCGCCCCCATCAGCGTCACCCCCACCAGCGTCGTATAGATCCGCCGGCGAAAGCCGCCCCAGGCGCTCAGGAACAGGCCGCCGGCGATCACGCCGATCCCCCAGGCTGCTTCTAGCGTGCCCAATTGCAGGGCGTCCCCGCCAAAGTGCTTCGTAACCAACAGCGGCATCAGCGAGCTGGCCGGCGCCATCACAAAGTTGATGATCATCGCCGCGATCAGGATCATGAACAGCCCGGGCCAGCTCCACACGTAGCGCAGCCCCTCGGCCACGTCGGACCAGATCGACAGCTTCTTCCCCTCGGCGGTCGCGGCCTCCACGCCGGCCGATCGCTGTGGCTGCGGGATCTGGACAAAGAGCAGCGGCAGGATGGCCGTCGCCGCCGTGCCCACGTCGATCAGCATGATCCCATACAGCGGCATCACCGCCATCAGCAGCGCGCCCAGCGGCGGCCCGGCGATGCTCATCACCCCGTTCAGCGTCTGGTTCAGCCCGGCGATGCGCGACAAGTGCTCTTGGGGCACCATCAGCGTCGTCGAAGCCTGCATCGCCGGCCAGTGAAAGCTCCCGCCGATCGCCCGCACCGCCATCACCACGTACAGGTGCCATACCTGCATCGACCCGCTCCAGAACAGGTAAGCCAGCGCCAGGGCAGCCGCCGCCACGACCCCGTCGGCGACCATCATCACCATCCGGCGGTTCCAGCGGTCCACGTAGGCTCCGGCGATCGGGCCGATGAACACCCCCGGCAGCACGGCCACCAGCGTCGCCGTGGCCAGCACCGTCGCCGAGCCGGTGAGCGTGGTCACCCACCACACCAGCGCAAACTGGGCCACGCTGCTGCCCACCAGCGACAAGGCCTGCCCCGTCCAGATGCTGAAAAACCGCCCTGCCCACTTCTTGGCTTCCAATTCCGGCTTCTCCTTCCTCCCTCCTTTCTCAGCAGCGGCCCACGCCGCTGCTGAGAAAGAAAAATGGAGGATCTATCTCAACGCATCCAGCAGGGTCTCGGCTTCCTGGATCGTGATCTGACCCTGCTCCACCATCGTCAGGATGCTCAGACGCTCCTCGTCGAACGAGGGCGCCGGCATGGGCGCCGGCGTGGGCTGGCCGGCCTGCCAGGGCATCGTTTGTACCCTGGCGGCGGGTCGCCGCTGCCGTTCCGCCTGCCGTTCCGCCTGCCGCTGCCGCTGCTCGGCCGCGCGCTGCATCTTTTCCTGCTGGCGGGCCGCCTTTTCAGACAGCCGGTCCAGCTCGCGCTGCATCTGCCCCAGCGCCCGCTCCATCGCCCCCTCGGCCTGGTAGCCGACCCGTGCCCAATCTATCGACTCGAGCTTGGCCCGCATCTGCGTCATGGCCCGCTCGATCTCCTCGCTGGCCCTGCGGCTGATCTCCTCCACATCGATGGCCCGCAGGCTCTGCTCCACCTGGCGTGAGATCTCGTCGCCCAGGGAAAAGCCGGCCCGCCCGAGCTCGTCTTCACCCTCGTCCCACATCTCCTCCTCGTCTTCGCAGCACGTCCCCCGCCCGGGGTGACCTAGACTGACATTGCCGTCAGCCTCGACGCTCAGCTCAGTGCCGCCGTCGCCCAGGATGCCGCTCAGGCTGTTTTCGGTCCGCTCCTCTTCGGTCAGTGTCGCGGTAGACATGACCCGGCCGCCTGCCTTGAGCATCAAGCTTGCGTTGGCATCCTCCGCCAGCTTTAGCGCTGCGTTGCCGCTGGTTCGAAACTGGTAGGTGCAGCCGCTGCCCAGATCCCCGCCCAAAACCAGGTTGCCGTCGATCCTGCCGGCCTTGACCCCGCCCAACAGGTCGCGTGCCACCAGGTTGCCCGCCACCTTGTCGAGGACCACCATGCCGCCGACATCCTTCAGGACGGCGCTGCCGTCCACCTGCTCGGCGCTCACCGGTCCCTCGACATCCTTGACCACCACCTGGCCGGCCACATGGCCCACGCGCAGGAGGCCAAGCGCCTTGGCCCGCAGGTTGCCATGGACGGCTCGCAGGTCGACGCTCTCCACCTGCTTCACGCTCGCGTTTCCGGCCACGACATCCGTCACCCGCAGCGACGACAGGTCGCTCGCCTTCAAGTTGCCGTGCACCGTGTCGATCGCCGCCTCGCCCATGTTGCTGAGCTTCAGGTCGCCGCTCACCTGCTCGGCTTTAAAGGTCGCCTGCATCTCCCGGACCTTCACGTTGCCCCTCGCCTGCCCGACGGTCACCGGCGTCCCGGCCGGCACCCACACCTCGCACGAGGCGCGGGCCGACAGCTCCGGCCCGCTGGGCGATTCGCCGATCACCAGATCCTTTTCCTCGTCACTGTCCAGCTCGACCTGGACATACGCCTCGTCCCAGCCACTCACCTTGAGGTCGCCCGCCATCTCCAGCAGCGTTACCTCGGCGCCCTCTGCCAACTGAATCTGTTTCTCGCTCATTTCCCTCTCCTACTTGCCTTTGAGTAGTTCAACTGCCGCTTGAGAAGAGATCTCACCCCGGGCCAACTGTTCGAGAATGACCTTGCGGTCTTCGACAGGGATCGGGGCCGGCTCTTCGACAACGTCGTAACCGAGGGCGCGGATCACTTCGATCAACCGCCCTCGGGCGGTGGGATACGAGATGGCCATCTCTTCCTGGACCCGGTTCAGCCTGCCCTCACAGCGGATGAACGTCTCGATGAATGCCATCTGCTCGGGGGAAAGCCGGTAAAAGCGGCCCAGGCTAAACTGCCCCTCCAGGCTTGTATCGCAGCTCCGGCAATGAAGACGGGCCACGGTCAGCGTATCGCCACACACCGGACAACGACCTATCACAGGGAACATTTTCTTGCCTCCTTCACGAACCTATCTCATTTTCGCCTAGTGGATGCTTTTTGCGGGATAAAACGTAGGGATTTGGCTTGCCGCATCGTGGCGCTGCTGGAGACGCCATCCCCAGCGAACCAGGCTGCGCCCTACCCATCGCAGTGCACGGTGGTCAAGGCGATGGCACCCGTCCCCCGCTGTCGCCGTGGGGACCAACCACCGCTCTTCCGCCAGGCCGGCGCGGCCCTTGCGGTGTTCCATTGCCACCGCCTCTGTCTCGAACCAGCCTTGCCAGAGGTTAAATCTCGGATCCATGCTTGCACCTCCTGCTTCTTCTTTGGGTGACAGAAAAATATCTCACCCATCTGTGAGATATTCTAGCACAGATTTAATATTTTGTCAATAGGTTGAAAAGATTTTTAGGTTAAAATTTCTAAATCTTAAGTTCTAGTGTAATATTTTTGAGGTCTAAGCGAGGACCGAACCGCGACAACCCACCCCACCCCCGAGCTTTACGGGGCCTTGAGGTTTTTGAAATCACCACACCCTCCGGCCGTCAAGCCTGGGGCTTTTCTTCTTCGCCGTTGCTGCTCCACCCGGCGATCCACGCACACAGCCCGGCCAGCAGAATGGTGGCTGCGATCAGCGCTGCCCACTGCCCGGCCAGCAGCCCCACATCTTTGGCCGCCCAGATCAGGATGATCACCATCCCAACCGCCAACACGATCCACATCGACAGCCGTGGATGCCGGTTTGCGAAATCCTTGAGCTTCATCCATCCCTCCCTAAATCGGGGCCATGATCATCTTTTCGCGCAGCCGCTTGACCATCAGGTCCGGCTGGTCGGCGACAAACTCACCAAGCACCTCCCGCCAGATGCGGTGCAGCTCCTGATAAGCCTTGGCTTCGTAGCCCTGCTTGTTGAGAAAAGTGCGGACCGCCTTCGAGGTATGTGGCGGCAAAATCATGACGTTGGCCTCGCACATCAGCACGTTCACCGCTGCCTCGATGGCCGCCAACAGGCGACTGCCGGCCGCGGCGCGCAGCTTGGCCGGATAGACGTAGAACCGGTCGGTGACCGACAACAGGTTCTCAGTCTGCCAGGCGGCCACCCCCACCACCTGTTCACCCTGGACGGCCACCAGCAGCCCTTTGCCGAACAGCCAGTCGAGCACCTCGGCCTCCTCCACGGCGCCCTTGCCCTGCGTGGCCTGCCGGACCAGGACCACGATGCCCGCCACGTCGCTCCTCCTGCCCCGCCGGACCTCTATCTCGGCCGCAGGGCCTTGCCCGGCCTTGGGCTTTTTGACGCTCCTCTGCACCTGGCTCTTTTGCTCGCTCATTTGCCCTGCTCCTTGTCCGTACCACACCCGGCGTCTCACCTCTGCCCAGGCAGCCTCGACCTTGAGGCGAAGGTCTGTCGCGCTGCCGTCGTTGACGATGACCAGGTCGGCCAGCGCTGCCTTTTCGGCCTGGGGTGGCTGGGCATCGACCCGCAGCACCGCCTCGGCCTCGCTCAGCCCTCGGCTGGCCGTCAACCTGGCAATCTGAACCTCGCGCGGCGCCGTGACCACCCACAGCGTTTCGTAGCGGCGGTGCATGCCCGCCTCGATCAGCTTGATCGCCTCGATCACCACCACCTGTTCATCCGCGGCGGCGATCAGGCGGTTCACCGCGGCCACCGTGGCCGGGTGGACGATTTGCTCCAGGCGCAGCAGAGCGGCCGGGTCGCCAAACACGATGGCCCCCAGCTTGGCCCGGTCGATCGTGCCGTCGCCCTCCGCCTTGCTCAGAATACCGGCGCCAAACGCCTCGACCACCCCGCCATAGGCCGGACCGCCCGGCAGCATCACGGCATGGGCAACCTGGTCGGCGTCGATCACCCGCGCCCCCAGCTCGCCCAGCATCTGCGCCACCAGGCTCTTGCCCGTGGCGATGTTGCCCGTCAGCCCGATCAGAAAGTGGCGGCGTTTCATCCGGCCGTCTCTGCCCACAGGTCTAGCTGCACCTGCAATTGAGACTGTAGCTCGGCGTACAACGTGCCCAGCTCGTGGAGGCGCATCGCCTCCTGGGCCGCCGTGGCCGCAGTAATCTGCTCCTCCAGCGCCCTCAGCTCCTGCTCCAGGCGGTGGATCTCGGCCTCTGTTTCGGCCAACCGTTGTTCCTGCGCCTCCTGCTCGCGGCGGGCGCGCTGTTCGTCGCGCTTGGCCTGGCGCTGAGCCTCGAACGCCTTGTCCTTTGCCTGGCGGGCCTGGGGTACCTCGCGCTCCCGCTCGCGCATCTCGACATATCGCGCCCACGTACCCTTAAAGACACGCATGGACCGGCCGTCGGGCTCGACGATCCACAGTTGGCTGGCCAGCCGATCCACCAGGTACCGGTCGTGGGTCACCAGCAGGATCGTGCCGGGAAAGTCGTCGAGCACCTCTTCCAGCACCTCCTGGCTGGCAATGTCCAGGTGGTTGGTCGGCTCGTCGAGCAGCAGGAAATTGGCCCGCAGCATCACCAGCTTGGCCAGGGCGACCCGACTCCGCTCGCCGCCCGACAGGTCTCCGATCCGCTTGAACACATCGTCGCCGGTGAACAGGTAACGAGCCAGGTAGGTGCGGGCTTCCACCAACGGCAGGTTCTGGACCTCCAGGATCGTGTCGAGCACGCTCTTGTTGGGGTCCAGGTCGGTGTGTACCTGGGCATAGTAGCCGATTTTGAGGCTGGCCCCCAGCCGGGCATAGCCGGCCAGTGGTCCCATCTGGCCCAGCACAGTCTTCAGAAAGGTCGTCTTGCCCGAACCGTTCGGTCCCAACAGCGCCACGCACTCCCCACGCCGGAGATCCAGATCTGGACACCGGAACAGAGGGTTGGCGCGATCGTAGCCGATGGCCAGGTCCTGAGTCCACAGCACCTTGTCGCCGCTGCGGAGCGGTGTTTGCAGCCGCAGCTTGATCGTCTGTTCCAGGCGGGGCCGGTCGATCGCCTCGTCCTCTTTGAACCGTTCCAGCCGCTTGAGCCGGCCCTGAGCCTGGCCGGTGCGCTCCGCGGCCATATAGCGCTGGATAAAGTCCGCCTCCTTGGCGATGAACTCCTGCTGGGCGCGATATTCCTTCATCCGCCGCTCGTAGCGCTCGGTCCGTTGCCGCACATAGTGGCTATAGTTGCCGGAATAGGTGTCGAGCCCGCCAAAGGACAGCTCCCACACCTTGTGCACCACCCGATCCATAAAGTAGCGATCGTGGGCCACCAGCACGACCGTCCCCTCCCAATTGTTCAGATACCCTTCCAGCCACTCGATCGCCTGCAGGTCGAGGTGGTTGGTCGGCTCGTCCAGCAGCAACAGGTCGGGTGATTCGAGCAGGAGACGGGCCAAAATCGCCCGCGTCTTTTGCCCGCCGCTCAGATAGTTGAGCGGAATCTGGTGATCCTGGCGTGGAAAGCCGAGGCCGATCAGCACCTGTTGGGCCCGATCTTCGTAGGTATAGCCGCCCAGGTCCTCGAACTGCTCGCGCAGCGGCGAATAGGCAGCCAACACTTCGTCGGCGCGAGCGGGGTCGGCCATCTCGGCCTCCATGTCGTGTAGGCGGGCTTCCATGGCCCGCAGGGGCTCAAAGGCGGTCATCATCTCCTGCCACAGGGTCCGATCGCCGTCCAGCGTCGCCTCCTGGGCCAAAAAGCCGATGCGCAGGCTCTTGGCGCGGTGCACATAGCCGCTGGTCGCTTGGTCGAAACCGGCCAGGATGCGCAGCAGCGTTGTCTTGCCCGTGCCGTTGCGGCCTACCAGAGCGATCCGGTCGCCGTGAGCCACGCTGCACGACACGTCCCAGAAGATGTCGTATGGATCGTACGATTTGGCGATCCGTTCGGCAATGATGATAGACATAAACTCAATCTCCGACCGGATCGATTATACCACATCGCCCAACGGCCGGCCAATTCAGATTGGATCAAATCCGTAACTTGTCCTGCTTGGACGTGTTACAACAATCGGGAAGTATCTGGCTTGATGCGCTTGCTGTTATAGGAATTGCCGGTTTGCTTTATTTTGATATTTGTGATATAATAACGGTGCGATTCTGGAAAAGGACCTCATGGATGAGCTGATCAAACAGGTGACGGCCAAGTCCGGCATCACAGAAGATCAGGCCGGCAAAGCGGTCGAGACGGTCCTAGGTTTTCTCCAGGACGGGCTGCCAGGGTCTGTGGCCGGTCAGATCGATGATCTGCTCAATAGTGATGTAGGTGACGTGCCCAAGCGCTCGGGTGGATTGCTCGAGCATCTGTACAGATTGATCAAGAGCCTGTAGTTGAGCCGCTTAACCTCGTCTCAAAAGTTCGTAGAGACGAGTTGACGGAAAGGCCTTCGAAGACTAGCCGGATGGCTACGGAGCCGGGAAGGCCACCAATCTCATAACTTTGGAGGGAAAGATGAAACTTAGCACACCCAAGTTTATCACGTTCGTGATCGCCGTTCTGCTGGCCATAGTTGGTTTTATCATCCAGCTCGTGGCCCCTGATTTTCTGTTTAGCGGGTTCGGGTTTTGGCTGCTCGTGGTCGGCTTTGTGCTTTTGGCCATCGGCAACCTGTTCCAAGGCATATAACAGGCCGAGAGGAGGTACAAGCCGGCGGTTGGTTGGCTCCGCAACAATGCTGGCTTGTGCCTTCCTCAATATCCCCGACTGTGGATGATGGTCGGGGATTCTCTTTACCCCGTCCATCCTCCTGGAAATTCTCCATTTCCTCGACAACCTGATCTGGCCTGCTCACCTTGAAATCCGCATCGTTTACGTGGAAGGAAGAGTTCGATGCCTCAACCTGCACACCTCGATCCGTCAGCCTATAGCGCCGGTGGCGGATCCTGCGGCGTGTTGCTGATCCACGGCTTTACCGGCTCAGTGGCCGAAACGCGGCCGATGGGTGAGTACCTGGCTGCCCGGGGCCTTACGGTCCGCTGCCCGCTGTTGCCCGGCCACGGCACCACGCCGCTGGACCTGACCCGCATCCGCTGGCAGGCGTGGGCCGAAACGGTCGAGTCGGCGCTCGACGATCTCCAGCGCTGCTGCCGGGCCGTCTTTGTCGGCGGCCTGTCGTTGGGGTCGCTGCTGACCCTGTGGCTGGGGGCCAGGCGCCCCGAGATCCCCGGCCTGATCGTCATGGCCCCCGCGGTCAAGCTGCAGGACCGGCGCATGCCGTTGACCCTCGGCCTCCGCTACCTGCTCAAATACAACCCCAGGGGCGCCATGGGTGACAGCGACCTGGGCGACCCACAGGCCGGCGGCCGCATCTGGTGCTACGATGACACCCCGCTGTGGGGCGCCTCTGAGGTCTATCTGCTGCAGCGCCAAGTGCTCAAGCTGCTGCCCCGCGTCGGCCGGCCGGTGTTGATCTTCCAGGGACGGCGCGACAAGCACCTGGACCCGCAGGCGGCGCAGATCGTTCATGACCGGGTGGCTTCGACCGACAAGACGCTGGTCTGGCTGGAGAATTCCGGCCACAACGTACTGGCCGACGGCGAGCGCGAGGCGCTGTGGGCGCAGAGTTACGACTGGATGCTGGCCAGGCTGCCGGCTGAGAGGTAGAAGGTTATCGATGGCCTTCTCATCACATCCCTACCAGGGTCCGATCGACACCCAGCGGATGGCGGATCTGCTGGTCTCGATGCGGGCTGGCGGCAACCACAACTGCTGGCACGTGGGCGACCTGGTGTGGCGCCTTTTCCTCCAATCGCTGCGCCACGATCTGGGCCGCACCTTCCGCCTGTGGAACGACGATGGCGGCAATCTGGCCGGCTTTGCCGTCTGGACGCCGTCCCGCTACCGGGCCGGGGTTATCTCCTTTGAGCTCCAGGTCCACCCCCGGCAGCGTGGCCGTGGCCTGGAAGAGGAGATGTTGGACTGGGTGGAGGCGCAGCGCTCCCAGGCGACAGTGGCCTGTCGCCTGGTCACCGACGTCGGGGTCTACGAGGACGACCAGGCCCAGATCACAACCCTGCAACGGTGTGGCTTTCGGCGGACCGACGACGAAGGGGTGCTCTTTATCTACCCGCTCGACGAGCCCGTGCCCGAGCCGTCACTGCCGGGCGGGTTTGTGGTGCGTCCGGTGGCTGGTGAGCAAGAGGCCGCGGCGCGGGCTGCCGCCCATCGTGATGCCTTTGACTCGACGCGGGTGACCGATGAAGCTTACCTGCGCCTGATGCGGACGCCGGGCTACGACCGTGACCTGGATACGGTGGTCGTTGCGCCAGACGGCACAATAGCGGCCTTTTGCCTGGGTTGGCTAGACCGGGCTAACCGCGTGGGCGAGTTTGAGCCGGTCGGAACGCGCCCGGCCTTCCGGCGGCAGGGACTGGGCCAGGCGGCGGCGCTGGCCGATTTGGGGCGTATGCGGGCTCACGGCGCTGAGAGTGTCGTCGTCGGGCCGGTGGATGCGAGCGAAGAGGCAGCCATGCGGCTGTACCAATCGGTGGGATTCCGGCCTATTTGCCGGACCTACGGGTATGCTAGGGAGGGTTAGCCGCACCGGGCTTTTATCGAGGGATCATGGCAAACGAAATCATCTCTTACCTGGAAATGTGCCGTCGGGAGGGCGCGAGTTTGCAGCGTGGCATGAATTTCGGATTAGGCCATGGTCACTCTGTAATCCTGATGTCCCTGCGTCGGAATGCACCGTACCGAGATCGGGTGGAGGATGATGGAACCACCCTTATATATGAGGGCCACGATCAGCCACGCAGTACGAATATCCCCCAACCAAAAGCTGTTGACCAACCAGAATGGACTCCCGGCAGAATGCCTACCGAGAATGGCAAGTTTCATCAAGCAGCTCAAGCGTTCAAATGCGACCAGCGCTCGCCTGAACGGGTGCGAGTGTACGAAAAACTGCATCAGGGCATATGGTCGTACAACGGTGTTTTTCATCTTGTGGACTCGTGGCAGGAAAGCGACGGAACCAGAACAGTCTTCAAGTTCAAGTTAGTTGCTGTTGAAGGTGATGAGGATTTTGACCAACCACCATCAGGCCACATTCAACGGCGCAGAATCATTCCGACGGCAGTGAAACTAGCTGTTTGGCAGCGTGATGGCGGCAAATGTGTTGTCTGCGGAGCAACGGATGAGCTGCATTTCGATCATGTCTTGCCTTATTCGAAGGGGGGCACCTCAATCAAGCCAGAAAACGTACAGCTGTTGTGCGCCCGCCATAACCTTGAGAAATCAGACAAAATTGTCTAGCAGGCTTGATAGATCTATGGACACAAGTTACACTATCACACTTGAGGAAACCCCCAGCCCTGCCGACGCCCAGTTTGTGCGGGCGCAGCTCACCGCGTTCAACCTCGCCTGGACACCCGACGATCAGCTCCGGCCGCTGCTGATCCTGGTCCGTGACGCCGGCGGGCAGATCGTCGCCGGCCTGGTCGGCGGAACCTACTGGGGCTGGCTCTATACCGAGATCCTGTGGGTCGAAGAAGGCCTGCGCGGCCAAGGGTACGGCCAATCCCTGCTGGCTGCCGCCGAGGCCGAGGCCGTCCGGCGTGGCTGCCGCAGCGCCCACCTCGACACGATGGACTTTCAAGCGCTCAGATTCTACGAAAAGCAGGGCTATTCGGTCTTTGCCGAATTGGAGGACATACCGGCCGGCAGTGGCCATCGCCGCTATTCCCTGAAAAAGCGCCTGGCGCCGGGCCAGGCTTAAGGTCAGCGGCGCAGAAAGCCCTCTCGATCTCCTCCACCGTCAGCCGGAACAACGCCGGGCGGCCGTGCGGGCAGGTGACGGGCGACCAGGCGGCCAGCAGCTCGGCCAGCGTGCCCAGGTAACCGGCCAACAGCTCCGCTCCGCGAGGCGTCAGGTCCAGGCGGGCCGGCGGCGATGGAGGCGGCCACTTGGCAGCAGAACGTGAAGGATGCTCATCATGAGGCCCTCGACCGGATGCCGGTATACCGCAGGGGAAGGGACTTGTCAATGTATCCCACCCGCGCTTGAAACCTTGTGCTGGGGTCTGCGTATTGATATGTGACAAACGTGGAAGGAGTGGCAAAAGATGAGCGAAGAGCAAACGACGTCAAAGGCTGAAGAACAACCGCCGTGTGTGGAAGAGTTCAAGGTGCAGGGCAAAGATCTGCAAAAGACGATCAGCGATGTCGTCCACGAGGGAACCGCCAGGCGGGTCATCGTCACCCGCAACGACCGCATATTGCTGAACATCCCGCTGGCTATGGGGATAGCCGGTGGCGCAGTGCTGGCCTTCTACATGCCGTTTATCACCGCGGTCATGGTGGGTGCGGCGCTGCTTGGCGGCTGCACGGTGCGCATTGAGCGCGACCAACCGCCTGCCGTATCATAGACGGGGCGAAAAATGAAAGGCCCGGTTCCGTTATGGAACCGGGCCTTTCTCTTGCGGTATTGGCACAGCATCGGCGTTGGCTGGGGGTCGCTCATCATCCCTCCCGCAGCTCCATCTCCTGTACGGCCCGCCCTGCCTCCTCGGCGGTCAGCGGCCGCGGATAGTTGTACATGGTGCCGCCCGGCTGCTCGTTGTAAAAGGGGCGGTTGCAGTCGGGGCAGCCGGAGGTCTGGAAAGGCTCGCCCAGGGTGGGCAGCGGCGCGCCCAGGCCGAGCAGGCGGCCCTGTGCGTCGAATGCCATCCCCTCGGCGCGGGCCAGGCCGTGGGCGATCAGCCAGCGGGCGGCCTGCATCCGGCGGTAGACCGCCAGGGCAGGCGGCGGCCGGTCGGCCAGATGGGTGCCGCGCAGCGGGGTAAAAGCGAACAGGCCGGTCGTCACCCCCCGGTCGTGCGCCCACTGGATCCGCTCGGCCATCTCCTGTTCCGTCTCGCCCAGCCCGACGATCAGGTGCAGCGCTGCCTGGCCGGGAAAGGCTTGAGCCGCCTGCTCGATCATGGCCAGGCTGTGCGCCCAGTTGCCGCCCTTCACCTGGTAGAAAACCTGCTCGCAGGCGGCATCCAGGCCAAATCCGACGTGGTCGGCGCCTGCCTCCACGATCTGGCGCACCTGGTCCATGCTGTGGGGCAGGAAAGCGACGTCGAACGGGACGGCCGATGCCGCCTTCACCGCCTGCACGACGGCGCGCGCCTGGGCAAAGGCAGTCGCGGTGACGGTCACTTGCAGGCAGGCGCGGCGGACTGCACCATTGGCTGCCGCCTGGGCCAATCGCTCGATGACACTGTCGAGGGGATATTCCGGCCAGGTCACCCGTGACAGGTTCAGGGTGCTGGCCTTGCTGTCGCGGGCCTGGGCGCAAAAGGCGCAGTTCATCTGGCAGCGGCCGCCCAGCATCAGGTAGGCCGTAGTCGGCGCGGCGGCCATTGGCGCCCGGGCCAGGCCCAGCACCACGGCGGTGCCGATCGACACCTTAACCTTGGCTTCCACCCGGCGCTCACCTGCCCAGTTTTCGGTAGTGAATGGCCCCGCCAAAGGCCACCGCCCGGGCTGCCTCGGCCAGCGCCTCCGGCAGTGTGGGGTGGGCGTGGATCGTCTCGGCAATCTCCTTGGCCGTGGCGCCCAATTGGATGGCGAGCGCCCCTTCGGCCACCAGCTCGCTGGCGCCCGGCCCGAACATGTGCATGCCCAGCACCCGGCCGCTCCCTGGCTCACACAGCAGCCGCACCTGGCCCTCCGTTTCGCCCTGGGTCAGCGCCTTGCCGCTGGCGGAGAAGGGGAACGAGCCTACCTCTACCTCGATCCCTTGTTCTTTGGCTTCCTGCGAGGTCAGCCCTACCCCGGCGATCTCGGGCATGGTGAACACGACGTTGGGCACGGCGCGATAGTCCATCTGGCTGTCATGTCCGGCGATGACCTCTGCGGCGACCTCGCCTTGGCGGCTGGCGACGTGGGCCAGCAGCACCTCACCCGTCACGTCGCCGATGGCATACACGCTCGGGACGTTCGTCGCCATGTGGTTGTCCACCGGCACCCGGCCCCGCTGTCGCGCTACCCCCAGCTCATCCAGGCCCAGGCCGTCGCTGAAAGGCACCCGGCCGGTGGCGTTCAACACCAGGTCCGCCTCGACCGTCTCGGTCTGGCCCTTGAGCGTATAGCGGACTGCCAGCCCGCTCTCCACGGCGGTAACCTCTTCCACGCGGGCTTCCAGCCGCACCTCGATGCCTTGTTGGCGCAGGATCGGCCGGTACCGCTTGGCCAGCTCGCGGTCCACCGGCGGCAGAAGGTGGGGCAGCATCTCCACCACGGTGACCTGCGCGCCCAGCGCACTAAAGAGGGTGGCAAACTCGATGCCGATCACCCCGCCTCCGATGATCGCCAGGCGGTGGGGCACCGCCTGGAGCGTCATCACCCCGTTACTGGTGATGACGCCGGCCAGATCCAGCCCGGGGACGGGTGGTCGGGCCGGCACCGATCCGGTAGCGATGACGACGTTACGCGCTGTCAGGGCGGTCAGCTCGCCGTCGTCCAGGGTGACCTCCACGCTGTGAGGGCTGGCTAACCGTGCCGTGCCGTGCACCACGTTCACCCCGTGCCCGGCCAACAGATCCTGAACGCCGCCCACCAGCGTGGCCACGATCTGCTCCTTGCGGGCCATCATGGCTGCAAAATCAGGCGAGACCTTGCCCTCCAGGCGCACGCCGAACTCTTCCAGGCGGCGGGTCTGCAGGTAGGCGCCCGCGCTCCACAGCAGCGCTTTGGTGGGGATGCATCCCCAGTTCAAGCACACTCCCCCCAGCCGGTCCTTTTCCACCAACGCCGCCTTCAGGCCGAGCTGCGCCGCCCGGATGGCGCACACATAACCGCCGGTCCCTCCGCCGATGATAACCAGGTCGAATTCGCTCACGTGCCCCTCCCTGTAGTTGGTCCTTGCCCATTATAGCCCAGCCATGGCGCCAAGTCAACCTGCCCGTCAAGTGCGCTGGCCGTCGAGATAGATCGGATTCGACAGGGCCAAGGCCATGTGCGCGGCCGGTTCGTCGCGCTGGTGGGCAGGCGGCGGCTCGATCACTTCGGCCCGCCAGTAGCCGTCGCCGGCAGTCACCGGCCGGTCGTAGCTCCAATCGTCCCCGTCGATCGGGATCAGGAGCGCGCCGGTGGCCGACACCAGCCGCAGGAACATGCCGCCGGCGCCCGTCACCCGGCAGCACAGGCGGGCCTCCTGGCCGTCTGCCAGTGACAGCCTGTCGCCCATCATGACCGTGTTTGCATCAGCCGCGGCCGTCAGCTCCAGGCGAGGCCCGGCCGGCCCGGCCGTGATCAAGGCGTGGCCGGCGTGCAATCCGGCCAGCAGCGCCGGCGCCGACAGCTCCTCGGCATAAACCCACGTGCAGGGCTGCCCGACCTCGTGAAAGCCCAGCGAGCCGTCGAACGGCGCCTGGTGCTTGTCCGAGCCGCCCACGGCGGTGAGGCGGCGCCCCTCCTTGAGCAGCCGGTCCCAGGTGCCCAGCGACTGGTAGTTGAACACGTGCCACGGCTGTTGCCACACCTCGATCGCGTCGGCCTGGACCTCGTCGCCCCACTCCCACGGCGGGCCGGTCACCTTGGGATGGTTGACGACAAACAGCGCGCCTTCGGCCTGGACCTCGGCGCACAGGGCTGCCATCTGCGCAGCGGTCCGGCAGCGAAAGTCGTGCCATCTCCGGATGCCGAGCGCGTTGGCGTGGCCGTGGTAGGTGGTGATCTCCATGGCCGGGATGACCAGGGGCGAAGGAGGCTCCGGCCGGCCGGCCATCTCGATCAGGTGGCTGACCGTGTTGTGCTCGGTGATGGCCAAAAAGTCGAGCCCCTGCGCCCGGGCGGCAGCCAGGAGGTCGCGAAGGGAGCCCTGCGCTTCGCTGTGGTGCGAATGGGAGTGCAGGTCGCCGCGATACCAACTTCCCCATCCGCTCACCACACGCTCGAATAGGCCATCCCATGACATGGGAGCTGGGGCAAAAGCGGCTCCCGGTTCTGCCAATTCCCAGCGGATCTCGGCCCGCACGTCACACCCATCGGGCGCCAGCTTGTACAGCCCGAGCAGGACGTGCCAGCGGCCGGCCGCCGGCGGGCCGGGCAGATAGCCGGGCGTGGCCCACCCCGGCGTCAGGATAAAAGACGGCCGGGCGCTGCCGCTCCATCCGCGAAAGCCATCGGGAGCCACCACGCCCAGGTCTACGACGTTGCCCGGCTGCGACTCAAGGGGGTCTGGCGAGATCGGGTCGCTGTAGGTGTAGTGGACCTCCAGCCGGCCGACGCCGGGCGGCAAGTCGAATGGGATCAGGGGGTAGGGATCGGCGGCCTGGTCTGCGGGGTCAAAATGGCGTTCAACAACGAGATTGGCCCGTTTGTGGTTCATGATAGTTCTACCCTGTCTCCAGGAGCGTTACCCTGCCAAAAACCTTCGCACTCGTGCCTATCGTACATATTCGAGGTACTTGTTCACGATCTTGAACCCCACCGATTCGTACAGCCGTTTCGCAGGTGTATTCGAAACGCCGGTAGAGACGCATACCCGGTTCATCCCATGTGCCTGCATCCGGCGCAGACCTTCGAGCAGTACCGCGCGCGTCAATCCCTGTCGGCGGTAGGCCTGGCGTGCCCCCACCGGGCCAAAATCGCCGATCTGGTTGACCGGGTCAATCCAGCCGTTCACATACGCGGCGATGGCGCCATCCGGGGCGACTGCGACGATGTCCAGCTCGCGATGGTAGCCGGGCAGCCGCATAAAGCAGGCGTAATCGTCGTCGCTGACATTCCCGACCGTCCACGGATGCCACACCTCTCGCTGGGCCTCGGCGCGGTTTGGAATCTCGCTCGCTTCGACGGCGCGGACCTGGCACCCGGCAGGTATCTCGGCCTGGGGGATCGGCTCGTCCAACGGGCGAATCATGTTCACCTCGGAGAACTCCCCGCCGGGCCGGAATCCGTGCTCTTCCAGGAACGCGATCCGTTTTGCGTTGTCCTGCCGGGCGCCCGACGCCAGGCGGCCGCCCCATTGTTGCGGGTCATCTTTGCGTAGCTCGGCCAGGCGCGATTCTGCCCACAACATCGCCTCGGCCTCGATCCCGCGCCACTCGTACTCGGGCAGCGCCTGCAAGTCGAAAGATGGATCTTCGCCCAAGATGACATAGCCGGCCAGCTTGCCGCCGTCGTGCCACAGGCGAATGAACTCCTTCGGATCCAGATGGCAGGCCACCATAAAGAATTGAAACAGCAATTCGCCGACGTGGGCATAGCGCCAGTCATCGGTGCGCGAGCGCGCCTCCATCAGCATATTTAGCATCGACTGCAGGTCATTTTCGGTTTCGTAGAGCCGAGATGTCAACGTAACCACCCGAATGTCATTCCTCAGCGGGCTGTGCTGCCCAGGAATCCCAGCACCGCTTGGCACATGCCTTCCGGATCTAGTAGCCAGCCAAAAGGATGCACCCAGCCGCCGACCGTCACGATCTGCGCCTGCTCGGCCAGCTTTCCCAGCCCTTCCATCGCGGCCTTTTCGCGCTCATTTTCCAGCACATCTTCCCCTGACGCCATCAACAAGGGGCATTTCACCCTTTTGTAATACTCCTCAAAGCGGCAGCGGAAATAGTGTTGCATATAGTCTGCCTGCGCTCGTCTCGAAAAGCTCTTCCGGTACTGGCCTTCGCCTACCCTGCAAGCGCCATACCTTTCCATCGCTTCGGCATACCCGTTCCACCAATCATCCAAGGCCTTCCGAGTGGCATCCACCAACGCGTCAACCGAAGGGTATATGGTGTCAGGCTTGGCCCGCATCTTTTCCAACTGGCTCGCGACATGTTCTTCGAATTCCGCCTCCGAGCCTTCCCAGGTGCCATAAGGGCCATATTCGCTCGACAGCGCGCCGTCACACACCAGCGAGATCGCCCTGTCGGGATATTTGGCCGCCAGGCTGAGCCCCACCTCTGCGCCCAGTGAGCTGCCGACGATGTGGGCCCGCTCGAGCCTGAGGTGGTCCATAATGCCAACGACGTCGCGGGCCATCTCGTCGATATGGTAGCCGGTCTCCGGCTTGTCTGACCTGCCGTGCCCCCTGAGATCGACCAGGATCAGGCGATAATGGTCCTGGAAATAGGGAACGGCCCGCTGCCACATCATCAGGTTCGCGCCGCTAAAGTGCAGCAAGATGATCGCATCCCCTTCTCGTTCGTACTCACGGATCTGTAATTCGATCTGATCCACTTTCACACATATGTCTCGCATGTTCGCCTCCAGAAATCGAACCAATCTGCCGGTTCGTTAGCTCCCGACTCTCGCCAATTGAAGGATCGCCGTCACCGTTGCCTCGATACTGAGCGTTGTGGTATCCACGACTAGCCATCCCTCCTGCGCCAACTGCGGTACTGCTGCGTTCAGTTGTTGGTAGACGATCCGCACACCATCGTCGATGTAGGCGCGCGCCGGGCTGTCCCCTGATCGTTCAAGATTGCGCCGGTGTGCCTCGCTTTGCTCAGGGTACAGGACAATCTTGTGGATATCAGGGTGGCTTAGCAGGTCCTGGTAATCCGATTGGTGGTTAGAGTCCCAAAAGTCATCGATGACTACAACAAAACCGGCATTATGGTAGGTGAGGGCCATGTGGACCACGCTTGTGCGGGCCAGGGCGACTTGCTGGGTCAGGTCATCGCTCCAATCAGCGCCGGGGAGCGCTATTCCCGACACAACCATGTTCCGCAGGTCGTCGACGGGAATGTGCAGGCTCTTGGGAAAGCGGGCGGCCAATGCCCGGCTCGCGGTGCTTTTCCCGACGGCGGGAGGCCCGACTACCAAAAAGATAGGGTTCATATATATCACCCGGGCTGGGTCAAATGTTAGCCCACTGTCCATCATGAATTGGATATCCCTTTGGCGAAATGCCAGCCGCGTTCTGTTTGCAGTCTTCTTTTTTCATCAGCGGTCAAGGTAAGGACAAACCCGGTTTGGTCAAACGGTTTGTAAAGCTCAAACTGCATGCCAGTGTCGCTGATGAGAGCATTAATCTGTACTAGCAAGCCCAAGTCAATATAGTCTTCCAGATACTCAGGATGCAATGTGACCAACCGGCCCCTTTGGATACAACTTATTTCTATCGGCCCCTGTTCAGATCTCCAGGTTTCCTGAATGTTCTCTGGTAAGAAGGTCCCGCGAGAAATGTTGCTCCACTCCGTGATGGTCCGTTTGTAAGCCGTGCGTCCGCTGCAAACATCGGCCTCTGTATCCTTCCACCACACTCTATCCTTATCCCACGAGAGCAAGCCTAACTCGGAGAATATGCTTGATGGGTCGAAATCCTTGCCCCATTGCTTCTCACGCCATTGTCTTAGCATGGCTGCCAGTTCGTGATCGGACAAATGGCTATGTGTCTCGAAAAAGCCGATTGACCGAAAGTACCTGATAGTATGTAATAGCCATTCCTGAGAAGATGCTGAGATGTCCACCAACCAACACTCCATACTAATGAGATTGCGAGCTGCATCGCGACAGCAGGATAACCATTGAATACACGGAATCAGTCTCGCTCCCCTCCCTGGAATTGCGTGTACGGAGATATCCCGTATAATAGCCTCATCCCGGTTCTCTTGCGCACTGGGCAGGGTTGCCGGGCAGACCTAGTGTACAACACAAGCTGGAAAAGATCAAGCACATCGAGGAGGTACCGGAGTGGAGTCTACTGACAAGAATCTGCACGATTTTATCCGCGACATGCCCAAGGTGGAGCTGCACGTCCACCTGGAGGGCAGCATCCGGCCGGCCACGACGTTGGCCCTGGCCGAGCGCAACGACGTGCCGCTGCCGGCCCGCGACCTGGCCGGCCTGCGCGAGTTCTACCACTTTACCGACCTGGAGCACTTTGTCAGGGTCTATTTCACCATCTCCGGCTGCCTAAAGACGGTGCAGGATTTTAGCCTGATCGCCTACGAGTTCGGCGCCGAAATGGCCCGCCAGCGGATCCGCTATGCCGAGGTCACCTTTACGCCCTATACCAACGTCGCCAACACCGGCCTGTCGTTCGACGCGATCATGGCCGGGCTGAACGAGGGGCGGGCTAGGGCCCAGGCCGAGCTGGGCGTCGAGTTTCACTGGGTGCTGGACATTTCTCGCAACGACCCCCACTCGCGCCACGACGTGGCCCGTTGGGCGGCCGGCGCGCTGGACCGCGGTGTGGTCGGCTTTGGCCTGGGCGGCCCCGAGCAGGGCTACCCACCTGAGCCCTTTGCCGACGCCTATGCCGTGGCCCTGGAGGCCGGGTTGCACAGTGTGCCCCACGCCGGCGAAGGGGCGGGCCCGGACAGCGTGTGGGGCGCCATCCGCGCGCTCAAGGCCGAGCGGATCGGCCACGGCGTGCGCAGCGTCGAGGATCCGGCGTTGATCGACTATCTGCGCGACCGCCAGATCCCGCTGGAGGTGTGCCCCACCAGCAACCTTTGCCTGGGGGGGTATCGCTCGTACGAGGAGCACCCGGTGCGCCGGCTGTGGGACCACGGGCTGTACGTCACGGTCAACTCGGACGATCCGCCCATGTTCAACACCGACCTGGTGGCCGAGTACCAGGCGCTGGCCGATCATCTCGGCTTTACGGCAGACGAGCTGGAGCGGCTGAGCCTGAACGCGCTGCGGGCCAGCTTCCTGCCGCCCGATCGCAAAGCGGCCCTCGAGCGAGAGTTTGTGGCCGAGTTCGCCCGGCTGCGGGGAAAAGATCGGCAAAACCTAGAGTAGTACGCTGTTTGACAAGTATAAAAAATTGGGCTAAAATAGGACCTGTTCGTGCCGCGGTAGCTCAGTTGGTAGAGCAATTGACTGAAAATCAATGGGTCCCCAGTTCAAGTCTGGGCTGCGGCACTCGGACTAATGCGGGCGTGGCTCAGTGGTAGAGCATCTCCTTGCCAAGGAGAGAGTCGTGGGTTCGAATCCCATCGCCCGCTCTCTTTATTATTAGAGGGCGACGTAGCCAAGTGGCAAGGCAGCGGTCTGCAAAACCGCGATTCATGGGTTCAAATCCCATCGTCGCCTCTGTTGTAACCGGGCTGATAGCATGGCGCTATCAGCCGTTTATAATCGCCGTGGGGCGGTGGCGGAATGGCAGACGCTGCGGACTTGAGCGAGCACTGGGGTTGGAAACACCCCACGTGAATTCGGCCAAACTCGGGGAACCCTCACTCATAGAGTGCTGGCAATCCCGAGCCAAGCTTCTTGCTGGTGGTTGTCCATGATCGGCTTTCTATGCTGGTACATCCAATGAGAACCAGGAAGTACACGGACGACGAGCTGAAGGAAGCCGTTAGGACAAGTCACTCAATGAGGGCAGTGCTCCAGAAAATTGGCCTGACCCCGGCTGGTGGAAACTATGAGGTCCTGAAGAAACGCATTCAAGAACTCAACTTGGATACGTCTCACTTTCTTGGACAAGCCATACTACGTGGCAAGACACATGCCTATGGCACCCGTCCTCTGGAGGAGGTGTTGATCCACCGAAAGGTGGAAAACACCTGGCGGTTGAAAGATCGACTCCTACGGGGCGGGAGCAAGGAACATCGCTGTGAGTGTTGCCAAAATGCCACATGGCTTGGCCGACCAATACCTCTGGAACTCCACCACAAGGATGGAGACAGGACCAACAATGTGCTGTCCAACATTGAACTTTTGTGCCCGAATTGTCATGCTTTAACAGACAATTATAGAGGCAGCAAGAAGAAGGTGTAGAGACTTGACGGCCGAGACCTAAAGAGGCACCCAAGGTCAAGGGAAAGTCCAGACCACAAACCTCAATGAGGGTGGCGAAAGCCATAGTGGTATGAAAATCCGCTGGGGCAACACCTCGTGTGGGTTCGACTCCCACCCGCCCTACTGATCGAGCCCTCCCGGGAACGGGAGGGCTCGATTATTCCCGTTCGTTATAACCTGGAATTGACCCCGCCGCCAAGATCAGTTATGATCGCCATAACTATTCAGACTCATGAGGTGAAATGGTGACGATGGTCGTGGATGCGCGGGGACTGGCTTGCCCTCAGCCGGTGATCAGGGCCCGGCAGGCGATGCAGGGCGCGGAGCAGGTGGTCACCCTGGTCGACAACGACACCGCGCTGGCCAATGTGTCGCGCATGGCGGAAAAGGCCGGCTGGCAGGTGAAGGTGACCCCGGAGGGCGCCGATTACCGCATCGAAATGGCCGGTCCGGCGCTTCGCCAGGATCCGTTGCCGGTTGGCCGGGCCGAGCCGCTGGCCGGTCCGCTGGTGCTGGCCGTCTCGGCGGACAGCATGGGTCGGGGCGATCCGGAGCTGGGCCACATCCTGATCCGGAGCTTTTTCCACACGCTGGGCGAGGTCAAGCCGCGGCCGGACCGGATCGTCCTGTTCAACACCGGCGTGCGGCTGGCCTGCCAGGGCTCGGATGTGCTGGATGACCTGTGTGCCCTGCAGGCGGCTGGGATCGAGATCCTGGCCTGCGGCACCTGCCTGGGCTACTTTGAGCTGAAAGACAAGCTGGCGGCCGGGCGGGTGTCCAATATGTACGACATCGCCGAGGCGATCCTGGGCGCCGGCAAGGTGGTCAACCTTTAGCATGGTCGAATATAGCGTGGCCTTGTTCGACTCGACTTCTCACGTCATGCGCGGCGAAAAGCTGCTGGGCCTGGCAGGGTTGCGGGTCAAGATGATCCCCACCCCGCGGCAGCTCAGCTCTGATTGCGGCATGGCGCTTCGTTTCGACCGGGAGGAATCGGACCGGGTGGCGGCCATCCTGTCCGAAAACAGCGTCCCGGTCCGAGGGGTGTATCCAATTTAGAGCATGACAACCGACTGGAATACCATCCGGCTGACGGCCCTGACCACGGCGGCCGGCTGAGCGGCCAAGAGGTCGCCCGCCGACCTGGCGCAGGTGCTGCGCCCCTTGCAAGCGATATTTCAACCTGGGGATTTCCCCGACCTGCTGGTTGGGCTGAGCTCGCCCGACGACGCGGCGGTGTACCGGCTCGACGACGAGACGGCGCTCATCTTTACCACCGACTTTTTCACGCCGATCGTCGACGACCCGTACACCTACGGCGCCATCGCCGCGGCCAACGCCATGAGCGACGTATATGCCATGGGCGGCCGGGTGCTGATGGCGCTGAGCATCGCCGCCTTTCCGTCCAAGCTGCCGGGGCGGGTGATCGGCGAGATCCTGCGCGGCGCCGGGGAAAAGGTGGCCGAAGCCGGCGGGGTGATCGCCGGAGGGCACACCGTCGACGACAACGAGCCCAAGTTCGGCCTGGCGGTGGTCGGCCTGGTCCACCCCACACGGGTGGCGATCAAAGGTGGCGTCCGGCCCGGCGACCATCTGCTGTTGACCAAGCCGCTGGGTGTGGGCATGATCACCACCGCTGCCAAAGGTGACGCCGCCGACCCGGCCCACCTGGAGGCGGCGATCCAGAGCATGATGCAGCTCAACCGCCGGGCAGCGCAGTTGGCTGAACAGGTAACGGTCCACGCCATGACCGACGTCACCGGCTATGCGCTGTTGGGCCACGGCTGCGAGATGGCCGGCCTGAGCGGCGTCCGGCTGCGTTTCTATTTCGACCGGTTGCCGTTCCTGCCGGGGGCAAAGGAGTATGCTGACCTGTCGCTCTTCCCCGGCGGGTCGTGCCGAAACCAGCAGACCTACGCCCCCCACGTCTCGTTCGGCCGGTTGGAGGAAGAGATGCAGCTGCTTCTCTTCACCCCGGAAACGAGCGGCGGTCTGCTGATCGCCCTGCCGCCCGGCGACGCCGGCCGGCTGGAGGCCCTGTGCCGCGGCGCGGGGCAGCCTGTGTGGCGGGTGGGCGAAGCGTTCGAGGGTGAAGGGATCGAGGTCCTATAGGTAGGACTCGATAGCCGCCAGCGCCTTGTCCACCGTCGCCCGATCGGGGCCGAGGATGATCAGCGTTTTGGTGCCGTTCCATCCCAGGTAAGCGGTCTGATCGGGCGTCTCCCACAAGATGACGTCGCCGTTGCGCTTGCCCTGCTGCCCATATTTCGATTGAGCGTATTCGGCATAGGCCGCGGCGAATTCGTTCTGGTCGGCCGTGCTGTCCCAGACGGTGGACAGAACCAGCACCTCGTCATCCCCGTTGATATACACCGCATATCGGTCGCCATCCCAGCCGGCGCTGGCCACATCGGCGGTCTCGCGATCTAGCCGTTGGGACAGGTACACCTGCGTCTGGAACTCACCCAGCGTATCCTCGTCGGCCAGGCGCCAGCCGCTGCCCAGGGTGTCGGTTAGGGGGGGCAGGGCCACTACCTGCGGCTCGTCGCGGGTGAAATACTTTTCCGGGTGGAGGATCTGCTCGGTCGTCGCGGGTGGATCGGCATAGGCGCCGTCGACTGCGTCCCAACCCTCCTCGTACAGCGCCGAGACAAAAGCCTCGCCGTAGGTGTATGGAAATTCAAAGGTCTCGCGGATGATCGCCGGCGTCTCTGCCAACTGCTGTGCGCTCTCCAGCAGCTCTTCCGACTGCAAGGCGGCGATATCCTCTTCCGTAATGTCGGACAGGTGGTTCATCAGGTATGCGGTCATCGCTACAGTGGCGTCGCCCTCGATCAGCGCCTGCCGCGCCAGGATCTCGTCGTCGCTCATCCGGTCGTCATCGAGGAAGGTATTCAGGTCAAAACGCTCGTCCTGCAGCCCGTGGGTGATCTCGTGGGCCAGGGTGATGCGGGCTATCAGATCCAGCCCGCTCTCGCTGATCACGTACAGTGTGTTATCTTCGTCGTCGTAAAAGCCTGCGACCTGCTCCGAATAGAGCTCCACCAGCTCACCCCGCAGATCGTAATCCTCCGGGAGCAAGTCAAAGGCGGCCATGGTCCGGACGTCGTTCTCCATCTCCTCGGGCGCGTACTCCCGGTCGAGCTCTTCCTGCATATAGTCGGCCAGCTCGGATCTGGACATCAGGCCGTTGGTGATCGGCTGCGTGGCCTCCAGGCCCCGGATCGCTTCCATCTCGGCGCCGATCGCCTCCGCGGCTGCCAGCAGCTCGTCCTGCTCCGAGCCGGCGGTGGCAGCCGGCCCGGCGGTTGGCGGCAGCGTCGGTTGGGGCGTCCTGGTTAGAGCCGGCGTTGCCGGGGTATTGGTCGGAGCAGCGGTCGCGGCCACAGTGGGCGACGGGGAGCGTGTGAGGTTGATCTGGCTGCATGCGGTAAGCAGAGCCACCAGGACGGCGGCAATCAGCACGACGTGTGTTCGCTTCATCTATTGAACTCCTCTAACTATGGAAGGGGCGCGACGTGTTGCACGCCGCGCCCCTGGTTCGCCAGGTTTATGAGCTGGGTGTATCAGCCCAATCGGGGGGAGCGGTCTCTTCTTGGGCGAGATAATCAGCCGGCACCTCTTCTTCGAGGGGCAGGTCAACAGGCTCAGCCGCCGTCTCTGGTGCGGGGTAGAGGACAGGCGCCTCGGTAGGCGCCTCGACCCTGGGAGACGGAACGGCGCCTTTGGCCGCGGTTTGCACCGCGCCGCAGTAGGGGCAGATGTTCCACCGCAGGTGAAGCAGCCGTCCACACGATGGGCAAGCCTTTTTCAGGCGGGTGTGACAGGTTGGGCAGATCATAAAGGCATCTTCGATCCGCCGGTTGCAGCCGGGACAGGCCAGCCGCTCCTCGATGCCTTGCAGCAGTACCTCCTCCTCCAGCGAGCGCTCATAGACTTCCGAGAGCGTCTCGCGGGGCCGGAGGATGAAATAGAGCAGCAGGCCGGGCACCGGGAAGAGTGGAAAAAAGACCAACACCATCAGCGTGGCCAGCACCTGGGCGAAAATATCACGCGACCGAGAACGGATGTCGCGAAAAGCCCAGATCACGGCGCCGATCCAGGTCGCCGTCAGAAAAGCAGCCAAAAGCGCCACGAACACGACGACAAACGGCTGGATCGTACTTAGAATGCTCTCAAAATCCATGCTGGCAACAGGCTCCTTATGTCAAATTCTAGACCAATGCCAAACTGCTTACGGTTTGACGGTTCTTCGTCTCATTGGGCGCCGGACGACATAGGCCCGTCCCTGCTTAAAGGCTGTGCAGAAACCGACCTCCTGCAACAGGGGAATCAGATACGACAGTACTTGCGGCGATGTGCCCATCTCCCTCTTGAGCTTGTCACCCAGAGATCCGGGAGAAGGGTTGTCGCGGCAGGCGCCCATCGCGTTTTCTTCGCCCCGCTCAAGCTCGCCCATGACGAAGGTGATTACATCAGACGAGATGTCGACGACACTGCTCGCTGTGCGAATCTTGAGCTCAGTCTGCAGGGCTCCTTCGTATGAAAAGGGCTTACCTGTCAAGGTTTTCGACTGGCGCATGGCTGATATCTTCCTCTGCTGCATACCTTGAGGATATTGTACCACCGTCTCCCGAATTTGTCACTTTATGTGGGCCGGCGTGTTTGGCTGTTCCGCAGGTCCTCCAGGTTGGCGTAGGGACGGATGGTGCCCCTGTCGACGGCCCACAGGCCGGTAGCAAAGCGGTCGATAAAGTAACGGTCGTGCACGATGGCCAGCACCGTCCCTTCGAAAGCGGTCATGGCCTGCTCAAAGCGGGTGCGTGACGAGATGTCCAGGTGGTTGATCGGCTCGTCGAGCAGCAGCAAGTTGCAGCCCTGAGCCACGAGCCGCGCCAGCGCCAGGCGCGCCCGCTCGCCAAAGCTGAGGCTGCCGACCGGCACGAACACGTCGTCGCCGGCGAACAGGAAATAGTGGAGAAAGCTGCGGGTTTCGGTCTGATCCAGCGGGGCAACTGCGCGGATCAGGTCGTAGGGTGTGCTGTCGGGGTCCAGGTCTTCCTGTTCTTGGGCATAGTAGCCCACCCGGACGCCGGTGCCCAGCCGCAGCCGGCCGGCCCGCGGAGCCAGCTCGCCGAGGATCAGGCGGGCCAGCGTCGTCTTGCCCGAGCCGTTGGGGCCGACCAGGGCGATCCGCTCCCCGGCGCGCAGGGTCAGGCTTGCATCGCGGAACAGCTCGTGCTCGCCAAAGCCCATGGCCACATCCTCGATCACGAGCACATCGCGGCCCGACGGCGGCGTGTCGGTAAACTGGAGCTTCATCTGCCAGGTCCGCTCCGGCTTGTCGATCCGCTCTTCCGAGTCGAGCATGCGCTGGAGGCGCCGCTGCTGGATCACGGCCCGGTGGGCGATGCGCATGGCGATCTTGCGCGTGGCATAATCGACCGTTCCGGCCTCGATCGACCGGGCATAGTTCTTCTTGTCGGTGATGGTGCCTTCCAGCCGGGCAAAAAACGCCTGCTGGTCCTTATAGGCGGCCCACTGTTTCTCCCACTCCCGCTGCTTGGCCTGGGCATAGTCGGTGTAGGTGCCTGGGTAGCAGGTGATCGTGTGGCTAAGCTGATCGAGATCGAGGATGGCGCTCACCGTCCGGTCCAGAAAGGTCCGGTCGTGGGAGACGATCAGGACGGCGCCGCGAAACCCCTGTAAAAAGCGCTCCAGCCACTCCAGCGCCTCGATATCGAGGTGGTTGGTCGGCTCGTCGAGGAGCAGCAAGTCGGGGTTCGACAGCAGCAGGCGGGCCAGCCCCAGGCGCGTCTTTTGCCCGCCGCTCAGGATATCCACCGGCGTTTCCTGGGACAGATCGCGCAGCTCGAGGCCGTCCAGCACGGCGTCTGCGCGGGCCTGAAAATCATAGCCGCCCAGGCGCTCAAAGGTGGCCAGCGCCCGGCCGTATTCACCCAAGAGCCGCTGCAGCTCTTGGCCCTGGGCAGCAGCCATGGCCGCCGACAGCGTCTCCAGGCGGCGCTCGGCCTCGGCCAGGCCGGCCAGGGCAGCGGCCATGACCTGGCCTACTGTCTGGCCCGGCTCGACCTCCAGGGCCTGGGCCAGGTAGCCGGCCCGCACGTCGGCCGGCGACAGCCAGGCGCTGCCGCTGTCGGGCTGGAGCTCGCCCAGGATGATCTTGAGCAGCGTCGTTTTGCCGCAGCCGTTGGCCCCGATGAGCCCTACCCTCTCGCCGGGATTGACGGTGAACGACACCCGGTCGAGGATCTGGTTGTCGCCGAACGATTTGGATAGGTTGCTGACCTGTAACATTTCGATTCTATCCTATCATGGCGCCGGGATGCGGCCTGCCCACGGGCACAAAAAAAGCCGTGGGCGTCGAGCGCACCCACGGCGTAAAATCTGTCCTGAAAGAGGCTACCAACGATCCGATGCACTACAGACGCCAAATGTCGGAACAAGATTGCAGGGCACCGGTTTCACCTCCTGTCAGAATTACAGGCCGATTATAGCCCGAAAACCGGACCGTGTCAAAGTGACAGGACAGGTTAGTTGTGCCTTCTTGCGATCTGCTCGTTGGCGTATGGTGAATTGCCAAGGTCTCCTACAGTGTGGTACAATCGGCGATGTTGATTACTGTCTGGCAAGGAGAGCGGTAGCACAGCATGGGCCTTGTCTTCCGGCTGGAGGATTACGCCCGCTACCTGCAACGGGTAGGCGGAGCGACATACCTGGACGTGACGCGGCGCACCGACCCGGCGCGCATCGGGCGGGTGTGGGAAAACCTGCGATCCGTGGTCGAGGCGTTCGGCCCGCCCTGGATCGTCCAGTTGTGGACCAAAGATGCCGCCGGGGCCCTGGTCCGGGGCGGCGGGTTGTTGAGGGGTCTGCGGCTAAAAGGCACAACGCTGGCGGCCCAGGTTACGGTGACCGGCTTGAGCGGTGCCCAGTGGGAGCCCTGGACCCCGGCAGAGCCTTTCGCCGGGGTGGCCAGGTTGATCGCCATGGCCGGAGGTCCCGAGCATGTCACGTGGCGTTACGACCCGGTCATCCCGACCGTGCACGACCTGGACCGCTTTCGCCGGCTGGCGGATAAGGGGGCAGCGCTTGGGCTGACCCGCTGCGTGGTCAATTTCATCGCCCCGCCCGGCCGCTACAAGCGGGTGGACGCCCGCCTGTCCGCCGCGCTGCCCGGCTGGGCGGACGGGATGCCCGGCTATGACGAGGCCTGGCGCGCCGGGATCGCCGCCGACATCGTGCAGGTTGCCGGTGAGTTTGGGCTGACCGTCGCCGTCTGCGCCGAGTCGGCTGGGCTGGCGGGAAAGGTGCCGGGCTTGCGGGCGGCGGCCTGCGGCGATTACGATTGGTTCGTGAGCTTGTCGGGGCGCGATCCGGGGCGGGTGCGGGCGGCCGGCAGTCGCCCCGGCTGTGGCTGCGCCCCCTATTTCGACGTGGGGCTGTACGGCCAGTGGGCGCGCTGCCACCGCTGCCTGTACTGCTATGCGGGCTAGAAAGCGAGACCCGGCAGATCTCTGACAATCAGATCTGCCGGGCCCCTTTTTATGGGGGTCTGTACGGACTCAGAATTTGCGGATCATGGCCCTGATCAGGCCCTGCCCGCCTATGAAATCCTCCAACGCCTGAGCGATGACCGTGCCAAAGGCCGGCGAGCGGGCGGCCATAGCATAGCCGGGCACGTCCGAGGCGACCAGGAAATCGCCGCGCTTGACCGGACCGACCACCTTGATGACCTCCGCGCCGATGATGATCGGCTTGCCGTTGGCGTCGGCCACGGCCTGGACCAGCGGATCTCCAACCTGCGCGCATTTTTCGAGCTGGCCGTCGCCCCAGCACATGACATCGCCTTCCTCAAAGCGGGAGATGCGCTCGGCGGCGCGTTCTTCGGCGGTCTGGAGGTTGGCTTCGGTCAGGGCGCCGCAATTGGATACAGTGTTGCCATGCATGTCAATGCCTGTTGGAGTGATGGATACATCCACAACTCCGTCGCCGCCACCAAACTCCACGTTGGCTCCATAGTGCCAATTGAAGTAGATGTTTGCAAAGCCAGGCGGCATATGGATCTGCTGCCCGCCTTGTCCGAGCACATTCCCTACTCCGGACACATTCCCGGCCACGTACAGACTGCCGTTTGGGATACTTACGTCTCCATTCGGAATACTGACGTCATCTAGCAAGGTTAAAGTGTTATCGGAAGGATAGCCGGCGTCGATGGTCAGGCCAGTGCCCGCGGGACTGCGCAGGCCAGTGGTATTCATGATCCAATGGCCGTTCATTTCAAAGTCACCGGCGGTACCTGTAGCCTGCACGGCGTGGAACACGCTGGTCAGCAGTTCGCGCGGCGCCAGCTCCTCGCCGTTGACCTTGATGGCCAGGTACAGGTCGCCTGCTGATGTGGACAGATTGAACGGCGCGACGCTGCCCAGCAGGACATGGAATAGACCGTTACTCACCTGCACGGTTTGGGTCTCCCATCCCCACTGCTGTGTGCCTGCTGCAGGGTCATTGTATAGTGCAAACTCCATCGTTATTGGCCCATTGACGGGGTTGCCGTTCTGGTCGGCTAGGGTGCCCTGGTAGCTGATGAATGTCTGGGAGGGAGCCAGCGGTTGAGCTGGCTCGTCGGCTGGTTGGGCGCCTGCTGCCTGGACAAGGAGCAGAAGGCCGATCAGGATCAACGCGCCGGCGTTGGGGATCAAATGCTTGGCTATCGTTTTCATAATTGACTCCTCTCTGTGCTCTATCGATCACTTGTCTGAAACAAAGGTAAAGCGCATCGAGCCGAACGACACAAAGATCTCCAGGGGCGGATTGCACGTCAGGTCGCTGAGTCTGACATAGTCGGAGGTACCGGCGTTGAAAGGGTGGTTGCCCAGATCCAGCCAACCGTCGGCGATAGGCGTCTGATTGCCGATCACGATCGTCTGTTGCCCGTTGTGCCAGAATTCGTACTGCGCGCACTCGGTGTCGCCGGGGATAACTGGGTGAGGCGAGCAGGGCCAGGTGATCGCGCCATGGTTGGCGATAAAGGCCTCGACCTTGTATGTTCCGGCGCGCGGGATGTTGGGCCGCCAGAAAGCCCAGTTGGTAGAGCCGCCGGGATCGTTGGTGGCCAGCGTGAGGCGCTGCGTCTCACCACGGAGATTGGTGTAACAGTACCAGCCTGCGTTGCAGTCGCACGAATCCGGCGTCGGCTCTGGTTGGATGTAGAAGGGAACGGGCGTCGGGATTGGAGTGTTGGTCGGCGTGGCGGTGGGCGTAGGGGTGTGGGTCGCGGTGTGGGTCGGCGTGGGGGTACGAGTGGGAGTCGGTGTGGCGGTGGGTGTAGCGGATGCGTAGTAGTTTTTCAGGATCAGGGGCAGGTAGGCGCGGCGGGGACCGGGCACCCATTGGCTCCAGTAGCCGGGGATGAGGACATAGCCGGCGCTCTGGCGGCGGTTCAGGTCAGTAGACTGGCCTTGGGTGCTGTTCATCACGTAGCTCGTCGATCTCTTTTCGCCGCCGCCGCTGCCAAAGACGTTCTTAGGAATCTGGTAGTGGGCGGAAGCGGGTGGGGTACGTTGGGGCTCAACCGGCTCTCGGTAGTTAGGAATTGGGGTGGGAGAGGGCCAAGCCGTATGAAGGGATGAAGGCGTCCATTTTGGTTCGATCGTTGGCAAAGCTGTAACCGAAGGAAGTCTTTCGAGTGGTGCAAACACGGCAACATCGGAAGCTGCAGATAGTTGCGGTTCGGGCTTGCCTGCGTCGCACCCTTTTTTGCTAGAACAACAGCAAGGATTTGTTGTGTAAATGAATGTGACATTTGGGTAGCCGGTTATTGGGTTCGGCGTAGTATCTTTTTGGCCAGGACCATCGAGCCAGACCCCGCAGCCCCCATCCCAGCTCATGCTTTGAAAGGTAAAGTTGTCACCATCCACCGCAATTACATAGCCAACATGCCCTACATCCCCGGCACACCAGCCGAATTGACAGGCGTATGGTTGCCAAATGGCAATGGCGTCGACGGTAGGTGTTGTGCCAGTCGCATAGCCAGCGTTGACAGCCGCAGGATACCATTCCCCGGCATTGTGGTATTCGACTGCTGCTAGATCATGAGGGCGTGGCTGTGGTCCGGTGTGATACCAGCGATAGTAAGCGTACCAAGTACAGTTTCCGTAACAGCAAGGAAAGGGGTTGCCTGGATCGCTAATACCACAACAGTTGTCACAACCACCATAAATGCTGCAGTTACAATCATCGGGCCCTGATCCTGACACTTGAGGTGGGCCTGTCAGAATATCCGGGGTCCATGCTTCAGCTTCTGTAATGGGTACAAACTGAAAACTATCCAGAATCGACTCGTAGACGCCCTGGGCTGCGCCTCCGTCGGCCTCGATGTATTCAAGTCGATAGACCAAATCGCCATGTAAAAGAACAGTGGATCGAGACTTAACCCCTTTGCCAGATCGGGGCTGGATAAAGGTGATAGCCGGCTCTCGATCCGTGCTCCTGTCAGGAAATTTGAGTTCAAGGTCCGAAGAGGCACGCACCCAGCCTAAGACGCGGTCAAACCATTCCTGTGTTGTCAGATGCTCTAGGTTATTCCAGACGTCAATGTTGATCCGCCCAAGATCAGGACCGAATAGGGTAATTCGTCGTCGCATGACTATCTCGGGCTGGGGACCCTGATTGCTGATAATTAAACGTGCTTCCCATCCATCAGCTGGATAGGCGATGCTGAACCCCAGGCTTTTTTCCTGGAATCTCTTTATGTTCGTTCTGGATTCCACACTACCAGATGATGTGGTCGTCATGAGTGTAACCATGATCCAGAATATCATCCAGTGACGCATCTTCTCGGCATGCTTCATGAATTCCCTCCTTTGTCGGGAAATGAGGTCGGCGATGCTGTCGATCGGAAACGGCATAGTGATCGGCTATTCTCGTGTATCCAAGGTTCAGAACTTTCTTATCATCGCCTTGATGATCCCCCGCTCGCCGTCGAAATCCTGCAGCGCTTGGGCAATAACCGTTCCTGCACTGGGATTGTTGTTCACCGTGGCATAGCCTGGCACATCTGAGGCGACAAGGAGGTCGCCATAGCGCACAGGCCCCAGCACCTTGACCACCTCTGCGCCGATGATAATCGGTTTTCCGTTGGCATCGGCGACGGCTTGAACCAACCGATCGTTGGCCGTGGTGCATTTTTCCAGTTGCTCGCCAACCCAGCACAGGACATCGCCTTCTTCAAAGCGATCGATGCGCTCAGCGGCACGTTCCTTCTCGGTTTGGAGATTGGCTTCGGTCAGGGCACCGCAGTTGGTGACGGAATGGCCATTCATGTTAACGTTGCCGTGGATGCTGACTTCGTCCATTAAGTACAGTGTTCGTATGTCTCCGGCACCGGCATCGATGCTCAAGTCGGAACCGAGTGGGCTGTTCAGCAAAGTAGCATTATTTATCCCGTGCCCGTTCATATCCAGATCGCCCCGGATGTTGGTTTTGTCTGCCCAGAGAGAAATGACTGGTGCATTGCTTGAGAGCCTACCTGTGAAGAGCAGCTCGTTGGCCGAGGCTGATCCATCTGCTGAGAATGCCTCCAGGTAGATCTTGTTGTCGCCAGGGTTATTGGCAAGGACCAGTCGTCCTCCGCCATTGGCCTGTAGCCCGAGTTCTACTCCACCGCTGCTTCCCAGCCACGCGACATTGCGGACGTCCTGTCCACGCATGTCCAGGTCACCCGCGATACCGATGGCGCGCACGGAATCGATCACACTCGTCAGTAGCTCGCGTGGTGTCAATACCTCCCCGTTGACCTCGATCCATAGGTACAAATCGTCGGGTAGAGCGGCCGGGTCGATCGGTGAGGTACTGCCCAGCACCACATGGAACAGCCCATTGCTGACTTGAACCGTTTGAGGTTCGGGCCCCCATGTCAGGTCAGTGCCCGATGGGCTGCCATACAGTGCAAACTTCATCGGCACCGGCCCATTGACGGGGGTGCCGTCCTGGTCGGTGAGCGTGCCCTGATAGCTGATGAGTGTCTGGGATGGGGCTAACGGCTGAGTTGCCCCGGCGCCGGTTTTGGCACCCACCCCCTGGGCGATGAGAAATAGCACCGCAACGACGAGCAGTACGGTTCCAGGCATCCATGATTTAGCCTTCATTGTCTACTCCTTCAAGTCGGGATTTCACTTGTTTTCTGGCAGCAGGAAGGATACCAACAGCGTGATAGGGCCAAAGGCGATGGTGACCGTCACCACCGACCAGCCGAACAGCAGCCAGAGGAGGCAGCCGCAGGTGAAATAGCCTTTACTCAAGATGCGGATCAGCCCAACCAGCCCGCACCCCAGCCACAACAGGGCCAGTATCAAACTTCCGTCGTCCATCCTCGACGCCCAGTCTTTATCGTTGGATTCAAGTCAAGTATAATAGGATCGCTCGGGTTTGGCTATAGGCGATTGTCAGCAATCGGCTGTGCAAATGTTACAGGTCTCCGCTGCAAGAGTTACAGCCACTTGGCCACAAACGAATCGCCGAGATCGGGCGGATTGTGGTATAATGGGGGACAGAACACACAGCACGGAGCGCGACCATGCAGGTCCTGATCGTCGAAGATACGACCTTTACCCGGCGGGCCATCCACAATTTCCTGACCGAAGAGGGGATGGACGTCATCGCCTGCGGCAGCCGGGCCGAGGCGCTGGAGGCGGCTGGCCGGCAGCCGTTCGCCGCCGCCGTGGTAGACCTCCAGATCCCGGATGGCGCCGGCCAACCGCCAACCCCCCAGGTCGGTCTGCGGCTGGCCCGCGAGCTGAAGGAGCGCTGGCCTGACCTGGGCCTGGTCCTCTATTCTGAATTTTCCGAGTATGGCGCCGAAGTGCTGGAGATGGCCGCCCGAGGGCTCAAGGGGATCGTCTACTGCGCCAAGCCGGCCACCGAGCCGGAGGCGCTGGTCGAGGCGCTGCACCGCGCCTGCGCCGATGTCTTTGAGCTTGGCCCGGGCGTGCAGGCGCGGCGCCCGGCAGCAGGCGACGACTGGCTGGCAGGGCGGCTGCGTCAACTGTCGCTGCCGGAGAGGAACCGGATAGCGACGGCGCTGGACAGGATCGAGGCCCCGTCGCCGGATGGCCTGACCGACCGCGAGCGAGAGGTGCTGGCCTGGCTGGCCCAGTCTCAGACGCCGGCCGGGATCGCCGCCGCGCTGTGCATCAGTGAGGGGGCGGTGCGCACCTACCTGTCGCGCGTCTATGACAAGCTGGGGCTGAGCGCCGACGCGACGGCCGGTGCGGGCCTGTCGCCCCTCAACCAGCAGGTGTTGGCGGCCAAGGCCTATCTGTTGTACGACGAGGCGCGGCAGGCCGGCCTTCCGGTGCAGGGCGTCGTCGAGCGCTTGAGGCGGCAGCGTTGACGGCCAGAGCACGACTAGTGCACGGCCTTGTGACCGGCCTGATGGTCGCCGTGCTGGTCTATGGCTTGTGGGCATTCTGGCTGTTTGCCCTCAAGATCGGGCAGCCGTTCCCTGGCATCCTGGTCGGCTACGAGCGCTACATGGCTCAATACGTGGTGGGCAACATAACGCCGGACAGGTGGCCCGGCCTGGAGAGCCAGCGTGGGGTGCACAAAGGCGACGTCATCCTGGCGATCGACGGACGCCCGCCCAAGGACTTTTGGCAGATCTACCAAGACGCAGCCGAGTCGGGCGCTGGGTCGGTGACGATGGGCCTGGAGCGAGACGGCCGGCAGTGGGAGGCGGATCTGCCTCTCATCCGGTTCGGCTGGCAGGAGTTCGGCGAGGCCAAACTGCCCTACTTTATCCCCGGCCTGGCGCTGTGGCTGCTGGGCTTTGCCGTCTACCAGGCCAAGCCCCAGGCAAGCGCCAATCGGGTGTTTGGCCTGACGACGGTGGGGTTTTCCCTGTTGGCGCTGGGCGTATTCACCACCGAGGTCTTTAGTCTGGCAGTAGTGCCTATCGCCAGTTTGCTCCCTTATGGCGTGGTCTATCCTCTCCTGGGGGCACTCGCCGGTCACCTGGTCACGATCTTTCCCGTCGAAGACAGGAGATCGCGGCTGTTTCGCTACCGCTACCTGTGGTACGTGGCTGCGACCCCGATAGTCATGGCCATGAGCTACTCCTACGTCTACGAGATGACCCATGGCGGGTACGCTGGTGCTGCCGAGCGGAAGATAGGCAGTTGGGCGTTTCAGGCCATCGCCGTTTACATGGTCGTGGCTCTGCTGTTTAGCCTGATCCGCTACGTGTACCTGTATCGCACGCAGCAGTCGACCCGAGTGCGCCAGCAGATCAAGATCCTGGCTTACGGGGTGGGCTTGGGGATCCTGGCGCCGCTGATCCCCTTGCTGATCCGAGGCATGCCGACCACGTGGGATCCGACCCTCAGCTACTACATGGCCTTGTTCTTTGCCCTGGCAGTGGCGTATGCCATCATGCGTTACGAGCTGTTCGCCTTGCCGCAGACGTGGGCGGTGTCATTGGCGGTGGGCGCGCTGACCCTCCTGCTGGCCTACGCCCTGATCATGTTTCTCAATCTGATTGTGGGCTGGCGTATCAACCCGCTCTATGTGCTGGCTGGCGCGGTGCTTACCAGCCTCTTCTGGCGGTTTGATACGCCGCTGCGCCGCCCGTTGGCCCGCTTCCTCTTCCCCGAGACCTATCTCTATTCCGTGCTGAACGATCTGTACCGGTCGGCCGGCGCGGCCACGGCGGGCCGCCTGGATCAACTGCCTGTAGCCATTGTCCGCACCCTTCAGCAAAAGCTCCACCGGACTTATGTAGCCTTGTGGGCGGTACAGGCGGACGGTGTGCAGTCTGTTGCCCAGGCCGGCGTTCTGCCGGCCGGCCTCGATCCGGCGCAGGGCGCCGGCCTGGAGGCGTTGGAGGACCGGCCCGCCGCCGAGCGGCTGCCGATCGTCTGGCAGGAACGGACCATCGGCTGCCTGCTGTTGGGCGAGAAGGAGATGGGCGAAGTTCCGCACGCGCAGGAGAAGGAGATGCTCCAGATCGTCGCTCAGCAGACGGCGCTGACGCTGGCTATGCTGGAGCAGGTGGAGGATCTGCGCCGGGTGCCCCGCCGCATCACCCAAGCCCAGGAAGCCGAGCGGAAGCGGATCGGCGCCGACCTGCACGATGCCGTCCAATCGCGGCTGACCGGGCTCAAATTCACCCTGGCCAGCCTGGAACGCCAGGTGACGCCCGGCTCCCGCGCCGCGGAGCTGGTCGGCGCCGGCCGGGCGGCGCTGCAAGAGACGGCCGAGGAGCTGACCGCTATCCGCAGCAACCTGACGCCAGAGATCGTCGCCGCCCGGGGCCTGGTCACGGCCTTGGGCGGCTTGGCTCAACAGGTACAGGCCCGCCGCGGCGTGGCGGTCGTCTTGGAGGCCGGGGAGGGGTTGGAGGGCTGCCTGGACCGTGCCGCCCAGACCGAGCTGTACCGCGTTTTTCAACAGGCGGTGGACAATGCGGTCGGCCATGCCGATCCGTCGCGCATCGAGATGCGGCTGCGCCGGGAGGGGGATCGCCTGTTGTTCGAGATCGCCGACGACGGCTGTGGGCTGCCCCCCTTTTCTTTGGCAGATCTGGTGGCTGGCGGGCATTATGGCCTGCAGTCCATGGCCGACCGGGTGTCGCTGCTGGGAGGGACGTTGGCCTTTGAGCCGCGCGCAACCGGCGGCACGGCGGTCCGGGGCACCATCCCCCTTCCTCGCCAATAAATCCTCAAACGGGATCGCCGGCTCTTCTGTTTCAGCCACCGGGTGACTCGTGGTATAATTCCGTAAGTCATACTAAACGGATAGCTCGAGTATGGATGATCTCCTGGACCGCATCCTGCCGACCGTGACCAAGCCAGGGCGTTACACGGGCGGCGAGTGGAACAGCATAGTGAAGGACTGGGACGCCTGCGACGTGCGGTGGGCCCTGGCCTTTCCCGAGACCTACGAGATCGGCATGTCGAACCTGGGGCTGGCGATCCTGTACGACATCCTCAATGCCCAGTCCGGCGTGTTGGCCGAGCGGGTCTATGCGCCGTGGGTGGACATGGAGCGGGCCATGCGCGCAGCCGGGCTGCCCCTGTTTAGCCTGGAAAGCCGCCGGCCGCTGGCCCAATTCGACGCCATCGGCTTTAGTCTGCCCTACCAGCAGTTGTACACCAACGTCCTGACCATGCTCGACCTCGCCGGGCTGCCGCTCCTGGCCGCCGAGCGCGACGAGCGCCATCCGCTGGTCATTGCCGGCGGGAGCGCCGCCTACAACCCCGAGCCGCTGGCCGACTTTATCGACGCCTGGGCCGTGGGCGAGGGCGAGGATCTGGTCGTCGAGCTGACCTGCGCGCTCCGTGAGGGCAAGCGTCGCGGCTGGTCCCGTGAAGCGTTGTTGCGGCGCCTGGCCGAGATCCCGGGAATCTATGTCCCCCGTTTTTATGAGGTAACCTATCATCCTGACGGCACTGTGGCCGAGGTGAGGCCCACTGTGCCTGAAGCGCGCCTGCCGGTGCGCAAGCGGATCGTCGCCGCCTTGCCGCCGCCGGTGACCAGGCCGCTGGTGCCCTACATCGACACCGTCCACAACCGGGCGGCGATCGAGATCCAGCGCGGCTGCGGGCGGGGTTGCCGCTTCTGCCAGGCGGGGATGGTCTACCGGCCTGTGCGCGAGCGTGCGGCCGGCGAGATCCTTGCCGCCATAGAAGCGATGGTGGCCAGCTCTGGCTTTGAGGAGGTGGCGCTTCTGTCGCTAAGCTCCAGCGACTATACCCAGATCGAGCCCCTGGTCCGCGAGCTGGCTGTCCGCTATGGCAATCAGCGCCTGTCGATCGGGCTGCCCAGCCTGCGCATCGAATCGGTGTCGGTAGGGCTGATGGAGCAGTTGCAGGCCACCGGCCGGCGCTCGAACTTTACCTTCGCCCCAGAGGCGGCCAGCGAGCGGCTGCGCAGCGTCATCAACAAGCCGATCGCCGACGCCGATCTCCTGGCCGTGGCCGAGGAGGTCTACAGCCGGGGGTGGAAGACGATCAAGCTGTATTTCATGATCGGCCATCCCACCCAGACCCTGGAGGATGTGGCCGCCATCGCCGGCCTGGCGCGGCGGGTGCGGGCGGCCGGCGCGCGGGCCATTGGCCGCAAGGCCCAGGTGAACGTCGGAGTGTCGACGCTGGTGCCCCAGCCGCACACCCCCTTCCAGTGGCTGCCGCTGGCCGCCGAGGCCGATATTCGAGCCCAGCAGGCGGTATTGCAGGAAAACCTGCGCGGGCCGGGGCTAAAGCTGAACTGGAACGACCCGCGTGAGACATTACTGGAAGCCGCGCTGTGCCGGGGCGACCGGCGGCTGGGAGCGGTGATCCACCGCGCCTGGCAACTGGGCGCCCATTTTGACGGCTGGAGCGACCAGTTCAAGGCCGAGGCATGGCGCCAGGCTTTTGTCGAGACCGGCTTGGATCCCGACTCCTACGCCCGGCGGCCCCGTTCACTGGATGAGGTTCTGCCCTGGGATATCGTGGATGTCGGCGTGACCAAAGAGTACCTGGCCGATGACTACCAGGCGGCGCTGCGGCTAGAGACCCATCCGGACTGCCGCGAGCAGTGCGGCGCGTGCGGGATTTTGAGCGCCTTCCGCCAGGAGCGGACCTCGGTGGCAAGCGGGGCGTGGGCTTGCCCGTAGGGCTATGAACGATGACAGATGATACAACCCCAGTGACCGGCGACCAGGCGCTCAGGCAGCGGCTCCGATTCAAGTTCGCCAAGAGGGCGGCGCTCAAGTATATTTCGCACCTGGACCTGACGCGGGCGTGGGAGCGGATCTTTCGCCGCGCCGGGCTGCCGCTCCTCTACTCGCAGGGGTTCAATCCTCGCCCCCGCTTTCAGATCGCGGCCGGGCTGCCGGTGGGGGTCACCGGCCGGGCAGAGCTGTTGGACGTGTGGCTGGTGCAGCCGTTGGCGCCTGAGGAGGCCTTGGCCCGGCTGCAGGCCGTTTCGCCGCCCGGCCTGGAGATCCTGGACGCAGTCGAGGTGGATCTAAAGGTGCCCGCGCTCCAATCGCTGGTGTGCGCTGCCGACTATCAGGCCGTGGTGCGCACGTCCGAGCCGCTCGCGGCGATCCAGGCCCGGGTCGAGGCGCTCTTGGGCGCGCCCACCCTGCCCCGCCGCCGGCTGCACAAAGGAGAGCAGCAGGCCTACGATCTCCGGCCCCTCATCCACAGCGTCTCGGTCACTCTAGGCGGTGAGTCAAGTGATGAGCGGATCCTGACCATGCGGCTGCTGGCCAGCCAGCAGGGCGCCGGCCGCCCCGACGAGGTCCTGGACGCGTTGGGCCTGTCGCTGCTGCCCCACACCGCCGAACGGATCATGCTCCACTTTCAGTTTGACAACTAGCTGAATCGTGGTATAATCTCAGGCCGCTGAGGGGGCGGCGGAATCTGGCTGGCCTGGGTTCCACCGCCTGTTGATGTCAAATGTTGGAGGCAAGGTCCCATGTATGCCATTGTCCAGACAGGTAATAAGCAGTACCGGGTCAGCCCGGGCGATTCCATCGAAGTCGAAAAGCTGCCCCAAGAGGTTGGCGAGCAGGTCGAGCTGAGCCAGGTGCTCATGGTGGCCGACGGCGCCAAGGTTCGCGTTGGGCAGCCCGTGGTAGAAGGTGCCAAGGTCCGGGCGACGGTGACTCGCCAGGCTCTGGGCCTCAAGGTCATCATCTTCAAGTACCACAACAAGAACCGCTACCGGCGCCGTCTAGGGCACCGCCAGCATCATACCAGGCTCAAGATCGACGAGATCGTTGCGTAGGATACAGGTTAGGAAGGATAGTGAGAGATGGCGCACAAAAAAGGTGGAGGTAGCTCGCACAACGGCCGCGATAGCCAATCCAAGCGGTTGGGTGTGAAGCGATTCGACGGCGAAAAGGTGACGTCCGGCAGCATCCTCGTCCGGCAGCGGGGCACCCAGTTCAAGCCGGGTATCAACGTGGGCGTGGGCCGCGACTATACCCTCTTTGCTACCGTCGATGGGTACGTCAAGTTTGAGATAATCCGCGACAAGCGCCGGCAGATAAGCGTCTACTCGGAGCCGGTCGTGGCAGCGACGAGTGAGGGGTAAACGATGAAAGAAAAGATCCATCCTCAGTATTTTCTGGACGCCGCGGTCATTTGCGCCTGCGGCAATACCTGGACGACCGGGGCGACGAAGAAGGTGATCCACACCGACGTCTGCTCGGCCTGCCATCCTTTCTTTACCGGCGAGCAGCGCATCGTCGACACCGCCGGCCAGGTCGACCGCTTCATGCGCCGGCTGGAAAAGCGGGCCGAAATCAAAGAGGAAGGCTAGACAGCCAAAAGGCCGATCAGGGGGGCAGAGTCACCACTTTGCCCCCCTTTAATTTTGGGAGGGTGATACCGATGCGCCATAGCTACAACGGAGGCTGGATCGAGGTAGTATGCGGCAGCATGTTCAGCGGCAAGACAGAGGAGCTGATCCGCCGCGTTCGCCGCGCCCGGATCGCCAAGCAAAAGGTCCAGGTCTTCAAGCCGCAAATAGACATCCGTTACCAGGTCGAAAAGGTTTCGTCTCACGACGGCCTGGCCTGGGAGGCCATACCGGTGGCCCATGCCCGCGAGATCCTGGATCGCCTGGAGCCTGATACGAACGTTGTGGCCGTAGACGAGGCCCAGTTCTTTGACTGGGAGCTGTCGGATGTTTGCCGAGATCTGGCCCAGCGTGGATTGCGCGTCATCGCCGCCGGCCTGGACATGGATTTCAAGGGTGAGCCGTTTGGCCCCATGCCGCTGCTGATGGCCGAAGCCGAAGAAGTGACCAAGCTGCAGGCGATCTGTGTGGTGTGCGGGGCGCCGGCCAGCCGCACTCAGCGCCTGATCAACGACCTGCCGGCCGGCTACGACGAGCCGATCATCCTGGTCGGCGGCAGCGAATCGTACGAAGCCCGCTGCCGGACGTGCCACCAGGTGCCGGGTAAGCCTGGGTAGATCCGTTGTTTTGATTCGAAAGTCGCCTGTCAGAAGGGCTCCTATTTGGGGGCCCTTTTGACTGTCATCCGGAGCCCTTCCACGGCCACGACCTCCACCTGTTCCCCTTGGTCAATGGGGCCATCGACTGCCGTAGCACGCCAGAGCTCGCCCCAGACAAAGACGCTGCCGTCGGGATCGAGCGGCGTGCGCGCCTCGGCCAGGCGGCCGATCAACCCCTCGCGGCCGGTGGCTACCGGCCACGTCTGGGCGCGGACCACTTTGGCGATGGCAAAGGCAAAGAACAGGCCGGTGGTCGCGGCCACCGCCACCACCACGGTCAGCGACACGCGGTAGAGGGGTGAGTTGAACAGGATCAGCGCCCCGGCGATGAGCGAAGCGATCCCACCCGCAGTCAGCACCCCGTGGGTGGGCGCTTTGATATCCACCACAAAGAGCACAAAGGCCAGGGCGATAAAGATCAGCCCGGTATAGTTCACCGGCAGCACCCCCAGGGAATAAAAGGCCAGCAGCAGACAGATCACACCGACGATGCCGGCCGCATAGCCGCCCGGGCTGGACAGCTCGAACAGGATGGCGTTGAGGCCGATCGTCAACAGAATGAAAGCGATCGTCGGATTCGTGACGATGTGCAGGAGCTGCTCGACGGCCGTCATCGGCAGATCTGTGATCTGCGCGCCGGCCGTGTGCAGCACCACTTCCCGGCCGTTGACGGTCGCCTTGAAACCATCGAGCTGGCCGAGTAGCTCATCCGGATCGGCGGCAACGAAATCGATCACCCCCAGATCCAGGGCCTCCTGGGCCGTGGCGGCCTTGGCCTCCTCGATCGCCGATTCGGCCCAGGCCACAGCCTGCTCGCCGCGCCGTGCGGTCAGTGTCCGAGCTTGGGCCTTTAGGTCCTCTTTGACCTTGGTTTCCATCGTTTCGCTTAGGTCTTCGCCCTCGCTGCTGACCGGGCTGGCCGCGCCGATGGTTGTGTCCGGCGCCATGGCGGCGACGTGGCCGGCCAGGGTAATCAGCGTCCCGGCCGAAGCGGCATAGGCGCCCTTGGGATAGACATACACGACTACCGGCACGTCAGAGTCGAGTATCGACTGGACGATCTTGCTCATCAGGTCGATCTGGCCGCCGGGCGTATTCAGCTCGACGATCAACGCCTCCGCTCCGTCGGCCTCAGCGGTGCGGATGCCGCGCTCGATGTAGCTGATCATGATCGGCGTGACGGCGCCCTCGATCTGGAGCACGTCGACGTGGCGCGCCTCCTGGGCCACGGCGCCAAGCGCCGGCCCAAAGAGCATCGCCATCCACAGCAGAGCGCCAACCCAACGTTTCCAATTCTGAGACATGTCTACGGCCCTTCTCGGCTCTATTCTATGTGCCTACATGATACTACAATCTGGCACAGAAAGCAACACCTTCTTGCCTTTTGTGCTCAAGTTGACTTGATAAGGGTATCATGCTATGATCTATTCAGGGAGTCCAGTATTCAGCCCTGCCTGAGGAACAGAATGAGGCCACTAATCTCCAGGTTCTTTACCGAGCTGCACAAGACAACGATGAAGCCCTTGGGTTTTCACAAAGAAGGGCATCGCTTTGTTCGCGAAAACGGGGACAGGACGGAGATAGTAGATTTCCAGGGAAGCTCCTGGAACTCGAGAGAAGAACCATGGCGCTTCTATATAAATATCGCTGTTGGCTTTCACGATGTACCGCACAAAGCGGGAAAAGGTCTTTGGTCCTGCGCTCACGCCTGTGGTCGAATCGGCGATTTGGTCAAGGATGCCAATCCTCACTTTGACCTTGGCGACAAGAGCTATTCGACACTGATGCACACGATCCCGGAGTTGATTGCCGCCGCCTTGGCAGCCTTGCCTCTGGTCCTGCCCCGAGCGCATGAAAGGGCCAGACAAGGTTTTCCTTTTTCGCCGCTGCCGGTGCCAGGCACGTGGGACGATGACACCCAGCCGGCCGCTCCAGCAGACGTGCCAGGAGCGGCGCGCCTCTGATCTCACTTCACGAGTAGAACCTGGTCAGTCTGCGCTAGCCCCATGGAAAGTGAACCGGCTTTGATCTGGACCGGACAGGAGATGCACGGAAAGCTTCCGTTTGGTGGATGGTGGGCTGTTGGAAATGGGGAATCAAAATGAGTGCAATATTCGATGCCTATGATTTACCCGTCGACAGGTTGGTCGAGTTCTATCAGAGGCTCAACAAGCCGATAACCTTTCCCGATGGAACGACCACCTCTTTGGGGATCATATACTGGGGGCGGGATGAGCATCTGGCGGAAATCAGGAGGGCGATGCCGATATTGGCGGAAAATGGCGCCCTCAAATTCAGCGATCTCTTGCGGGCGACAAAAACTCCGTCACGCTCCAAGAAGCTGAGCGAACAAACGGGCATACCAAAAGAGACGCTTCGCATCCTGAATCACGATATCGAGCTGTGGCTTCCCAAATCGGTCTCTCTGGACGAGATTCAGCAGTTCCGGGGCAAACAGGATCGCCTGGATGCCTTTTCCCGAATTGGCCTGGCCGATCAATTGGCGGTAATATCGGCAGGGCAGACGCCTTCACAGCGAGAGGAGCTGGCCTCTGGAGCCAACATGGATATCGCCACAGCCGATGAGGTCGTCAAGCTGTGTGATTATTGTCGCACGGGCAAGAACCTGCGGCACATTCGGGCCAAGATCTACTATGAGATGGGAATGGATACCTGGCAGAAGTGGGCAGAGCAGGATTCGGCAGCCATCATCGCCATGTTTGCAAAGTATATTCAAAAGAACCACCTCGACGGAGAGCGTTTGCTCCCTTGGCCAAAAGAAGTGAGAAATGGTATAGAATGGGCCAAGATGCATCTGGAAATCTATGCGGTTCAATGGTGAAAACTCCGGGGCGCCATTTGATGTATAGTTTGTCCAAGAAAGGTTCCACCAAAAGCGATGGATGCAACCACTATAACCCTTCACACCAGGTTCCAGATCGGCGCCGTTGATCCGCGCCTGTTTGGAGGCTTTTTGGAGCACATGGGGCGCGCCGTCTACCAGGGCGTGTACGATCCCAATAGCGCCCACGCCGACAAAGATGGCTTTCGCGTGGACGTGATGGACGCCCTGCGCCGGCTCAAGATGACCGCCATGCGCTATCCCGGCGGCAACTTTGCGTCAGGCTATCACTGGCTGGACGGCGTAGGCCCGCGCGAGCAGCGGCCCACCCTCCGCGAGCTGGCCTGGCAGAGCCTCGAGCCGAACAGCTTTGGCACCGACGAGTATATCGGGCTGTGCCGCAAGATGGGCTGGACGCCGATGCTCACCGTGAACCTCGGCACAGGCACGCCCGAGGAGGCGCGCAACTGGGTGGAGTACTGCAACTGCCCCGGCGGGACGCGGTACGCCGATATGCGGGCTGCCAACGGTAGCGCCCAGCCGCACGCGGTCAAGCTGTGGTGCCTGGGCAACGAGATGGACGGCCCCTGGCAGTTGGGACACGTCCCGGCCGACCAATATGCCGTTCGCGCCCAGCAGGCGGCCAAGATGATGAAAGACGTCGACCGGTCGATCGAGCTGGTGGTGTGCGGCTCGTGCGGCGTGGGCATGGACACCTACATGGACTGGGACCGGCAGGTGCTGGAATATGTGGGCGATCTGGCCGATTACATCAGCCTGCACCGCTACGTGGGCAATCACGCCGGCGACACGCCCGACTTTTTGGCCATCACCAACTCGGTCGACCGCCAGATCGAAGAGATGGACGCCGCCTGCCGGTTCGTGCAGGCCAGGACGCGCCGCCCATCGCCGGGCGGCAAGCACCGCGCCTACCTCTGCTTCGACGAGTGGAACGTCTGGTACAAGAATATGCAGATGGACGGTGAAGGCCGGTTCGCGCCGCACTTGATCGAAGAGGTGTACAACCTGGAAGATGCGCTCGTCGTAGCCGGTTTTCTGAACAGCTTTATCCGGCACGCCGACGTGGTCAAGATCGCCAACATCGCCCAGATTGTTAACATCATTGCGCCGATCCTGACGCGTGGTGATGAGCTGCTGATCCAGTCGATCTTTTACCCCTTCGAGATGATCTCACGGCGGCGCGAAGGGGTCTCACTCCAACCGGCAGTAACTGGCCCGGCTTACGAAGGGGCGACGAACGGCAGGGTGAGCTTTATCGACGCCAGCGCCATCCTGGCCGGCGGCGAGCTGCACGTTTTTGCGGTCAACCGCAGCCTCGATGAGCCTGCCTTGGTCCGGGTGGATCTGGCCGACCGGGGCATTGCCGCGCTGGTCAGCGGCGAGCTGCTCACCGGGCCGGGCCCAAAGGCGGCCAACTCGTTCGAGCAGCCCGACCTGGTCAAGCCACGGCCCGTCGAGGATGTGCGAATCGCGGCCGGCCGGGCCGAGATCGAGCTGCCGCCGTTATCGCTGGCAGCCATGACCTTTCGTTTGGGCTAGAAGCTCTTGGGCAGAGGTTTCTTGATAGAGTTCAGGGCAGCTGACCATACCGGCGACGGCGCCGGCCAAGGATGTACGACCAACACAAGTGGGAGGAGCCTGTGAAACTGCTTCTGATCCGTCACGGCGAATCGGTGGGCAACGCCGAAGGCCGGATGCAGGGCCAATTCGACTCGCCTCTCAGCGATCGCGGGCGTGACCAGGCGCGGGCGCTGCTGGCCCGTCTGCAGGGCGAGGGATGGAAACCAACTGTCATCTACAGCAGCGACCTGAGCCGCGCCGCCGAGACGGCCGGCATCCTGGCCGCCGGTCTGGGCACCCAGGTCACTCTGGACGCCCGGCTGCGCGAGTACGACAATGGCGTGCTTGGCGGGGTTATCTGGCGTGAGCTGGAAACCCTGTACCCAGAGATATGGCGCAGCATGCACCAGGACAAAGAGCCCGTGGTCATCCCCGGCGAAGAGGGTCTCGCTGCTTTTCAAGAGCGGCTGTCCTCCATGGCAGCCGGCATCGCGTCGAGCCATCAGCAGGACGAAACGGTGGCTGTGGTTTCCCACGGCGGCAGCCTGAACATGATCCTGGCTCACTTCTTGCACCTAACTCCCCGCCGGCCGTTGCCCTTCCGCTTTGACAATACCTCGCTCAGCATCGTCGATCTCGGCCCGCGCGGGGTCCGCCTTGCCCTGCTGAACTGTACCTGCCACCTGAACGGCAGCGCATTTCGGGCGGCCGGATAAAGATAGGAGGACTGGACATACCATGAAACGGTGTATGACCTGTGAGCTTGTCAACCGGCGCGACGCTGGCGACGTCCCACTGTGGGACTGCATACGGCGAGCCCAATTCTGGGATCTGGTGCACAGCTACAATACCGCGCTCCCCGGATGGCTGGTGTTGGTGGCGCGGCGGCATGTCGAAGCAATTGACGAGCTTACCGATGACGAGGCGATAGAGCTGGGGAGGTTGGTGCGCCGAGCTTCGATAGCCCTCAGAGAGGTCACCGGTTGTATCAAGACTTATGTGATTCAATTCGCCGAGCATGAAGACCATCCTCATGTCCACTTTCACATCGTGCCCCGTATGGCGGATCAACCGGAAGACCGTCGCAGCGTGAGAGTGTTCGGCTACCTGGGTGTGCCTGAGGAAGAACGGGTAAGTGAAGACAGGATGAACGAGATTGCGGCCAGGGTTCAGAGCATTCTCCTGTCTATGCCAGACTCAAGCTGAGGGGGATCAAGGCCTCAAGCTCAATAGAAAAAAAGACTTCGATGTTCTGGAAACATCGAAGTCTTTTTCTCGATTCGCTGTTTCTATTCGGCCAGCAGCGCCTTGATCTCCTTTTCCAGGAGCGGCACGACCGTGAACAGGTCGCCGACGATGCCGTAGCTCGCCACCTTTAAGATCGGTGCCTCGGGGTCCTTGTTGACGGCGACGATCACCTTGGAGGTGCGCATCCCGGCCAGGTGCTGGATGGCCCCGGAGATGCCACAGGCGATGTACAGGGTGGGGGTCACCGTCTTGCCGGTCTGGCCGACCTGGTGCGAATGCTCGATCCAGCCGGCGTCGACCGCGGCGCGCGATGCGCCGACCGCGGCCCCGAGCGTCTTGGCCAGGCTGCGGATCGGGGCAAAGCCGTCGGGGCCGGCCACGCCGCGCCCGCCCGAGACGATCGTCTCGGCTTCGGCGACGTCGACCTCACCCTTGCCGGCAGAGACCACGTCCACGACCTTGGCCCGGACGGTGCTCGCGTCGGCGGCTATCGGCTCTACTACCGCCTTCTTGCCCGCATCGGGCTGGGGAGCCGGCAGCACATTGGGCCGCACCGTCGCCATCTGCGGCGTGCGGAGCAGCTTGACCTTTGACAATGCCTTGCCGGCAAAGATGGGGCGCGTGGCCACCAGGTTGCCGCCGTCGACGGCAAAGGCGATGCAATCGGCGGCCAGGCCGACCCCCAGCCGCGCGGCCAGGCGGGGCGCCAGGTCCTTGCCCATGAAGGTGGCGCCGACCAGGACGACCGCCGGTTGGATCTTGCCGATGAGGGCGGCCAGCGTATTGGTATAGCCCTCGCCGGAATATTTGGCCAGGGCTGGGTCGTCGGCGACATAGACCTTGGCCGCGCCGTACTGGGCCAGTGTGTCGGGCAGGTCGCCCAGCCCCGAGCCCAGCAGCGCCGCCTCGACGGTGCCGCCCAGGCCGGCGGCCAGTTGGCTGCCCAGTCCCAACATCTCAAAGGCGACCTTTTTCAGGACGCCGTCCCGCTGTTCTGCAAAAACCAGGATATTGCCCATCGTTCGCCTCCTAGATGACCTTTGCTTCTTCGCGCAGCAGCCGGACCACCTCTTTGGCTGCGTCGGCCGGCTCGCCGGGGATGACGCGGCCCGCCGGGCGTTCAGGCGGCGGCATGATGTCCACCACTTCCAGCAGGGCGCCGGCTGCGCCGACGCTGCCGGGGTCCAGGCCCAGGTCGGCTACGCTCCAGGTGTTGAACGGTTTGGTGCGCGCCATGCGGATGCCCTTGAACGACGGGTAACGGGGCTCGTTGAGCCCTTTTTGCGCGGTAAAGACCGCCGGCAACGAGGTGTGGATCACCTCCTTGCCACCTTCGACCTCCCGCTCAGCCTGCGCTGATTTGGCGTCCTCGGCGATCTCTAGCTTGGTGATCATCGAAACGTGGGGCAGGTTGAGCATCTCGGCCAGCATGGCGCCAACGGCGGCGTTGTCGTCGTCGACGGCTTGCCGCCCGCAAAAGATGGCGTCGTACTCGCCCAGCTTGGCGATGGCCGCGGCCAGCGCTTTGGCCGTGGCGTAGGCGTCGCCGCCCTGGAAGGCGTCTTCGGCCAGGTGATAGACCTCGTCGGCGCCCATGGCCAGGCCTTTGAGGATGCTCTCACGCGCCCGCTCCGGCCCCAGGCTGACCAGGGTCACCTTGCCGCCGAACGTCTCCTGCCACTTGAGCGCCTCCTCCAGGGCGAACTCGTCGTAGGGGTTGACCACATACTGGATCCCCTCTTCGATGATCGCGCCGTTCCGGACCTCAATGCGCGTTTCGGTGTCCGGTACCTCTTTCAGACAGACGATTGAGTTCATACTCCCTCCTCGACATAGAATCTATGAACATCCTGCATCGAGCCTGTCATTTTCCCAAGATACCTGTGTTAATGACAAACAACAATGCAAGCCCTACGATAATACCTGCGGCCAAGATGGCTGCCACGATAAGCCAGGTCTTTGGTACGGGGCTTTCTGTGGCTGCAGTTGAATCCGCTTCTTGCCTCCACTCAGACCATGCAGGTGCTCCGCCGGTGGGTGGTTCTGGTTCCGTGGTAGTGGGCAGCTCGGGTTCCGCAGCAATGGCGAGTGGTTCTGGTCTCGCCATAGTGGCGGATGGTGGAATGGGAGATCGCGCAAACCCTGGTCCCATTTCTCTCAACCCTTTTTGCGCCGCAGGATTCCATTCGTTGATAGACAGCACCTGTCTGAGGCAAAATCGCCTTTCCTCGTCGGTTTCTACGGCTCCTGAGAGCCATAGCCACCCTTTTTCTGAGTGTGGATCTGCCTCCAGCGCCTGTCCCAGCAGCAGCCTGGCCTGTGCCTTGCGGCCAGATATCAGGGCAGCGATGCCCTCTTCAATCAGTTCAGCGGCTTGATCTGTTCCGGTGCTTGTATTCATTGCCGTCACGCCAACATTGCATCCAGCATGGCCAGCGTCTGCTTCTGGGTGAAATGCCCCAGGGTGATCGCCTTTGAGGGGCAGGCCACCGAGCAGGCGCCACAGCCCTTGCACAACACCTCATTGATGGTCATAACTCCCCGCCAGGGGTGCAAGCTCAACGCGCCGTAGGTGCACACCGTCTCGCACAGGCCGCAGCCGGCGCACAGCTCCTGTAGGATCGAACTGGTGATGGCCTCCACTTTGGCCATGCCGAGCGACAGCGGGATGAGCGCCGAGGCGGCGGCTGCTTTGGCCTGGGCCACTGTGTCGGGGATATCCTTGGGACCCTGGCAGGTGCCGGCCAGGAAGATGCCGTCGCTGGTAGTGTCAACCGGGCGGAGCTTGGGGTGGGCTTCGGCCATAAAGCCGTCGCCGGTGCAGGCCAGCTTGAGCATCTTGGACACCTCGGTGCCTGACTTGCCCGGCTCCAGGCCGACGGCCAGGACGACCAGATCGGCTTCCACCTCGACGGTCCGCTGCAACAGGGTGTCCTCGGAGCGGACCACCAGGTGATCGCCACGGCGGTAGATCTCGGACGGATTGCCGCGCCGGTAGCGGACGCCGCGCGCCCGGGCCCGGTCGTAGAACTCTTCGCCGCCTTTGGTAAAGGCCCGCACGTCCATATAGAACACGGTCACGTCGGCGTCGGGAATCTGATCCTTGATGACGTTGGCCTGCTTGGCGGTGTACATGCAGCACACCCGCGAGCAGTAGGGGTTGCCCAACTGCTTGTCGCGCGAGCCGACGCAGTGGATGAACACCACCCGCTTCGGCTCCTTGCCTTCCACTACGATGCGGCCGCCGGTCGGCCCGTCGGCTGCAGCCAGTCGTTCGAATTCGAGAGCCGACAGGACGCCCGGGTAGCGGCCATAGCCAAACTCGGGCTTGCGCCTGGCATCGAACGGATCGTAGCCGGTGGCCACGATGATGGTCCCCACGGTGAGCTTGGCCTCCTGTGGCTGCTGGCTGAAATCGACGGCCTTTTCCGGGCAGGCGGTGGCGCAGGGCGGGCCTTCTTTGCACTGGCCGTCCTTCAACAGGAGACAATGGGTCGGATCGACGGTGTAGGTCGGCGGCAGCGCTCGGGGGAAGGGTTGGTAAATGGCCGCCCGCCGGCCCAGGCTCATCTGAAAGTCGTCGGGGACCTGGCCGGCTAGCACGCACGCCTCGGCGCACTTGCCGCAGGCGGTGCACCGGGCAGGATCGACAAAGCGCGGCTTGTGGACAACGGTGGCCTGGAAATTGCCGATATAGCCCTCGACATTCGCCACATCGCTGTAGGCCATCACCTCCACGTTGGGGTGTTCCATGGCCCGCTGCATCTCCGACACCACCAGCGCGCCGGCCTCCTCCATGCGGGGAAAGGTCTTGTTGAGCTGGGCCATCCGCCCACCCAGGCTGGGCTGTCGCTCGATCAGGTAGACTTGGTGGCCGGCGTCGGCGATGTCCAGTGCCGCCTCAAGGCCGGCGATGCCGCCGCCGATAACCAGGGCGGCGCGGGTGACCTTCACCTCACGTTCCTGGAGCGCTTCCAGCAGGTCGGCCTTGGCCACAGTGCCCGCCACCAGCTCCTTGGCCTTTTCGGTGCCCACTTCGCGGTCGGGGTGGACCCACGAGCACTGCTCTCGGATGTTGGCCATCTCGAAAAAGTAGGGGTTGACGCCCACATCCTGGACGACCGTGCGGAAGGTGGTCTCGTGCATGCGCGGCGAGCAAGAGGCGACGACAACGCGGTTCAGACCATAGTCACGGATATCCTGCTTGATCATCTCCTGCCCCGGGTCGGAGCACATGTACATATAGTCGCGAGACACGGCCACGTTGGGCAGCGTCGCTGCGTAGGCAGCCACCTCCTCCGAATTCACGGTGGCCGCGATATTGATCCCACAATGGCAGATATAAACACCGATTTTGGATGGCATCTCGCCTCCTAGCCCGTCACATGGCCTGAGTCACCAGTTCCATAATGTCCATGACCTTGATCTTGTCGTCGAGCCCCAGGATCTTGACCGCATCCTCCAGGGTCAGCAAGCAGAACGGGCAAGCCACGGCCAGCACCTCGGCGCCCAGATCCACCGCATCGCGCACCCGCTGGTGGGCCAGCCGGTCCTCAATGTTGGTTCCCTCGGCCCACATCCGGCCGCCGCCCCCTTCGCAGCACACACTCCGCTCGCGCGAGCGGTCGAGGTCCTCGAACTCCAGGCCGGGGATCGCCTGTAAAATAGCGCGCGGCTCGTCGTAGATGCCGTTGTGCTTGCCCAGGAAGCAGGGGTCGTGGTAGGTGACCTTCTTGCGGACCTCGTTGCTCAGTTTCAGCTTGCCCTGGTCCAGCAGCTCCACCAGCAGTTGGGTATAGTGCTGCACCTGGAAGGGCATGTCGCCATACTCGTTCTTGAAGGCGTTGAAGCAGTGGGGCGAGACCGTCACCATGCGCTGGGCCTTGAACTCTTTGTACATCTCGTGGGCCTCTTCCACCATCGAGCTAAAGCCTTCCGATTCACCCATGCGCCGGACCTCGTTTCCGCAGCACATCTCGTCGACGCCCAGGGTGCCGAAATCGAGCCCGGCCCGTCGAAAAACAGTGGCCAGGGCGCGGCTGACCGGCTGGATGCGCGGGTCATAGGCGGGGGTGCAGCCCAGGTAATAGAAGAGATCGGCCTCGCCGGCTTCGAGGAGGTTCTTGACCTCAAAGTCGAGCCCTTCCGTCCAGCCGTCGCGGCCCTCGGTGGCAAAGCCAAGGGTGTTGCCCCGGGTAAAAACGCTCTTCATCGCATCGCGGACGCGGGGCGGCACCTTCTTGCCTTCGCCGATGATATAGCCGCGCAGGCCGATGATCACGTCGGCGGGGTGGATATCCTTGGGGCAGCGGATGGTGCAGGTCAGGCAGTTGGTGCAGTCCCACAGTGTTTCCATCTCCCGTGGATCGATGTCGGCGTCGAGCAGGACCTGGTAGATGATGCTGCGGATGTTGAGGGCGGTTTTCATCGACACCGGGCAGCCGCCGGTGCAGCGGCCACACTGGATGCATTCCAGCAGGGTGAATTCCTTGGCGAATTCCTGGGTGTTAACTTTCATGCTTCCCCCTATAAATTGGCAACTAAACCTGACAAATCATAGTCCGCGATAGACCTCGCGCCGATGCCGGACATAATGGATCGTCACCTGTCTGGCTTGCGCATCAACTTCATACACGATGCGATAATCGCCCACACGAAGTCGATATAGCTGTTCGGCATCGGCCAGCTTGATGGCCTGCCGAGGCAGCGGATCATCCTTCAGCCTCTCGATCCACACCAACACTCGAGCAATAACGGACTTGGGCAGGGACCTAAAGTCCTTCTCAACAGACGGCTTGAATATGATGTCATAGGAGGCCATCTTCGCGCAACCGCCGCTTCATCTCTTCCAGACTGACTGCCTGTTCACCGCGCCGCTCGGCAACTACGGCCAAGTCGTGCAGATCCTCCATTATCTGCTGGTACCGCTTGAGGGAAAGGATCACACCGACTTTCCTTCCTTTATGATCTATCACATATTGTTCTTGCTGCACGCTCTTCTGGGCCGCCTGCCCATGGTCACCAGCCTGGTAAGCGGTGTGCGCTTCTTCCACTGCCTTGGGCGTTTTGTTCATTCTTCCCCCTTTTCGGCCCTACCAGCATTTTCCCAATCCCGCTTGAGCCGGGACAACTCCACAATCGCGCCTGATGCGGCCGCCTTGGCCTGGGACACAGTGTCGGGGATGTCCTTGGGCGCCTGGCAGGTGCCGGCCAGGAAAATCCCCTTGCGTTTCGTGTCCACCGGGCGCAGCTCGGGATGGAGTTCCTGGAAAAAGCCGTCCTCCCCCTTTTCCAAGCCCAGCATCGCCGCTACTTGGTCCGAATCGGCCCGTGGCTGGATGCCGGTAGCCAGCACCACCAGGTCGGCCGGCACTTCGACCGTCCTGCCCAGCAGCGTGTCCTCGGCGCGGACGATCAACTGCTCGCCCCGGCGGTAGATCTCGGACGGGTTGCCCCGCCGGTAGGTGATCCCCTCGGCCCGCACCCGGTCGTAGAACTCTTCAAAGCCCTTGCCAAAGGCGCGGACGTCCATGTAAAAGACGGTGATGTTGGCGCCGGACACCTTGTCGTGGGCCAGGTGCGCCTGCTTGGCGGTGTACATACAGCAGATGCGAGAGCAGTATTCACCCCCTTCCTGCTTGTCGCGCGAGCCAACGCAGTGGACAAAGACGATCTCTTTGGGTACCTTGCCGTCGATCTTGATCTTACCGGCCGTCGGGCCAGAAGCTGACGCCAGCCGCTCGAACTCGAGCCCCGAGATGACATTGCGATAGCGCCCGTAACCGAACTCGGGCTTGTGCCTGGCGTCGAACGGGTCGAATCCGGTAGCGACGACCACGGCGCCGATGTTGACGTCGATAAACTCGTCTTCTTGGCTATAGTCGATGCAGTTGGGCGGGCAGAACTCTGCGCAGGTGCGGCAGGTCCCCGCCTGGAAATAGAGACAGTGCGCGCGATCGATCACCGGTACGTTGGGCACCGCCTGCGGGAAGGGGATGGTGATGTTGCCCCGGCCGCGCAGGCCAAGGTCGAACTCGAGGGGCAGCGGCCGGATCGGCTTGTCGGTGATGTCGCTGACCTTGATGGCGCCGGTAGGGCACACGAACTCGCAGGCGCCACAGGCGATGCACGCATCGGACACCTTGTAGAACGGAGGCGCTACCTCGCGGTCCACACCGCGGCCGACAAAACTGATGGCCCGGGCACCCACCCGCTCATCGCACATCCGCACGCACAGCCCGCACAGGTAGCACAGCTCGCCTTTCTTGGGCTCAAAGCGCGGTTGCTGGATGCCATACTGGTTTGCCAGGTCGCGGAAGATCTGCGCGTCGGGACAGCGCGCCCACAGCATCTCGATGATCATCCGCCGGCCGCGCACCACCCGCTCCGATGCGGTGAGGATCTCCATCTCGCGCCGGATCGGATAGTTGCAGGACGTGACCAACTGGGACCAGCCTTTGCCCACAATCTCCACCGTACACAGGCGGCAGGCGCCATACGGCTCTAGGGCCGGGTGGTGGCACAGGGTGGGAATTTCTATGTTCATCCCTTTGGCCGCCTGGAGGATGGTCGTTTCTGGCTCGACCAGGGCTACCTGGCCGTCGATGGTGACTCGAATGCGTTCTTCGCTCATAGTCTCGACTTTGCCTCCCATGCTACGAGCCTGACAGGGCGGGCTGAGCTTCGCCGGAGCGTATCACAATGGCATTAAAGTGGCAGGCTTCGTAGCAGGCGCCGCATTTGATGCAGTGCGCCAGGTCGATCACGTGCGGCGCCTTTTTCTCTCCGCTGATCACCTGCTGCGGGCAGGTCCGCACACAGGCGGTGCAGCCGGTGCACAGATCGGGATCGATCCAGTACTGGATGAGCGGTTTGCATACCCCCGCCGGGCAGCGATGCTCCTTGATGTGGGCCTCGTACTCGTCACGAAAATAGCGAATGGTCGACAGCACTGGGTTGGGCGCCGACTTGCCCAACGCGCACAGGGAAAAGCCCTGCAATGTCTCACCCAGTTCTTCGAGGAGCTCAATGTCGCCGGGCCGCCCCTGTCCGCTGCAGATCCGGGTCAGGATCTCCAGGCTGCGCGCGATCCCTTCCCGGCAGGGCACGCACTTGCCGCATGACTCCTCTTTCAGAAAGCCCAGAAAGTAGCGGGCCAGATCGACCATGCACGTCCGGTCGTCCATGACGATCATGCCGCCGGAGCCCATCATCGACCCCACCTTGGCCAGCGCGTCAAAGTCCACGGCCAGGTCGAGCATCGATTCAGGGATGCAGCCGCCCGACGGGCCGCCGGTCTGCACCGCCTTGAAGGGGCGGCCGTCGGGGATGCCGCCGCCGATCTCAAAGATGATGTCGCGCAGGGAAATGCCCATCGGTACTTCGACCAGGCCGGTGTTGTTGATTTTGCCCACCAGCGAAAAGATCTTGGTGCCCTTGGACCCTTCGGTGCCGACCTGGGCATAGGCCTCCGCACCGCGGTTGATGATCAGCGGCACGTTGGCCCAGGTCTCGACGTTGTTCAGACAGCTAGGACGCTCCCACAGCCCCTTTTCCGAGGTGTGCACGTACTTGGCGCGTGGCTCGCCAATGTTACCCTCCAGTGACTGCATCAGAGCGCTGGACTCGCCGCAGACAAACGCCCCGCCGCCGCGCCGGATCTGTACATCAAAGCTCAAGCCCGACCCGGCGATGTCATCCCCCAGCAGGCCATAGCTCCGTGCCGCCTCGACGGCCAGCCCAACATTGGCCACGGCCATGGGATATTCGTTGCGCACATAAATGTAGCCTTGGTTGCTGCCGATGGCGTAAGCGCCGATGATCATGCCCTCCAGCACGCTGTGGGGGTTGCCCTCTAGCACGGCACGGTCCATGAAAGCACCGGGGTCGCCTTCGTCAGCGTTGCAGATGACATACTTGATTTCGCCTGCGGCCTTGCGGACCTCGGCCCACTTGCGCCCGGTGGCAAAGCCGGCCCCTCCCCGGCCGCGCAGCCCTGACTTTTTCATCGTTTCCACGATCTCGTCGGGCTCCAGGCTGTACAGCGCCTCGACCAGCGCGCTGTAGCCGCCCAGGGCGATATAGTCTTCGATGCGAGTCGGATCGAGCATGCCGTTCATCCACAGGATGTCGCGCTTCTGGAGCTTGTAGAAGGGGACGTCCTGCTCGTGTACGATCTTTTCGCCCGTCTTGGCGTCCCGGTAAAGCAGTCGTTCCACGATCCGGCCGTTGATCAGCGTCTCCTCGACGATCTCGGGCACATCCTTGACCTGGATCCGCTGGTAAAAGATCCCCTGTGGCTTGACGGTCAGCAGCGGACCGCGCTCGCAAAAGCCGGGGCAGCCCGTGGCCAGGATGTCAACCCGGTCGGACAGGCCGCGCCTGTCAAGCTCTGCCTGGAGAGCATCGATCACTTTGTTGACGCCATACGCCTGGCAGCCCGTCCCGGCGCACACCGCCAGACAGGGCTTGTTTGGGTCACGGCGGGCGAGGATCGCTTGCCGGCGCTCTGCCAGATCCTCGCGACTCTTGATCTTGCCAAACTGTCCGTCCGGGCTCATACCAAATCGCTCCTACTCCTGGTCCCCATCGCCGTTGTCGCCGGCCTTTTTCGCCTGCTTGAGAAGCCGCGTCGCCTTGGCCGAGGTCATTCCACCGTGGTACTCACCGTCGATGACCATGATCGGGCCCAAGGCGCAGGCGCCCAGGCAGTTCACCGTCTCGAGCGTGAAATTTAGGTCTTGGTCGGTGCCGCCGGCCTCGACGCCTAGCTCCCGCTGGATGGTGTCCACGATGCGCACTGCGCCGCGTACGTGGCAGGCTGTGCCCAGGCATACCTGCACAATGTGCTTGCCGCGCGGCGTGAGGCTAAAGGCACGATAGAAACTGGCCAGGCTCATCATCTTGGAAAAGGGGATCTTGAGCTCCGTGCATACACTTCTCAGATCCTCTTCTGGAAGCCAGTTGATCTCGGCCTGCATGTCCTGGAGGATGGCGATGATATTGGCCGGATCGTGGCCGTGCCGATCCAGTATCTTGTCCAGTGTGGCCCTCTCCATCATGAGCTTGCCTCCCCGGGTGCCTTGATCGGCAGGTATGCCTCGTTGCGGATGGGGCAGTTCTTGACACATAGCCCGCAGCCGGTACAGCGATCCGCATCGACGCTGCGCGCCTTCTTGCGAATCCGCGCCCGAAAGTTGCCAGCCTCGCCTTCCACCCACTCGACCTCGGAGTAGGTGAGCATCTCGATGTTGGGATGGCGCGCGACGTCGACCATCTTGGGGGTCATGATACAGGCCGAACAGTCGAGGGTGGGAAAGGTCTTGTCCAGTTGCGACATGTGGCCGCCGATGCTTGGCTCGCGCTCCACCAGGTAGACCTTAAAGCCGGCATTGGCAATGTCCAACGCGGCCTGGATGCCGGCGATGCCGGCGCCGATGATGAGTGCGGCGGGCTGTCCCTTTTCTTCCGTCATCTTCTACTCCCCAACAAGCCACAAGTACTAGTGGGGTCTTTCCCCCAATGCCGTCAATTCGTCCTCGCGGAACTCTTGCACCGGCGCCGCTTCCTCCAGGCTCCGGCCGGGATGATAGTCGAACAGCGCCTGCACCTTCTGCCCCACCGCCCGGAACACCGTCGCCACCGGAATGTCCGACGGGCAGGCGTCGCTGCACACCCCACAGCCCACGCAGCTTGTCACCATGTGGTTCAGCCGCGTCAGGTGGAACAGCAGCGTGTCGGGCAGCATCCGCACCGTCCCCTTGCGCTCGGCCCACTGGTAGAATAGCTGCGAGTCGTGGTCAAAGGTCGCCGTGCGGAAAATGCACTCCTTGCAGTAGCAGATCGGGCAGTTGATCATGCAGTTGTGGCAGCGGACGCAGGTCGAGAACTCGGCCAGCAAGCC
>DAOUGI010000124.1:0-4053 GCA_034429215.1 Anaerolineae bacterium | reverse complement strand
AGGTCGATGGTCACGTTGGGATGCAGGGCCGTATAGTCCTTGAAGGCCTGCTCGATGGCGGTCAGATAGTCACCACTCCACTGATGCCACACCGAGATGGTGACAGGTTCTCCGGCGGGCTGTGCCGGAGCTGCTGTTGCTGGAACTGCGGTATCTGCCGGCTTGGCCGGCTCGGCTGTGGGCGGCACTGGGGTCGCGGTGGCGCCACAACCAGCGAGAACCATGCTCAGCACGGTGAGCAGGGCCAATAGTGCGAACAACGATTTTTTCATTTCTCTCCTCCGAACATTTAGGAATTTCTTAGCTTGGGAAATCGATTGCCAGTTTGGGGCCTGGCGCGGAAAACAAAAGCTTACCTCTGATTATCGTCTACCACCTCCTCTCAACCGAAGCCAATTCTAAGCCATGTAGCCGTCATTTGTATGTGATCAGCATCCCAATTCGAGCAGATTAAACCACAATTTGGGGCAAAAAGCAATTCAGACCTAGCTTGTCGCTAATGTGCGGGCCGACTGCAAAATTCACTGTCTTGCTCTCAGGATTTGCCAATCTATTCCAACCCCTGGTACAATAGGCCGGTCAGAAAATCGTTTCCTTTGGCCTCTAAAGGTGTTTTGTCCTTGGCAAGGAGTGTCATACTATGAAGATCGTAGTTGATGCCATGGGTGGCGATCACGCCCCGGCTGTCGTAGTGGACGGCGCCGTTCAGGCGGCCCGTGTCCTGCAGGCAGAGATTATCCTGGTGGGCCAGCAGTCCGCCGTCGAGGCCGAGCTGCACAAGCACGACACGGCCGGCCTGCCGCTGACCGTCGTCCACGCCAACCAGGTCATCGAGATGGACGAGCATCCGGCTGCGGCGGTTAAGGCCAAGAAGGACTCGTCGATGGTCGTCGGCATGGACCTGATCAAGCGTGGTGAGGCCGACGCCTTTTTCACAGCCGGCAATTCGGGTGGGGCATTGGCCGCAGCGCTATTCCGCCTGGGGCGCATCCGCGGCATCCAGCGGCCGGCCCTGTCCACCGTCTTTCCCAGCCAGACGCCACAGGGCTACTGTTTCTTCTTGGACGTGGGCGCCAACGCCGACTGCAAACCAGAGTACCTGCTCCAGTTTGCCATCATGGGCTCGGTCTATGCCGAGCGGATCTTGGGCGTGTCCCGGCCGCGGGTGGCCATTGTGTCGAACGGCGAGGAAGTGGGCAAGGGCAACCAACTGGTCCAGGAGACGGTGCCGCTGCTTCAAGCCAGTGGGCTCAACTTTGTCGGCAACGCCGAGGGCAAGGACATCCCGTGGGGCATTGCCGACGTCATCGTCACCGATGGGTTCACCGGCAATGTGATCGTCAAGCTGTCGGAGGGGGTGGCTAAGCTGATCGTGGATACGCTCAAGGCAGAGATTATGAGCCGCACCCTGTCCAAGGTAGGCGCGCTGCTGGCCAAGCCCGCCTTTGAGGCGATCAAGCGCCGGCTCGACTACCGGGAGTATGGCGGCGCGCCGCTGTTGGGGGTCGATGGCGTTGTTCTTGTCGGCCACGGCCGCTCCGACGCATATGCGATCAAGAACGCCATCCTGTTGACCGCCCGGACGGTGGAAAACGGCGTCCTGGAGGCGATCAAGCGCGGCATTGCTCCGGGCGACTCGGCCGCAGCCGACCAGAATGTGTAATCTTGGCAAATCACCCCCAAGACGGGAATCTCTTTTCATCTGGAGGATATGTGAATAGCACAAGACGGCGAGTTGTTGTCACAGGATTGGGGGCCGTCACCCCATTGGGCTTGACGGTTGCCGACACCTGGGCCGGCCTGGTAGCAGGCCGCTCGGGCGTGGCCCACATCACCCACTTTGATGCCAGCAGCTTTCCGATCCGGATCGCTGGCGAAGTGAAGGGCTTTGACGCCGCCAACTATATCAACTTCAAGGACGCCAAGCGGATGGCCCGCTGCTCGCACCTGGCTGTGGCTGCCGGCCAGGAGGCGATGGCCGATGCCGGGCTTGGCCCGCTGGCGCCAGAGCCCGAGCGCTCGGGGACGGTCATGGGCGTCGGCGCCGGCGGCTGGGAGGTTGCCATGGCCGGGATCGAAGCCTTCCGAACCAAGGGGATGTCGCGGGTCAGCCCTTTCTCTCTGCCGGCCTCGCTCCCGAACATGCCGGCCCATCACCTCAGCCTGCTGTTTCAGTGCCAGGGCTATAGTGCCACGGTGGTCACTGCCTGCGCCGCCGGGACGCAGGCCATCGGCGAGGCGGCGGAGGTGATCCGCCGCGGGGCGGCTGATCTGGTGTTGGCCGGCGGCGCCGAAGCCCTGCTCAACGAGATCTCCTTCGCCGGCTTTATTGCCATGCGCGCCCTGGCTGACGACAACGATGCGCCGGAAAAGGCGTGCAAGCCGTTCGACGCCCGGCACAACGGTTTTGTCATGAGTGAGGGGAGCGCCGTGTTCGTCCTCGAAAGCCTGGAGCACGCCCTGGCCCGCGGCGCGCGCATCTATGTCGAGGTGCTCGGTTATGCTGCCTGCACCGACGCCTTTCACGTGGCCCAACCAGACCCGGAAGGGCTGGGTGCGGCGCGCACGATCCGCTGGGCCATCGATAATGCCGGCATCGCCCCCCAGGAAATAGACTGCATCAACAGCCATGGGCCCGGTACTCCGCTGGGCGACATCGCCGAGACTAGGGCCATCAAGCGCGTGTTGGGCGATCACGCCTACCGGACACCGGTCCAATCCACCAAGTCAATGATCGGCCACGCCTTTGGCGGCGCCGGCGCGATCGAGGCCATGGTCTGTGTCAAGACCATCTGTGAGGGCATCATCCACCCGACCATCAACTTTGAGATACCGGACCCTGAATGTGACCTGGACTATGTGCCAAACCAAGCCCGCCGGGCTGACGTGCGCACTGTGCTCTCTGACTCTTTCGGTCTGGGCGGCCAGAATGCCTGCCTGATTCTCAGACGCTACGAACCCTAGAACTGCGACGAGGAATTTATGAAGATTATTGTCAATGACCAGTTGGTCGCCCGCCGGGCAAGGATGGGCAAGATTTTCACCTATGTAGGATTGGGCCTGCTGCTTGTCGGACTGATTATCTCCCTAGTCATGACGCAGGTGAGCTTTCTCTTTGTGTCGTTCGGCTGTCTGGTGGCCGGTGTCATCGCTTCAAGCATCGGCACGGCTAACATGAACCGCTGGTTTCGGGAGCCCCGCGCCGATCAAGTTTTGGCGCGCAGCCTCAAAGGCTTGGACGACCGTTACCGGCTGTACAGCTATACCCTGCCTGCCCCCCACGTGCTTCTCACTCCAACCGGCCTGTATGTGCTGACGGCTATGCTTCAGGAGGGCAAGATCAGCTACGATGGTGGCAGGTGGCGCCGTGACTTTAGCCTCGGCCGTGCTATCCGCTTCATGGCCGACGAAGGGCTGGGCCGGCCCTTTGCGGTGGGGGATAGTGAGGTGCTTGCTATGCAGCAGTTTCTCGAAAAGAACGAGGCGGCCGAGGGGGTCGAGATCGAAAATGTACTGGTCTTTGTCCATCCCAAGGTTCAGGTGGATGTCCACGAGCCGCTGCGTCCGGTGCTCTTGCCCAAAGACCTCAAGTCAGCTATCCGCGGCACCAAAAACAAGCTCTCTCCCGAGCGCTACCGCCGGCTGCAAAAGCTATTTGAGGGTGAGGCTGCCTGAGAATCTATTCAAAGGAGGAACGATGAATAAAGCTCTGAGTCTGTTCATTCTACTAACGCTGGTCCTGGCCGCTTGTGGCCCGACCGCTACCCCAACGCCGGTCCCGCCTACCGCTGTGCCAACGGCTGCGCCTACGGCTGTGCCCACCGCGGTGCCTACAATGGAACCGACCGTCGAACCGGCGCAACCGCCCTCGACTGCCGAGACCCCCAAGACTCTGCGCTTGCCCGACCTGGCTGGGGAAACGGTAGTCGCCGTGACGGGCAACGACTATACACCGCTGAACTTTGTGGACCCCGCGACGGGCAAGGCCGTCGGCTGGGAGTATGACGCGGTGAACGAGATTTGCCGGCGGCTGAACTGCGTGGTCGATTGGCA
>DAOUGI010000123.1:0-43706 GCA_034429215.1 Anaerolineae bacterium | reverse complement strand
GCAAGCCCATCAACTTCTATGCCCGTAAATGCATTATGCCCACAAAATCGGATCTACTGAGACTTGAAAGTAAAGTTGGATACCTGCGAATAAAATCGTATCCCGGCCGGCCGCTCGAAAAACGAATCAAACCTACAAGGGATCGTCAGTGACAAAAGCACTACAGTGATATTGCCTGCTGAGCGCGTCTTCGGGTCGGTTGGGGCTGATCCACAACACGCACTTTGCTCACATCATACCCATACTTTGCAGTGGGCGTGCTGCGTGCTGCGTGCTGCACGCCCAGCCAGTCCCATTTGACGACTCAGCGGTTATATGCTACAATCCAGCGAAATTCGGGCGACTAGTGGAACGCCAGTTGTCTTGTGTACCATTCCACCGCTGGTAGAATAGGCCAATTCTGCGGGATCACCGCAACACGCCGACTAAAATTGTCTGGGAGGTTGATAAAACATGGATCTGTTCGAAAAAATCAAGGCGATCATCGTTCGCGAATTGGGAGTTGACGCCGAGCGCGTCACCATAGATGCACGTTTCAAGGAAGACTTGGAGGCCGACTCGTTGGACCTCGTCGAGCTGATCATGGCCTTCGAGGACGAGTTTGGCGGCGAGATCTCGGACGACGAGGCGCAAAAGATCAAGACTGTGCGCCAGGCCGTGGACTATTTGGGCTCTCGCGTGGAAGCCGGCGAATAGCCACAGGCACCATTCTTGCGCTAGTGCCACAACGGCGCTGGCGACCGGCAAGGGGGCCGGTCGTTAGCGCCGTTGCTCAAGTGTGCTGCAACCATGAACGCTGATATCGATCCCTCTTCCACCAGCGCGGTGGTGCTGGCCGGCGGCAAGAGTTCCCGGTTGGGCGCCGACAAGTCCCTCTTGCTGCTGGCCGGACAGCCGCTGATAGTCCGCACGATCCAACAGCTTGCCGTCCTCAGCGATGACTTGATCGTCGTGACCAACACCCCCGAACGCCTCGAGCCACTGGGGATGGCAGTGCGCCTGGTGACCGACGAACGGCCGGGCGAAGGCTCGCTGATGGGCATCTATTCCGGCCTGAAGGCCGCTCGCCACCCCTACGCCCTGGTGGTGGCCTGCGACATGCCGTTTCTCAATCCGCCCCTATTGCACTATATGCTGTCGGTGGCGCCCGACCACGACGTGGTTGTCCCCCGCCTGGCAGGCATGTTGGAGCCGCTCCACGCCGTGTATAGCCGCACCTGCTTGCCGTGGATGGCCCGCCTCCTGGACGAAGGCCGGCGCAAGATCACAGCCTTTTTCCCTTATGTCAATATTCGATACGTCGAAGAGGATGAGATCGAGAGGCTCGACCCCCTGCGCCTGTCATTTGTCAACATCAACACGCCGCAGGATTGGGAAGAGGCACAGAGGCTGATCAGTACTCGTAACAGCTCCCCCCAATAAACTCCCGCAGGTGCGAGCCGGGTGGGATGAGCTTTTCTTGTTCCGGCCCAACCGGCGCGACGGCTTGCAACAGCTTGCTCACCCGTTCGGCACGCTCGCAGGCGTCGACCCTGAGCGGATCATCCTGGTAATCGGCCGCCCACCGGGAGAAATGGTCCAACAACCGCGGGCGCATGACCGGCAGCTCGTAGGAGAGCGCCCCGTTGATGATATAGTCGGTGGCGTTGACGTAGGGGATGATGTTGCGCATCTCACTCGACCGCACATAGTGCCAATGCTCTAACGTGCGGCGCGGATCGTAGCTGCGATAACTGGCATCGCGGATCATCCGCCGCATCAACCGCAGATCGGTCCAACGGATCATCCGCCCATCTGGCCCCTTCATTTGCAGGAGCGTCTCGATATAGAGCTCAAACTTGGTCTCGGGCGGCACGTCCTGGGTCATGGGCGGATAGAGGCCATGCAAGCTATCGATCAGGACAATGTCACCCGGCCCGATCTGCATCGGCGTGACGGCGTCGTAGCGCTTACCCTCCTTGAAGTCGTAGCGAGGGAGCAGCACCTGCTCGCCGGCCACCAGCCGCACCAGGTGCTCATTGATCAGCGCCAGATCGAGCGCCTGGGGGGTTTCAAAATCGTGATCGCCATACTCATCCTTGGGATGGAGATCGAGATTGAAGAAGTAGTTGTCCACATTGAGAGCTACCAAGCTCAGGCCTTCCCTGGACAGGTATCGTCCGAGCTTGGTGGTCGTGGTCGTCTTGCCTGACGAAGAAGGACCGGCGATGATGACCAGCCGGACCTCACCTCGCCTTTCGGTGATGAGCTGGACGGCTGTTTCGATCTCTTCTTCGTAGTAACGATCCGATTCCCGCACAATGTCGGCGAACTCGCCGCGGGCGATCCGCTCGTTCAGCGACTCGACCGTGTGCAGGTTGTGGTCGACCGACCAGCGCAGCACTTCGTAGATCTTGCGCCAAGGGATGTTGCCCGACTCTTTGTAACCCCGGCCGGCTTTCTCGCGGCGCCGCCTGGCCCGTTCCTCGCGATACAGGATATAGGCCTTGGCCACTGTGGCGTGACCGTTGTGGATCAGGACCTTCTCAACCACGTCCTGGATCTCTTCGATAGTTGGGGACCGGCCGGGCGGCGTCTGCGCCTCCAATGCCGCCACCACCTGCTCGGTGAGACGCTCCGCAGTCGCACGATCGCGACCTCCGACCGCCACCACTGCCCGGTAGATGGCGTTGGTAATCCGCCCGGCGTTAAAGGGCACCACCGCCCCCGTTCGCTTGATCACGTGCGTAATCCTGGAGTCCATGATCGTCTCCGTTATGCCACTAGAATAGAACAAGGGAGCGGAACGGTATCCACTCCCCTGCTTGGTGGAGATGGCGGGAGTCGAACCCGCGTCCAGAAAATTCGAACAGAAACGTGCTACAAGCTTAGTTGGCCTTTTGGTTCTCGCCCAAGCAGACCCCGACCAACAGGGTTCCGCTCTAGCCAACCGATGCGGGGCGCATGAACTCCCCGCCTCTGGTCCCACTTATCGGTGTCCGTGGGAGGGCACCCCCAGTTTGCTGTCGCCCGCCGGTCTTGCCCCTGGGAGCGGGAAAGGGCGGACGTGACCGTCTAGCGGTCAGGCTTTCGCGTTACCGATTACGCGGCGAGCGCGAAAGCGGGTTGAGTGCGTTGTTTGGCACTTGATCGTTGCCCGGTTTTAACGCGGTCCAGGCTCCGCGGCTTGCAGTCCCTGCCCAGCCTTCCCTGTCGAAGCCGTTTCATCCCCAGGCTGATGCATATGAGATTATATCACTTGTGGGGCAAATGGGCAAATTATCGAGTCAATGAATCAGCCAACTCGCGCACCCAGCACTTGCCGATTTATCGATTTCCGCGTGGCGTGGTAAAATAGCGCGGCGATTTAGGTGACTGGTGATATGGACAAACAAGCAGGGCTCGGCGCAGTGCTCAAAGGGCCGGTGGGAATCGTGGCGACCAGCCGCGCTGCCATGCAGGAGATTATTTGCCTGCTGGCTCGCGACCAGGTGGGCGTGTCGCAGCTTTTCGGGGCAAGCCCAAGGGGCAGGGGCAAGGCTCTATCGGCCGGCCTCCAGGCTCTCCAGACCGACCCGGCTACCGGTGTGATTGTTCTCGCCGCCGGGGGCCCTTCTCCAGTTGCCGTCACGCAGACGCTGGCCCAAGTAGGCGACAGCGACAAGCCAACCATCGTCTGCCTTTTGGGCAGCGACCCGCGCTCCATCTGGAAGGCAGGAGCCATCCCGGCAGCGCGGCTCGACGAAGCGGCGATGCGCGCTGCGGCCTGGGCGCGAGGTTGGGATCAAGCCCTGGTGTCCGCCGGCCTGGAGGACCAGAAGGAGCAGTTGGCCGGTATGGCCCGCGAGCTACAGCCCAGGTTCACCCCGGCGCGGCACCGGCTCTACGGCCTGTTCACCGACGAGATATTCGGCCACGAGGCCCAGTTGATGCTGTCCGGCCTGGCGGCCGAGGCCGGCGATGCCCGACTGGGGTCGGCCCTCACCGTCTGCATCCAACCCGATTTTTCGCTATGGCAGCCCAAGCTGCTCCAGGCACTGGCCGATCCGCAGGTCGCGGTCATCCTGCTCGACCTGATGTATGGGCAAGACACCGCCTGCAATCCGGTGAGCGTGTTGACCGCCGCCCTGGACGAGCACCGGCGCCTTGGGCTTAGCTCCCGGGATAAGCACTCAAGCGAGCCCTGGATCGTCGCGCGCCTGTCGCGCCTCGACGACGATCCGCGGGTCTCGGCTGCCGATGAAGCAAAGCTGTGGGATGCTGACGTGATCCTGGCTTCCAGCAACGCGGCTATGGCCCGCCTGGCAGGCATGATAGTGGGGGAATTATGCCGCCGTACCTCGTGATCCACTATTCCGAGATCGGCCTCAAAGGCAAGAACCGGGGCTTTTTCGAGCGGCATCTGCAGCGCAACATCCAACAGCGGCTGACCGGGCCGGAGGTGGCCAACATCGAGCGACTATCGGGCCGCCTGCTGGTGACCCTGGGAGCCGGAGCCGACAGCGCTGCTGCCGCCGAACGGCTGCGGACTGTACCCGGCATCGCCTACATAGCGCAGGCCTACAGCACCCCGAAGGATATGGGAGCATTGGTGGCCGGCGTGCTCCGCGTCCTGCGGCAGTCCCCTTCTCTGAAGGGGCTCTCCCTACGGCCCAGCGGCCTGGCCTGCGATCTCTTGCCGGAGCAAGCGCAGGGAAGGGAAGCAGGGCAGCCGCCAACCCCCCTCTCGTTCAGGGTGGAAACCAACCGTGCTGACAAGCGCTTTCCACTCACCTCGCCACAGATCAGCGCCGAGGTGGGCGATCACGTCCAGGCAGCCACCGGCTGGCGGGTCGACCTGACCCACCCGGACCTGGTCATCCACATCGAGATGCTGTTTGAGGAGGCCTATTTCTACATGGACCGCGTACCGGGCATCGGCGGGCTGCCGGTGGGAGCCAGCGGCACAGCAGGCTTGCTCCTGTCCGGCGGCATCGATTCACCCGTGGCCGGCTACTATGCGCTCAAGCGCGGCTGCCAGGTGATCCCGGTCCATTTTCACAGCAGCCCCTTTGGCAATTGGATGAGCTCGCAGGATAAGGTAAAACGCCTGGTGACCGCCCTGCGCCCCTATGGCATCTTGGGCAAGTACTATGTGGTGCCTATCGGTGAGACCCAGCGGGAGATGGTGGTAGACGCCCCCGCCTCGATGCGCATCCTCCTCTACCGGCGGTTGATGGTGCGCATCGCTGAGGAACTGCTCCGCCGCGAGGACGGGCTGGCCCTGGTAACCGGCGAGAGCTTGGGTCAGGTCGCCTCGCAGACCCTGCAAAGCCTGCGGGTCGTCGAAGCCGTGGCCGCACTACCCATCCTGCGCCCACTCATCGGTCTGGACAAGGTCGAAATCATCGCCCTGGCCAAAACCATCGGCACCTACGAGATTTCTATCGAAGCGGGCGACGACTGCTGCCAGTTTCTCATGCCCCGTCAGGTCATCACCCGGCCGGCGCTGGCCGACGTCGAGGCGGCAGAGGCAGGCCTGGACATGGCCCGGCTGGTGGGGACAGGGGTAGCCGGAGCGCGCGTGGAATGGGCCTGACCCGGGCTTCTCTCGGTCAGTACACGCGCCGTATCGCGCTGGCCGTCGCCGGCATTCTGATCTTTATCCTGGCGCTGTGGCTGCTGAAAAAAGGCGCATCAGGCCTCAAGCCATTGATGGACCATCTGCAAGTGAGCGGGATGGTCAACGCACTGGGGTTTGGCTGGTTGATGGCCTACGTGGTGCTCAGCGGATCGCCGGTGGCTGCTATCTCGCTGACGCTGTTCGGCGGCCAGTTGCTGTCTGGCATCGAAGCATTTGCCATGATCACCGGCTCCCGGCTTGGGGCATCGTTCATCGTCCTGTTCGTGGGGTTTGTGTATTGGCTGCGGGGCAAGCAGCGGGGATCCAGCATCAGCATCGGCATCCTGTCGCTGTTGGTCACAGCCACCATCTATCTGCCGGCAATGGGGGTGGGGTATCTGACTCTGAACAACCATTGGCTGGATGGATTGCAGGTTGGCGGCGGGCGGCAGATGACCTCTTTTCTGGCAGCCGTCTACGACCCGATTGTGGATCTCATCGCCAACCGGCTGCACCTGCCGAATTTCCTGATTTTCGTCCTAGGCATCGGCACATTACTGGCGGCATTCAAAGTCTTTGACCAGGCCCTGCCCGAGATCGACCCTCACTCTACCCGCTTCAGCCGCATTACCGAACTGGTCTACAGGCCGATCTTTATGGTGCTGCTGGGCGCCGGCATCACCTTCATCACGCTGTCTGTTTCGGTCTCTATATCGTTGCTGGTGCCAATGGCCGTCAAGGGGTACGTCCGACGTGAGAACATCATTCCCTACATCATGGGCGCCAACGTGACGACCTTTATCGACACCCTGCTGGCGGCACTGTTGATCCCCCATCCACCCGGCCAGATCTCGGCGTTCTTGATCGTGCTAACCGAGATGCTCAGTGTTGCGGCCATTTCGATCGTGGCGTTGGGGTTTAACTATTCACTCTACCAACGCACGATCGAGCGAGTTTTGGAGCTCATCCTACACGATAACCGTACCCTGGCTGTTTTCGTGGGGCTGATCTTTGTCATCCCCATCATTTTGCTGCTGCTGTGAGCGTGCCGACGATGGATATCTTGATCTATATCGACGATCTACCGACATCAAACGACGCACTGGCCCTGGCTGCACTCTGGCTGGATCATATTCCTGCCCGCGTGACGGTGCTGATGCCGGCCAAGCGGGATTCCCAAAGTGCAGCCGAGCGGGAAACCCTCAAGCTGCGCCAGGCCATCCTGGCCCGGTTGCCAGCAAGAGTGCAAGGCTCGATTGTATTCGAAACGGCGCAGGGCTCTCCGCTAGAGGTGCTGTGCGAGCGGTGTGAAGCCGGAGCATACGACCTGTTGATCGCCGCGCCGACCGGACAAGGCCGCCTCGACGAGCTGGCCCATGGCTCACGCATCCGGCGTATGGTACACGACACCAATGCGTCGGTATTGGTGGCCCGCCAGGCGCCGCCTGCCATCCGCCGTATTCTGGTCGGTGTTGGGACCGCCGAGCACGCCCTGATCGACGTACGTGTGGCAGTAGGCCTAGCTCACGCCTTTCAGGCCGAGCTGACTGTGGTGCACATCGCCTCACAGGTACCGTTGATGTTCACCGGCCTGGAGCAAATGCGCATGGAGCTGGATTCTTACTTGCAGAGTGGCTTGCCGGGGGTGCAGGTTCTGGCCGCTGCCCAAGAGATCATCGCCGAGGCAGGCCTTGAGCCGCGGATCCACCTGCGCGAGGGATTGGTGCGTGACGAGCTAATGGATGAGGCGAAGGGCTACGATCTGGTGGTAATCGGCGCCCATGCCGGGCAGGGCTGGATGTCCCGCATGCTGGACGACGTCGCCGATTACATGGTGCGCCATTGTCCCATACCCACGCTGGTAGTGCGTAACGAGCTGAACTGGGCCTGAACGATCCTGTCCTAGACCGCAGCCGCCGACCATTTTCGGACACGGCGCGTCAACAGCACCAGGCCAAAGACCACGACCAGAGCCAGTATGGCCAGCAGGGCAAGCACCACGAACATCCCCAGCCCGCTCCACGGCTGTTCTGTGCCTGCCGGCACCGTGCCTACTGCCCGCAACGACAGGAGGGTTAGCCCACCGGCGAGGGCATTCCAAAGACCATGAAAGCTGACGCTCGCGGCATATAACCCCAATCCCCGGACCCACCGCCGTTCCGACAGGAGATAGTACCAGGCCAGGCCCATTAAGCCGCCGACAAAGCAGTGGAGCATCGTCGCGCCGACCCGGGACAGCATGGATAAGAGCCATCCATCCAGGCCCATGAGCGTGTTGAGCAAGCTCTCAGTCAGGGCAAAACCGGCGCCGCCGGCCAGTCCCCACAGAAAGGCTTGCGCCATAGAAGGCCGCCGGTAGGACAACAGCCCAACGCCGAGCGTCTTGGTCGCCTCTTCGATCAGCGGCACCACCACCGCCAGGACCAACAACGCCAGGCCGATGACGACCGGCGATTGGGCCAGGGACGACAGGAAGGCCGGATCTTCCAACGCCGTGGGGCTTTTCATCTGATCCAGCAGCGACTCTAGAAGCTCTTGTCCCCCCGGCTGCAGGGCCACGACAGCAACGGCGACGGCAAGCAAGCCCAGCCCGGCAATCGTCTCCAGGAAAAACGATATCGCTGTGGCTACAAAGGCGCCACTGCTAGTTTGGAGCACCATGTCGCGCCAGCGGGTGAGGCCTGATAGGCTCCGGGCAACCAGACCCAGGATGATCACAGAGGGCATGACCGCAGCCACCACATGCAAAAGAGGAAAAGTAAGCGCCGGGAGCAGGTCGAAGGACAAGATGGTCTGACCGAGGGCCAGGGCAAACAGAAAGGCCAACACCAGAGGCCAGATCCGCCCCGGTCGGAATGGTCCAGATTCCCGCCCGTTGACAGCCCGCCAGGCCTGCCAGGCGAGCGCAGCGCCAAGTCCTACAGTCAGAACCAGCAGGGCAGCGCTGCCGGTGATCCCGATCAACCGGTCGGTGTCGGGATTCACAAAACTCGCGACGATTCCCAGGCCGCCCATCAGCAGTCCAAAGGCGACGATGAGCAATGCCACGATGAGGACGGCAACTCGCACGAATTTGAGCATCTGTTCGTTTTCCCTTGTTGTCAAAGCCGGCCATGATCCGGCGGGCCGAAAGCTGCCTCGCCAGAGGATTGATTGCTCTGACTGTACCACATTTCGGCGCTTTTGTCTAGCAGACAACCGCCAACTTGGACGGCTTGAGGTTTTGATGTATACTGGAGGGACCAAGCAGCCGTTACCCGAGCAAAGTGGAGATGGAAAGCACGGACATGAATGCCCAGCAAGAAGGTGAGATGGCTCTCTCTTCCAAGGGCGATGCCAATGCAGGCGAAGCGGCATCAGTCGCTCAGGCTTTGGAGAGCGCCCGAGCCGACCTGCAGCAAACACTAGCTGAGCTGCGCCAGGAAAAAGCGTGGACCGATCACTTGCTGGAGTCGATCGTAGAGGGTATCGTTACCCTAGACCGACAGGGGCGTATTACATTTTTCAGCCAGGGGGCAGAGCGCACCACCGGCTGGCAGCGCGATCAGGTGCTGGGGCACGCATGCGACCAGATTTTCCGGCCAGTCGGGACGAATGAGCCGTTCACCCAATTGATCCCGGCACCGGGCGGCAAGCGCAGGATCGCCGTGGAGCTGCGTGACGGGCGCCAGGCCATGTTGGCAGTCACCGGCGCGCGGCTGTTACCCCCAGAAAGCAACAACGCCCGGGTGGCGCTGGTCTTTCGCGATGTCAGCGAGGAGGAGGCAGTCCATCGCCTCTTGGGCGATTTTTTGGCGAACGTAGCCCACGAGTTTCGGACCCCTCTGTCGGCGGTGGCGGCCTCGGTCGAGTTGTTATTGGACCAGGCGCCGGATCTGATAGCTGCACACACGGACCCGATCGGGCAGGCCGGTCGCCAGGGAACCGAAGGGGAATCGCCTGTCCTGCAACCTTTGGTCGTGGCAAGCACGGGACATGAGGCGAACGGCGAGCTGCGCGAGCTGCTGGCCTCGCTGCATGCCGGGATCCTGGGCCTACAGAATTTGGTGGACAACCTACTGGAGAGCGCCAGCATCGAAACAGGCCACTTCCGAGTCTACCCCCACCCGTCGAGTATGGGAGAAATCATTGCCGAAGCCATCCGGATGGTGCAGCCGTTGGTGTACAAGCGCAGCCAACATTTCGTGATCGACCTTCCGGCAGCCATGCCCACTGTGCAAGCCGATCCACGCCGCGTGGCCCAGGTTCTGGTCAACCTGTTATCCAACGCGACTAAGCATAACCCAGACAACGCCGAAATCGGGATCCTTGTGAATGTGCACGGCAATCAGGTCCGGGTTTCCGTCACCGATCAAGGGCCCGGCATCCCGATCGAGGAGAGAAACGTCCTCTTTCGCCGTTTTGCTCACCAGAGCACAGGTCATGACCCTACCAAGGCGGGCGCCGGCTTGGGCCTGTCGGTCGTCAAGGCGGTCGTCGAAGCTCATGGCGGCCAGGTTGGTATCGAGGATCGGCCGGGCGGTGGGGTTACCTTCTGGTTCACCCTGATGGCAGCGGCGCCCTCTACCTCGGGGGAGGCACCTGTCCCGCGCGAGGCAGACGCAGCGATCGGGACGGAAGGAACCTTTAGCGAACGATGAAAGTCTTGATTGTAGATGACGACCGGGCATTGGCCGACGTTGTAGCTTTTACCCTGCGACGCGAAGGGTTCCAGATAGTGCAGGCCTACGACGGAGCGGCCGCGCTGCAACGTTGGAACGAAGAGCAACCGGATCTGGTCGTCCTCGATGTTAACCTACCACAGCTTGACGGGTTTGCGGTGTGCCAGCGCATTCGCGCACAGTCGGACACGCCGATCCTGTTGCTGACGGTGCGCAACGATGAGGATGACGTGGTACGTGGACTAGAGCTAGGCGCCGACGATTACGTCACAAAACCGTTCAGCCCTCGCCAACTGGTGGCGCGCGCACAGGCAGTACTGCGCCGGGCAGGCCGGACGCTGCCCGCGGCTCACCGGGGTCGGGTTGGCGAACTAGCTCTGGATTCTAGCCGCCGGGAGATGCGCATCGGCCAGGGCAACGTGGTGTCTTTGACGCCACTAGAGACCCGGCTGCTGGATTATTTCATGCTGAACGCCGGGCAGGTGCTGACCGCCGAGGCCATCATCGATCACGTGTGGGGCGCCGAGGGGGGCGACCGCGACATGCTTCGCCAGTTGGTGCGTCGCCTGCGGAGCAAGATGGCGCAAAGCGCCGGTCTGCCCGATCAAGACACCGAGACAATGCACTCTGCCTACATCGAGACAGTACCAGGGCTGGGCTATGGTCTGACCATCACAGCTCTATCTGGCACTTGATCCGGCAATCGCAGGCCGGCACAGGGCAAAAAGGAAAAAGTAGACGGCCGGTTGGGAAACAGGTACTATTGACAACCAAGCTACTATGCTGGTAAAGTGACCTGTGTTGCACTGAGAGAACGAGATGACACAGTTCGAAAGAGATGGCGTCAAGCCACAGAACCGCGCCGAGCGGGCCGACGAGGAAAAAGCCATCCCGTGGGCCGAGGGGGATGAGCTATGGGATACGATATCCCGGCTCGTTTCCGATCTGCCGGCCGTCGATCTCGTCACCTTCCTGGTGCAAAACCCATACACATGTGACACAGCAGATGGCCTGACGGTGAGCATCGGCCGCAAGGTGGCTCAGGTCGAACCGATCCTCGAAGCACTTGCCGAGGCCGGATTCCTCAACGTGACGGTGTTGGGCAGCCTGCGCGTCTACGACCTGACTGCCGAACCCCGGCGCCGGCAGACCCTACAGCAGTACGTGACCTGGCTACAAGAGGGCTATCATTGGGCGCGGATGGCCCTGGATCAACCCTGAGCCAGAGTCTATCACGATGGGTAACCCATCCGCACCCGATGACACGCTGCTAAAAGAGGGCATTGCCGCCGCCCGGGCAGGTCAAGCTGCCCACGCGCGCGCCTGCTTGCTGCCTATCGTCCAAGCCGATCGGCGTAACGTGCAGGCCTGGTATTGGCTTAGCCTTGTTGTCGAGCTGCCTGAAGAGCGTGAGATCTGCCTGGAAAATGTTTCGGCGCTGGATCCCGGAAACACCGCCATCCAGTCCGAATTGGCCACTCTCCGCGCCCAAATGGCACAGGCGTCGAGCCAGGCCCGGACCACGATCGAGTATATCCCTACCACACTCGAGGAATGCCTGGTATCAAACGCAGCAGTAGAGCCACTGCCCTGCCCCTACTGCGGTGCGCAGGCCGCCCCACAGGCCCGCCAGTGCCCCACATGCAGCCGCACTATCTCTGTCAAAGAGCGCAAATCAAAGGACCATTCGGCCTACTCACTTGGGCTGGTGGCCATCTGGTTCAGCCTGGCCAACTACCTGTGGATGGGCCTAAGCCTCTACTACCTGACGTCAGACCTGCCCGCCCTCGTGGATGCCTCACCGCGCCTGGCTGCGACGCTCCAGAAGCTTGCCGAGCTGCTGGGCTTGAAGCTGCCGGCTCTCAGCTCAGTGGTTCTGCCGCCGGCCCCAGTGCTACTGGCCGGTGGAACGGCGTTTCTCTTTAGCCTGACCATTGCCGCTGCCCTCTACTATCGCGTCCGGTTCGCCTATTGGCTGACGGTAGGGCTGCTCCTCGCCGGCTTGCTCCTTCTTTTTTACAACGCTATCACGGCCGAGACCCGGCAAATCGCGCGGTTCGCCGTGGCGCTAGCCGTATTTTTGGCGGCAACCAGCTATGTCTTTGCAGCCTATGATGAGTTTACCTGGGTGGAGCGGCGGCTGGCAGCCGTGTTGGATTCGGACGTGGACAGTCACTCGGCGCTCTATACCCGAGGGCGGAGGTATGCCGACCAGGGCATGTGGGCCAGGGCGGCGGTTCATTGGGCCAAAGCCGTGGCCCTCACCCCAGGCCATCCCGACTATCGCCTGGCCCTGGCCTCAGCCTATATCAATCTGGGTCAGCCGGAAAAGGCACAGGAGCATCTGGAAGAGGCCCGGCAGATCGAGCCGAACAACCCACAAATACCAGAGCTGCTAAACAAGATCCTTAACGCTTAGTATCGCGTGTCTCTGGCGACCACAAGTGGGCGTACTTGAGCCCGCTGCCGGTATTAAACAGCACCACGGTCTCGCCGTCGCCAATCCATCCCTGCCGGCACAGGTGCAGCAGGGCAGCCAACGTCGCAGCGCCCTCCGGGCTGGAAAAGATGCCCTGGGTGCGGCCGATGAGCCGGGCGGCGGCCATCATCTCCTCGTCCGAAACGGCCAGCGCCGTGCCACCGCTCTCGCGCAGAGCGCGCAGGATTAGGAAATCACCCACAGCAGCCGGCACCCGCAGCCCGTCGGCCACCGTGGCAGCATTTGGCCACGGCGCGGCGAACTCTTGGCCGTCGTGCAGGGCCTTGACCATCGGCGCGCAGCCCTCGGCCTGGACGGTCACCATTCGCGGCCGGGCGGGGCCGATCCAGCCCAACTGCTCCATCTCGTCGAACGCCTTCCACATGCCGACCAGCCCGGTACCGCCGCCGGTGGGATAGATGACCACATCAGGCAGCCGCCAACCGAACTGCTCGGCCAGCTCATAGCCCATCGTCTTTTTCCCCTCCAGGCGGTACGGTTCCTTGAGGGTAGACAGGTCGAACCAGCCGCCAGGCCGCCCATCCTCGGCTGCCCGCCGGCCGCAGTCGGTGATCAGGCCGTCGACCAGTGTGACCTCGGCGCCCAGGGCGCGGCACTCGGCTACAAATAGGGGCGGGACATCGGACGGCATGTAGACGTGCGTTTCCAGCCCGCCCAGGGCGGCATAGGCACTGGCCGCCCCACCGGCATTTCCCGCCGTGGGAAGCGATATCGCCGTGGCTCCCAGCTCTCTGGCCCGCGACACGGCCACAGCCATGCCGCGCGCCTTGAAGGAGCCAGTAGGGTTGAGGCCCTCATCCTTGATGTATAGCCGATCGAGGCCGACCTCGGCGCCCAGCCGCGCCGCGTGGACCAGCGGCGTCCAGCCCTCGCCCAGCGTCAGGCGGTTGGCGGGGTCGCGCACCGGCAGCAGCTCGCGGTAGCGCCACAGGCTCGGCTCACGGCAGGCCAGGTCCGAGGGTGACAGGGCACGGGCCGCGGCCGGCAGGTCGTAACGGGCCAGCAGCGGCTTGCCGCACTCGGGGCACAGGTTCCACAGACGGCCGGCGTCGTAGGTTCGACCGCAACGGCCGCATTCCAGGTGGGTCAAAAAAGTCTCGGCCAAGTGCTCACCTCCGGGTCGGTACCGGCGTGCTGCTGTCAGCTCAGCACACGGCATTCCTTGTACCAGTTCCACACCACGCCCCGAGCCGGGGCAAACAAAAAGGCCAGCACGAAAAAGCCGGTCGCCACCAGGACAACGGCGGCGCCCGAGGCGACGTTGACGTAGAAGGAAAGGTACAGCCCGGCGACGGCCGAGGCCGCGCCGATGGCCGCGCCGATGATCATCATCTTCCACAGACGGCGGGTCAGCAGGTAGGCGGTGGCCGCCGGTGTGACGAGCATGGCCACCATCAGCGCCACGCCCACCGCCTGCAACGAGACGACGACGGTCAGGGCGATCAGCACCAGCAGCAGGTAGTTCAGAGCGTCGAGCGGCAGGCGAAGCGTGGCAGCGAGGATCGGATCGAACGACACGACCAGCAGCTCCTTGTACAACAGGACCACGATGGCCAGGACGACCAGCCCGAGCCCGGCGGTCAGCCATAGATCGGTGTTCGACACCCCCAGGACATTGCCGAACAGGATGTGGGTCAGATCGACGCTGTAGCTGCGCACGGTGGACAGCAGGGCTACGCCCAGGGCAAAGCTGGCGGCAAAGATGACCCCGATGGCCGTGTCCTCCTTCACCTGGCTGCGCCGGCTCAGGTAGCCGATGCCCAGGGCGGTGATCAAGCTCATGACCAACGCGCCCCAGAACAGGTTGATCGACAGCAGGTAGGCGACGGCCACGCCGGGCAGGATGGCGTGAGCCAGCGCGTCGCCGAAAAAAGCCATGCCGCGCAGCACGACGTAGGTGCCGACCACGGCACACAGAGTGCCGACCATCAGCGAGGCCAGCAGCCCACGGACCATGAATGGGTAACGCAGCGGCTCGATCAGCAGGTTCAACAGATCACCCATGGTGGCCTTCCACCTCCCCGCAGCAGGCGATGTCGCCCATGACCAGGGCATAGTCCTCGCCGCGCCACAGCGCCTGACCGCCGTAGGCCGCGGCCAGGGCAGCCGGGGTGATGGCCCCGCGCGCCGGGCCGTAGGCGATCAGCCGGCGGTTGAGGAGCGCCAGCCGGTCGAACCGCTCCACCGCCAGATTGAGATCGTGGGTCGACAGGAGGACCGTCACACCCTGCTCTCGCAGTCCATCCAGGATTTCGAGGATGGCCTCCTGCGACGGCACGTCCACGCCGCTGAACGGCTCATCCATCAACAGGATCGAGGCGTTCTGAGCCAGGGCCCGGGCGATGAACACCCGCTGCTGCTGCCCGCCCGACAGCTCGCCGATCTGCCGGCCGGAAAAAGCGGCCATGCCCACCTGGTCCAGGCAGCGCCGGACGACCGCGCGGTCGACGGGACGCTGCCAGCGCAGCCAGCCGATCTGGGCGATCCGGCCCATCATCACCACGTCGTGGACGGTGACCGGAAAGCGCCAGTCGACCTCCGAACGTTGAGAAACGTAGCCGATCTCGGCACCGTTCGACTGGATGCTGCCGGCCAGGGGACGGACCAGGCCGACCATAGCCTTGAACAGCGTGCTTTTGCCCGAGCCGTTGGGGCCGACAACGGCCACCCGCTCCCCGGCCTCGACGCTAAAGCTCACCCCTTCAAGGGCGTGGCTGCCGTTATAGCTGACGGTTAGGTTGTCTACCTTCAGGATTGGAGCCATAGCCTTACTTTAACGCCTCAACAATCGCCTGCACATCGTACCGCATCAGGTCCAGGTATGTCTCGGCACCCGTGCCGGGGCCGCCGAGCGAGTCAGTATAGAGCAGGACGAGCCGGACCCCCGTGTCCCTGGAGACCTGCTCGGCCAGCTTGGCGCTGACGGTGTTTTCGGCAAAAACGGCCGGCACGCCGAACTGGTGGACCATCTCTTCCAGCGCGGCCAGGTCTTGGGCCGATGGCTCGGCGGAGGGGTTCAGCGGATAGACGGCGCCAATCTGCTGCAACCCATAGCGGCCGGCGAAATAGCCCAAGACGGGGTGGTTGATCACCAGCTTGCGGTTGGCCTCGGGGATCGTGGACACTTGCCGGATGATCCAGGCATCCAGCGCCTCCAGCTCGCGGGTGTAAGCCTCGGCGTTGGCGCGGTAAGCGGCAGCGTTGGTCGGGTCGAGGGCGCTCAAAGCACCCTCGACGGCGGTGACCCACCGGACGACATTATGGACGTCGAACCAGACGTGGGGATCATCGCCCTCTTCTCCTTCATGCCCGTCGCTCAATTGGCGCAGAGTCAGGCCATCGGACAGATCGACCCGGACGGCATCGCCGCCGGCGTTGGCCAGCGTCTCGGCCAGGAACTCTTCCAGGCCGGCGCCGTTGGCGAAAAGCAGGTGGGCATCATGGATGGCCGCCGTGTCGGACGGGGTAGGCACGTAGCTGTGGGGGTCGGCGCCCATGGCCATGAGGGTAGTGAGCCGGATCCGGTCACCGCCGACGCGGCCGACGACGTCGCCGATCAGGTTGGTGGTCGCAACGACCTGAAGCTTTCCGCCCGGACCAATGGGCAACGGAGTCGATCCGGCCGTTTGTCCTGCCGGGCCCGACCCGCCGCAGGCGGAGACGGAGGCCAGGAGGAGCACGACAAGGCCCGACAGTATGATCCAAAGATCCCTGCTATTCGTGCGCATCATCCACCATAATCTGCGAAGATTCCGTGAGTAGAGTAATCACAGCGCCCGCTTTCTCCGGCTCAGACTTGGAGTAGGGGTAGTGAAAAAATGCAGCGCAAGATGGCAAGTGGCAGCATAGGGCAACTCACCGGCAAGCCGGGCACAGGCCGACCAGCTCCAGCAGGTGCTCGTCGACACAATAGCCGGTGGCCCGGCCGATCTGCTCAAAAAGGGCCGACAGGTCGCAGCCCTCGAACTCGACGGCGGCGCCACAGCGGCGGCAGACCAGATGGTGATGGTGGCCGTGGCTGGCGCTGGCGTAGCCATGACAGCCATCGTCGGTGTGGATACGCCGGGCAAAGCCGAGATCGGCCAGCAGCTCCAGGGTGCGATAGACGGTCACCAGTCCGACGGTCGGGCAGCGGACCAGGGCCCGCTTGTGGACCTCAGCCGGGCTGTGGTGGCCCTCGTCTTCGAGCAGGGCGTCGATCACCGCCCGGCGGGGTTGGGTGATGCGGTAACCGGCATGGCTCAGTTGGTCAAGGACGCCTTCTTTGGTCTGCATAGTTGAAAATCTTTTTCATTAAGGTAAGAAAAGTATACCCTATTTTGGGCAGATTGTCAACTTGCAGGATGCCGGCAGGACCGGCTGCGGACGAATCTTGATCTCCATGACCGGGGTCTCGGTATCAGCCGGCGACTAGAGGGCGCCAGGTGCGTGGGCACAAAGAAAGCCGGCGTCGAAAGTCGGCGCCGGCCGCTCGATACCGATCTCGCGGCACCGGGCAATTTCTCTGCCGGTGGGCGAATGTCACCGATGCTTCAACGGCGGGCAGGACACACTGCCGGCGGCCTGGGCCGCCCGAGGTGGACAGCCCGGCGCGCGGGTCCGCAGATCTTGGCTAGACCTCTCCCTCGCCTGCGGATTCCTCCATCGTCGAGATGTAGCCCACTTTGGTGCTCAGGATGAACCCATAGTAAAGAGGTCCCTCATTCCTGAGCACGTCCAGAACCGCGTCGAAACGGGACCAGGGGTAGACCAGCCCGACCCGGCTGCCCGCATAGCGGTTCTCGGGCATGGCGCTCCCATCGGCATAGAACTCGCAGGTCATGACGTTGTCAGAGCCGTGGAAGCAGTGGATAAAGGCCACCAGGCCCTCGGCGGCTTGATTCTTCCCGTACAGAACGACCTTGTAGCCGTCGATCGGCGCAGTGAGAAAGTTGAACAGGCCGGTATCTCCGCCAAAGCCATGCGCGCCGGTGGTGGTGTATTTTGCCTTTTCGCACGCGGTCAGAGCCGGGCCCATGCCGACGCCCTGACGCAAGGCACTATCCCAGAAGCACTTGCAGACCTCCTCGGACGGGCCAATGGCGAGGTTGACGATGCCACCGATAAAGGTGCGAGCTCCGGCCTGCATAACGGCGGGCTGTAACGGGGCGTTGAACACCTGGCAGGAGTTAAAGTAGACCACCGTAGAGCAGAGCCGATTGGGAACGCTCTGGAACCAAGGGGCGGACAGCCGGCCGTCGAAGAGGACAATCTCATTGGTGTTCCCGTGACCCACATTGACAAAGCCGCGCAGGCCGGACAGCAGGTAGGACCTATAGTTCGCCACAGTCGCTTCCGCGCCGAGCAGGATCTTGGACCTGAGACCGGCGGCGAGGGCCATCTGGTGCACCGCTTCGACGGCCTTCTTGGCCGTTGGGATCTCGGGGACAGGGGTGGCAGCGATAAAGTCAAACTCGCCCGGCGCGTATTCCCCTTCTTCCGGAGCTTCCTCCTCGAGCTCCTCTTCCGCTTCGAAATAGTCATCGACAAAGCCCTTGACCCGGTACTTGGCGTCGACGTCGACCTTGACGACGTCGGCCGTGTAGGTGTCCTTCCTCAACATATAGGCGACCAGGTAGTCGGGCGACCCGTCGGCCTTGCGCTTGACACTGACCTTTACGCTGTGATACTTGGCCTTTTCGCGTGGAAGGACGCGCTTGCGGATGACATTGGCGACGAAGGTCTCGTCTTGCGCGTCATAGGCCCTGAACTTTTTGGGCGAAGGGAATATGCTGATCTCGACGTCTTGATACTTGAGAGCCATGATTAAACCTCCTTTTATCAGGCTGAATCACGAGCTTACTTCTCGTCCGTCTGGATCGTCGTTTTGGTCACCACCCCCCTTCTGCACGGCCCAGCCGGGCCTATACGGGATAAAGCGGGAGCCGGCGGCGATACGACGTCGCTGCCGGCCGACCCGCAGCTACTGTACTCTATCCAATGGTACGATGTGAGCGGCGATGAGGATTGGGACTGTCGTCGGGCTTAGGCCCGGGGAATCACAGGTGTGGCAGGCTCGGCGACGAGCCGCCCTGCTGCGCGTGGCAGGTGTTTACGCCTCCCATTATACTACACGACTGGGGAGATGTCAATACCCAAACTTGAATGTTATGTCAATTTATGCGCCGGCAAAGGCGGCGGCAGCGGCGGCGAGGCCGGCGCCCGGCTGGAGCTGGTAGCCGCAGTGGGCCAGGCCGGCTTCCAAGGCGCCGACGGTGGCCAGGAGGTCGCCCCGGTTGGCGGCGCCCATGTGGCCGATGCGGAAGTACTTGGTGCGGATGGCCGGGTGCAGACCGCCGGCCAGGGTAACCCCCGCCTCCTTTACCCGGGCCAACAGCTCGGCGCCCTGGATGTCGTCGGGGTAAAGAGGAGCGGTCATGGTGTTGGCGGCAAACTCGGGCTGCAAGGGGACCTGATCCAAGCCGAGCGCAGCGACCGCCTGCCTGCAGGCGCGACCCAGCACCCGGTGACGCGCAAAGCGGGCATCCATGCCCTCGGCCAGGATCTGGCCCAGGCTGACGTTGAGGGCCCAGATGAGATTGACGGCGGGGGTGCCAAAATAGCTCGGCTTGCGCGCCTCGTAGGCCTCCATGATCGGCAGCCAGTTGCTCCAGTCGGCGTAATAGTTGGCGACAGGGGTTCTGCGACGGCGAAAGGCGTCGACGGCCTGCGGGCCGGCCATGAGGAAAGCCAGGCCTGGCGGCACGCCGATCGCCTTTTGCGAGGCGGTCAGGACGACGTCGACATCCCACTCGGAGGTGCGCAGCTCCTCGCCGGCCACCGAGCAGACGCCGTCGACGACGCTCAGAGCGCCATAGCGCCCGGCCAGGAGGGCCAGCCCGCGCACGTCGGTGATGACGCCGGTGGAGGTGTCGACGTGGGTGACGGTCATCAGCTTGTACTGATCGAGCTTGAGGGCTGCCTCGACCTCATCGAGGGAGGGCCGGCCGCCAACCGGCGCCCGGACATGGGTCACCTGGGCGCCGTAGCGCTCGAGCAGGGCGCCAAAGCGGTCGCCAAAGTAGCCGGTGTTGACCACCAGGGCCTTGTCGCCCGGCTCGACCAGGTTGGCCCCGGCCAGGTCCATGGCCAGGGTACCGGTGCCGGCCAGGACAAAGGGCTGACCATCAGGGCAGAGAAAAACCTCACGCAGGCGCTGCAGCGCCTGGCCAAAGGCGTCGATAAAGCCGGGATCGAGGTGGCTGGTGGTGGGCGCGCCGAGGGCGGCCAGGACGGCCGGAGCGAACTCAATTGGACCAGGGATCATGAGAAGCGTTCTATCTTTCATGGGTTACTCCTTTGGGAAATTCCCCCTCACCCTACCCTCTCCCCCAAGGGGAGAGGGAGTCAGACCTCCCAATGGGGAGAGGGAGCCAGAGGGCAAGATCTGGCCGTCGTGAAGGATTGCGCGCAGGGCGTGACGATCAGGGTCGGTGAGGTCCTGGAGAGGGGAACGGACGGGGCCGCCGTAGTAGCCAAGCATGTCAAGAGCGGCCTTGAGGCCGGCGATGTCGTAGCGGGCGGTGACGGCGGCGTTGACGGGGATCATGCGCCGCTGGAGATCGGCGGCCTCGGTCCAGCGGCCGGCCTGGAAAAGGCGGTGGAGGTCGATGCATTGCCGGGGGGCGATGTTGGCCAGGGCCAGCACGCCGCCGACGGCGCCCACGGCCAGCGCCGGGAAGAAGAATCCGGCGGTCCCGGCCAGGACCTGGAAATCAGGGCCGCACAGGCGGACGATGTCGGCCAGCTTGACGACGTTGCCGCTCGACTCTTTGACGCCGACGACGTTGGGGTGCTGCGCGCCACGGGCAATGGTGGCCGCGTCGATGTCGAGGTGGGTGGCCTTGGGCACGTTGTACATGATGATCGGGATGGGCGAGGCGTCGGCCACCTGGTGGTAATGGTGAACCAGGGCATCGGGCGTCATCTTGGGGCCGTAGTAGTGGGGGGTGACGACCAGGGCGGCATCGGCGCCAGCCTGCGCGGCGAACCTGGTGAGGGCGATGGTGGCGCGGGTGGACTCGCAGCCGGTGCCGGCGATCAGGAGCTTGCCGGACGGGATGGCCTCGCGGCAGAGGGTCAAGATGCTCGCCTTTTCCTCGGCGGTCAGGTAGGGAGCTTCGCCGTTGGAGCCCAGGACGACATAGCCGGCCAGGTCGTAGGCGTTCCAGCGCTCCAGGTTGGCGACCAGGGCGTCATAGTTGACGTTGCCGCCGGCGTCAAAGGGTGTGGGGATGGGCGGAAAGACTCCGCTCAATGAGATGACAGGCTCGGACATGTGATATGGCCTCCTAGGTTTCGGGCATCATTGTAGCACGGCGCGGGGGTGAAGTCAAAGATTTATCGGACGGCCGCCAGTAGCATGGCCGCCACGATTGTCTGGGCAATCGGCATGCGGCACAGGCGGCACAGGCAGATTGACGCAGATGGAGGCGGGCAGATGTCGCGGTCAGACTTGGGTTGGGGGGCCTTGGCCGGTGACTTGACCGGGCAGGGACGTTGGGATATACTCCGGTCGAGGATGATCTAGCCAAAGACAATAAAGGGGTGAGGCCGATGATGGAGGATTTGATCCCGAAGCCGGTGTCGGTGACGCGGGATGGGGGGGTGTTCACGCTAAAGGCCGGGGCGGGGATATATGTGGAGTCGGGAATGGAGGAGATGGTTCAGATCGGTCAGTACCTGGCCGACAGGCTGAATTCACCAACCGGCTTGGGGCTTTGGGTGTTGGCAGGCGCCCCGGTGAAGGGAAGCCTGTACTTGACCACCGCCGGCGGGGACCCGGCGCTGGGGGAAGAAGGGTACGAGGTGATCATTGCGCCGGAAGGGGTGACGGTGAGGGCGCCACGGCCGGCGGGGGTGTTTTGGGGGGTGCAGACGATCGGGCAGATGCTGCCGGCGGCGATAGAAAGGGCGACGGGGCAGCAGGGGGAGTGCCGGCTGGCAACGGGGAGGATCCGGGACTATCCGCGCTTTGGCTGGCGAGGGATGATGCTGGACGTGGCCCGGCACTTTTTCCGGGTGGAGGCGGTGAAACGGCTGATCGACCTGATGGCGCCGTACAAGCTGAACCGGCTGCACCTGCACTTGAGCGACGACCAGGGGTGGCGGATGGCGATCGAGTCGTGGCCCAACCTGGCGGCCCAGGGCGGCAGCACGGAGGTGGGCGGCGGGCCGGGGGGCTATTACAGCCAGGCGGACTATGCCGAGATCGTGCGGTACGCAGCCGAGCGGTATATCGTGGTGGTGCCAGAGATCGAGATGCCGGGGCACACCAACGCAGCGCTGGCATCGTACGCAGAGCTGAATTGTGACGGCACCGCCCGGCCGCCCTACACCGGCACGGAGGTGGGGTTTAGCTCGCTGTGCATCGGCAAGGAGATCACCTACAAGTTCGTGGACGACGTGGTGGGCGAGATCGCCGCGCTGACGCCGGGCGCCTATTTCCACATCGGCGGGGACGAGACGTGGAGCACGAAAGAGGAAGATTATGTCGATTTCATCGGCCGGGTGCAGGAGATCGTCCGGTCGCACGGGAAGCAGATGGTGGGCTATGAGGAGATCGGCCGGGCCAAGCTGCTGCCCACGTCGATCGCCCAGCATTGGGGGAGCGACCTGGTCCAGAAGGCGGTGCGGCAGGGGGCTAAGGCGATCCTGTCGCCGGCGACCAGAGCCTACCTGGACATGAAGTACGACGAGGCAACGCCGCTGGGGCTGAGCTGGGCCGGTCACGTAGAGGTGGAGGATGCGTACCGGTGGGACCCGGCGACGCAGGTGGAGGGGGTGGCGGAAGAGGACGTGCTGGGGGTAGAGTCGCTGCTGTGGACGGAGACGGTCGAAACGATGGCCGACGTTGAATTCATGACCTTCCCGCGGCTGGCGGGCCACGCGGAGATCGGATGGTCGCCGGCGGAGGGGAGGAGCTGGGATGAGTACAGAGAACGGCTGGGAGCGCACTGGGCGCGGTGGGCGGCGATGGGGATGAATTTCTACCGGTCGGGGCAGGTGGAGTGGTGGTGAGGGCCAGGCGATGATCGAGTGTCGCTTCAAAACCTGTTGACATCTGCCCAAAACGGCAGTATAGTGCACGCGCAGGGGTTCACCCTCCCAGACCATTTTAGATTTTGGCCGCCAGGTACATGGCCGCCACGATTGTCTGGGCAATCGGCACACGGCACGGAAGGCACAGGCTGCACGCAACACAGGGATTGCAACAGGCACCGGCCAATTTGACAGTAATAATGGGATGTGGTAGTATATGCGCCTGTAGGATGAAGTAAGAATCTGGCTCGATCACCGAAAGATGAGCACCCAGGCTTACGAGTCTGGGTGCTTTTGTTGTGTATAAGCCGATTGGACCTTCATCTTAACGAGAAATGCAAGAAAGGCAGAAAATGGCAGACAGAGTGACAGGAACCGTCAAGTGGTTCAATGGGGCCAAGGGATTTGGCTTCATCGCGCGGGAGGGGGGCGAAGATGTCTTTGTCCACTATACCGCAATCCGGGGGGAAGGCTTTAAGAACCTGGAAGAGGGACAAAGTGTGGAGTTTGAAGTGACGCAGGGCAAAAAGGGCCTGCAAGCGACCGACGTGGTCGTGCTGAGGTAGGAGGAGAAACTCATGGCTACAAAACTGTATGTCGGCAATTTGAGCTACAAGACGACCGAAGACGGTCTGCGGACGATGTTCGCCGAGTTTGGCGAAGTGGCGTCGGCGACGGTCATCACCGACCGCGACAGCGGCCGGTCGAAGGGCTTTGGTTTCATCGAGATGGAATCGGAGCAGGCGGCAACCGCGGCCATCACCGCGCTGAACGGCAAGATGGTGGACGATCGGGAGATCCGCGTGGACAAGGCCAAGCCGCAGGTCGATCGTGACCGCCGGCAAAACAGGGGCGGGCCTCGGCGTTGGTAAAACGCCGCTAGAGCTGTACATAGCAGCGCGGACCAGGAAACTGGCCCGCGCTGTTTTTTTGTTTTCTCCTCGTTTCCACAGGAGACCGGGGAAATGAGGAGAAAGAAATAGCTTCTTTGACTCTGCCGGCGAACAATGGTATACTAGTGCCAAGTCTGGGAGGGAAGCACTATGGCACTAATCGTCCAACTCAGAGTTGTCGATCCTGTGGATCACTTGACAATTCACGATGTTGACGAGAGCAAGGAGATCACTACCATCGGGCAGGATCCGGCCAGCGACGTGGTCCTGAAAGGTCCCGGGGTATCTCCCATCCAGGTAGTGTTGGATTACCGGCAGCAGCCGTACCACCTGGCCGTGCCCAGCAAGGCAGAGCCGGTGACCGTCAATGGGAAAGCTGTGCCGCCCGGCAATAGCTGTGAAATCTGCGACCGGGATGTCATCAAAGTCGCCGGCTATGCCATCACTTTCAGAGCTTACGGGGAAGGACCGCCCGCCCCCCCCGCAACCCCGCCGCCCCCGCCGGAGGAACCCCCACCTCCTCCGATCCCGGACAAGGAACAGATTCCCCCCGATGAGGATGCGGGGCCGCCGATCCTGACCAGCCTGCCAGAACAGGAACAGGCGTGGACCATTGACGTTGAGCAGGCCATCACTCTCCAGCTACAGGTGGTCAATGCCGGCGACCTGGTTGCCCATTTCCAGGTGACGGCGGATGGAGTGCCGTCGGAGTGGGTCACGATTGAGCCGAGCGAGTTTCACCTCAATGAACGATCAGAGATCACCGTGGCCGTCAGCGTTACCTCCCCCCGCTTGCCCACAAGCAAGGCCGGCACCTACCACCTTACGCTGGAGGCAACGTCGCCTGACAACTATCCCGATGTACGCAGCCAAGCCAGCGCCGACATAACCATCAAGCCTTTTTACGAGATGGCGCTGGGCAATCTGTCGCCCAGACGACAATCGATACCCTGGTCCCAGCCAGCGGGCCAGGCCGAGGTACCGCTTACCAACAAGGGAAACAGTGTGACCTGGGTCGGACTGCATGGAGAAGACGACGCCCGCGCCTGCCGCTTTGAGTTTCAGGCTCCCAGCGACACGGATCAGCCCCTGTATCTGACCAGGCAGGTTGACCTGCCGCTGCCAATTGACGAGATGGTCAAGGCGCCGGTGCAGATCGTGCCCCAAAACCGGCCGCTGATCGGCCGGGGAGGGCGCCTGATCGACCTTCGCCCCCGCGTCCATTCCTATACGATCACGGTGACGATGGCGCAGGGCCAGCAAGGGCCCTGGATGCTGACCGGGGAGTGGGAAAACCAACCCTGCCTCAGCCGGCGAGGGCTGCTGGCGGCCACGGTGGCGACGATCTTGCTCCTGCTGGCCTGCACCTACTGGATCTTTAGGCCAAGGATTGACACCGCCGATGTTGCGTGGCCGGATTCGATCAGGGCCGGGCAGGTCGCCGAACTGGATTGGGAGGCCAGGCCCCGATTCCTGATCGGCTTTACGCTGGACGGCAAACCGGTCGACCCGCCCGTTGTTGTGAGGCCGGAACAGACCACGACCTACGAATTGCGAGCCGACACGTGGCTGTCGCACCTCTTTCCAGCCTGGTCGGCAAGCGCACGGGATACGGTGATCGTCAGGCCGATCAAGCCGGATATCCTGCTTTTCGAGGCACGACCGGAGCGGACAACCCCCGGACAGAGGGTTGTTCTGTCCTGGGTGGTCGACGACGCCGAGGAACTGGTCCTGGTTGATCATGGCGCAGGCGTTCAAGAAACCCTCACGAGCCGGTGCGGGTCGCGCGAGGTACAGGTTGGACAGGATTCCGCTCAATATACACTGCGGGCGATTGCCCGTGATGGAGCGGCGATCGAACGGGTGGTCTCTGTCCAGGTCGGCTCGCCGGTGATCAGCGTGCTGTCGGTCGCGCCCATGGCGATCACATCGACGACCAACGTGGCGATCACCTGGGGGGTGCTTGGCACAGACGTGGTTGCATTGGATCGCAGATCGGCCGGACCCGGGGGCACATTTACGGTCACTTCGATCGACATAGAGGGGGCCAGAGGCAGCATCCCTCAGCCGGTCAGCAGCAGCACGGTGTTTACGCTGACGGCGGGCAGCGGCAGCATGCAGGCGGTTGAGACTGTCCAGGTGAAGGTCCTGAAACCCACGCCAATCTCAGGCCAGGCACAAACCCTGACCCCAACTCGCGTCCCTACCCCTACCCAAACCCGCGACTCCTCCCGGGCCCCGGGCACTATTGTCGTGTATACGGCTTTGGCCGAGACAGAGCTGGAGAAGATGGGGCTCGGGGCAAAAGCTACCGCATCGCTGACCGAAGTACCGGCCAGCTTGCGCGGCACCGGCCTAACCCTTGACGAGCTGGGGCAGTTTGATTATGTTGCAACGCCGACCGACGCCCTGGCGACCAATATTCTGATAGTTCGCAAGTCTACTGAGGATCTGATCAGGCAGCTCTTGGCAGAGAAGGAGGACCCGCGAGCGGATGTGGTCTGGATGGTGGCAACGACCGGCATGATCAGGCTCAGGGCGGAGGGGCTGCTGGAGCCGCTGGCCGGCATCTATGAGCCGGACGGAATGGAGAAGGTTCGAGCCGACTGGCGTGACGCAACCCTGCCCCCGCAGTGGCTGGGGCTGACCGGGTGGATGAGCGCATTCTGCGTGAACGAGGGCAAGCTGCCAAAAGAAAACGGCAAGCCGCTGATACCCCGATCGTGGCAAGATCTGACGGATGTCAGGTACCGAGGGGTGGTGGTTATGGCGAGTCCGTACACCTCTGGAACCGGATACATGGCGCTTTCGGGCCTGCTGCAGTCGAGCCTGTATGGGGAAGCGGACGGCTGGGCGTACATGGATCGGCTCCATGAGAATGTCGCAGCGTATACCAGCTCGGGCGCGGAGCCGTGCAGGCTGGTGGCAGGAGACGGCAATCCAGGCATGGCCATTGGCATTGCGGCTAACATTTGTCCTTCAGGCGGCGAGCCGGCGGGCCTGACGACCATCTACCCGAAGGAAGGGGCCGGCTGGGAGATGGACGCCGTGGCCCTGGTCAGGAAGGACAGGATCGGCAAGGATGCCATGGATTTCATGGCGTGGGCGATCAGCAAAGAGGCGATGGAGCGGTATGCGCAGTTCCGGGCAGCCCTGTCTTATACAGGGCCGGAGCCAATACAGGGATGCACCGGAGGTTTCGACAAGGAGAGGATGATCCCCGACCGGTTTCTGTGGGCCGGCGCCAACTATGAGCGGATCACAGAGAAATGGCTGAGCCGATATGGCGGCGAGCCGGGTCCGTAGCCGATGGGAGGTGGACGCCGGTGTTGGTAAAACGGCGGGGGGGGTTGTAGATGGCAGGAGATCGACTAAAGCCGCCACTACGAGCGGACCGCCATTTTCGAAGAAGGGAGAGGCACAATGAATAGCGAGGATTCTTCTCTTTCAGCAGAGGCTATGCAATACCTCGAACGGGCTTATAGTTGTGAGGAACGGAAGGAGCTGCAACAGGCACTGGTGGAGTGTGACGCAGCCATCCAGTTGGAGCCGGGCCTGGCCGAAGCACACAACCTGCGGGGGATGATCCTGGAAGACCTGGGGCGGAAGGAGGAGGCGATGGCGGGCTACCGTGAGGCGCTGCGCCTGGATCCAAGCTTTCAGGAAGCCAAGGAGAATTTGCAGGATGCTGAAAATGAGCTGAAAGAAGGTGGGGCGAGATCGCCTGCCGTAGAAGGCGGGGGCACGGTGCTCGGCGGAAGCCAGGAGCTGGCCGACTATGTGCTGCAAGGAGGCGCATTGGGGCGACTGGGGCTGAACATCATGTGCTTCATCGGGGTGTTCATCTTTGGATGGCTCCTACTCTCAGCCTTTGATACTCTGGGAAAGAAGAGACTGGGGTGGATCTATATGGCTCCGTACATCGCATGCCTGGCGGCCTCACGCCTGATTGAACCCCGTCTCCTCATACTCGCTCTCGTCATCTATGCTATCGGGTGGGTACACGCGAACATGGTCCTGTCAAAGCACCGGTCGGACGCTCGAGATCGGATCACGGAGATAGACCGGCTGTCTGAAGGCCGGGCTACGGTCAATGCGGTGATGGAAAAGGGCATCCTGCAATGGAAGGTATTGGGCGATGGTGAGGCCGCGACGGAAACGTTCGCACAGGCGCTCCAGATGCCAGGAGGCGATGCACAGATGCTCAACCTGGCGGGCGTGGCAATGGGTGGCAATAAACGGTACGAAGAGGCCAAGGTGTTCTTCGACCGGGCGCTGCTGGCCGCCACCGACGAGGTGCTGGTCAAGTGGATCAAACGGAATCAGGCCAGCGTGGAGAAAAAGATCCAGTAGGACTGGGCAGCGGGGGGAGTTGATGGGAGGCGAGCAATTGACAGATCGGGGCAAAGGTGATATTATAGGGGGGTAGGATCCAGCGAGAATCTGGTCCTCTCAACGGGGATGAGCACCCAGACTATTACTGGTCTGGGTGTTGTTGTTTCCGGCAGGTTGTGGGGGGCAAGCCCCCAGGAGGGGAGGCGATGCATTACGCGGTAGGCGATAAGGTGGTACACGCGCGTTTTGGGCCCGGTCGGATCGCAAGGGTGGAGGAACAGGAGATGGGGGACGGGCCCAGGGGATATTATATCATCGAAATGGTGGCACACAGGCTGACGGTGCGCGTGCCCGTGCTCAATGCCGACGATGTGGATGTCCGGCCGGCGATGTCGCCGGCGACGGCGCCGGAGGTGATCGAGGCGCTGCGCAGCAGGCCACGGGAGCTGCCAGCCGACCCCAAAGAGCGCCAGGAGCTGGTAGAGGCCAAGGTGAGGACGGGCGCGGTGATGGAGCTGGTCGGGGTGGTGCGCGACCTGGCATGGCACGGGGCGCGAGGGCGCTTGAACAGGAACGACTCGGGCTCGCTTAAGCAGGGGCGGGAGCTGCTGGCCGCGGAGATGGCGCTGGTGTCGGGAGGCAATATGGCGGAGCTGAACAAGCTGATCACGGCTACGCTGGAGGCGGCAGTTAGGGGAGCGGGGAGCTGAGGGGATTTGGATCTCCCCCTGTTGTCCTCTAGACAGCACTGAACAGCAGTCTCCCCCAAGGGGAGAAGGAGAAGCAGGAGTATATGACAATTAGGCAGGGAGAGCAGGACGGGGAAGCAGGACTGATCGAGCCGGAAGGGGCGCTGCCGCCGGCGACTATGGCCGACCTGCCGCAGGCGCTGCGGCTGGCGGTGATGAGAGGCGGCTGGACGGAGCTGATGCCGGTGCAGGCCAGGGCGATCCCGTATTTGCTGGCCGGACGCGACCTGATGGTGCAGTCGCGGACGGGGAGCGGCAAGACGGGCGCTTTTATTTTGCCGATCCTGGAGCGGATCGACGCGGCCAAGGCCACTTGCCAGGCGTTGGTGCTGGCGCCGACGCGGGAGCTGGCCCGGCAGGTGGGCGAGGAGGCCAAGGTTCTGTGCGGCGGGACGGGGGTGCGCGCGGCAGTGGTGTACGGCGGGGTGGCGTACGGGCCGCAGATCCAGGCGTTCAAGGAGGGGGCTCACCTGGTGGTGGGGACGCCGGGGCGGATCCTGGACCACCTGTTGAAGCGGAACCTGTCGCTGGAGGGGGTGCGGATCCTGGTGTTCGACGAGGCGGACCGGATGCTGTCGATGGGGTTTTACCCGGACATGCGGGCGATCCGGCGCTATTTGCCGTCGCGGGGGGTGCAGGGGTGCATGTTCTCGGCGACGTTTCCGGCGCATGTGAAGCGGCTGGCGGACGAGTTTTTGCACGAGCCGGGCTTTTTGAGCTTGAGCCGCGACCACGTGCACGTGACGGACGTGGAGCATGTTTATTATGTGGTGCCGCGGATGGACAAGGACCGCAGCCTAGTGCGGATCATCGAGGTGGAGAATCCGCCGTCGGCGCTGATTTTTTGCAATACGCGGGCGCGGGTGGATTATGTGACGGCGGTGCTGCAACGCTTTGGGTATGACGCGGACTCACTGAGCTCGGACCTGGCACAGAATGCGCGGGAGGCGATCATGGCCCGGACGCGGCAGGGCGGGCTGCGGTTCCTGGTGGCGACGGACGTGGCGTCGCGGGGGATCGACCTGCCTGACCTGACGCACGTGATTTTGTACGAGCCGCCGGACGAGGCAGAGGCGTATATCCACCGCGCGGGGCGAACGGGCCGGGCGGGGGCCGGCGGGGTGGCGATTTCGCTGGTGGACGTGCTGGAGCAGATGACGCTGAGCCGGATCGCGAAGCGGTATGGGATCACAATGCAGGAGTGGCCGCTGCCGAGCGACGAGGAGGTGGCGGCAGTGGTGGCGGAGCGGGTGACGGTGCTGCTGGAGGCGCAGCTGCGGGATCGGGACCGGCTACAGGTGGAGCGGATGGAGCGATTTGCGCCGCTGATCCATCATTTGAGCCAGAGCGAGGAAGGGCTGGCGCTGGTGACGATGCTGGTGGACGATTATTACCAGAAGATGCTGCACGCGCGGCCGGAGCAGCCGGCAGGGGCTCCGCCGGCAGGCGGAGAAGCGGAGGAGCGGAGGCCGTCGCAGAAGAGAAGGGGAAGGCGAAGGTAGGATAGATCTTTTTTTCTCCCTGCCACGCGCTACGCGCGTGGCAGGGAGAAAAAGACAAACCAAAAAGAGGAGAAATGGAACGGCGGCTCGCCCTTAGGCGAGCCGCCGTTTTGGTTATGGGCCGGAGGACCGGCCGGGGTGGTTATTTGCCGACGTTGTCGTTATAGTCCTGGATAGCCTGGGTGACGGAGGCGGCGGCTTTGTCTAGGGCTTCCTGGGGTGTCGCTTGCCCGGCGAAGCACTCTTCAAGGGCCGCTTCGACGGTCTGGCGGGCCTCAGGGAAGACGCCGATCAGGCCACCGGCGGTGACGTTGGTCTTGGGCGACATGTGGAGCTGGTCGACGGCGACCTGGAACTGGGGATATTTCTCGCGCCAGGCGATGTCGTCGGGATGGTTGTAGCCCTTGGCGTTGATGGGGTAGTAGCCGGTTTGGATGTGCCAGTAGGCCTGTGAATCGGCGCTGCTCATGAATTTGACAAATTTCCAGGCCGCTTCCTGCTCTTCGACGGGCCGCTGGTTGATGATCCAGACGGAGGCGCCGCCGATGATGGTGCCGGCGGTTTTATAGTCCTCTTCCTTGGCACGGGGCAGGAAGCCGACGCCGACCTCGAACTTGCCGGCGGCGGCATCGATCCGGTCGCGCAGGCCGGCAGTGGAATCGAGGGTCATGGCAGCGACACCCGAATCAAAGGCTTTTTTGGTGTCGGTGGTGGAGCGGCCGAGGTTGGCGCAGATGCCCTCATCGATTATGCTCTTCCACCAGGTGAGGAGAGCGACGCCTTCGGGGCCGTTGAAGGTGGCCTCGGTGGCGCGCGCGGTGCGGCCGTTCTCGTTGTTGACGTAGTAGCCGCCCTGGACGGCGATGAACTGCTCGACGAACCAGCCGTACATGGCAAAGGAGCAGCCGTACTGGGTGGTGGTGCCGGAGGCGTCCTTGATGGTCAGCTTGCGGGCGTACTCGGCGACTTGATCCCAGGTGCGGGGGGCCTTTTCAGGGTCGAGGCCGGCCGCCTTGAAGAGGTCCTTGTTGTAGTAGAGGACCGGGTTGGAGGTGTTGAAGGGCATCGATTGGAGCCGGCCGTCGATGGAATAGTAGTTGGCGACGTTGGGCTCGATGTCACTGACGTCAAATCCCTCTTTGTCGATAAAGTCCTGCATAGGGGTGATGACCTTCAGGTCGACGAGCAGGCGGGTGCCGAGGTCGTAGACCTGGACGACGGCGGGGACGTCCTTGGATTGCAGGCCGGCTTTGAGCTTGTTGATCTCGTCGTCGTAGCTGCCCTGGAAGGTGGCGGTGACGACGACTTCGCTCTGCGACTCGTTAAAGCGCTTGACGAGCTCTTCGATCACTTCGCCGTTGTGGCCGCTCATGGCGTGCCAGAAGTTGATGGCAACGGGGGCAGCCGCCGCCGGTGCGGCCGTGGCGGGCTGGGCCTGAGCCGCGGTGGGCTCGGGCGCGGTGGTTGCTTCGGCACCGCAGCCCGAAGCCAAGAGTCCGACGACGATCAGCAGGGTCAGTAGTGCAAATAGTGAGCGTTTCATTTCTTTTCCTCCCTCTCTCTAACGAAAAATGGGTACTCGGTCTAACAGCGTAAATTCCGGACTCGGTGTTGGGTATCACCTCCCTTGAAAATGATTAACCACGAAGGACACAAAGGCAACAAAGGTGATCAGACGACATTTTGGTCCCTCATAGTGTCCGAAAGGATACAGGTGCTCTTCCTCCCACCCTACCCTGCCACCCTCTGGGTGGCACTGTACGGCGGCCCTCCCCCAAGGGGGAGGGAGAGGAGGGCTAGCCTTTCAGGGCGCCGGCGGTCAGGCCGCGGATTAGCTGGCGGTTGGCGATGATGAAGAGGATGAGGGTGGGGATCATGATGGTGACGACGCCGGCCAGGACGACCTGCCACTGCTCGCGCTCGAATACCTGGAGCATGGTGATGCCGATCTGGACGGTGCGCATCTCGGTAGAGTTGGTGATGAGCAAGGGCCACAGGTATTGGTTGTAGGTCTGGAGGAAGCTGTAGACGGCCAGTGTGCCGAGGGCCGGGCGGGCCAGGGGCACCAGGATGGTGACCAGGTAGCGCAGGTCGGAGCAGCCGTCGATGATGGCGGCGTCGTGCAGGTCTTTGGGGATGGACATGAAGAACTGGCGCAACAGGAAGGTGCCAAAGGCGGTGGCCATGAAGGGCGCGATCAGGCCCATGTAGGTGTCATCCCAACCGATCTTTTGGACAAAGAGGTAGTTGGGGATGATGGTCGATTCCCAGGGGATCATCATCGTCGACAGGAAGATCAGGAAGACGATGTTCTTGCCCCTGAAGCGCAGGTAGGCAAAAGCGTAGGCAGCCAGGCAGGCGGTGATGAGCTGCATGACCATGACCCCGCTGGATTGGATAAAGCTGTTGAGGATGAAGCGCAGGAGGGGAGCCTGCTGGGCGGCGTCGACATAGTTCTGCCAGCGGAGGTCGAAGGGCAGGAACTTGGGCGGGTAGCTGGAGACGTTATCGGCCCCCAGGAGGCTGGTGACGACGCCGGTGTAGAGGGGGAAGAGCATGGTGATGGCGGCCAGGGTCAGGAACAGGTAGAGGAATAGCTTGCCAATGGTGCGGCGGATGCGTGCGGATCTGCTCATTCGTAATGTACCCTCTTCTCGAGCACGCCGAACTGGACGGCGGTCAGGGCCAGGATGATGACAAAGAGCACCAGGGCCTGGGCGGAGGCGTAGCCATACTGCCCGTTAAAGTAAAAGCTGCGGTAGATCTCGTGGACAACGACCTGGGTGGAATCGACGGGCCCACCTTTGGTCAGGACGTTGACCTCGGTGAAGGTCTGGAAGGCGTTGAGGGTGGTGACGACGAGGAGGAAGAAGAGGCTGGGGGTGAGGAGGGGGACGGTGATGCTGCGCCAGCTATGCCAAAAGCCGGCGCCATCGATCTTGGCAGCCTCGTAGTATTCTTCGGAGATGCCCTGCATGCCGGCCAGGAGGAGGACGGTGGCAAAGCCCGCTTGCAGCCAGATGCGGGGGATGGCGACGGCGAGCAAGGCCCAGCGGGTGCTGGTGAGCCAGGGGATGGGGTCGATGCCCACGAGGCCGAGGAGGTAGTTAAAGTGGCCGAGAAGGGGGTGGTAGAGGAACATGAAGAGGAGGGCGGCGGTGGCTCCGGAGATGGAGATGGTCAGGGCGAAGGCGATGCGGTAGACGGTGATGCCCCTGATGCGCAGGTTGGCCAGGGTGGACAGGATGAGGCCGACGATAATCACTCCCGGCACGGTGTAGAGGACGAACTTGAGGGTTACGAGCAGGCTGTTCTGATAGACCTCGGAGGTGAGCAGGCGCGCGTAGTACTTGAGCCCCACGAAATTCGTCATCTGGCCGATGGGATTGGTGGCGTACAGACTGAGGATGATGGAGCGGATCAGCGGGATAAAGATAAAGATGGTAAAGACGATGAGCGACGGCGCCAGGTAGGGAAAGGCACGCAGCCAGTCCCTCAAATCACGCCGCGTGGGGCGGTTGGTTTTCTTTTTGCCGCTAACGGCGGGTGATCCTTCCATAGACTCCTTTCTTGGAAAAAAGAGTTGCCCCTACTGCCCTTTGGGCTGTACTAAACAGCGGTCTCCCCCGAGGGAGAGGGCGCACTGCCGTCCCGCACCCAAAAGGGAGCGGGACCTTGCGCCCCTACGGGTTGTCGTCCAGGAGAAGCAGCAGGGTCTGAGGATAGTCGGTGATGATGCCGTGGACACCGGCTTGAATCAGCTGCTGCATCTCGGACTCGTCGTTGACCGTCCAGACGTTGAATTCGATCCCACTCGCCGCCAGCTCGGCAAGGTCCTGTGGCTTCCAGATGCCGGCCTTGGGGTTGCAGGCGGTTGTGCCGAGCTGCTGCAGGTAGGCAGGCAGACCGGCGATTTTTTTGCTGGTGAGGGCCTGAATGGGGATGTGGGGGTCCAGGGTCTGGATTTCTTTGAGGTAGTCGTGGTTGAAGGAGGAGACGGCCACCCAGTCACCCTCGGCCATGCCCAGCTCTTGGATGAGGGCCACCGTTTTTTCGACCAGGGTGCGGCCCAGGCCGGCAGTGGGCTGCTCTTTGAGCTCGACGTTAACCCGCCAGTTGTTGTCACGGGTGAACTCAAGGACCTGGCGCAGGGTGGGCGCGCGCTCGCCAGCGTAGGAGGCGGCCTCCTCTGCCGAGACGTTGCCGGCTTTGATCTGGCCAAAGGGGTCGCGGGCGACAAACCAGGAGCCGCAATCAAGGGTCTGTATCTCGGCCAGAGTAAAGTCCCAGACGTTCCAGGGGCGACGGTCGGGGAAGAGGTCGGCGACGTTGCAGGTGCGCTCGAGGGTGTCGTCGTGGACGACGATCAGCTCGCCATCAGAGGTGACGGCGACGTCCATCTCCCACATGTCGGCGCCGGCCTGTAAGGCCTTGCGGGCAGCGGCCAGGGTGTTTTCGGGCGCCAGGCTGCGCGCGCCCCGGTGGGCAATGATCAGGGGCCGGGTCTTGTTGGTGACCGGGGCCGAGGTGGGCGCGGCGGAAGAGGAACAACCGGCAAGAAGAACCAGGACGGCAGGAATGAGGGCACGTTCCCACGGAACTCTCATCGTTAGGCTGCCTTTCTCCGCAGGTGATGATTCGCGGTAAAGGCTATCACCAGAGAGCCTACCGGTCGGTGCGACCGGCTGCGGCGATTGAAGTGAATATGAGCAACCACCTTTGGCCTCAGGTCTCAGATCCTCCGAACTGATTAACCGCGTGGAGGTGATTTTAGCACACACGTGTGCGGTTGTCAAGCCGAACAGATAGGGAGAGAGAATGGAGAATGGCCGGCGATTGAGAACCCTGCGCACAGATGAGCGTATAGTCGGAGATGAAACAGGCAAGACCACACCGGCGACAAGGAGCTGAAAAGCGCTCAGTGCCATGAATACGGCATCGCTCATGTAGGGCTTGCACTTGGCAGGAAAAGCAGGGTATAATACGGGCGCGCTGTGGTCGCCCGGTTTGTGGCTCAAGCAGCCAAGCCGGCCTTTGGGATCCACAGCTTGATTGCGATCATCCACGAGCCGCCGAGCATTGGAGAAACAAGCGATGGATTGGGGATTTATCTTTTCTGTCCTGCTGAACCTGGTAGGCGCCGCCATAGGGTTGGCCATTGCCCGCTATGCCTGGCAGCGCCGTTCCATACCGGGGGCCGAGTTTTTTGCCCTGTACATGGTGGCTGCCGTCATCTGGTCGCTCAGCGGCCTGGTGTATTACGCAGGATCAGGACGGATCGCCACGATGCTGGCCGAGCTGCTCCAGAATGTCGGCCTGATGGCCATGCCGGCCATGTGGCTGGCCTTTGCCCTCAAGTACACCGGCCGCAGCCGATGGCTGAACCGACGGACGATCATCGCCCTGGCGGCCGTGCCGGCCATCGTCCTGGCGCTGTGGCTTGCTCACGGCCTGACTGCCGGGCAGCCGATCTCGGAGGGGTGGCCCTCTCGTGTCCACTACTGGATCATGAACCTGTACGTTACTGCTTTGATCCTCGCCGGGGGGTTCCTGATCCTGCAGGAGATGGTGCAGGCGCCGAGGATCTACCGGATGCAGTATTTGATCCTGCTGATCGGCGGCCTGACGCCGTGGGTGTTTGGGCTGCCGGAGATGTGGGAACTGTGGCGGGGGTGGTCCTTTTCCGAGCAAGCGATCCTGATTGCTTTTATCGCCGGAGGCCTCGTCGTCGCCTGGGGCATTTTCCGGTACCAGGTGTTCGAAATCTTGCCGATCGCCATGGACACCGTAGTCGAGAGCATCGGCGATGGGGTGTTGGTATTGGACAGGCAGGACCGGATCGTCACCTTGAACCCGGCGGCCAGAGCGATGATAGGCTTTTCGGACGAGCATATTGAAGGGCAGCCGATCTCTGCCGTGCTTACCAGACCAAGGAGCATTTTGGACTATTTGGATCGGCCCTGGGCTCACGCCGAGCTGACGCTGGGCGACGGAGAGCAACGGCGCATCTACGACCTGCGCATCTCACCGCTGTACGGCCGGTGGGAGAAGCTTTCAGGGCGGCTCCTGCTGCTGCGCGACGTCACCGAGCAGGTGCAGGCCGAGGAGGTGCTGCGTGAAGAAAAGATGCTGATGGACGCGCTGCTGGACAACGCGACCGACAGCATCTATTTCAAGGACCGGGAATGCCGGCACATGCGGGTGAACCGGGTGCTGGTGCAGAACCTCGGTCTCGACGACCCGAGCCAGATTATCGGCAAGACCGATACAGAGGTGTACGGCCAAGAGGAAGGTCGCGGGTCGCTCGCCGACGACCTGCAAGTCATCGAGACGGGCGAGCCGATGGTGGGCCGGCTGGAAAAAAGGCAGCGGAAGGACGGCAGGGTCAACTGGACCTCTACGACCAAGGTTCCGCTGCGCGATCCGAGCGGCCGGGTCGTCGGTTTGGCAGGGATCACCCGCGAGGTCAACGATCTCATGGAAGCCGAAAAGGCGATGCGTGAGAGCGAGGAGCGGCTCAAGCTGGCGATCGAGGGGGCCGCCCTGGGCCTGTGGGACGTCGACACGACCACCGGCGACACCTTTGTGGACCGCTTTAGCGTGGGACCGCTGGGCTTTCGGCCCGGCGAGCAGGCATCGGAGCAGGAGCTCGACGAGCGGCTGGGACGGGTGCTCCACCCCGACGACAAGGCCAAGCTGCTGGAAGCTTATCGCCGCCATATTACCGGGGAGACGGATCTGCTAGATGTAGAGCTTTGCACTCTGGGTGCGGCAGACTGCCCAGACAAGATGGGCTGGGTCCTGCTGCGGGGCAAGGTGGTCGCCCATGACGAAGACGGCCGCCCCCTGCGCATTACCGGCATCACCCAGGATATCACCGAGCGCAAGACGAGAGAAGCCGAGATGCAGAGGATGAGCGCCGAGCACGCCCGCCGCAACCGGGAGCTGATGCTGCTCAATCGGGTCATTGCCACCGCCGCGTCCAATTCGGAGCCCCAAGATGTGCTGGAAACGGTCTGCCGCGAGCTGGCCCTGGCCTTTGACGTGCCACGGGTCGCCGTGGCGCTGATGGATGATAAGAGCACCGAGCTGCACGTGGTGGCCGAATACCTGGACGAGGGATGCTCCTCTTCCAAGGGGATGATCATCCCTATCGAGAACAACCCGGCGACGCTCGCCGTGTTGGAGCGCAAGGCCCCCCTGGCGATCGGCGACGCGCAGCACGATCCACGCATGGCGCGGGTGCATGACCTGATGCGGCAGCAGGGCGTAGCTTCGATGCTGCTGCTGCCCCTTATGGTGCGGGACAAGGCGATTGGGACCATCGGGCTGGATTCGATGCACGCCCGCCAGTTCACAGAGGAGGAGATCTCCCTGGCGGCGAACGTGGCGGCGGCAGCCTCACAGACGCTGGAAAAGGCCCGGGCGGAGGAGGCCCTGCGCCAAAGCGAGGAACGGCTCAAGGTCGCCATGGAGGCCGCCGGGCTGGCCCTGTGGGACATGAACTGGGTCACCGGCGATATCGTGGCCGCCTATCCCACCGAAGATGGGCAAGGTTGGGGCTATGACGCCGGGGCCAACATGGCAGAATGGGAGCAAGGGGTCCACCCTGAGGATTGGCATCGAGTCAAACAGGCCATGCACGAGCACATGACGGGCAAAACCCCGGTGTACGAGGTCGAGTTCCGCACCGCACGCATGTACAAGGACAAGAGCGAAGAGCGCCGGTCCCCCGAGCCGGAATGGACGTGGTGGCTGCAGCGAGGGCGGATCGTGAGCCGCGATGCCCAGGGACAGCCCCTGCGCGTCACCGGCATTCAGGAGGATATCACGGCCCGAAGAGCGGCGGAAGAGGAGCTGCGCCAGGCCAAGGAGACCGCGGACAAGGCACGCCGCGCGGCGGAAGAGGCGCGCGCGGCGGCCGAAGCGGCCAACCAGGCGAAAAGCCTGTTCCTTGCCAACATGAGCCACGAGCTGCGCACGCCGCTCAACGCCATACTGGGGTTTTCCCAGCTCATGGAGCGCGATGCGCGCCTGGCGGCCGACCAGCGCGAGTCGCTGGAGACGATCCGCCACAGCGGCGAACACTTGCTGACGCTCATCAACGATGTGCTAGAGGTTTCCAAGATCGAAGCCGGCCGGACGATGCTCCAGGAGCACGGCTTTGATCTGTACCGCCTGCTGGCCGACGTGGAGAGCATGTTCCGCCTGAGAGCCAGCGGCAAGGAGCTGCAACTGCTGTTCGAGCGCACGCCCGAGGTGCCCCAGTATGTCTCTACCGACGAGGGCAAGCTGCGCCAGGTGCTGATCAACCTGCTGAGCAACGCCATCAAGTTCACCCAGGAAGGCGGTGTCACCGTGCGCATCGGCTGCGACGAGGCTCGGGGAGGATCTACGCGCCTGCTGTTCGAAGTGCAAGATACGGGCATCGGTATCGCCGCCGGCGAGATTGACGGCCTGTTCGCTCCCTTTGTTCAAGCCACCAGCCAGCATGCCGACCGACTCCAGGAGGGGACCGGCCTGGGGTTGACCATCAGCCAGCAGTTTGTGCGCCTGATGGGCGGCACTATCTCGGTGCAGAGCGAGTTGGGGCACGGCTCCACCTTCCGGGTTCACGTGCCGGTCAGGTTGGCCGAGGCGGCAAACGTCGAGGTCGAGCGGCCCAAGCGCAAGGCGGTAGGCCTGGAGCCGGGGCAACGCGCCACCGACGGCGGGCCCTATCGCCTGCTGGTGGTGGAGGATCAGGAGGCAACCCGGCGGTTAATGGTCAGGCTGCTCTCTTCGCTGGGCTCGCCGCCCGACGGATTCGAGATCCGCGAAGCGCGAGACGGACAGGAGGCAGTGTGCATCTGGCAGGAGTGGGCGCCGCACCTGATCTGGATGGACATGCGGATGCCGGTCATGGACGGCTACGAGGCGACGAGGCAGATCAAAGCCAAGGAGCGAGGCCGGGCGACGGTCATCGTGGCCCTAACGGCCAGCGCTTTTGACGAGGACCGGGTCGAGATCCTGGCCCGCGGCTGCGACGATTTCGTACGCAAACCGTTCCGCGAGTCGGAGATTTTCGACAAGCTAGAGCTGCACCTGGGCGTGCGCTTTGTCTACGAGGATTCCGTGAAGCGGGCACCGAGCAAGGATCCCGATACACAGCGGATCCGGACGCTGAAGAGCCTGGTGAACGACGCGCCGGCCGATTGGATAGCCGCGCTGCACCAAGCCGCCGCCCAGGCCGACGCGGACCTGGTCCTGGAGCTGGTCGCCGAGATCCAGGCCGGGCACGAATTGCTGGCCGAGGGGCTGACGGCGTTGGTCAGCAACTTTCGCTTTGACACGATCATGGCCCTGAGCAAGAAGGCGGGAGAGGGAGCATGAGCAAGAATATCGAGAGGCGGCGCAAAGGCGACATCCTGGTAGTAGACGATAGCCCGGCTAACCTGCGGCTGCTGTCTTTTATGCTCACCGAGCAGGGCTACAAAGTGCGCTCGGTGGTCAGCGGGTCGATGGCCCTCACGGCGGCGCGCGCTGCCCCACCTGACTTGATCCTGCTCGACATCAATATGCCGGAGATGAGCGGCTACCAGGTGTGCGAGCAGTTAAAGGCCGACGAAGGCACGAAAGAGATCCCGATCATCTTTATCAGTGCGCTGGATCAGATCGAGGACAAGATCCAAGCCTTTGCGATCGGCGGCGTGGATTATGTCACCAAGCCTTTCCAGTTCCAGGAGGTGCTGGCCCGGGTGGAGACCCACCTGGCCCTGCGCGACCTGCAGATCCAGCTCCAAGAGGCGAACGCCGAGCTGGAGCAGCGGCTGGCCGAGCTCCAGGCGCGCAACGAGGAGCTGGACGCCTTTGCCCACACCGTGGCACACGATCTGAGGAATCCCCTGAGTGTCCTTTCCGGCTATAGCGGCATGATCGAAGGGCGCCTCGACCGCATGTCACAGGAACAGATCAAGCAGAGCGCCAACACGATCGCGACCAACGCACGGCGGATGAACAACATCATCGAGGAACTGTTGCTGTTGGCCGGGGTGCGCAAGATGGAGCGGGTCCCGATGGAGCCGCTGGATATGGCCGCCATCATGGCCGAGGCGATGGGCCGGCTGGCGGACATGGCCCGGCAACGCCAGGCCGAGATCGTGGCGCCAGACGAGTGGCCGGCGGCGTTGGGCCGCGCCGGCTGGGTCTTGGAGGTGTGGGTCAACTATCTGAGCAACGCCATCAAGTACGGCGGCACCCCACCTCAGATCGAGGTCGGCTACACACCCGGCGAACGGACGGCGCAGGCAGAGACAGAGCATCACGACACAGGATGCGGGAAATCCAGAATCACCTTCTGGGTACGCGATAATGGGCCGGGCCTCACAGCCGAGCAGCAGGCTCGGCTGTTCACGCCATTCGAGCGGCTGCACCAGGTACGTGTCGAGGGGCACGGCCTAGGGCTGTCGATCGTGCGGCGCATCATCGAGAAGCTGGGCGGCCAGGCCGGCGTCGAGAGCGAGCCTGGTGGGGGGAGCCTGTTCTTCTTTACGCTGCCGGGAGCCGAGTGAGGCAAAGGTTGGCGGTCGTTTGTCCGGCACCGGCGGCGATTTCGGCGCGATAGCGGCGGTCATGGCATCTGCCGATGCCTCGTTCAGCAGCGGCGACGGCGGAGCGGCCGGAGCGGCAGGCGCCTCAGGAGGCAGGGCGTCCAGGGCGGGACATAGAATTATGTAAAGATGGATATTGGGCGTCCCGACCCTGTCAACGACAATGTGCATGGGGCGCTCTATGGCTTGAGAGCTTTGAGGAGAGGAAAGCGAATGAACCTTGTCGACGTCAATGCCAGCAATGTAGAGCGGACCAGTTTCTTTTGCATGATGAGCAAAAAGCAATCGGAAGGATACCAAAAAAAGCTGGCCTGGCTGCGAGGCCGGTTCGACGAAGGGCTGCGCATCAAGATGCTGGATCTCAAAGAGGGAGGGCGCGGCTTTATCGAGTACATCCCCGGCGAGTATGCCTGGCGGCCGGTGTTGGCCGAAGGCTATATGTTCATCCACTGCCTGTGGGTGGTCGGCCAAAGCAAGGGCAAGGGCTACGGCAAGCTGCTGCTGGACGAATGCCTGCGGGACAGCCAGGCCTCGGGCTTGAGAGGGGTGGCCATCCTGACCAGCGAAGCCGTGTGGTTGGTGCACAAGAGGTTCTTGGTCGAACAGGGCTTTCAGTCGGTCGACCAGGCCCCACCCTCGTTCGAGCTGTTGGTCAAGCAGTTCGAGCCGGGGCCCCTTCCCTCTTTGCCGGCAGATTGGGACGAGAGGGCCGGGCGGTACGGAGCAGGACTCACCGTCGTGCAGGCCGGCCAGTGCCCCTACATCCCCGCTGCAACCAGGATCGTCCTGGAGGTGGCGGAGGCGCGCGGGATCGAGGCACCCGTGGTAGAGCTGACGAGCAGCCGCCAGGTGCGCGAGTCCGCGCCCTCGGCGTACGGCGTGTTCCAGATCGTCTACGACGGAAGGCTGCTCTGCTACCATTATCTCGCACGAAGGGATCTGGAGCAAAAGCTGGACGAGGCTCAGAAGGCGCCGGAATTCTAGAGCTACTGGAAGCCTCAAAAAATGTAGGAGAAATCACGCAGTTACAACGGAAGATGGCCATACACTGAGCCGGAGGGGATTATGCCTGAATTACCCGAAATCGCGGTTTTTGCCCGCGACATGCAAAAGGAGTTGGTCGGCAGGACTATCAGCCGCATTGAGGTGCTGCAGCCAAAGTGCTTGAACATGCCGGAAGAAAAGTTCCAGTCCGCATTGACCGGCGCCAAGCTTCTTTCTGTCACTTCCCACGGCAAGTGGTTACAGGTGGAGACATCCCAAGGTTGGCTGCTGCTCAATCTGGGGATGGGGGGCGAAATCCTGTTGACAGACCGGAGCCACTTGCCGGAGAAGTATCGACTGATTTTTGACCTGGCCGACGGAGCGGCCATTGTCGTCAATTTTTGGTGGTTTGGGTATGCGCATTACGCGCCAATAGGAGATCTAACCACAGAGGACACGAAGGACACAAAGATAGACCATCCGATGGTGGGGAAGCTGGGGCCTAATGCGCTGGATCTGTCGCTGGAGGAATTCAGGGCGTTGCTGAAGGGGCGGCGGGGGGCGATCAAGACGTTCCTGCTGGACCAGGATCGGATCGCGGGGATTGGGAATGTGTATGTGCAGACGCCGCTGTGGAAGGCCAAGATCCACCCGCTGCGGCCGATCCCGACGCTGACGGATGAGGAGGTGGCGGCGCTGTGGCAGGCGCTGCGGGAGGTGCTGCAGGGGAGCATCGACGCGGGCGGGGCGCCGTTCGAGCTGAACCTGTATGGGAAGAAGGGCGGATGGGACGATCCGTACCTGTTCCACTGGGAGGAGGGAGCGCCGTGCCCGGCGTGCGGGACGCCGCTGGTCAAGATACGGACGGGGAGCACGGGGAGTTATATTTGCCCGGGGTGCCAGACACCTAGACCACCAAACGCACCGGCCTAGGAGCTAACTACAGCCTAGCGCAGGATCCGGCGTGACCTAGCCTTTGCGGCTTACTGCCGAGTGATGAAGGTCACGCCCAGCCCGATCTGATCCCGGCTCTTCCCCGGCATCCCCTCACCGCAGACTGAAGACGTGCCACGCAACAGCCAAGAGGTCCCGGTGGGCGCCCCTGCCTGCAGCACGGCTGGACGTGGACGCCCTGCACCCTCGTTTGACAGGTTTACCTCAGCGTGCTATAGTGAGCTGCCTAGGGCGCTGCTCTCGCGACCGCAAATCGGCGGAGGGCTCGACCGGGACGGTTCATGCAAAGCCTCCAGGCCGCACTTGGCCCAGGAGAGGGAGGTAGTCCTATGACTTGGGTTGGCGTTCTGAAGATAGTCGGCCGGGTGGCTGCACTGGCCCTGCTGCTGGTGGCCATGGCCGGGCCTTGGACCCTCGACATACACTCCGACCAAAAGGAATCGTGCTCTGCTCCCCTGGTCTGGCTGGGTGATGGCCGTTGCGCGTGCACGCCCTCTCTCTGGACACTGATCGGGGTCAGCCTGAAATGGGGCGATGATGGCCTCTTCTGGTTGCTCCTCCTGCCGGGACTGCCCTTTCTCAGCACAATGCTTCTACTCGTCCTTGACGGACAACACCGCTGGCCATGGGTCCTTCACTTGACGGCATGGGGGTTGGCTTTCGCCTTATCGATAGTCGCCGCGGTCGGGTTTTGGTACCAGTACGGGGCAACAAGTCTGAGGCTATGGGGCATCTGGCTCGCGACCGCGGTTGCAGGTGCAGTCCTTGCGGGTGAGATACTGGCGGCAAGGCTGAGTCCCGGCCGGGCAGCTAGGCTCGCTGCTGGCGCTAACTAGCTGTCGCCAGCAGCGACACGATGACGCTCTCCGTCCCTGGTG
>DAOUGI010000122.1:0-17629 GCA_034429215.1 Anaerolineae bacterium | reverse complement strand
GCGGGCCGGCGTGGGTATCGAATACGTGTTGGGGGAATATGCCGAGACTCCCGAAGGCGACTTTATGAAGCACGTCAAGGCAGTTGTAGCCGAGTATGAGCGGGCAAAGACAATGGAGCGCACCACGCGAGCGCGGCGGCTGAAAGCCAAGAGTGGCCAGGTGATCGGCAACGGCCGGATTGCGTATGGGTATCGCGTCGTCCGGGACGAAGCCAAGCGATGGGTGTACGAGATACACGAGCCGGAAGCACAGATCGTGCGCTTTGTCTTTTCCTGGTATGTCAGCGGCGACGGCCCAAACGGGCCAATGTCGTGCCGCGCCATTGCCCGGAAGCTGACCGAGATGCGCGTGCCCACCCGCGACGACGGCGGGCCGCCGGGCGTCAAGAAGCGCGGCGCCGGCGAATGGTGCTACACGACGATCAACAAGATCCTGCAGCGCGAGGTCTACGCCGGGACCTGGTATTACGCCGGGATCCCGGTCGCCGTCCCGGCCATCGTAAGCCGCGAACTGTGGGCGGCAGCCCAGAAAGCAAGGAAGGACCCGGCCAGAGCCGGGCGAACCAAGAAATATGACTACCTCTTGTCGGGGCGGATCCGCTGTGGCGCGTGTGGGTCGAGGATGTCGGGGAGCGGCAGGCGGAGCCACGGCAGCCTCGTTTTGCGCTATCGCTGTGGGGCGAATGGCGGGCGGATCGTGGCCAAGAACTGCAACGCGCCTGGCGCCCGTGCTGACCAGGTTGATGCCGTGGTATGGGGCTGGGTCCGCGGGTTTCTGACCGACCCGGCGCGGCTGGAGCGCGGCCTGCGAAAGTACCAGGCAGACAAGGACACGGAGAGCGAGCCTATCCGCCGGCGCCTGGCCGTGATCGACGACCTGCTGACCGACAATCGCCGGCAAGTAGGGCGCCTGCTAGACCTCTATATCAGCGGTGACTTTCCAAAGGACGTGCTGACCGACCGCAAGACACGGCTTGAAATGATGATCCGGGCGTTGGAAGACGAGCGGGCCGGCCTCGTGGCCCAACTACAAGCGGCAACGCTGACCGATGACCAGGTGCAAGACATTCTGAGCTTTGCGGCGGAGTTGGCGCCCGGACTGGAAGAGGCGGAAGAGGACCTGGGCGCCCGGCGGGCGCTGATCGAAAAGCTGAGAATGCAGGTGATTCTCACCGACGAAGATGGGCAGCGCGTCGTGTACGGTCAATGCGTTACCGGCAAAGAGAAACTGGGCGCATTGTCCCGTTCTACTTGAAGATATAGTAGGTGGCCCGTTTGTCGCCGATCTTGAGGATCAGATCCTTGTCGACCAGGTCGGCCAGGTCACGGCGGATCGTCTCAGGGCTCACGTCGGGGCACAGCTCCTGGTAGTCGCGGTTGGTGATGCGGTCGTGCTCGGCCAGGAAGGCCAGCGCCTTTTCCTGGCGGTCGTTCAGATTCAGATGGCGCCACCGCCGGCCGCTGGTGTCAATCCCCAACAGGCCGGCACCGTGACCCAAGAGGGTGACCCGAAAGCCGGCGGCGGTCTCTTCGAAACGGGGCTCGGGCAGCTTGGCATCGGCCATGAGCCGGAGTATGCGGTCGATGCCATAGCCCAACCGCTCGATAAAGCCCATGTCGGACAGGACCTGGACGATGGCCTCGTTGCGGCTGAACCGCTCGTCAACCAGGTTGTCGACGGTGATGTGGCCGGGCAGACGGCCGGGGCTGTAGAACTCGATCCGGTCGCTGAACAACAGAAGGCGGATCTCGTCGCCGCGGATCTGATAGTCGCGGTGGGCGACGGCGTTGACGATCGCTTCGCGCACCGCCTTGACCGGGTACTCGGGCTCTTCGACGCGCTCCAGGCCGACCAGGCGCACGCCCCGGCGCAGGTTGTCGACGACGAAGGCTTCGGCGCGGCGGATCTGCTGCGGCAGGGTGCCCCGGATCTCTTCCTTGATGAACCGGTCGTCCATGGTCGTGCCGGCGTAGCGAGCCACCACGATTTCGCTGGAACGGACCCAGCGCTGGGGATCGCGGCCGAACAAGAGAAGCCCGGCGCAGGTGGGCCGCGGGCCGGCGCCACCACCGACCAGGCAGCCACGCTTCAGCAGCACTTCCTGGGGACCGGCGGCCGCCAGGCCGGGCAGGCCGGCGACATACTGCTCCACCTTTTCCCAGTCGATGTCGTCCAGGCCCGCGCCGTCGGGCACGGAGGCTTCAAAGCCGGCGGCGCCCCGCTCCATCATGAGGCGGCGGAGCTGGGTGGGGCTCAACGGCCGGTTGCGCGCGCCGTCGCGGACCAGGTATTTGCCTTTGAAGCTGTAGACGTGGGGCAGGCCCGGCGGCACGGAGATGGACAGCACCCGGCGGCCGTCCTGCTCGACGATCTGGGGCAGGGGGATGATGAGCGGGGGGTCGATCGACAGGGCCGCTTGAAGGGCGAGGTTCAGGGAGGTGTCCGGGTCGGTCTGGGGGGCGAGGTCGATGAGAACAGTTCCGCCCTCGCCGTTGGCGAGGGCCATGAGGGTTTCGGCCAGCCTGGTGGGGGTGGCCAGATCCTGATCCAGGGCAACCTGGCCGCCACTGCTCGGCAGATGGTGGGGCTCATTCATCAAAGATCAAGGGGTGACCTGGCCGACCAACTGGCCGCCACTATCCTTGTCGCCCAGCTCGCCTGACCCGCAAGTCGACATGTAGCCGTCCAGCTTCCATTCACAGCCATAGGGCAGGGCACTCGGGTTCTGCACGCCGATGACCCGCCACGTGACCACGCAAGGATTTTGATCATCGACTTTGCCTTTTTGGTTGACGCCGACCACCATCACTGACACATGCCGCTCGGCGTGAACCTGCTCCTCCGCGACATTCGGTTGGTATTGGATCTGGTAGACCAGCACCCTAGCCAGATCCTTCCGCGCCCTGGCCACACTGGTTGAATCGGTGGACAACCCGAATGGATCAGTGTTGATGTTGTACGCCTTCTTGGCATCTTCCGTGAGGTATCCTTGGGCCCGTTCCAGGTCTGCCTTGTCCTTGGTCAAAGACAAATAGAAAGCCAGTACTGCTTTTTCCGGGTAATAGACCTGGGATATGTTGTCCGGCCAGCCCGGACCAAACTCTAGCCCGAATTCAACGGGGGGCAGCAGCATCGTAGGGTTATCCGGATCAAGGTATGAGCCAGTCTGTTCATAAGGCCTATACATCTTTCGCGATACGATTTGACTACGTTCAAAACCAACACGGTCGTACACATTGATTGTCGCTTTGTCGCGCTGTATGAGGTAATTACCCCGGAATGACCCGAGTACCTTATACTCGACCGGATATGGACAAACCACCCTTTGGCGTGCGTCACGCCAGGCCTGGCCATCCAAGCAACTGGGCTCGTTCCCCTCCTTCCGAAAGATATTCAGATCTGTCACTACGCCGAGTGTCTGGCCCGCCACGATCACTTCCGGCCGGTCATAGCTGCCCGACTGGGTACTGGTGTAGACGATGATGTTCTCAATCTTTGCCGTAACCCAATCCTGGCCGACATAGTCGTAGCTGAGCGGGACTAATTCGTAAGACTGAATAGCCGGTGGCCGGCAGCGGTTCACGTCATAGATGGCGGCTCCAAAAGGTCCCCCGGCAGCTACCCGATATTTGGACGTAGTCTCATCATACCGATAGAAGACCAGCCACTCCTTCTCCGGATCGTCCTTCGGTTCTCCATCTGTATCGACGCGTTGGATCAGCCTCGGATCCTCGTCCAGCCCGGGCACAAACTGCGTCAGGTCTATTATTGTGTCCCCGGTCAGCCGGTGGGCAACATCAAACCGAAGGGGGTTGGGATCCCACCCTGCAACGTGGATCGCGAACGCGCGAACCAAAAGAATCCCAACAATGACCAAAAGCAAAAAGATAATCAACTGGCCGAACGATGGGGCACCACCACGCATCAGCAGGAAGAACAGAGCCAGGAAAATAACTACCAAGATCACGAGGACTAGGGCCACACTTGCCTCCTGCGGCTTAGTTTGGCTTGGCTGCCGTGATTTCCGGCAGCAGCGCCACCGGCAACACCTCTTCCATCCGGTCGACAAAGACGAATTTGAGATCCCGCTTGACGCGCTTGGGTATCTCGACCATGTCTTTGATATTCTGTTTGGGCAAGAGCACGATCTTGAGGCCGGCCCGGTGGGCGGCGAGCACCTTCTCCTTCAACCCGCCGATGGGCAACACGCGGCCGCGGAGGGTGATCTCGCCGGTCATGGCCACGTCACGATGGACGGGGCGCTGGATTAGCGCTGAAATCAAGGCCGTGGCCATGGTGATCCCTGCCGAAGGGCCGTCTTTGGGTATTGCCCCCTCCGGTACGTGGATGTGGATGTCGACCTTGTCAAAATCGACGCTGGAAATGCCCAGGGCCGTGGCGTGCGACCGGGCATAGGACAGCGCGGCCTGGGCCGATTCCTGCATCACTTCGCCCAACTGGCCGGTCAGCATGAGCGAGCCCTTGCCGTCCATCAACGACACTTCTACCGGCATCAGGTCACCGCCCGCCTCAGTCCAGGCTATGCCGATGGCCAGGCCAATCTCGTCGGTTCTTTCCATCTCATCGCGCAGGAATCGCGGAGGGCCAAGGTACTTGTCCAGGGAATGGACGGCAACGTGGCGCGGGGCCGATTTGCTTTCGGCGACACGCCGGGCTACCTTCCGGCAGACGTTGGCGATCTCACGCTCCAGGTTGCGCACCCCGGCCTCGAAGGTATAGTCATGGATCATGGCCCGCAGCGCCTTGTCCGAGAATGCGAGCTTCCATTCGGGCTTGTCGAGGCCGTTTTCGATCAGTTGCCGGGGGATGAGGAACTTGCGGGCGATGGCCAGCTTTTCTTCCTCGATGTAGCCGGGGAACTCGATCACTTCCATCCGGTCGCGCAGCGCCGGGGGGATCGGATCCAGCATGTTGGCGGTGGTGATGAACAGAACCTTGGACAGGTCGTAGGGCACCTCAAGGTAGTGATCGGAAAAGGCGTGGTTCTGCTCCGGGTCCAGCACCTCCAAGAGCGCCGCCGAGGGATCGCCTCTAAAGTCAGCGCCGACCTTGTCAATTTCATCCAGCATGAACAGTGGGTTGATCATGCCGGCCGTCCGCATCGTCTGGATGATCCGGCCCGGCAAGGCGCCGATATAGGTGCGCCGGTGGCCCCGGATTTCGGCCTCGTCGTGGATGCCGCCCAACGACACACGGACGAACTTGCGACCTAATGCCTCGGCGATCGAGCGCCCCAACGAGGTCTTGCCGGTGCCCGGCGGTCCCACGAAACAGAGGACCGGGCTGTGCATCTTGGACACCCCACCCGCCAGCTTGCGCACGGCCAGGTACTCGAGGATCCGCTCTTTGGCTTTCGGCAGGCCATAGTGGTTGGATTCCAGCACCTTGGCCACCTGGGGAATGTTCATGCTGTCTTCTGTGGATTGCCTCCAGGGCAGCTCGATCAGCCAGTCCAGGTAGGTACGGACGATGCCGGTGTCTGGAGATGCAGGCGGCATGGCCTTCAGCCGGGATAGTTCCTTGTCAGCCTTGGCCCGCACATGGTCAGGCATGTCGGCATGGGCGATCTTTTCTTCGACCTCGCGGACTTCGGCCAGTTGAACATCTACTTCGCCCAGCTCGGTCTGGATGGCGCGCATCTGCTCGCGCAGGAAAAACTCGCGCTGCGAACGGTCCACTTCTTTCTGAACCTGGTCCTGGATGCGGGTCTCTAGCTCCAGCACGTCCAGCTCTTTGGCCAGGTGGATGCTGAGCCGCTGCAAGCGTGTGGCCGGATCCAGCGTTTCGAGCAGCTCCTGGCGCTCGCCCAGCTCCAGGTCTAGAAGCGAGGCGATCAGATCGGCCAATGGCCCCGGCTCGCGCAGGTTCATGGCCGCCACGTAGGCATCTTCAGGCAGTGTCCGCGACAACTGCACCGCCTTTTCAAACAAGGACAACACCGCGCGCATGAGCGCTTCGGTGCCAAGTGTAACCTGTTCCGGCTCGTCAAGCGGCTGAACCTGGACGCGCAGGTAAGGCCGGTTCTGGGTCAGGCTCAAGAGCCGTACCCGGCGCCGACCCTGGCCCAGGATGCTGGTTGTGCCGTCTGGCATGCGCAGCACGCGGCCGGCTACCATCTCGACTCCGATGGTGTACACGTCGTCCAGGCCAGGATCCTGGACTTCGGCGACCCGTTGGGTGGCGACCACGATCAGGTTGTCGCCCTCGATGGCTGCCTCCACGGCCCGCACCGAGCGGTCGCGACCGACGATCAGCGGCGTAACAATGCCCGGAAAGACGACCGTGTCGCGCAGGGGGAGAAGGGGAAACTCGTTGCCCCCCTCACCGTCGCCCAGGTCGAGATCATCTACGTCGAAAACATCAAAACCGAACTCCTGATTCAACTGAACAAATGCCTCCAGTGCCTGTAGAAACTAGGGATGCCCATGGCTGCGGCCCATCACTCTGAGAATACGCGCCAATATACCGTGGTCTGCTCTGCTTGCCACGGCTAATATAGCACAACATAGCCGAAAGTCAACTTGTGCTCTAGACCGGATCAGATGGGGGCGCCGGCAAGCCCTGGCGGGCAAACCAGGCCGCTCGCGCCTCGGCCGCCACAAATACCGAACCGGTGCAGCAGATCAGATCGCCGGCGCCGGCTCGGGCCAGGGCCAGATCCAAAGCGCTCGCCACACTGCCACCCACTTCCAGGTGAAAGCCCAGTTCCCCGGCGCGCGCCTGGAGCCAGGCCGGCTCGGCAGCCCGGGGATGGCGGGAATGGGCGGCGATTGCCCAGAAAGCGCCGGGCAAAAGCTCGCGCAGCAGCTCTGGCGTAACATGATCCGCCGAAGCGCCGAACACGAGGTGGAGGCGCCGAGAGGGGCAATAGGCCCGCAGCGCAGCCATCAGTTTCTGCGCCGAGTCGCCGTTGTGGGCGCTGTCGACCACCACCAGCGGGGCGCGGCCCAGGATCTCCAGCCGCCCCGGCCAATGGACTGCCCTCAATCCGAGGCGGAGCACCTTTGACCGCAGTTTCACACCGGGCAAAAGCGACAGTGCCGCCACCGCGGTCGTGGCATTCATCAACTGGTGCTCGCCGAGCAAAGGGATCCACAGGGGCGCCCGCCCGCCCACCACCATGCCCTGGTGGTAGAGCGTAAACGACTGCCCATCAAGGTCTGCCTTGGCCGGCTGCCAGGTCCAATCGCGGCCGACCAGCGTCAGCGGCGCGCCCTGGTTACGGCAGGCAGCTTCGATGGCGGCCAGCGCCTCACAAGTCTGCGGCGCGCTGACGGCCGGCACACCAGGCTTGATAATCCCGGCCTTTTCGGTCGCAATCTGGGTCAAGGTGTCGCCCAGGATGGCCGTATGATCGTAGCTGATCGGAGTGATGACCGTCACGGCCGGCGCCACCACGTTGGTGGCATCCAACCGGCCGCCCAGACCCACCTCGAGCACCGCCCATTCGACACCCTGCTCGGCAAACCAGGTCAAGGCCAGGCCGGTCATGATCTCAAAGGTGGTAATGCCGGCGATTTGGGCAACCAGCGGCCGCATCGCCTCAGCCAGGCGGGCCACGTCAGCTTCGGGGATCAGTGAACCGCCGGCCCGGATCCGCTCACGGAAGGTGTGCAAGTGCGGCGAGGTGTACAACCCGGTGCGGTAGCCTGCCGCCCGCAGCACCGACTCGGCGACCGCCGCTGTAGACCCCTTGCCTTTCGTACCGGCGATGTGCACTACCTGGAAGGTCCGCTGCGGGTCGCCCAACAGGGCCAGCAGCCGGTGCACGCGGGCCAGGTCGTAGAATTCGGGGGCATAGGCCTGCGGCACCTTTTTTTCATAGTCGGTAAAGCTATAGATGTAGATCAGTGCATCGCGATAGGTCCATTCTGTAGCCATGACGCCATTCTATCCCAGATGGCGGGAAATGTAAAGTTGTCAAAATGGAACGAGCGTGGTATTATCGGCCTGGAGGAAATAGAGTTGCAGAAACGTGGAAATGGGTGGCTGGTTCACGCCCTCGTCATCCTAGCCTACCTGTTGTTGGCCCTGGCCTTGACCTGGCCCCTGGCTGCCCATTTCAGCAGCCATGTGCCGGGCAACGGGGCCGACGATCCGCCTCTGACCTGGAATCTATGGTGGGTATCGCACGCGCTCCTTAATCTCAAGACCAGTCCTTTTGACTGTGACTATTTGTTCTACCCTTTGGGCATCAACCTGGCCTTTTATACCTATACCGTGCTCAATGGGCTGTTGTCGATCCCCCTGCAAGCAACAGTTGGTCTCATCCCGGCCAGCAATCTTTTGCTGCTCTCCTCATTTGTTCTAAGCGGCTATGGCGCCTTCCTCTTTATCCTTTACCTTCTGAAACAGCAGAGCGGGGGAGCAAAAGAGCAGCAGGGCGACGTCGGGGCATATTGCGTCGCGTTTGTTGCCGGCCTGCTGTACGCCTTTGCCTCCAGCAAGCTTTCCTACGCAGCTCTCGGTCAGTGGGACATTACCAGCTCTCAGTGGATCCCGTTCTACATACTGTACCTGTTCAAGATGGCAGACCACCCCCGGCGATGGCGTTACGCCCTCCTGGCCGCGCTCTTTTTGCTGTTCCAGGCCTATGCCGAGATTATCTTTGCCTCGTTCCTGGTGCTGTTCACCCTCTTGTGGATCGCCTGGAAGCTGGTCACAGACCGCCACGCCTGGCATATCGTGCTCCCGTTGGCAGTAACCGGATTGATCTCTGCACTGGGGCTGATACCCGTCCTGACAGCGATGATCCCCGACATGCGGGCTGAAGGTGACATCCTCATGGAAGGGGGCGGCTTTGCCGACGTCTTTTCCGCCGACCTGCTCGGCTTTCTGATCCCGACCATGCACCATCCTCTGTTTGGCTCACTGGTCGAGCGTTTCAATTTTGACTATACTGTCGGCCAGCACCTGTACCTGGGCTATGTGACGCTGGCGCTGGCAGTTGTCGGCGTCGTGTGGGGGTGGCGCCGTCGCTCTAGCAAATTCTGGCTGCTGTCAGCGGTGGTCTTCTGGCTGTTAACCCTAGGGCCGGCGCTGCGGGTTAACGGCCACGATACCGGCTTGCCGTTGCCCTTTGCCCTGCTGGCTCAGATGCCGTTCTTCAAAGGCAATCGCTACCCCAGTCGCTACAGCGTCATGCTGGCGCTGAGCCTGGCCGTGCTGGCAGGCTTTGGCCTGGCCGCTACCCTCTCCTGGATCAGCAAGAAACGCCCTTCCGCCGCTGCCCTTGGGCGGCTCCTCCGCCCGACCACTCTTCTGCTCCTGGCGGCCCTGCTGCTGTTCGAGCACCTGTCGGTTCCGCTGCCCCTGTCCGACATGCGCGTGCCGCCGGTATATCAGGCAATCGCCGACATGCCGGGTGACTGGACGCTGCTGGATGTACCGGTGGCCTGGCGCAACGGTTTTCGGGTGACCGGCACGCTCGATCCGATCATCATGTTCGAGCAGTATTACCAGACCGTTCACGGCAAACGGCTGTTGGCGGGCAACATCTCACGCAATCCAGCACTCAAGTTCCAGTACTTTACCGAGGCGCCAATCCTCAACACCCTCATCGCCCTGGAAACAGGCCACCGGATAGACCCGGCGGTGATCGATGAGGATCGGAAGCTGGCCCCTGATGTGCTGCGCTTTTTCAACATCCGCATGGTCGTCGTCCACCCCGCACAGGCGGGGTCAGACGCCGTATCGTACATCGAAACGGCATTGCCGGTCCGTCCACTCGGCGCGCAGGGTGAGGGTCAGGCAGCCACCCGGGCCTATGCTGTAGACCTGCCGCCCTGGCCTGAGACATGGGCCGTCACCCCCGACGACCCGGTGGGCCGGCTGAGCTACGCCGAGGGTTGGGGGGCGACGGCAACAGCCACAGTCTGGGCGCAGCGTCTCGCCGTCCGGCTGCTCGTGCCGGCGTCTGGGGATCGAGTCGACCAGGAGATGGCCTTTCGCGCCTATGTGCCGGGCGAAGGGCAGCGGCTTCGCGTGGAGATCAACGGCCAGGCGGCCGGCCAAGTGGAGATGGAACCTGGCTGGCAGGACTATACACTCACCCTACCGGCCGGCATCATGCAGCAGGGGCTGAACGAAGTGTGGCTTCACTTCGGCCGCCTCTATCCGGCCCAACAGGCGAGCCTCTCAAGCAAGCCTATTGGCCAGACAGGAATCGAAGCACCGGTCAACCTGGTAGTGCAGAGCGCCGGCCAAGAGGTGGGCGATTTGGGGCTCATCTACGTCAACGGCCAGGATGTGTCGCCAAACGAGCGAGGGTACAACGTGGCCGTCATTCACCCGATCACCGGCGCCGTCGAGCAGGTAGCAGCCTTTGACACGCACCTGGACGAGGAGGCCGGCCAGGCTCTGGCCACATTTCTCGCCGATGTGCCGGCGGGCTATCTGGTCGCAGTCGCCGCTGCCGACGAGGCTTCGCGGCTGTTGAGCCCAGCGGCAGTAGAGGCTCTGCACACCATCGGCGCCAGTGGCGATTTGCGCGACCATTTCCGCTGGGGCCACGCCATCATCGGTGTCAAGGGTGCGCCACCCGGCAGCGCGCTGGAGGCGCTCGATTGGATGCGGCCTGTCACCCTCGTCGTAGGTGAGGGCGCTACCGAACCCCGCCTGGCCGCCGCCTTTTCTTTCATCACCTTTGGAGCAACAAGCGGCCAATGAGCCGGCTGTAATCCACAACCTGCAACTTGACAGACATGGGCCAACTGTCTATAATCTGGTGACTTGGGAGTAAGGATATGATTGATGTAAATGATCTTCGTAAGGGCGTCACATTCACATTTGACGGAGAGCTATACCGCGTGCTCGAATACCAGCACTACAAACCGGGCCGGGGTAATGCGGTCATCCGTACAAAGCTGCGCAACATCCGCTCCGGCAAGACCTTGGACAAGACCTTTGTCTCAGGCGACCGGGTGCAGGACATCCGCCTCGACCACCGGACCGTCCAGTACATGTATACCGACGGGGATCTGGACTATTTCATGGATATCGAGACGTATGAACAGTTTCCATTGCCGAGCGCCGCGATAGAAAGCGCCAAACCCTACCTTATCGACAACATGCAGCTAGAGTTGATGAGCTACGAGGGGGAGATGTTAGACATCGAGCTGCCGATCACCGTGGACATGGAGGTAATCGAAGCCCCGCCGGGCTTTGCTGGTGACACGGCGGCCAATACGACCAAGGAAGTAACCCTGCAAACCGGCATGAAGCTGGATGTTCCCCTGTTCATCAACCAGGGCGACATTATCCGCGTCGATACGCGCGATGGGCGATATCTGACCCGCATGTAGGCTTGGCTGCAACTAACTCGAGGTGCGACGCATAGTGGGTGGCGTCGCACCTTTTGTCTTTTCCTGGCCTGATTGACGTGAAACCCCGCCGACAGCTTGCCCGACTGCCGCAAGGCAAGAAAAAGCCCGCTGTCACACGTTACGGGGCGTTAGGCGTAACAGCGGGCTGGTTCCGAGCCAGATCCGGTTCAGAACCTAAACGGCGCCGGGGATAGCGCCAATTTCCGGACTCACTCTGATTCTTAACGAGCAACTGTGCCTTGCTTCACGGCAGACATTGTTCTAGCGTCTAATTCTATTATAACATACCCTGTCAAGACTTGTGTAATAAAATGGTTTTAGAATAGTCTCAAAATAGTTCTATTGATAAGCCAAAACCCCTGCCTTTACCACCCCAGCCAATTGAGAATTGCTGCGCCAAAACACCACTATATTGACAGCGACCGCAGTTGTACTTATAATGGTGGGGTGTGTTGGTGGCGGCCCAGGCGCGGCCGGGCAATGAGACCCTACGTTATGACACCGGCGGTGTGGTCGTTTGACAGCGCCGAGATGGAGGGGGTAAAGTGGATCAACTGTCAGGACGGGTGCTGGTCGTCGACGACGACCTGGATACTCTGCAATTGATCGTTGAAGTCTTGGGAGACGATGGTTTCCAGGCACAACCCTGCACAGACGGAGAACGGGCGCTAAGGCTCCTGCAACAGGAAAAGTTTGACCTGATCCTGGCCGACATCAAAATGCCGCGCATGACGGGCACCGACCTGCTGTTTCAAATCCGCAACCTCGGTCTCGATACAAAGGTCATTTTGATGACGGCGTACGCCTCACTGGAAACCGCCGTGCAAGCACTGCGAGGCGATGCCAGTGATTACCTGGTCAAGCCTTTCTCCCTCAAAGAACTGCGGCGGCAGGTACGCCGTGCCCTGGACATGCCGAGCCAGACTGTGCGGTCGCGCGAGCGACTGGCTTATTTGGACCTGGTTCTGGACCTCGATGCCCGTAAGGTGTGGAGACGTGAGCAAGAAATACCCCTTACTCGGCTCGAGTTCAACGTACTCGCCCACCTGTTCCGGCTAATCGGGCAGGTTGTCTCGGTGGAAGAACTGCTTCAGCAGGACTGGCCGCGCGAGTACGCACACGAAAAAAGCGCCGCTGCCGTCAAGTCGTGCATCTTTCGTCTCCGCCAAAAGGTAGAGGACGATCCCAGCCAGCCTGTCTATATCCACAATGTGTGGGGCAGGGGTTATCAGTTCGGAGAATGAGCATATATCAGGCAGGTTGGGGGGTAATTGGGCACGATTGGGCCGTGGCCCTCTTGCGATCGAGCCTGTCAGCCGGCCGGGTTGCGCATGCCTATCTACTCTCCGGGCCGCCCCAGATTGGCAAGAGGACCCTGGCGCAGGCCCTGGCACAAGCTCTGAATTGTGCCGAGCCGGATCCACCCTGTGGCCGGTGCCCTTCCTGCCTTAAAATTGCCCGCGGCGTCCATCCCGACGTGCGCCTGATCGCAGGCGAAGGCACAGGCGGGAACATCAAGATCGAACAGATTAGATCCCTGCAACACGAGGCAGTGCTGGCACCATACGAAGGGCGCTATCGAGTTTTTATCGTACGCCAAATGGAGCAGGCCACGCTGGAAGCTGCCAACAGCCTGCTCAAGACGTTGGAAGAACCCCCCGCACAGGTCATCTTGGCCCTAACTGCCGTTCACAGCGAGTCGCTGCCCACGACCATCGTCTCGCGCTGCCAGCACCTGGGCCTGCGGCCGGTGGGAATCCCCGACGTCGAGCAGGTGTTGCGCGATAAGGGGATCGCCCCGATTCAAGCTCAACTTTTGGCACGGCTATCGGGTGGGCGCCTGGGCTGGGCGTTGCAGGCAGCCGCAGATGAGGATCTGCTGCGCCGGCGGCAGCAGGGCCTCGATCGGCTAAACAGGCTCTTGACGGCCGGGCGAATAGAGCGGTTGGCATATGCCCACGAATTGAGCGGGGATCCAGCGAGCGCTCGCCAGCTTGTCGAGCTGTGGACCTGCTGGTGGCGTGACTTGCTGTTTGGTCAAGGCGCGGCGGGATTGATCAACTTGGACCAGATTGCGCGGTACAAACTGGTGAGCGAACAGTTGACGCTGACGCGCGTTTTGGCGATGCTCCGAGCATTGCAGGCAACGGCAGCCCAGCTAGAAGCCAATGTCAACACTCGGCTGGCCTTGGAAGGGCTATTCCTACAATTGCCACTGTTGGTGGAAACATAGAAAGGTTCATATATGCCATTGGTGATCGGTATTCGGTTCGAGCCGGCAGCCAAGGTCTATTATTTTGACCCGACCGGCTTTGAGAATTTGAAGGTTGGTGAGTATGTTATCGTTGACACAGCCCGAGGTGAAGAGGTAGGCAAGGTAGTGATCGCTCCTCGGGAAGTTAGCGATCAAGAGATTGTCGGAAGGCTGAAAGGCATCCAGCGGCAGGCCACAGCACTCGACCTGGCGCAGTTGGCTACCTACCGATACAAGGAACGCGAGGCGCTGGAACGCTGTAGTCAAAAGGCCAAGGAATACAACCTGCCGATGAAGGTCGTGCGAGCAGAGTACAACTATGACGGCAGCCGGCTGGTATTTTTCTTTGTATCTGAGACGAGGGTAGATTTCCGAGATCTGGTCCGCGACCTGGCGCAATCGTTCAAGGCCCATATTGAGCTGCGGCAGATCGGGGTGCGCGACGAAGCCAAGCTGATAGGAGGGGTCGGCCGCTGTGGCTTGACGCTGTGTTGTGCCACTTGGCTAACCGATTTCAACCCCGTTTCGATAAAAATGGCCAAACAGCAGGATCTACCCCTCAGCCCGATGGAAATCTCGGGCGTATGCGGGCGGCTGCTCTGCTGTCTGGCCTATGAAAACGAGGCTTACACGGCCGCCAAGGCGAGGCTGCCCAAGCAAGGAGAGATCATCGACACGGCCCACGGCCGTGGCAAGATCGTGCAGGTCAACGTCATCAAAGAGGCGGTGCAGGTGGAACTGGAAACTCAGGTCATCGTCGAGGTGTCATACCAAGACGTGGAAGAACCGCCCTCAGTCGGTCGCCGGCGGCGACGACGGCCGACCGACTGAGAGACAGTATCCAGAGCGGCGGCTCAACGCGGCTCGACAGAGATTCTAAGCGCCGTTCGCTGCTGCCCGCCAATGTCCACGTCCGTGAAGGACGGCACAAGCACGACATTTATTCCATCAAGCTCCAAGAACCCTCGGGCTATCGTTGCGGCCTTGAGGGCCTGATTGACTGCCCCGGCGCCGATTGCCTGTACATCGGCCCGGCCATGTTCTCGTACAACACCAGCGATGGCCCCGGCGACTGCCGTAGATCGGGATTTAGCAGAGACCCTGATTACGTCCGGCATGTCACTCCTCCTCCTCCTCAGTGGAACCGCTATTTGGCAAAATCGACGGCTCGTGTTTCACGAATGACTGTAACCTTGATCTGACCCGGATACTCTAGATTTTCCTCGACCGCCTTGGCGATATCCTTGGAAAGCTGGATGGCCGCCAGATCGTCGATCTGCTCCGGCTTGACGATGATCCGGATCTCTCGCCCAGCCTGGATGGCGTACGTTTCGGCAACGCCGCTAAAGGAGTTGGCCACCGTCTCGAGCGCTTTGATCCGCTTGATATACCCTTCTACCGACTCGCGCCGTGCGCCAGGCCGTGCACCAGATATCGCATCGGCAGCCTCCACCAGAATGGCTTCCAGCGACTCTTGCTCGGCCTCGCCATGGTGGCCGGCGATACAGTTGACGATGGCCGGCGACACGCCGTAGCGCTTGGCCAGGTCGGCGCCGATCAAGGCGTGAGCGCCCTCTACCTCGTGATCGATGGCCTTGCCCAGGTCGTGAAGCAAGGCGCCGGCCTTGGTAATCTGGACATTGGCACCCACTTCAGCAGCCAGGATTGCGCCCAGGTGCGCTACTTCGACGGCATGCTGCAGTTGGTTCTGCCCGTAGCTGGTCCGGAACTTGAGACGGCCCAACAACTTGAGGATCTCGGGATGGAGACCCGGCACGCCGGCATCGGCTATGGCCTGCTCACCGGCCTCGCGGATCGACTGTTCCACCTCTTCTTTAGCCTTGGCGACAATCTTTTCGATCCGGGCCGGGTGGATGCGTCCATCGAGGATCAGCTTGTTCAGCGCCACACGGGCGATCTCCCGCCGCACCGGATCAAAGCTGGATAGAAGCACCGCTTCGGGCGTATCGTCCACGACCAGGTCCACGCCGGTGGCGTTTTCCAAGGCGCGGATGTTGCGGCCCTGGCGGCCGATAATCCGTCCCTTCATGTCATCGCTGGGCAGCGGCACGGTAGAGACCGACACCTCGGCAGTCTGGTCGGCAGCAATGCGCTGGATGGCCAGGACGACGATCTTGCGCGCCCGCCGATCGCCCTCTTCTTTTGCCTCAGCCTCGACTTCTCGGATAATGCGGGCCATGTCCTGCCGCGCTCCCTCTTCGACAGTTTCGAGGAGCAATTTCCTGGCCTCGTCCTGGGACATGTTGGCTACCCGCTCAAGCTCGACCAGCCGATCTTTCTCAAGCTTTTCCAGGTCAGTCTGTTTCTTGTCCAGAACACCCTGGCGCTGATTTAGGCGGCGCTCACGTTTGTCTATCTGCTCGAACCGTTCGTCGAGCGAGGTCCGCCGTTTCTGGAGGCGCTCCTCCTCTTGACGCAGATCCCGCTCATGCCTCTTGGCTTCTTTTTCCGCCTCACTTTTCAGCCTCATGGCTTCGTCTCTGGCGAGCACCGATTGCTCTTTGGCTGCCGTCTCGGCATCCATCAGGATGCGGTCAGACTCTCGCCGGGAGTCGTCCACCAATTTCTTACCCCGGCTGCGAAAGTAATAATACGCACCCACAACGCCGGCAGCCAGGCCCGCTGCGATGGCGATAATTATCCCAACGACCCATTCCCAATGCATTCTCTCATGTCCTTTCGATGCTTCGATTTATTATGTAAATTTCTCTGTTTCAGGTCTCAGCTCTGACCAGTAGCGGTTGGCCGTCTCCTTGGCCACACCATAGTCAAAGCCGCGGCGAGCCAGGTAGTCGACCAGCTTGCGGAAGAACTCGGGCTGCTCCAGATGGCTCAGTTGCTGTGCCTTCCTGGCCGCAGCCTGGTAAGCATCGGCCAAAGGATCCACACCCTCCAATGCCTGGACGATGGCCTCCTGGCCAATCCCTTTGCGCTGCAATTCATAGCGCAGCGCTCGCGGGCCCCTGGGCCGAAACTGCTCCCGGTTCTCAACCCAAAACTGGGCGAACGCTTGGTCATCCACCAAACCGGCAGCTTTTAGCCGATCGACTACCTCCTCCGCCTGAGTGTCAGGTATGTCGTGGCGTTGAAGGTAAGCTGCGATCTCGGCCTGGCTGCGAGGCCGGTAGGATAGGTAACCCAGGGCCCGGTTATATGCCTCCTCAACAGAGCCGTGCTCGCGCAGCGCCTCAATTTCGGCGTCAGACAACGACTGGCCTACCTTGAGGCGAGCTGCCACGATCTCTGGTACACCAAAGGCAAACCGACCGTCCAGGTAGACGCTTACCCGATCCCGTCTCCTTTTCTGATACTTGAGCGCCGTAATGTTACCTGTCATAAGATCAACAGACCAAAATACAAGCGGCCGTGGCGAAACCTCACCACAGCCGCAAATGCTCTTGAGATCCAATTCCAAGCCAGGTATAGCTCGCAGACCGGCCGGAACGGGTACCGGTTCCTCTAGCCGATGATCAAGCGGAGATCGAAAGCAGACAAGCTGGTATCGAATTGTTACTCTGACGCGCAGAGCAGTCGATCACCCCATATACTCACGCGGGCCTCTGCCGGCGCCTTCCGTACATCCTCTCTGCTTCTCCGCACTATCGACAACCCCCACCCTCAAACTGATCATGCCATGCTGCCCGGCACAAGGATGAAGGATAAATCGGTCAAGCCTTTCTCTCTCCCAGCTAATGGATCGGTATCTGCCACCCTCGTTGTGCTGTCCAAAACCTGGATCGACAACGAGATCTCAAGACGCGGCAGCTCTATTTCGGTCTCACCCAGGGCTGTGGTAAAAACCACTTCAGATTGTTATTCAGTTATATCAGAGGCCGGGACGGCTTTGTCGACCAGCCCCGATTGACGTCGGATGGCGCTTTCGATCTCCAGGCACAGAGCCGGCTGCTCGCGCAGCACCTGCTTTGCATTCTCCCGCCCCTGCGCCAACTGGTTCCCATTGTATACATAGAATGAGCCCCGCTTCTCAATCAGCCCCATCTCCGCTCC
>DAOUGI010000121.1:0-10737 GCA_034429215.1 Anaerolineae bacterium | reverse complement strand
GCGGTTCCGCCCGACCTGACTATCGAAGACGAGGTGCGGATCGGCGGCGCGGAAGAGGACCTCGACCCGATCGACAATGTGTCGTACGACGACACGCCGGTGTGTGACGTGTGCCTGGAGCTGGTCAAGGACGACGATACGCCGTGTGCCTTTCCCGGGGATGAGATCCGGTATACGATCACCTTTAGCAATACGTGCGGCGAGCCGGCCGCCGGGCTGGTGCTGACCGAGACCCTGCCGGAATATACCAGTTACCTCATTAGTCCCGGCTGGCTGCCGTCGGGCGGGGGGCGGTATGTGTACAACTATGGAACGCTGGCCCCCGGCGCGTCGGACAGCATCGACTTTGTGGTCATCGTCGACGACCCCTTGCCGATCACCGTAACCGAGACGGTGAACGTCGTGTGCCTTGGCCGCACCGGATCGGGGTCTGAGCATTGCTACACGCTGGTCACGCCGCTGCCGGTGGTGGCCGACCTGAGGGTGGTTAAGCACGACTATATCGGGCCGCCGCCGCCCGAGGCTGTACGCCGGGAGCTGGAGCGCTTTAACCAGGTGCTGGCTCACGACGGCTATCAGGTCCCCCAACTGGAGCCCCGGCCGCAGGCAGAATCGGTGGGGCCGGGCGACGTTTACTCTTACACCATCACCTACTTGAACCTGGGCAGGATGGCAGCCACCGGCGTTGTCCTGACCGACACGCTGCCGCTCCACACCTCCTACGTCGGCTATGGCTGGACGCAGGCAGGCCCCAACACCTACACCTGGCAGGTGGGCGATCTGGGCGAGGGCCAGGGCGGGCAAAAGAATATCTATGTGCGGGTGGACGACGATGCCTGCGGCAGCAGCGGCTATCTGTACAACTGGGCCTACATCGGCGGGGATCAGGAAGAGTGCAACCTGGACAACAATGTGTCGGGTGAAGAGACGCCGGCCGACCTGCCGATATGCCAGAACCGGATTTACCTGCCGCTGATCTTCAAGGGGTACGAGGGACCGACACCGCCGCCGCCCACGCCGACGCCGACGCCAACACCACCGCCGTCGCCGCTCGACGCATATGTCTCGGACGTGGCGGTGAACGCCGAAACCAACCGGGTGTACGTCGCCAGCCCGCTGCGGGACGCGGTGTTTGCCGTGAACCCGGACGGCGCGGGCAGCATCGTGGCCACGATCCCGGTGGGGCTGGACCCGTGGGGCCTGGCGGTGATCACGACCACGAACAAGATCTATGCGGCCAACTTTACCTCGAACAATGTGACGCCGATCGAAGGCAGCACTCATACACCAGGCCCGAACATCACAGTGGGCGTGGAGCCGTGCAAGATGGCGGCTGATTCGCAAGATGGGTGGGTGTATGTCACCCACCACGGAGAGCCCGACAGGGGTGCGGCGGTCATCTCGGACACGCTGGCAGCGTTCGAGCACTATTACGACCGGCTGCGCTTGCAGGCCCCGTATGGCATCGACGTCGACCGGGCCGCCGACAAGCTGTTCGTGGCCACCCGGGACGCGGGCATCATCGCCATGCAGGAAACCTGGCAGTGGAACGAGGATTGGACGTGGATCAAGCTGGAGGACCCGCCGCTGTGGCCGGCCCGCGTGCCGTTCCTCGTGGCGTTTAATCCAACGACGCAGCACCTGTTGGTGACCGCCCTGGACGAGGTGGAGGGCGAGTACCTGCTGCTGGTGCTGGATCCGTACAGCATCGAGTGGGACAAGGGAAGGTGGATCACCTACGAGTCGCACCCGGTGTTCGTGCTCGCTCGAACCAACGCCGGCTGGATCACAGAGATCGAGCTGGGGGATGGGGCTGAGGAAGGGATCGCCGTAAACCCTGTCACCGGCCTTGTGTACGTGACCAACGCCTATGACAACACGGTGAGTATCATCCAGGATAGCCTGAACCTGGCTGACATCCGGTTGGTCAAGGTGCTCGCCGTGGGCGAATATCCCCAGGGTGTCGACGTGGACGTAGACAGGAATATGATCTACGTGGGCAATGCCGACAGCCGGGACCTATCGGTGATCAACGGCGAGACCAATACGGTGGTCAAAACCATTCCGCTGGACTAGCCGAAACGAAAAACGGGGGAGAGTGGCACCCACTCTCCCCCGTTTTTATGCAGCAACAAGACCTACAGGTTCATCAGCTCCAGGCCCAGGCCGCCCAGGTCGGGCAACTGCTCCTCGACCTCTTCCTTGCCAAAGTCGAGCACCTCTTCGTCCTCGTTGAGCACCTCGACGGCCAGGCCCAACGACTGGAGCTCTTTGACCAGCACCCGGAACGATTCGGGCACGCCGGGCTCGATGATCTCCTCGCCCTTGACGATCGCTTCGTAGGTCTTGACCCGGCCGCTGACGTCGTCCGATTTGACCGTCAGCATTTCCTGCAAGGTGTAGGCCGCGCCATAGGCTTCCAGGGCCCACACTTCCATCTCGCCAAAGCGCTGGCCGCCGAACTGGGCTTTGCCGCCCAACGGCTGCTGTGTCACCAGCGAGTAGGGGCCGGTCGAACGGGCGTGGACCTTGTCTTCGACCAGGTGGGCCAGCTTCATCATGGTGATGACGCCGATGGTCACCGGCTGGTCAAACGGCGTGCCTGTTTTGCCATCGTACAGGATCACTTTGCCGGTCGTGGGCATCGGCTGGCCGGTCTTGCGGCTGAGCTGGATCGCTGCCATGTTGAACTCGGCGTCGGTTTGCGGATTGGACCAGGGCTGGCCCTTGTTCTCATCGAGATCGCCGTCGATGTTCAGAGAGTCCTTTATGTATTGGACCCATTCGCGCAGGCAGACGTTGCGCGCCCGTTCGCGCCGAGCCACGCGCTCGGCCATCGGGCGGGGCTCGAAGCTGAAGGAAATGACCTCATCCGGATCGTATCCCCTGTCGCGCAGCCATTCTGTCAAGACGACCTGCCGGGCAAAGTGGTAGTCGCGGGCCAGTTGCTCTTCGTCATAGCCCTTGCCGCTGACCTGCTCAATCAGGTACTGGCCCCACACTTCCTCTGCGCTCATGTCGTCGGTGTCGATCTCCATTTCCTTGGCCCAGGCCCAGGCCTGCTCGGTAAAGACTTCCCAGGCGCGGTCCATGAGCCAGGCGCGGGCCAGCTCGGCTTCGATCTCGGGCTCGTCGGCTCCGTCAAAGACGGCAGAAACTGTCTTGAAGCCAAGGCGATCGGCCGCCCAGCCGAGGTGCGTCTCCAGGATCTGGCCGATGTTCATACGCGCCGGGACACCCAGGGGGTTGAGGATCAGCTCCACCGGCGTTCCGTCGGGTAGGAAAGGCATATCCTCGACGGGCACGATCCTGCTGATGACACCCTTGTTGCCGTGACGGCCGGCCATCTTGTCGCCCTCGGTCACTTTGCGCCGCTGCGCGACCATGACCCGTACTGCCCTCTCGACGCCGGCCGGCATGTCGTGGTGGTCGTCGCGACAGAACTCTTTGACGTCGACGACGATGCCGTGCTCACCGTGGGGCAGGCGCAGGCTCGAATCCTTGACTTCGCGGGCCTTTTCGCCAAAGATGGCGCGCAACAGCTTTTCTTCGGGCGTCAGCTCCGTCTCGCCCTTGGGGGTGATCTTGCCGACCAGGATGTCTCCCGGGCCGACCTCTGCGCCAATGCGGACGATGCCCGTCTCGTCGAGGTCTTTTAGCGCCTCTTCGCCCACGTTGGGGATGTCTCGGGTGATTTCTTCCGGTCCCAGGCGTGTATCGCGGGCCTCGAGCTCGTGCTTTTCGATGTGAATCGACGAGAATTTGTCGTCGCAGACCACTCGCTCGCTGACGAGCACTGCGTCTTCATAGTTCCCGCCCTCCCAGCTCATAAAGGCCACCAGCACGTTCTCGCCCAGGGCCAATTCGCCAAACTCTGTCGATGACGAATCGACCAGCACATCGCCCTTTTGTACCTGCTGGCCTTTGAACACAATCGGCCGTTGATCGAGGCAGGTGCTTTGGTTGGTGCGCTGGAAACGACGCAACTTGTATGTCCGGCGGCCACTGACCCCCTGGACTATGACCGCGGTGCCGGTGGCGCTGACCACCTCACCGTCTTCCTCGGCCAAGATGATCTGGCCCGAATCGATGGCTACCTGCATCTCAATGCCGGTGCCGACGAGCGGAGCCTTGGGCAGAAGGAGAGGAACGGCCTGGCGCTGCATGTTCGAGCCCATCAGGGCGCGGTTAGCGTCGTCGTGCTCAAGGAAGGGGATGAGCGCCGCCGTGACACCCACGACCTGCTTGGGTGACACGTCCATGTACTCTACCTTGTTCACCGACTCTTCCATGAACTCCTGGGCGCGCCTGACCGACACGCGGTTGTGGACAAATTGCCCTTCTTCGTCCAGCTCGGCGTTGGCCTGGGCGATGGTGTACTTGTCCTCTTCGTCGGCCGAGAGGTATTCGATCTCGGCGGTCGCCATGGGCCGGATCTTGATCTCGGGCAACTGCTGGAAAAGCCCGGCCAGGCGGTCTGCCATCGCCTGGTCGATCCGCTGGTGGGGCGTGGCAATTACCTCGCCCGTAGCCGGATCGACGATCTGCTCCTGGACAGTTTTGCCCAAGGTGTGGTCTGCCCGGTTGGGGACGCTGAGGATTACTTTGCGATATGGCGTTTCAATAAAGCCATACTCGTTGATGCGGCCATAGGTGCCCAAGGAGCCGATCAGTCCGATGTTTGGACCTTCAGGCGTTTCGACGGGGCAGATGCGGCCATAGTGCGAGTGGTGCACATCGCGCACATCGAACCCGGCACGCTCGCGGCGTAGCCCACCGGGTCCCAGGGCGCTGAGGCGCCGTTTGTGGGTTAGCTCGTCCAGTGGGTTGGTCTGCTGCATGAACTGCGAGAGCTGGCTGCCGCCAAAGAACTCGCGCGTGGCCGCCACTACCGGTCGGACGTTGATCAGCGATATGGGCGTCATCTGCTCTGGCTCGCGGATGCTCATCCGCTCGCGCACGACGCGCTCCATACGCAGCAGGCCGATGCGGAGCTGGTTTTGGATTAGCTCGCCCATCGTTTTGATCCGGCGGTTGCCCAGGTGGTCGATGTCGTCAGGTCCCTCGACTCCGTTGTTCACCTGGATTATTCGCTCCACGACCCGGACCAGGTCCTCTTCGGTCAGGATGCGCTTGTCCAGCGGGATGTCCAGGTGCAGCCGCTTGTTCAGCTTGTAGCGTCCCACCTTGCCCAGGTCGTAGCGGCGGGGTGTGAAGAGCAGCGTCTCTACAAAATTCTTGGCGTTATCCAATGTTGCCGGATCGCCGGGACGCAGCCTCTTGTAGAACTCGATCAGCGCCTCTTCGGCCGATTTGGTCGGATCCCGCTCGATCGTGGCCTGGATGTAGGGATGATCGGGCATACTGTCTGACTTTTTGAACAGTTCGAGCAGTTGCTCGTCAGAGCTAATGCCTGCGGCCCGCAGCAGGATGGTCACCGGCAGTTTACGTTTGCGGTCTACCTTGACCGACAGCACATCCCTTTTGGAGGTCTCGAATTCGAGCCACGCGCCCCGGTTCGGAATGAGCTTGGCCATGCACAGCTCGCGCCCGGTGATGCGATCCTCTTCTGTGGTGAAATACACGCCTGGCGAGCGGATAAGCTGGCTGACCACTACGCGCTCGGCTCCGTTAATGATGAACGTGCCATGTTCCGTCATCAACGGGAAATCGCCCATGAACACGTCCTGTGTGGACCACTCGTCGCGTTCCTTGTTCCACAACGCGACACGGACATACAAGGGCGCGGCATAGGTCATGTCCCGGTCGAGGCATTCCTGCTGGTCGTACTTGGGCTCTTCAAAGCGATAGCCCATGTCGAACCTTTTGTTCAGCTCTTCGTTCAGACCGGGGAAATGGAGCTCAAAGTTCTCGTTGAAACTCTGAATGGGCGAGATCTCGTCGAACAACTCGCGCAGACCTTCGTGCTGAAACCAGCGGTACGAGTCCAGCTGGATCTCGATCAGGTCCGGCAACGCCAGTACATCTGGGATGCGTGCGTACGATTTTCTTTGCGTCCTATTGGGCATTCTGTCTCACTCCCTACAAATCAGTCAATCGGCAAGTCGGTCCACTCTGTGCGCTTTGTCCACTCTGGGACTCGCTTCGCTCAGGACTCTAAATGCGCGCTATGTATTATGTTGTCGAGAGGGTAACGTGACTGCGCAGTAATCGTCAAAATAGAACTCACAGGCGATAAATGACCATGCATTGTGAACCCGGCCGCGACCGCATATTATATCCTATTGGCGCCTCCTGTGTCAAATCCATGGGCTGGGTTGGCAATGTGCGGCAAGATGGGCGCCTGTTCGTGGGCGATCGGCTGCCTGGTACTAATTTCCCATTTACAATAGAACAGGGGTATGGTACCATGTTATTGCGACAGGGACGCCCAGCTTGACTGGAGCAGTCTGTCAGCAGCGGGGGGTTTAGCCGTTTCATCGTCGCCATCGAACATTACAAGCTGTACATTGCGGCTCCATCGACCAACATCGTAGCTTCGTAGTCACACATTGTCGCTTCACCGACCTACGTCGTTGCCCGTAATGTTCGTTCCCCGCTATGGCTCTCTCACTCTATCGGCCCATCGTCGCACGCACTCGTCGCTCACAGATCTGGGCAGGCAGGGTGAGAGGGCCCTTTTTTTGTCAATCAGGCTTGATCGTGCTATAATAACCCGGTATGGGAGCCGGGAATGTATATTCGTCCGCCTAAGAAGAAGCGTTCTGCGCCCACCCGAGTGTTGATCCTGCTGGCGCTCGTGGCGGTAGGGGCCTATGTCTTGGTCTGGCGGCGCGATCTGATCAAGCCGATCCAGGTCGGTCCGACGCCCACTCCCACTGTCACCGCGGCCGAGGTGATGGCCGAAGCCGACAAGTTGTATCTCGACGGCGCTTTGGACCAGGCTATCGACAAGTATAGCCTGGCCGCGGCCCTCGATCCGGACAATCCCGCCCCCTATGCCCGGTGGGCGCTTCTCCTAACCCTGCGCCAGCAGTCTGCCGCGGCCGTGGAAAAGGCCCGCCAGGCGGTTGGGCTGGCACCTGACGATCCACAGTCACTGGCGGTGCTGTGCATGGCCCTCGACTGGGATGCAGGCGGCGACCAGGCCAAGCTCCAAGAAGCGCTAAACGCTTGCCTGGGCGCAACCGAGCTCGATCCGGGCTATGCCGAAGCTCACGCATTCTTGGCCGAGGTGTATGCCGACCTGGGCCAGATAAAACAGGCGGTGGAGACTGCTCGATTGGCAGTCAGTATGGATAACAGCAGCGTTTTTGCCCATCGCGACCTGGGGTATGCCCTCGAAAAGCAGCGCCGCTATAGCGAAGCCGTGGCCGAGTATCAACGGGCCACGATGCTCGATCCCCGGCTGGCGCAGCCGTATATCGACCTGGGCCGCATCTACACGGCCTATAACCGCCATACCGATGCCCTGGCCGCTTATGAAAAGGCGATCCAGGTCGATCCGGACAGCGCCCATGCCCGCGATCAACTGGGCTGGGCTTATCATTCCAGGGAGAACTATCAACGGGCTGTGGTCGAGCTGACAAAGGCCGTCGAGATCGATCCCAGCTATGCTCCGGCCTATGGCCACCTGGGACGGGCCTATTACAACCTGCGTGACTGGGAAGATGCCATCCCGGCGTTCAGGAAAGCGATCGAGCTGGGAGTGACCCAGGTCGAGTATTACTATTTGCTCGGCCTGGCCTATGCTTTTTTGGGCCGCTGCGACGAAGCGCGCCCGTGGCTGGAACAGGCTCTCACAATTGAACCCAACGCCTCGCCGGCCCAGGAAGGGCTGGACCTGTGTGAGAAGAACTAGAAACGATCGATGACGTGGTTCGAGCGATATCGAGCGGGTCTCTTTTTTGTGTGTGTCGTGGTGGCGATGCTCGGCCTGGCCTTGTTCGAGGCACGCCGGCCCGAGTCTGTGCCCCTGGTCGTGACTCCATCCGCTTCTCCTGCTCCTACTTGGGCCGAACCGACGCCTACGCCCGGCCCACTGCACGTCTATGTCAGCGGGGCGGTGCATCACCCTGATGTCTATCTGCTTCCGCCGGGCAGCATTGTCAAGGACGCAGTCCTGGCCGCCGGCGGCGCCATCACCGAGGCCGACCTGGTCAACATTAACCTGGCTCAACCGGTTGCCGATGGCGAGCAGGTCCATGTTCCCCGGACCGGCGAGCAGAATCCCGTCCGGCTGCCGTCTGCAGAGCCTGTGCCTCTGGCTAAGGTCAACGTCAATACAGCGGACCTGGCAACGCTGGAGACGCTGCCCGGCATCGGTCCGGAATTGGCGCAGCGGATTATCGATTATCGCCAGGCGCACGGACCCTTTGCGCAGATTGCGGACCTTTTAGATGTTCCCGGCATCGGCCCGAGTACCCTGGAAAAGATCCAGGGGGAAATCACGACTTACTAGGTCTGAATTGTGATCTCGCTTACTGTATGGTACGCAAGCTATAGTATAATACAGATACTCCTTTCTCCTCCTTGTGAGAAGGAAAGCAGGGATCCTAACGGGTTCCTGCTTTTCTTATCTCCACGCACAGAGCCGGCAGGCCGAGCTCCCGGCACAACGTTTAGCAGTCCTTTTCCTCTCAAGAATCTGAATCGGTTGGCATCATCTCGCAGATTGTGGTATACTAGTCGTGACTCCAGTGTAGAGGGCTTGCAGCCTATTGACATTTTCAAGGGAACGGGGCATAATAGTTCCTGATATAAAGCGGAGGAGAGAGCAATGCCGGGAATCCTTTTGCACAGTTATACGGCCAGGATCAAGGAGATGATCCGCAACGATCGCCATGACGAGGCAATCGCCCATTGCCAGCATATCCTGCGGCAATATCCCAAACAGGTCGAGACCTATTGCTTGCTGGGAGAAGCCTGTCTGGAAAAGGAGATGTATCGGGAGGCGATCGAGTGCTTTCAGCGAACTCTGGGCGCCGATCCAGAAAACCTGATCTCTCGGGTTGGCCTGGGGATCATCCTGGGAGAGCAGGGCATGCTTCCCGAGGCGATTTGGCAGATGGAGCGCGCTTTTGAGCTGGCGCCCGGCAATACCGAGGTCCGGCGCGAACTCCAACGCCTTTATACCCAACGCGACAGTGTTGAACAGGCCCGGCTGAGACTGACTCCCGGCGCTCTGGGGCGCCTCTACACCCGCAATGGGCTGTACGAGCGGGCCATTACCGAATTTCACTCTCTACTCAAACAGGATCCCAATCTGCCCGACGTCCGGGTCGCACTGGCCGAGGCCTTGTGGCATGACGGGCGGCGCCTGGAAGCGGTCGACGTTTGTCTGGACCTTCTTTCGATGTTGCCCAACTGTTTGAAGGCCAACCTGATCCTTGGCGAGATCTGGATGCGGGGTGGCAACGAAGATGTCGGCCAAGAAAAACTGGACATAGCTCGCGCACTGGACCCTGAAAATCTGACAGCCCAGGAGATGATGGGCAAGGATTCACCGCTGCCACTCCAGGACGTGGAAATCCCCCTGCTGGAGGTGATACCAACACAGCCGTGGACAGTGCCCCCTGCCCCGGGGCGGGAAACAGAACCTAAGGTTGAGGATGAGTTTGTGCCTGAAACCCCTGACTGGGTTCGGCAGTTGGGGGGGGAGGAGCAGATCCCGGTCCTACCTACTGAAGAAGCCCAAGTCGGCCTCGAGGCAGCGATTGAAGAGACTGTGCCTACTGAAGAGATCCCCGAGTGGCTGCGGGAATTGGGCGTGGATGGAGGTGGAGCGGCGGCTGTGCCGGAGGCTTCTGCACGAGTCGAAGAGGAAGAGGTACTGCCAACCGCAGAGATTCCTGACTGGCTGAGGGAGCTGGGCGTGGTCGGGGGTGCGGCGGTTGCCGCGGCCGGAATTGCGCCGGTGGGCGAAGAGGCAGCCGCGCCGGAGGTTGAGGCCCCGGTCGTGGAGCTGCCGGCGCTGGAGGCCGAGGTCGAGGTCTCGGCTGTCGAATTGCCGGCGCCAGAAGTCGAGGTCGAGGAGGTAGTGGCTGCCGAGGTGCCCGACTGGCTGAAGGATCTGGGCAAGGCCGAGGTTGAAGAAGCAGCCGCGCCGGAGGTTGAGGCCCTGGCCGTGGAGCTGCCGGCGCTGGAGGCCGAGGTCGAGGAAGTGGTCGCTGCCGAGGTGCCCGACTGGCTGAAGGATCTGGGCAAGGCCGAGGTTGAAGTGGCAGCCGCGCCGGAGGTTGAGGTTCCGGTCGTGGAGCTGCCGCCGCTGGAGGTCGAAGCGCCGGTTGAGGAGGCAGTAGCTGGCGAGGTGCCGGACTGGCTGAGGGAGCTTGGCATGGCCGAGACTGAGAAGCCGGTCGAGGAGCTGCCATCACTGGAGGTCGAGGCGCCGGTCGCGGAGGTGGTAGCTGGCGAGGTGCCCGACTGGCTGAAGGAGCTTGGCATAGCCGAGGCTGAGAAGCCGGTCGAGGAGCTGCCATCACTGGAGGTCGAGGCGCCGGTCGAGGAAGTAGTAGCTGCCGAGGTGCCCGACTGGCTGAAGGAGCTGGGCAAGGCCGAGGTTGAAGGGGCAGCCGCGCCGGAGATTGAGGTCCCGGTCGTAGATCTGCCGTCACTGGAGGTCGAAGCCGAGCTGCCCGCCATTGAGGCGCCGGCGGCTGAGGTGCCGGAGAGCCTGAGGGCTTTGGTGGAGGCGGGCATGCTGGACGAAGCCGACCTGGCTGCGGCCATGGCCCAGATGACACCCGAGGAGTTGGAGTCTCAGCGCGCCGAGGC
>DAOUGI010000120.1:0-2445 GCA_034429215.1 Anaerolineae bacterium | reverse complement strand
GACCATGACCTACAACCTGCTGGGCCGCAAGACGGCGATGCATGACCCGGACATGGGCAACTGGAGCTACAGCTACGACGCCGTGGGCAACCTGATGACCCAGACCGACGCCAAGGGCCAGACCATCCGGTTCACCTACGACAGCCTGAACAGGCTGACGGCCAAGGACTATGGCGCCAACGGGTCGGCGGAGGCGACCTACTACTACGACGGCCAGCCATGCCCATCCTGCACCGCGCAGTCAAGCGGCAAGATGATCGGGCAAAAGACGGCGTCCTGGTCGGCCGCCAGTTGGGTGGTGTACCACTTTGGCGACGACCGCGGCCGCCTGACCTCCGAGCAGCGGTGGATCGCCAACGCGCCGGACAATCTGTACCAGACCGCCTATACCTACGACGCCGCCGACCGGGTGGTGACCACCACCTATCCCGACGATGAGCAGGTGACCGGCAGCTACAACCTGCAAGGGCTGCCCCAGACGCTGAGTAGTGCTGCCCCTTACGTCAGCAGCGCAGCCTACAGCCCCCTGGGCCAGGTGGAGGATCTCGACTTTGGACCAGCAGGCGGAGCCAGGACCACGTACAGCTATTTCGCGCCGGAGGAGGGCAACAGCCGGCTGCAGGAGATCGCGGTGACGAAAAACCAGATCTCGTGGCTGGATCTGACCTACGACTATGACGACGTGGGCAACGTGGCGCTGATCACCGACACCGTCCACGCCGGGCAGGTGCAGCACTTTGACTATGACGCCCTGGACCGCCTCACCCGATCGCAGACGAGCGGTGGTGGGGCGGGAAGCTACGATTGGTCGTACGGCTATGACGAAATCGGCAACCTGAGGAGCAAGGGCGGGGCAATCTACGCAATCTACGCCTACCCGACGCCGGGCCCCGACAGTGTGCAACCCCACGCCGTGATCAGCACCACGTTGGGAGGTGAGTTTGCCTACGACGCCAACGGCAACATGACCAGCCGCCGGCTGAAGGGCGACGGGCCTACCTATACGCAGACGTGGGACTATGAGAACCGCCTGGCCTCGGTCACCGTCGACGGTCACACGACGCGCTTTTTCTACGACGCCGACGGCAACCTGGTGAAAAAAAAGCAGGACGACGCAGAGACGACGATCTACGTGGGGCCGATCTACGAGCAGTCGTGGCCCACCGCGCCCGAGATGGGCCGGGGCCGGGACGCCGGGGGCCAGGGGCAGGCCAAGGCGGACGCCGGCTGGTGGGCGCAGGTCCAGGCCGGCCTGCAGCGCCAGGAATACCAGGCCTCGGCGGTCGACGGCCTGTACCAGGCGCCCAACCGGGCCCACAACCTGCGCACCCTGTTCCACCCCGACGGCGTCGAGGTGGTGGGGCGCACCGGCGGCGATTGGAGCTGGACCTGGACGCTAATCGGCGCTCGGCGCGGCGGCGAAACCTGGCCGGCAGCGCCGGCCACGCCGGTCGTGGACGACACAACCTCCGGCGGCGTCGAGTACCGGCGCGGCCTGCTGGTCGAGCGGTACAGCAACGACGAGCGAGGGCTGGAGCAGCAGTTTGTGCTCCACGAACGGCTCCCCGGCAGCGGCGCGCTGATCCTGGAGGGACAGATAGGCGGCAGCCTGGTCATGCGCCAGGAAAAGGGCGAGATCCTTTTTGTGGGCGCGTCGGGCAGCGCGGTGCTGGAATATGGCCACCTGGCGGTGCTGGACGCCGAAGGGCGGCAGGTGCCGGCCCGGCTGGCGGCAGCCGGCGACCGGCTGCGCCTGTGGATCGCAGACAGCGGCTACGACTATCCGCTGTACGTCGATCCGCTGCTGACCTCGCCCTCCTGGACGGCCGAGGGCGACCAGGCCAGCGCCTGCTTTGGGGCCTCGGTGGGGACGGCCGGCGACGTGAACGGCGACGGCTACGACGATCTGATCGTCGGCGCGCCCAATTACGACAGCGGCCAGACAAACGAAGGGCGGGTCTTTGTCTACTATGGCTCGGCTTCCGGCCCGAGCACAACTGCCGACTGGACGGCCGAAGCCAACGGGGCCAACGCCAACCTGGGATGGTCGGCCGCGACGGCCGGCGACGTGAACGGCGACGGTTACGACGACGTGATCGTCGGCGCACCGGCCTACATAAGTAGGGGCATAGTGCTGGCCTGGTATGGGGGTCCCACCGGCCTGGGAGCCAACGGCTACCCGGGGAACCAGGATTGGTCCAGGTCACCTGTGCAGTCTTCGACGTACTTTGGCTACGCGGTGAGATCGGCGGGGGACGTAAACGGCGATGGCTACGACGACGTGATCATCGGCGCCTATGGCTATGACAGTGGGCAAACGGACGAAGGGCGGGTCTATGTCTTCTATGGCTCGGCCGGCGGCCTGGGCTCCACATCCTGGACAGCCGAGAGCGACCAGAACAACGCCCGCCTGGGCATCTCGGCCGGCACAGCCGGGGATGTGAA
>DAOUGI010000119.1:0-14352 GCA_034429215.1 Anaerolineae bacterium | reverse complement strand
CCACCTTAGGCAAGGGGTAGATTGTTAATGAGCAAACATGGGTATTACCTGATGAGTATTTACATCCGAGCTTCCTGGAAGGTAGGCTCCGCTCCAAATTCAGCCCCAGCAGCCGCGCTAGCACCTCCTCGTCGCCCAGGTCGCGCGGCCAGCCGTACGCGTCCAGGACGGCGTGGTCCAGCTCGTGGTGGGCCAGGTCTAGCCAGGTTGGCCGCTGGTTGTACAGGTTGGTCAGCGTCCGCCGCTGAAGCTCGGCCTCGGCGGGGGTCGGCTGGCCGACCAGGCGGCACACGTCGATAAAGTGCTCCTGGGCGGCGGAGCGTTCTTTCAGGGTGGCAGAGCGCCACTTGGCCACGAATTCCTGTGGAGAAAGGGTTGGCAGCATGGTCTCACCTTTTGGCCTGGGCCGCGCGCCGGCTCGTTATGGTCGGTAAACAGGCAGAATTATAGCACCAGGGGGGGAAAAGTGCAAGGGAGGGGGGACCTTCCAGGAAGCTTCCGAGCGTCCGAAGGTCAGGCGCCCTGAGCGGCAGCGAAAGGTCTGTCTTGGCCAAGAGGAGATTCTTCGCTTCGCTCAGAGTGACAGCCGCTTCGGTCAGAATGACAGCCGCTGCTCTCCCACCTTCCAGGAAGCTTCCGAGCTTCCTGGAAGGTAGACGCAATTGAGACTTGCTGGCTGCCCTCTTTTGCTTGTGCCTTCCCCCCAGTCGTGATACAATCGGCGTGACACTGTAGAACAGTCAAGGGAGAGAGCGATGAGCGACTCGTGTGAAAGGTGTGGGGCCCCCCGCCGGCCCGGCGCCCAGTTTTGCGGACAATGCGGACAGGTGTTTGCCGCCGCCCGGCAAGAGACCCCGTCCCTTCCCCAGGCGAGGGGCGGCTCTGGCGGGCAGGCAACCTGCCCGCAATGTGGCGCGCCGCGCCGGGAGGGGGCGCGGGTGTGTGGCCAATGCGGCCGGCCTTTCTCAACAGCCGCGGCCCAGCGCCGGCCCAGCGGTCCCCGAGCGCAGCCGGGGACGAGCAAGGGGGTGGTGATCGGGCTGGCCGCGGCGGTGGTGGTGGTGTGCGCCGGCCTCGTGGGGCTGATCGCCCTTCTGTTCAAGGACGACAAGCCGCCCCTGGCCGAGTCTACCCCCATCTCCGTCGCCGGCCCGCCGGCCGGGACCGACGAGCTCGGACCCGAGCCCACCCCGCTGCCCCTCGAAGAGGTCACCCTCAGCGGCCGGGTGGCGCTGCCCGCGGGCAGCGCGCTGCGGCCGGCCGACCTGCGCCTGATGTCAAACGTCGACGACGTGGCCGTGGACGAAGGGGGCGGCTTTGCCGCCCGGGCGCTGCGCGGCGAAGGGTCCAGCACCCTGGCCATGGCGACCAACGCCCAGGGCAACCCGGTGCTGCTGCGCCTGACCCGCGGGCCGGACACGACCGGCAGCGGGGAGATGTCGGCGGCGTCGACCGCCCGGGCGCTGGTGCTGTTTGACTATGCCATTCTGCTGCTGCCGCCCGAGCAGGTGGACCAGGCCTTTGCCCTGCTGGAGGCCCATCCCGACCTGCCGGCCCTGATCCAGGCGGTCGAGCAGGCGGTGGCGGCCGATCCCGACCGGCCGCTCGACGAGCAGGCCCACCCCGAGCTGTACGAGCAGGCGGGGCAGATCACTTGGGAGCTGCTGGACCGGCTCGTCGCCCAGGGCGCCATCCCGCGCGAGAGCATCGCCGCCCACCCCGGCCCCAGCGCGCACCTGGCGCGGCCCCTGGCGCAAGACGATCGGGGCGAGTATGTGCACGTCGAGGACGACGAGGCGCACACGGCGCCGAGCGTGACGCTGGTCAATGCCAGTTTTTGCTACTACAAGGTCGATATCAACCGCGATGGGGAGGCGTGGAAGACCGAGTACCTGGCGCGCAACACCATCTTTACGCCCTTTTTCCAGTGGCCGCCGGCGCTGCGCTACACGCGCAAGATCGAGCCGGGCGACGGCAAGCTCGATTTCACCTTCAGCAAGCGCAAAGAGGTGACGGCGGTCGATCTCATGCTCACCGCCTTTTCGGCGGTCGCCGGCGTGCCGGCCACGCAAGCCGGGCGGATGGAGCACCTGACCAACTACCTGGTCGGATCTACGGCCGTCACTCTGCAGCTTTCCAAGTCGCTCTATACCATGATGGCCTCGGTGAGCGGCGAGAGCTTTTACGAGATTTCCAAGCGGACCATGGCCTGGACCGTGGAGAACAGCGTCCAGATCGGCACGATCGGCGTGGCCGTGCTGATGCGCGATTCGGCGAACCTGTCCAACAAGGCATACGTGTCGTGGGCGTTCAGGGTGCTGGGCACGAAGGCGGGCTGGGGGCTGTTGCTCGGCTACCATTCGGTGAACCTGGGGACCATGACCTGGAGCATGGTCCACGCCCCAGATGAGTATGTCGAATCGGGCATGCAGCGCGACGGGCGCTATCCCGCCTTCCGGCTGCTGCTGTTCCCCGCCCACCTGGAGAGCGAGCCGATACCGGAGGGCATGCAGTTTATGGCCCGCCTGGAGCGCGCCGAGCCCAACCTGTCGGAGGTGACCTTCCAATGGCTGTTCACCGGGCCCGACGCCGGCGGCGCGACGCAGGTGCGCCAGCTCGTGGCCAGCGACGTGCAGGCGCTGCGCCAGAACGAGGACACGCCGGAAGGCTATTTCGAGAGCAAGATCGACGTGGCCTTTCCGGCCGAGGGGTATTTCCTGGTGGCGGTGCAGGCCTGGAACGGCGACCAGCTCCTGGGCGAGACGGAGGCGCCGGTGGAGATCACCGTGGTGGAGACGCCCCAACCGACGCCGTCGCCGGAAGGGGAGCAGGCCACCGTCCAGTTCTCGGTCGGCAATATCCCGACCGGGTGGGACGGCTCGCCGTCGTGGAGATCGGATCCGATCCCGCCCGACAATGGCTGGGCGGGGATGGGCACGTTCTACTATTCGTCGGCCGACCCGGCCGCGTCGTCGAACCGTTTCATCGAGCAGGTGATCGGCGAGTTCCGCTACGAGCGGCGGATCTGCAGCGGACCGTACGCCGAGACGCCGTGCAGGGGGTATGCCAGCCAGGAAGAGGCGCTGGCCGGCTGGGACGGGTTCAACCGCGACGTGGGCGGGCTCGGCTCGCGGGGCGCGACCTTTGCCGGGCTGCCCGGCTGGGCGCTGGAGCAGCAGTGGACCGTTGAGCAGCCTGAAGAGTATACCAGCCTCACGTATGTTTGGCACGAATATGTGCTGTACGGCCAGGTCGAGTCGGGCCCCTATCGCTACCTCTTTTCGGCCCGCGCCGCGGTGCAGTGCCTCAAGCCCGCCGAAGGCAATACCGACGAGGAGGCGCTGGCAGCGCCGGGGGCGTGCCAGCAGGAGCGGGACAACCTGATCGACGACATCGCGGCGCTGCTGGGCAGCGTTCAGATCACGCCGGTGGCGCCGTGACGCCGGCAGGAGGGGATCGATGAGCCAAGTCAACCGTTTCTGTGAGCAGTGTGGCGCGCCGCTGGCGCCGGGGGTGCGTTTCTGCGAGAGCTGCGGGCAGCCGGTCGCCGCGCCGCCGCCCGCGCCGCAATCCAGGAGGGCGGCCTCCGGCCGGATCGGCCGGCCGGTGTTTGCCATCGCCGGGGCGGCGGCGGTGGTGGCTATCGCCCTGCTGGTCCTGGTGGCCGTCGCCGTGCTGGGCGGTGACAAGCCGGCCGCCACGCCCGAGGCCGCGGCGACACGCTCTATCGCCGCGCCGGCGACCCAAGTCCCCGCCGCGCCGGCGACCCAAGTCCCCGCCGCGCCGGCCCCCACCACCGCTGTTCCGACCGCGACGCCGGCCGGCGAGCGGTTCAGCTCTGCGGAGTGGGGGATCGAGTTCTCGTACCCGGAGGGGTGGATCGTGGACGACCAGTCGGAGGAGGGGATGCAGGCGCTGTTGTGCGGCCCCTCGGCCGAGGCGCTGACGGCGTTCGAAGGGGGTCCCACGACGGCGGGGCAGGATGCGCCGACGCTGGCGGTGATGCGCGGCCCTGAGGCCGACATGCCCCACATCGAGGGGATCGAAAATATCGGGGCGCCGACGACGGCCGGCCTGCTGGAGGGGTTTCTGCTGTACCTGGAGGATCAATACTACGATGCCGGGCTCGACCTGGAGCGGGTGGGCGAGGCCCAGCCGGTGAGCGCGGACGGGCTGCGCGCCGAGCTGACGGTGGACCAGGACGGGCGCGGGGTGTGGGTGGCGGCGTTCCTGTCGGGCGACGTGGCGACGCTGCTGGTGATGACCGGGCCGCAGGCGCAGCAGGACGAGGCGCGCGCGGCGCTCGACGGGGTGCTGGAGACGCTGCGGTTGGAGTAAAAGCCTGGCAGGTAGGGCTGAGGCGGGGATACTCTCTCAGGTTTTCACCTTCCAGGAAGCTCGGAGCTTCCTGGAAGGTCGGTGCGTCAGGGCAGGGCAAAGTAGACCTTTGCGCCGGAGGTTGGCGCCGGATTGGCCGGATCGTAGACCAGCACGACGTTCTGTTCATCCTTGCCGACGGTAAAGAGCACTCTTACCGTGGTGGTCGTTCTATCGAGGTATTCCACCCCCTGCTTTCCCATCAGCCCGTTCATGCCGGCTATGGACAGCTCCGCCTGGCGCAGACTCCCATCGGCGCCCGCGATCTTGACTTCGGATGCGGCCACGTAGCACCTGTCGCCGGGAGGCCCGTTGCAGATGATTTGAATGTCTACCAACAGGTATTCCCGGCCTGCTCCCGGACCTGGGTTCGACGGATTTGCGCCGCTCACCATGCCATCGGCCGGGCGGGTCGCGCCGGCAATCGCCATCGTCATGCCCGCGCCTACGTCGGCGGGCGCGCCCGCCGGGACCAGGCCGCCCGGCAGCCCGCCGGACAGCGACGGCGGATCGAGGTCGAACACGATCGAGCGGCAATCGACCGGGTTGGGCCCGAAAATCAGGTCTGTTTCCGGCAGGCGCATTCCACTCGGGCCTTTTGCGATGACCGTCGCGCCGTTCATGTTGCGCCGGTCCTGTCCCCCGATCCGGACCGGGCCGGTGACCGCTCCGTAGAACCTGGTTCCCAGGCTGAACGGGCTTTGCCCCTTGACGCCTTCCGTGGTGATGATGGGGATCACCACCATCTGCAAGGCGGGGGGCTCGGTCAGGCCGAGCGCTTGCAGGTATTCGGGCGGGACCCGGTCCAGGATGGCGATGGTCCCCTCTTCCGGCCCCGGCTCGACCCACACCACCGATCCTGACGGCTGGGAGATGGGGCATTCGTCGATCAGCGGCTCGGCGTGGAGAACGATGGTGAAATCGGCGGCGGATACGGGCGGCAGCACGATCTCGGGCGTCGGCGTCGGGGTAATGGTTGGCGTTGGGGTAGCGGTTGGCGCCGGCGTGGGGGTGCGGGTAGGCGCGGGGGTGGGGGTGTTGGCCGGGGCGGCGGTGGGCGGAATGGCTGCCGGCGCAGCGGTGGGCTGGGCCGGCGCGCCGCAGGCGCCCGCCAGCAGCGCCGCCAGGCACAGGCCAAACAGCAGTTGGAATGGTTTGCAGCGGTTCATCGATTTATCCTTTCGCCCTGGCCCCCGGATGCGCCAGGGCCTCTGTATTATACCCTAATCTCGGGATAGGTCCAACAGCGCGATCGGCGCCCAAGCTCCGGCCGCCGCTCTCCCACCTTCCAGGAAGCTTTATCATCGTCAAAGGCGGCCGAGCTTTCTGGAAGGTCAGATTTTTGGGGATTGACAAAGTGGACCGGAAGGTCTATAATAGATTACAGCCTGATCTTGATTCCTTAGCGGTTATTTGTTGCCAAGGGAGGGGATGCATGGGAGACAGCGCTCAGACTGAAACCAAGCAGCGTCACGAGCCACAGGCACCTCAGCCGGCCGGCCCGCAGCTTCAGGCCGAGCAGCCCCAGCTCGGCATGGATTCACTCGTCGCCCGGACCAGCCTGGACATCGGCCGGCTGAGCCCCTCTGACGTGGTGCGCTTGCAGCGCATGGTGGGCAACCGGACGGTGAGCCGGATGCTGGCCACCGGCAGGCAGGAAGCCGGGCCCATTCAAGCCAAGCTCGCGGTGGGACCGGCGGGCGATCGGTACGAGCAGGAGGCCGACCGGGTGGCGGAGCGGGTGGTGAGTAAACAGCCGCCGGCCGTGCAGCGGCAGGAGGAAGAGGAGGAGGTCCAGACCATGCCGCCGGCGGCCTCTATCACCCCGCTTCCTTCGACTTGCCCAGAGGGCGTCAGGGCAGGTGTCCGGCGCGCCCCTGAGGAGGAGGAAGAGGTCCAGACCAAGCATCTCCAGCGGGCGGCGGCCGGCGGCAGCTTTGACGCCGGCCCCGAGATCGCGCGCCGCCTGGCGGCCCGCCAGGGCGCCGGCGCCCCGCTGCCCCACGATACACGCGCCGTCATGGAGCAGCACTTGGGCGCCGATTTCGACCAGGTCCGGGTGCACACCGATCCGGAGGCGGGCCAGATCAGCCGCCAGCTTGGCGCCCAGGCCTTTACACACGGGCAGGACATTTACGTGGGCGCGGGCGCGCCCCGGCCGGCGTCGACCGACGGGCAGCGGCTGCTGGCCCACGAGCTGACGCACGTGGTGCAGCAGAGTGGACCGGCCGTGCAGCGTGCCGGGAGGGCCGGCGTTCGCCCAAGCCGCTCGCCGGCCGGCACGGTGCAGCGGATGATTTTCGGGGCCGGGGATATCATCGCCGCGCTAAAGTATCTCCCGACGATCCAGGACCTGCTCGAGGGCAGAACCAGTTTAATCGACCAGTATCGCGAATTCGACCAAGCCACGACCAAGGGGGACGACCCGACAGTTAAGGCCGGCGAGCAGGAGCAGAGGCTGGCCGGGGACCCGTCGAAGGGGGTAATGGCTCAACTGCGGCAGGGAGGGACGCTGGAGCAGCACATTATTAGGGTGCTGAACCGCTATGAGACGTGGTTTCAGACCGGGGCAGATGATAAACGCGCCAACGCGATGAAGATTGCGGCCGCCGTGAGCGCGATTGCCAGGATAGTGGCGGCCAAGTACCATATACCCCATGAGCGGGACAGGATCGCCGGAGAGCTGATGACCTATTTCCAGGACAAGATATTGGCCTATATGGTCACGGCGGCCAAACCAGATGCGGAGCGGACCGCGATGAGTGAGGCGTTCGGGCTGGCCGGCGCAATAACCCGGAAGGATCCCGTAGGGATGTTTATGCAGGAAAAGATGACGGTCTCTACCGCAGCCGGCCTCGTGAACGACATGGCGGAAGCCGCGAGCCTGGACCCCAGCGTTATGCTGACGTTGTTGAGCCAGCAATACCAGAGCCGGATGGGGGCTTATGACAAGACTGACGTGGGAAAGGGGCAGCGGCCGGTCGTGACGTTTGGCCAGGGTTTCTTCAAAGAGATCCCGCAACTCTATGGAGAGGTGTCACAAACCACCTACGAACGGGCCGTGAGGCTGACCGGCGCGGGCACGCCCGACTGGGGGACTGGCAGAGGCAGCATTCTCACCGATGAAAAGCAGATAAAGCTAACGGAGCTGGGCGCGGAAGTGACGCGGGTGGGGGATGCTAGACGAGCGGCGGCGACCACCGCCGGCGTGACAGGAGGAAGCAGCGGCGGGGGTGGGCCACTGCCGCCGGGGAGCGCCACCGCCGCCCGCCTGACGGCGCAGGCGGCAGCAGCAGCGACAGCGGCCCTGAGCGGGGACCCGGCCAGCGTCGCCAAGGCGAAGGACTTGGCGACGGCCAGTGCGGATTGGGGACGTCTCAGGGTCAAGCAAAAGGCGTTCCTGGAAGGCCTCGCGGGGCAGGAGGGGGCCCTTGTCGCAACCGCCGATGCTGCCGTGAGAAAGTTCTTCACCGACAGAGGGAAGGATCCGGCCGTTGAGATCGAAAAGTGCAAACGCAACCTGGAGAGGGCGGTGTGGGTCCTGGCTTTCAAGCCCGAGGAAATGTATAAAGACGCCGGGACCATACCGACGACATACGGGACGATGTACGATGTAGCCGACCAGGACGTGGTCGATCTGTCAACTCTACTTCCCGGTAGCACCACGGCGATACCACGGATCTCACGCATCAAACCAGACTTCAGGAGCCGAGGTCCAGACTATGCAGCCCAGCGGATGGAAAAGGATCTGAGAGCCGCCGGCAACGCGGACTTTGAGCCCAGCGACCTTGGCCGGTACGGTTCCGTCCAAGACATCGGGGACCCCCCTGACTGGAATAAACTGAAAATACTGTCCAACTATGGCGGTTATCATTTCATCCTGAGAAAAGATGCCCTGCGGGATCGAACGCGGCTGTGCCTAAACACGCAGCTAGAGAGGGAGGATCCAATCCTGCTTCTGGATGACCTGGGAAAGAACCAGGGCACGAACACTGATGGTATGCTGACGAAATTGGCAGAAGGTAGAATGCAGGACACCCTGCTCGAGTGTCACACCTACGGCGAAATAAGGCTCAACTCCGACCATATCCAGGCTGTCCTCCTGGAAAAAGGAACGCGAGCAGCAAAACGTGGGGGGGACCGGCCTGAGCTTACTCCGGCGGAGATGGGCGAGATAGTGGAGACAATGAAGGGGGACCTCGGCGTGCAGGGGGAACTGACTGCCGCGGAGACCCGGGCCAGACGGCAAAATGCGGACCGGTTCTTTCTCTTCCGCGCGAGTGGCAGGAGCCTCGAGGTGATGGTGAGCGAGGCGAAGCGTCGTCGTCTGGATGAGCTGCAGGCAGAACATTTCCGGCAGCGGAAGCAGTCCAAAGCGGATGCTGCCGCCAGGGTTATCGATGCCACAACGACAGTGGGCATACCACCCATAGAATACGGTTAGCAGGGGCAGGGCAATCGCATCCAAGAGCACCTAACAATACCCTGGAGCCTGTCACCCTGAGCGGCACCAAATTTATAGAACTAATGTTCTTGACAAATCCCCCCACCCGGCGTATAATCCCCCCCAAGGGAGAGATTGCATCCTTCCCCCGAAGGAGCGAACCGATGCCTGACGAACCGATGCCACGCCACCGGCGGGCGCGCTTTAGCGCCGTCGAGACCAAAATCCTCGACGGCCTGGCCCACGGCAAGACCGGGGCCCAGATCAGCCGCGAGCTGGGGATCAGCCGGCCCATGTACCAGGTCTACCTGCGCATGCTGCGCCGCTACCTCGACGTCGATACCACCGCCGAGGCGGTGTACCTCTACGCCCGCGGCGAGAGCGACCCCGACGACGGCCCCACGGACTGAATCCGCGCCCAGGCCAACCTGGCCACATTGATATCAGCAAGTCTGTCGACAAGTATATAAAAGTGACCGGTGACAACCGGTCCGTTTTGTGCTATCCTGATAGTGACGCGGGACACCCCCCACCGGGACCGCGCCGAGGAGGATATCACCGTGGAGCTATTGGGACCGCTGGCCGAGCAGCTTCCGGTGGCCGTGCTTTTCCTGCTGGCCGCCGCCGCTGTGGCCCGCTACGCGGCCCGCCTGCTCGACAGGCTGTTCGCCGCCCAGGAGCGGATCCAGGCCCAGCTCATCGACGCCCTTGAGCGTAACACTGTCGCCTGGCGCGACACCTGCGCCGCACTGGCCAGCCTCGAGGCGGCTGTCGACGGCTTGAAGCAGGCCGGCCGCGCTCCCCGCCCCGTTCCCCGCTTGCGCCCCGCGCCCACCCCTCACCCTGCCCTCTCCCAGAGGGAGAGGGTAAAGGCCCCTCTCCCCCTGGGAGAGGGGTTGGGGTGAGGGGGAAACCCCAACCAAAGGACACACCGCCCATGTCAACCCGGCCCCGCTACACCCAACAACAGGTCATCGATGCCCTCGCCAAAGCCAGAGGCATCGCTCGCGCCGGATCATAATCCGGCGCTCTACGGACGGGGACTGTAGTCCGCGAAGAGCAATCTATTTTCGAGGGGGTCGCCATGTCCGTGCCGGGCGCCCTCCTGGCGGCGCCGAACGGCGGTTTCCGCCAAGGGGAGAGGGCGACCACAGAGGGAGGGCGACCACAGAGAGAGGGCGACCACAGAGGGAGGGCGACCACAGAGGAGGGCGACCACAGAGGGAGGGCGACCACAGGGGGTCGCCCCTACAGGAATAGGGATGAACAGGCCACGATATACTCATCAACAGGTGATGGATGCGCTGGCAAAGGCGCAGGGGGTGATGGGGACGGCGGCGCAGGCACTGGGCTGCACGCGCCAGACGGTCTATAACTATATCGAGCGGTGCCCGGCGATCAAGGAGGTCCGCGATGACGCGGTGCAGATGTCGATCGACCGGGCTCATTCGAAGCTGCTGGAGCTGGTGGACCGCGGGGAGTGGCAGGCGATCCGGTTTTTGCTGGTGACGCAGGGGAAGGACCGGGGGTTTAGCGATCGCGGGGAGGGGCAGGCGTCGAATGCGTGGTTCGAGGCGCGCTGCAAGCAGTACGAGGCGGAGCTGGAGAGGGTGTACGGCGATGGCAAGTAGGCTGGAGATGGAGTTTGGACGGCGGGCGGCCGCGGCGGGGTGTCCCCGCGACCAGGCGGCCCGGTTTATGGCGGCTATGTACGCGGCGCAGCCGAAGCAGCTGCTGTTTCACGCGGCGTGCCGGGAGTGCGACGAGCCGGGCGGGCCGACGCAGGTGGGGTTTGGCGGGGCGCGAGGGGGGGCCAAGAGCCACGCGATGCTGTGCCAGATAGCGATCGACGATTGCCAGCGGGAGCCGGGGCTGAAGGCGCTGCTGCTGAGGAAGGTGGGCCGGGCGGCCCGGGAGGGGTTCGAGGATCTGCGGGTGAAGGCGCTGGGGGCGCTGGAGCACGAGTGGCGGCGGACGGAGGGGGTGCTGACTTTTGCGAACGGGAGCCGGATCGTGCTGGGGCATTTCAAGGACGAGAGCGACGTGGATGCCTATTTGGGGCTGGAGTATGACGTGGTGGGGGTGGAGGAGGCGACGACGCTGACGCTGAGCAAGTATCTGGCGATCAGGACGTGCAACCGGACGTCGAAGGCCGGCTGGCGGCCGCGGATCTATACGACGGCCAATCCGGGAGGGGTGGGGCACGGGTGGTACAAGGCGGCGTTCGTCAGGCCGTGGCAGGCGTGGCGGTCGGGCACGGAGGGGAGCGAGAGCGCCGAGACGTGCAGCCGCTTTGTCCCGGCGACGGTGGACGACAACGTCTTCATCAACCCCGAGTACCGGGCCACCCTCGACACCCTCACCGGCTGGCAAAAGCGCGCCTGGCGCTACGGCGACTGGGACATCGCCGCCGGCCAGTTTTTTACCACGTTCCGGGCCGAGACGCACGCGGTGGAGCCTTTTCCGATCCCGCCCAATTGGACGGTGTGGCTGGCGATGGATTATGGGTTTACCCACAACAACGCGATTGTGCTGCTGGCGCAGGACGGCGACGGAAATATCTATGCCGTGGACGAGCTGGTGGAGCATCACTGGCTGCCGGCCCGCCACTCTCAGGCGGCGACGGCGATGCTGGCCCGCCACAGCATGGGCCGGGAGCGGCTGGCGGCGTTCGTGGCCGGGCGCGACTGTTTCGCCGCCCGGCCGTCGGACCGGGGGAGCGTGGCCGACCAGTGGGCGGCGGAGGGCTGGGCGCTGGACCCGGCCGACGACGACCGGGTGAACGGGGCGGCCGAGGCGCTGCGCTGCCTGGGGGATGTGGAGGCGGGGATTGAGCCGCGGCTGCACATTTTCCGGACGTGCGCCCGGCTGCTGGAATGTTTGCCGGCGCTGGTGCACGATCCGCACCGGCCGGAGGATGTGCTCAAGTGGAACTCGAGCGAGGACGGCTATGGCGGCGACGACCCCTACGACGCGCTGCGCTACGGCCTGATGGGCTGCCCGGGACCCCGCACGGCCGATAACGTGGCAGAGATGCTGTCGGCCTGGCGGGGGTGAGAGAAACCACGAAGGACACAAAGGCAACAAATCCCCTGAAGGGGATCTTCGTGGTTATGGTCGCGTTGTTTAGGGCTCCGCCCCTGCCAACCTCGACGATGATCACCGCCGCGCCGGCAATCCAAAATCCAAAATCCAAAATCCAAAATGGCTAACTTCTGGAGTAATCTAATGACCGGACTACGAGCCTTCCGCGAGGCGTTCTTGTCGGCGGACGTGCAGGCGCCCGAGGGGTGGGAGGATTTTGGGGCGCGGCAGATGCGATACGCGCTGCTGTGGAGCCTGTACGAGAATACGGCCTACCGGTCGATCCACTCGTGGGCGACGGCCTATAAATCGACCTTTGGCGTCTACAAGCACGCCCGCAACCTGTACAACCCGGCGTATCGCCTGGGCGAGTTTTGGAAGACCCACCTGTGGGGCGGGGCGCTCGACCTGGAGGAGGGGCGCGGCGGGGCGCTGCCGGTGGCGGCGCGGTACGAGCCGGTCCGCAAAGCCATCGCGCAGATCTGGAGGTGGTCGAACTGGGCGATCAAGAAGGACGTGTGCACGCTGTGGGGGGCGGTCCTCGGCGACGTGGCGATCCGGGTGATCGACGACACCGAGCGCCGCAAGACCTACCTGGAGCCGGTCCACCCGGCCACGCTGGCCGACGTGCAGATGGACCCGTTCGGCAACGTCAAGGCCTACACGATCCAGGAAACCCGCCCCCACCCCGCAGGGGCGCACGGCGGTGCGCCCCAGACGGTCACCTACACCGAGACGGCCGAGCGGGGCGCGGGCGATGAGGTGATCTTTCGCACCTACCTCAACGGCCAGCCCTACCCGTGGAACGGGCAGGCCGCCGAGTGGGTCGAGCCGTACGGTTTCATCCCCCTCGTCGTCATCCAGCACAACAACGTGGGCCTGGACTGGGGCTGGAGCGAGCTGCACCCGGCCCTGGCCAAGATCCGCGAGGTGGACGACCTGGCCAGCATGCTGACCGACCAGATCCGGCTCACGGTCAAGGCGCCGTGGCTGATCAGCGGGGTCGACAAGGTCCAAAAGCCGATCCTGATCAGCGGCCGCGACTCGACCGACTCGATCCCCGAGCCGGGCCGCGAGGAGACGATGATGCTGTTCGCCAAGGATCCGCAGTCCAAGGCGCAGGCGCTGATCGCCGACCTGGACATCGACGGCGTTTTGGCCCACATTGAGGCGCTGGTGCGCGAGCTGGAGCGGGACTATCCGGAGCTGCGGTTCGACAACCTGCGGCTGACCGGGACGGTCAGCGGGCGGACGCTGGAGGTGGCCCGCCAGCCGGTGGAGACAAAGGCGCTGCAGCGGCGGGCGCTGTACGACGACGCGCTGGTGCGGGCGCAGAACATGGCGGTGGCGATCGCGGGGCACCGGCGGCAGATCGACGGATTCGACCTGGGCAGCTATGCCCGCGGCCGGCTCGACCACTCGATCGGCAGCCGGCCGGTGTTCGACGTCGCTCAGGCCGACCGCGACGAAGAAGAGACCGCCTTCTGGACCAACGCCGGCCTGGCCACAGACGCCGGCCTGCCCCTCGAGTTCTACCTCCGCCGCCACGGCTGGCACGACCACACCGTCCAGGCCATCAAGCGCGCCCGCTCCGCCGATCCCTCTCCCTCTGGGAGAGGGCAGGGTGAGGGTGAGGGGGGAGATCCCAATCAGAGAAACATTCCAGCCAAGGAGACATCCTAACATGCTAGAAATCTACGACGAAAACGGCATGCCGATCACCTTTGACCAGCTCGTCGCCAAAATGGGCGACGTCCAGGTCCACCCCCGGCCGGCCGCCGACCTGCCCGGCTGGGCTCTGAGCTGCATCCAGATCCACGCCGACCACGCAGATCCCCTTCAGGGGACCGCCGCCGCGTCCACCCCCACCCCCCACGCGCCCAACGCCATCGGCGTGAGCGTTGCCCGGGACGGCCGCCCCGTCATCGGTAAACGCGTCGCCTGGTACTGGCCCGACGCACCCATCGACCCCGCCGCCGGCTGGCTGGGCCGAGCCGACACCGCCGACACGCGCACCGGCGACCGCGGAACCGTCGACCTGTGCATGGGCCGCGGCGCCTACTACTCGCCGCCAGGAGGCGGCCCCCACGCAGTGTGGATCCACGGCTTGGACGAAAACAGCGAGATGATCGCCGGCCTGGGCATGTTGGCCGGCACCAACCACACCCACATTGACGTCTCTTTCGCCTGGACCGACCCGACCACGCCCGACGATCTGCTGGCCATCGCCCGCGACATCCGCGAGACGTGCCGCCAGATCCTGGTCGCCCTGGGACCCGATCCCGAATGAAAACCGAGGCCCTGATCTTCCTGGCCATCCTGACGATCGCCGTCTACCTGGCGATCGTGACCCTGGTCCCATCGGTGGAGGCCATCACCGCAGCGCCAACCGCCACCGTCGACATACTAAGCGCCTTGAGATAAGGCACCATACCTTCCAGGAAGCT
>DAOUGI010000118.1:0-6982 GCA_034429215.1 Anaerolineae bacterium | reverse complement strand
TTTCGCACGCTGGGCACCGACCCCTATTACCTGCGGCTGCTGGCCTTTACGACCGGCCAGGCGGCGCTGTCCACGCTGCTGACGCTGCTGGCCGGCCTGCCGGCCGCGTATGTGCTGGCCCACTATCAGTTTCGGGGCCAGGCGCTGCTGCGGGCGCTGACGACCATCCCGTTCGTGCTGCCGACGATGGTTGTGGCGGCCGCGTTTACGGCGCTGCTCGGCCCACAGGGGCCGCTCAACCAGGGGCTGATGGCCCTGTTTGGGCTCGACGCGCCGCCGATCCGGCTGCAGCAGACGCTGGCGCTGGTGCTGATCGCGCACGTCTTTTACAACGCCTCGATCGTGGTGCGGATGGTGGGCGGGTTCTGGGCGAACCTCGACCCCCGCTTTGAGGAGGCGGCGCGGGTGCTGGGCGCGGGGTGGTGGCAGACGTTCCGCCAGGTGACGCTGCCGCTGCTGATGCCGTCGATCGTGGCCGCATCGCTGCTGGTCTTTCTGTTCTGTTTCACCAGCTTTGGGGTGATCCTGGTCCTTGGCGGGCCGCGGTGGGCCACGCTGGAGGTGGAGATCTATTACCAGGCGGTGTCCCTGTTCCACCTGCCGCTGGCGGCGGCGCTGTCGCTGGGGCAGATGGCCTTTACCTTTGTCCTGATGGCGGTCTATACCCGGGTGCAGGCGCGGGCGGCGGCGCCGCTCAACCTGCGGCCGGCGGCCACGAGGCAGCGCCGGCCGGCCACCTGGCGGGCGCGGCTGACGGTGTGGATGTGCGCCGGCGGGCTGGCAGCGCTGCTGCTGGCACCGCTGGCGGCGCTGGTGGAGCGGTCTTTGTCGCTGGAAGGGCCGTACACACTGCGTTATTATGTCGCCCTGTTCACCAACCCGGTTCAGTCGTTCTTTTTCGTGCCGCCGGCGGTGGCGATCCGCAATTCGCTGGCGATCGCCGCGGCGACGGTCGTCCTGTCGGTGGCGATCGGGCTGATCAGCGCCTACCTGCTGGCCGGGCCGCGGAACCGGCTGAAGGCGGTGCTCGATCCGGCCTTTATGCTGCCGCTGGGCACCTCGGCGGTGACGCTCGGATTGGGCTTTATCATCGCGCTGGGCCGGCCGCCGCTGAACCTGCGGACCTCGCCGGTGCTGCTGCCGCTGGCCCACACGCTGGTGGCCTTTCCGTTCGTGGTGCGCAGCCTGCTGCCGGTGCTGCGGGGGATGAACCCGCACTGGCGCGAGGCGGCGGCGGTGCTGGGGGCGTCGCCGGGCCGGCTGGTGCGGGAGATCGATCTGCCGATCGTGGGGCGGGCGCTGCTGGTGGGGGCGGTGTTTGCCTTTACGATTAGCATCGGGGAGTTTGGGGCGACGCTGTTGATCGCGCGGCCCAACCTGCCGACGATGCCGGTGGTGATCTACCGGCTGCTGGGGGCGCAGGGGGCGCTGAACCAGGGGCAGGGGCTGGCGATGAGCACGGTGCTGATGGTGGTGTGCGCAGTGAGCCTGGTGGCTATCGAGCGGTTTCGGGCGGGGCAGGTGGGGGAGTTTTAGGGAGGCACTTTTCCGCGCACAGCCAGATATGGAGGGCCAAATCATGAGGATCTCAAGAATTCACTTGTTTCTCGCATTAGCCGGCTTCAGTGCCATCCTGGGAGCCGCAGGATGCTCGCCAGTCAGCGGCACTGCGATCCCCCCGCAACTTCCGGCTATATGCTCGAGCATATCCCAAACGGCCCCGGCTATCCCGTTTGTGTTCAACATGGATTACGAGCGGCGCGAGGAGGTAGTTGGTGTAAGCGTTGAATGGGGCAAGGATGACTCTGGCGGCGTGGTCTGGCTCGATAGGCTGTCACTCCCCGTCGTCGCGCAGCTTTTTGAGGAAGGGTTTATTGACCCCAACGACCGACAGAATTCTGCACCAACGTCACGGGAGATTTTGATCTTTATGTGCAAATATCCATCTGCGCTCGCCTCAGGCTACATGGTCAGTCCGAAACGAAATGACTATCGCGTTACGCTTGACGCAATCGAACTACCCAGGAGATATGTCACGCCGGCAGCCAGGGAGGAGTTTGAAAAGCTGTGCAAAGACGCTGACGAACTGTTCACCGATGGCGACCTGTATTGCTGGTGGGATTAGATGGTGGGGTGATGGAGCGACAGGAGGCAGGAGATAAGAGGGGACGGGCAGGAGGCCTGTCCCCTGTTGGTTGGCAGGGGGTCGATCTGCAGTTGTGGCGGGCGCTGGCGGCGGGCCAGCGCCCTGCGGCATACCGCGCCGCACTGGACGACGGTCTGTTTGTTGGTGGGGTGGACTGAATCTAGAGGGAATCTACAGTAGTTTGACAGGCTCTCCATGTGGCGGTATACTTGTCACACTGGTTCACCGACTGCCGTCCCTTAACACGACATCTCCTGGGAAATGACCAAATCATAATCCATGGGAGGTACGAAATGAGCCACAAACAAAGGACGAACCAAGCGACACGGCTGTTCGCAATTCTGGCGCTCATCACTCTGCCGCTTTTGGCAGCCGCGCCCCCAGCCCATGCGGACGGCACCTGGACGGGCCAAATCCTTGTCCCCCTCCTCCCATCCGAACGAGAGGGGCATGCCATGGTCTCCCTGGGCGACGACCAGGTGCTCCTGTTCGGCGGGGCCGATGCTGGCGGCTATAGCGGTGGGACCTGGATTTATGACCTCAGCACCAACACCTGGACCAATCAGGCCCCCCCCGCCGTCCCGTCCGCACGATGGGACCATGCGATGGTTTCCCTCGGCGGGGACCGGGTACTCCTGTTTGGCGGAGTCGATGGCGACGGCGATGACGGCGAGACCTGGGTCTATGACCTCGGCGACAACACCTGGACCAACCAAGCCCCCACCACCGGCCCGTCCCCGCGAACCCGCCATGCCATGGCCTACCTCGGCGGGGACCAGGTGCTCCTGTTTGGTGGGGACGATGGCTCCTATGACAGTGAGACCTGGGTCTATGACCTTAGCGCCAACACCTGGACGAACCAGGCCCCCGCCGTTGCCCCGTCCGCACGATACGACCATGCCATGGCCTACCTCGGCGGGGACCAGGTGCTCCTGTTTGGCGGGTGGGATGACTCCTATGACAGTGAGACCTGGGTTTATGACCTCAGTGCCAACACTTGGACGGACCAGGTCCCAACCGGCAGCCCGCCCGGACTATTCGCCCATGCCGTGGCCTACCTCGGCGGGGACCAGGTGCTCCTGTTTAGCGGGTATGATGCCGGCGGCCTTGACGACGAGACCTGGGTGTATGACCTCGGCGACAACACCTGGACGAACCAGACTCCCGCTGTCGGCCCGTCCGCACGAGAAGGCCATGCCATGGCCTCCCTCGGTGGAGACCAGGTGCTCCTGTTTGGCGGGGATAGCGGCAGCGGCTATGGCCGTGGGACCTGGATGTATGACCTCAGCGACAACGCCTGGACAGATCAGACCCCTGCCATCGCTCCGTCCCCACGATCCGGCCCTGCCATGGCCTACCTCGGCGGGGACCAAGTACTCCTGTTTGGCGGGTACATTGGCAACCACTTGAGCGACGAGACCTGGGTGTATGACCTCAGCGACAACACCTGGACGGACCAGGCCCCCGTCGTATCATCCCGTAGCGGAGCGGAGTGGGCCGGCCCGGGTGCGCGGTTCAGCCATGCCATGGCCTACTTCAGCGGCGACAAGGTGCTCCTGTTCGGCGGGTGGGATGGCGAGTACTATGGTGATACCTGGGTTTACGACCTCAGCGACAACACCTGGACAGACCAGGCTCCCGCCGCCGACCCAAACGCACGATATGGGCATGCCATGGCCTATATCGGTGGGGACCAGGTACTCCTGTTTGGCGGGAGCGGCTACAGCGGCTATGACGGCGAGACCTGGGTCTACGACCTCAGCGCCAACACCTGGACCAACCAGGCCCTGGTATCATCCCGTAGCGCAGCGGAGTGGACCGCCGCCAGCCCGTCCGCACGAGAAGGCCATGCCATGGCCTATCTCGGCGGGGACCAGGTGCTCCTGTTTGGCGGGTGGGATGGCGAGTATTACGGTGACACCTGGGTCTATGATCTCAGCGCCAACACCTGGACGAACCAAACTCCCGCGAACGGGCCGTCCGCACGAGAAGGCCATGCCATGGCCTACCTCGGCGGGGACCAGGCGCTCCTGTTTGGCGGGTGGGATGGCAACAACGCGTACGGTGACACCTGGGTCTATGACCTCAGCACCAACACCTGGACCAACCAGCCCCCCGCCGCCGGTCCGTCCGGGCGACATCTCCATGCCATGGCCTCGCTCGGCGCCGACCGGGTGCTGCTGTTTGGCGGGCGGGATGGTGACAGCGGTCTCAGCGATGAGACCTGGCTCGCGACTGGATTCTTTATCCCCTTCAGGGTGTACCTACCGGTGGTGGCGCGGAACCACTGAGGGGCTCGCCAGCGTCAATGGGATTGACATGGCCAACCTTACAGGAAGCTCGGAGCTTCCTGTAAGGTGAACACCCGGGCGACGGGCGACGGCGCCGGCCGGCCGGCGCCGCTTACCCGTGCCGTTGGATGAGCGGCAAAAAGAGGCGCAGCGGGTATTCGTCGGCGCCGATGTCAAAGCCGCTGCCCAGCGGCCGCGCGTCGCCATCGAAGTCCTCGCTCAGCCCGGCGTCCACGCCGGCGTCGATGGCGGCCGAGCCGGCGTCGAGGTGATAATCGCCCGGCACCACGAACGCCGGGTCGCCATAGACGGGGTTGTAGCTGAACACGTCGGGGTCATAGTCGAACATGTTGTTGTAGTACAGCGTGTACCACGCCTCGGCGTAGCCTGTGCCGCCGGACGGGCGGCGGATGCCGACGACGAAATTGCTGACGATGTTGTCAGTGAGCCACACCTGCGACCCATCGCCGGCATAGACTCCGAACGCCGCCTGCTCCTGCCGGGCGATGGTGTTGTGCCGCAGGTTGGCCGCCGCCAACTCGACGTACACGGCCGAGCAGCAGCCGGGGGGACCCTTGAGCGGCAGCGTGTCGTTGTCGACGAGGAAATTGTTCTGCACAAAGGCCACCGGCTCGCCGCCGGCGCCGACGCCCGAGATGTGCAGCGCGCTGCCCTCGCCAGCCGCCGAGTTGCCGGCCACGTGACTGCGTGCCAGCGTCAGGGCCGTCCGCCACGTGGCGATGGCCCCACCGCCGCTCGCGCTCGCGCTGTTGAGATAGATCCCCGCACCCTCCAGATTCACGGTCCCCTGCAAGCTGTACAGCCCGCCGCCCTGCCCAGCCTGCGTGTCGTTGTAGCTGATCCACGCTCCCTGGCCGCTTACCGAGCCCGAGTCGTTGAACAATCCGCCGCCGTTCGAATAGGCGTGGTTGCGTCCAATGCTGGCGCCGTCCAGGGTCACGGCGCCCCCGGCGTTATAAATGCCGCCGCCCATATTCGACGACCAGTTATCGCGAAACGTGCCCTGCTCGACCTCCAGCCTCGACTGGGTCCCGGCGACGTACGCCCCGGCCCCGCCCCCGGTAAAGTCGAACGTCTCGTTGTTCCAGATCACCGAGCCGGTGCGGACCGTGGCCGTCGCGCCGTTGCCGACGTACAACCCCCCGCCGCGGATGATGGCCGAGTTGGTCATCACCTGGCTGGCGTCGAGGGTCACCCGGGTGCCAGCGTCGCCGGCATAGATGCCGCCGCCCTCGTCGCAGCCGTACGGGGTCTCGTTGCGCGCGATGACCGATCCCTCCCGGACACTCAGGGTGGCGCCGCCCATCACGCACGCACCCGCGCCGTGCACCCAACCGTAGTTGCCTCGCACGGCCGAGCCGTGGACCGTTACACTTGCCCCGCCAGTGGCGTACAGCCCGCCGCCCTCGTCGGCGTCGTTGGGATCGATGCTGCCCCAGTCGCCCACCTCGCTGCCGTTGGCCAGCACCGCCGTGCTGCCGCCGCCCAGCCACAGCCCGCCCCCCTGGTGGGCTGCGGTGCTGTACATCACCCTCACGTCGTTCGCGTCGAACGTACTCGACCCGGTGGCATACACACTGCCGCCGTTCTGCGCCTCGTTGTTATAGAAAAAGGTGGCGGCGGCGCTCACCGTCGACCCGTTCGTGGCATAGATACCCCCGCCATCGCCCGTGCCGTCGCCGTCGTAATCGGCCTCGTTGCTCGACACCATCAGCCGCTCGCCAAACTGCGGGTCGATGACCCCGTTCAAAGTGACGCTGCTGTTGTCGGCATAGATGCCACCCCCGTGGCGCTCCGCGGTGTTGCTGGCGATGGTCGACAGGGTGCTCGACGCGTTGACCACCAGCGCCGAGCCTCCCAGCAGGCAGATGCCACCGCCGTCCAACGCGGCCCGGTTGATGGTGGTGCCGTCAACGCCGACCTCCAGCCGGTCGTTCGCCTGCACCTGCGCGCCCTGTTCGATCAGCAGCGCCCCGCCGCTGCCCCCTGTCTGATTCCGCCGAAAGACGACGCGCGTCAGGTTGAGCTGGCTCGACGGCGACGCGCCCCACGCGTCGATGCCGCCTCCGCCATAGAACGCCCAGTTGTCGTTGAACTGGCAGTCGTTGAGGTTGGCGATCGACCGGAATACGGCCAGTCCGCCGCCCCACCCCCCCGAATTGTCGTCGACCAGGACGTTGTCGAGGTTGAGCGTGCCGTCCGTCACGCTCAGGCCTCCACCACCCCCTGTGTTGCCTTCGACGATGAACCAGCTCATCGTCACGGTCGCGCCATAGACGGCGATCATCCGGCTGACCGACGGGCCGGACAGGTGCAGGGTGGTATGGTTGAGGCCGGTGAGGGTCAGGCAGCTATAGGGGTGCGCGCTGTTATAGCCACCGGCCAGCGTCAGGTTCTTGTTGATGCTCAGGGGGTCTTCGATAAAGACGGTATTCTCCACCTTGACGGTGTCGCCGGGATTGGCCGCGGCAATGGCCGTCTCGATGCTGTGGTATGGGCACAGCGCCGACGTGCCCACCTCGAG
>DAOUGI010000117.1:0-1866 GCA_034429215.1 Anaerolineae bacterium | reverse complement strand
GTGAAGCATGAGCAGAACCCAGGCCCGGTCGAGCAGCGCCTGGCGGCGATTGCCCGCTTGGCCGGAAGCGACCTCAGCCTCGACCTGCCGCAGCAAGCGGCGGAGTCGGTCCAGGGACAGGTCGCGGGGCAAACGACTGCCCGCCTTCTGCGGTTCCACGCGCAGCATCCGTTGGCAGATCGGCTGCCCTTCGTCGGCCAGGAAGCGCAGGAAGTGCTGGAGGTCGCGCAACTCGCGGTTGAGGGTAGGCGGCTGAATGCCGGCATTCAGTCGGGCGTCCACGTAATCAAGCCACAGGGTTGGGGTCAATTCCTCGATGCTGCTGAGGGCAACGCAGTTCGTCATCCAGCGCAGCGAGAGGGTGAGATGACTGAGGAGGGTACAGGTTGCCCGGTATTGCTCCTCGGCCAGCCAGTTGCGTTGCCGAAAGGTGATGTAGGCGCGCACATCTGCAGCCAACCAGTTGGGCAGTGGATCGAGGAAGTAATGCCAGCTGATCTGTGGCTCCGGTCCGGGCCAGCCGCAGCAGAACCGCAAGTACTCGGCCAGCTTGGCCACACCCTTGAAGTAGGTCTGACAGGTGGCTTCACTCTCATAGTGGGTAGTGATTGTCTGTCGCACGCGGTCAAGGTCAGCCTGGGGGTCCACAAGCCGGTAGTCTTTGTCCAGCCAGCCCAGGGCCAGCCGCGCCGCTACCCCATAGAGGTAGACTGTCGAGTCGCTGTAGCCTCCCTCCCGCAGCCACTGACAGAAATCCTCGTAGAGGCGCTGATTGCCGGCAGACCACTCCTGCACCGGTTTGATGGTCAAGCCCGTCATCGACCATCTGCGTCCGCCGAGAGCCACACGCCGATGCGAGTCATCGCCGCATCGTACTCAGCCTGCACCTGCCGGTCGGAGAGGTAGAGATAGGTCTGCGTGGTGCGCAAACGCCGGTGTCCAAGCAGCCGCTGGATGGACGTTACCGGCATCCCGGCTTCGACCATGTGCCGCCCGAACGTGTGGCGCAACTGGTGGCATGAGATCCACACCCCCGCCTGGCGGCAGTAGCGGGCCAGACGTTCCTGGATGCCGCTGACAGACAAACGGTTGCCGTTGCGGCTGAGAAAGAGAGCAGAGCTCTCGACGGCGAGGCGGACGGCCAGCCAGTCCTTCAAGGCGGCGACCACCTGGGGCGAGAGGTAGACGGTGCGCCAGGCATCACCCTTCCCGTGCACCCGAACGCACGGTTGGCAGCCTGGCGCCGGTACGAGACAGAGGTCGTTCCGGGAAAGCCGGTGTACTTCGCCGATCCTGAGGCCGCACCTCAACATGATCAGGAAGATCGCCCTGTCGCGGGGAGCCGTGATGACGGCGAATATCTTGTCCAAGTCATCGTCCCGGGCATCGCGGGGCAGGCGCCTGCCCTTGCGGATGGCATGACGCCTGGGTCTGACGGGGTTGGGCGGGGCGTCACCGGTCTCCAGGTCAAGGAAGCGATAGAAGCAGCGAAGGGCAGCCAGGCGGCGGTTTACGGTGGCGCCAGTGTGGCCAAGATCCCGGCAATGGGCGATGTAAGCATCCACGTCGTGGAAGGAGATGGCGTTTGCGGGCTTGCCTGCCCAGGCGAAGAAGAGCTTCAGGTCACTGGCGTAGTGGACGTGAGTGGCGGCGTGGGGGCTATGACAGCGCAGCCATTTGCCGAAATGCTCGATCTCTGGAAACATGAAAACACCTCCTGGTGGTAGGATGCGAGCATTTTACCACCAGGAGGAGGACTCCCAAACCTATCTGCCGTCACGAATGGTCGAGAGGACGTTGGCCTTGTCGCCACATTCTTCCCCAGTACAATTGACGGCGCCAGTACGGCCACGGCATAGGCCATCG
>DAOUGI010000116.1:0-2627 GCA_034429215.1 Anaerolineae bacterium | reverse complement strand
CGCCGGCCGGCTATCCGCCGGTGGTGGTGATCCAGGGCGGGGCCCAGCAGCCCCAGATGCCCGCGATGACCGGCGGCTACTGGCCGGCGCCAAACAACGCGCCCCTGGTCGGCCGCCAGTTCCACGTCGTCGGCGGCGACGAGCTGGCCTGGCCAGATAATTAGGCATACCCGATCATTCTCACGAAACAGATCCAAATCATTGTGTTTTGAGATTCATGAATTAGGAGGAACGATGCGTTGGAAAAGCTATGATGAGGCGGTTGATTTGACAGAGCGGCGGTTCCAGTTCTTTCCCCAAGCCTTCCGCTGGCGGGGCCATCATTATCAGGTCGAAGCGGTTGAGCGTTCGTGGACATCTTCTCGCCCGGGCTGGCGCCGCTACTTTCGGGTGCACTGCACACCGGGCATCTTTGACCTGTACCAGGATCTTACTGCAAGCACCTGGCACCTTCGCCGGGTAAGGTGGGCCGCGGAGCCGTCGCAGTCGGTATGGACCGTCGCCAAGAAGCCCAGGTTCTCAGGGGTGTAACAAAAGCCTGCCGATTCTGAGGAGTTGTGGAGATGCAAACAGGGCTATTGTGGTACGATGATGACCCACAGCGTCCGCTGGAAGCCAAGATCAGCCTGGCGGCCGAGCGCTACCGGGACAAATATGGCCGCCTGCCAGATACCTGCTACGTACATCCGCAGGCGGTAGCCAACCATCCCGCCGGGAGTTTGCAGGTGACGTGTCGCTCGGCGGCATTGGCGTCACAGCCTTCAGACCACAGAACAACGGCAGCGGCTGTGCCGGGCAATGGAACGGTGCGGGTTGTCTCCGCACCGTACATCCTGGTCAACCATTTCTGGTTGGGGGAGAGCACCGGCTCGTAGCTGCTGCTGCGCCCGCCCTGACCGCTTGGCCGGCAGCCGGTCAAGCCGGGGAGCGCCGTGCAGGCCGTTGTCCCAGCCCTACGACGAGCAGGTCAAGCGCCAGGGTCTCTTCCGCCTTGCCCGTCTTGATCGCCCAGTCAGTCTCGACCAGCCGCTGGTGTGCCGCCTCCAACTGGGCCATGTCGAATTTCTTAGCCTGGTCGACGAACTTGTCTGCCATCCAGGGGGCAAACCCTAGCTCGCCGGCAATCTCGGGCGGCACAAGGCCCTGCTTGCGCAGCTCGCTGACCTGGATCAAGATCCGTATTTGGCGGCCAAGCATGGCCAGGATCTGGAGCGGGTGTTCCTCCTGCTCCAGCAGATAGTGGAGCAACTGCAGAGCGCGTGCGGTTTCGCGCCGCCCGACGCAGTCGACCAGGGCAAAGATCTTTTCCTCCCGGGCACGGCTGACCAGCGTTCGAACATCCTCGGCATTGACCGGCCGCTCGCCGCCGACGTAGGTCAATAGCTTGTCGATCTCCTGATCGAGCAGCCTCAAGTCCAGCCCAATCAGCTCGGCCAGCAACCATGCTGCATCGCCGCTGATCTTGCCCTTGCTGTCTGCGACCCGCTTCTGGATCCAGCCTACCAGTTCCTTTTCCTTGGGCAGGGGAAAGGCCGTTACAACCTCCTGGTCTTTTCCCGCCTTCTTTTCCTGATCCTTTCCCGCCTTTTTCTCCTGCTCTTTTTCGGCCTTTTTCCGCTCCTGTGCCAATTTCAGGACCGGATCGGATACCGGCAGGGTCTTGGACTCAATGAAGATGAGCTGCGTAGTCGGCGGCAGCGTGGGCAGGTAAGCGATCAACTGGTCGCGGAGGGTGCGTTTCCAGGCCGGGTCCTGCTCCGCTGCGACGTCCTGTTCTTCACCTTTCCGGCCCGATGCCAGCCGGGTGAGCAGCCCGTGGACGATCACCAGCCGGCACTCGGCCATGAAGGGGATGGAATCACAGGCGTGGCGCAGCTCGCCCATGGTCAACCGACTGCCGTCAAAGGCGCTTGTATTGAGCTCGACCATCGCGGGATCGCCGGTAGCCAGCTCACGGCGCAGCTTGGCTGCCGCCTCGTCGCGGTCGAATTCGTTCTCCCCGTGCAAGATGTAGAACACAACCTACTCCCGGCCGACGAGCACTTGATGGATCACCAGGCTGCCCCGCTCGTGACGTTGGACGTCGCGGATGATCACACCCTCCAGCTCGGGCGTGGTAGTCACCCGTTCCTGGATGGCGTGGGCCAGGGGTTGGGCGACCACGGCAGCGAGTACGGCGGCCGTCAGCGCCATCGGCAACTGGTCGAACCGCGTGCGACGGCGCCCGAGAGTTACCCCAAAGGCAGCCGCGCCGGCCAAGATGCCGGTCACGGCCAGGTTTGTGCCGCAGCGGGGGTGGACCGCCAGGTGGCTCTCGCCCTGCTGCAAGCGGACCAACGCTTCGGCTGCAGCGTTGGCGACCAGTTCCGTGTCCACCTGGCCGTAGATATAGAAACCGGCAGGCGTTGTGCGACCTGCCGCCTGGAGGTAGGGGTTATACCGGCTCAGAATGTGCATCGTCGCATGCTCCAGACCATGGTTCTGCCGGATCGCGCTGACTAGATCGAGTGGATTCATCAGACGTCCTTTTCACAAAAGTGGCGTTATTATAACCCAAGTTGCTACCTAAAGGAAGCTGGTGCTGAGGGCAAGTACGAACAAGACGACTTTCAGTTCAAAGCCCGCAG
>DAOUGI010000115.1:0-4627 GCA_034429215.1 Anaerolineae bacterium | reverse complement strand
CGGTGACCCTCCGCGACGAAAACGGCCGGCCCATGTGGGCCGGGCGCGGCCGGCGCGGCGGCTGAGCCACACAACAGACCTGGCAGGTTTAGGAAAACCTGCCAGGTCTTGGTATAATAACCCCATGAGCGGCGAAACCATTCTGGTAGTAGACGACGAAGCCAAGATCGTCAAGACCGTGCGGGCCTACCTGGAAAACGCCGGGTTCCGGGTGGCCACCGCCGGCGACGGCCAGGCCGCCCTGACCGCCTTTCGCCACGAGCGGCCGGCGCTGGTCGTCCTCGACCTGGGGCTGCCGGGCATCGACGGGCTCGACGTGGCCCGCACCCTGCGCCAGGACTCGAGCGTGCCGATCATCATGCTCACCGCCCGGGTCGAAGAGACCGACCGGCTGATCGGCCTCGAGCTGGGCGCCGACGATTACGTCACCAAGCCCTTCAGCCCTCGCGAGCTGGTGGCCCGCGTGCGGGCCGTCCTGCGCCGGGCCGGCGGCGAGCGGGAACAGGCCCCCCCGCCCGTCGTGGCCGGCGACATCGCCATCGACATCGAGCGGCGCCAGGTCACCGTCGCCGGCCGCCCGGCCGACCTGACCCCCACCGAGTTCGAGCTATTGACCCTCCTGGCCCGCCATCCCGGCCGCGTCTTTACCCGCATCGAGCTGCTCGACCGCGTCCAGGGCTACAGCTTTGAAGGCTACGAGCGCACCGTCGACGCCCACGTCAAAAACCTTCGCCTCAAGATCGAGCCCGATCCCAAGCGCCCCCGCTACGTCCTCACCGTCTTTGGCGTCGGCTATAAATTGGAGGTCTAGGCCAGAGGATAGACGGGAATGCCCAGGAGGATCTTGCTCCTTTGTATCCTTTGTGTCCTTTGGTTAAATCATGCCCACTAGCCTGCGGATCAAGCTCCTGATCGCCTTTGGCCTGGTCGCCCTGGCCGCCGTGGGCGTCGGCCTGCTCCTCACCAACCGGATCACCGCCCGCCAGTTCGCCGTCTATGTCGGCGAGGGCCGCCAGGGGCGCGCCGAGCGGCTCGTCCCCGACCTGGCCGCCTACTATACCCGCACCGGCAGTTGGGCCGGCGTCGACGGCCTCCTGCCCGGCCTGGCCGTCTCCGGCCCGGGCCAGGGCCCGAGTCAAGGCCAGGGCCATGGCAGCGGCGGCGCCGGCCAGGTCGAGCGGATCGTCGTGGCCGACCCCCGCGGCCTGGTGGTCGCCGACACCCAGGGCGAGCTGGCCGGCGAGCAGCTTTCCGACGCCGAGCAGGCGGTGGCCGTCCCGATCGAGGTCGGCGGGCAAACCGTGGGCATGGTCCTCCTCCCCAGCGGCGAGGCCGCCCGCCGGCAGGAAAACGAGTACCTCCAACAGGTCAACCGCTCCCTCCTGTGGGCCGGACTGGCGGCCGCCGCCGTGGCGCTCGTCGCCGGGCTGTGGCTGTCGCGCCAGCTCACCGCCCCCCTGCGCGAGGTAGCCGGCGCCGCCCGGCGCCTGGCCGGCTGGGACCCCGCCTCGGGCGCCCCCCTGCCCCAGGTGGCCGTCCGCAGCCGCGACGAGATCGGCGAGCTGGGCCAGGCCTTTAACCAGATGGCCCAGACTATCGGCCGCCAGGAAACCCTGCGCCGCAACCTCATGGCCGACATCGCCCACGAGCTGCGCACCCCCCTCACCGTCATCCGCGGCGACCTGGAGGGCCTGCTCGACGGCGTGCTGCAGCCCACCCCCGAGTCGCTGGCCTCGCTCCAGGAAGAAGCCCTCCTCCTGTCCCGCCTCGTCGACGACCTGCGCGCCCTGGCCCAGGCCGAGGCCGGCCGGCTTCGCCTCGAGCGCCGCCCCACCGACGTCGGCGACCTGCTGCGCGGCGTGGTCGGCAGCCTGGCCTCCCAGGCCCAAGCCCGCGGCCAGTCCCTGGACCTGGAGCTGGCCCCCGGCCCCGCATCCGGCGGGCGGGGAGCCCCCGCGCCAGGCGGGCGGGGAGCCCCCGCGCCAGGCGGGCGGGGAACCCCCGCACCAGGCGGGCGGGGAGCCCTGCCCCCGGCCGACGCCGATCCCCAGCGCCTGCGCCAGATAGCCGCCAACCTCATCTGGAACGCCCTGCGCCACACCCCCGCCGGCAGCCGCGTCACCGTCCGCGCCGCCATCGCCCCCAGCCCCTCTCCCAGAGGGAGAGGGGAGGCCCCCGCCGGCATCCTCATCTCCGTCGCCGACGACGGCCCCGGCATCCCCCCCGACGAGCTGGCCCACGTCTTTGACCGCTTCTGGCGCGGCAAGCGGGCCGGCGGCGAGGGCAGCGGCCTGGGCCTGGCCATCGCCGGCGAGCTGGTCCGCGCCCACGGCGGCCGCATCTGGGCCGACAGCCGCCCCGGCCAGGGCTCTACCTTTTCTTTTACCATCCCGGCGCAACAGAACTGACAGGTCTATTTCGAGGCCCAATTTGCCCCCCACCCCGCCGGGTGTTATAATCGACCAATCACGAGACCTGACAGGTCTTCCTGGACCTGTCAGGTCTATTCTAGAAAAAGGCAACCCATGATCGCAGACCAGATCGACTATAGCCGCAAGTGGTACGTCTTTGCCGGCGTCGCCATGGGCATCTTTCTGACCACCATCGACGGCTCCATCGTCAACGTCGCCCTGCCCACCCTCGTCCGAGAGCTGGACACCCACCTGCCCACCGTCCAGTGGGTCGTCCTGTCCTACCTCCTCGCCCTGGGCACCCTCATGCTCAGCATGGGCCGCCTGGGCGACATGATCGGCAAAAAGTCGATCTATATCACCGGCTTTGTCATCTTTACCGCCGGCTCGGTCCTGTGCGGCCTGGCCCCCAACGTCTACTGGCTGATCGGCTTTCGCGTCCTCCAGGCCGTCGGCGGCTCGATGATCATGGCCCTGGCCATGGCCATCGTCACCGAATCGTTCCCCCCCTCCGAGCGGGGCCGCGCCCTGGGCCTCACCGGCTCCATGGTCTCCATCGGCATCGTCCTGGGTCCCACCGTGGGCGGCTTGATCCTGAGCGCCCTCTCCTGGCGCTGGATCTTTTTCGTCAACCTGCCCGTCGGCATCGCCGGCGTCCTCATCGCCCTGCGCTCCATCCCGGCCCGCCGGCCCGCCGGCCGCCAGCGGTTCGACCTGGTCGGCGCGGCGGCATTCTTCAGCGGCCTGCTGGCCGTGCTGCTGGCCATGACCCTCGGCCAGGACGCCGGCTTTGGCGACACACGCGTCCTGCTCCTGCTGGCCGGCGGCGTCGCCGCGCTGGCCGGATTCGTGGCCATCGAGCGGCGGGTCGCCCAGCCGATGCTCGACCTCGGCCTGTTCCGCAGCCGCCTGTTCAGCGTCAACCTCACCTCGGGGCTGATGACCTTTATCTCCATGAGCGGCACCATCTTTCTCATCCCCTTTTTCCTCCAGGGCGTCCTGGGCTACGAGCCCCGCCAGATGGGCCTGCTCATGGCCACCGTCCCCCTGGCCGTCGGCGTATTTGCCCCCCTGTCGGGGGCCCTGTCCGACCGGGTCGGCACCCGGCCGATCGCCGTCGCCGGGCTGGCCGTCCTCATGGCCGGCTTTCTGTCCCTGACCACCGTCACCGCCGACCTGACCCCGCTGGGCTACATCCTCCGCTTCCTGCCGGTGGGCATCGGCCTGGGCCTGTTCCAGGCGCCCAACAACAGCGCCATCATGGGCGCCGTCCCCCGCGAGCGGCTGGGCATCGCCTCGGGCCTGCTGTCGATCACCCGCATCGTCGGCCAGACCGTCGGCATCGCCCTCCTCAGCGCCCTGTGGGCCGCCCGGGTGGCGTTCCACCACGGCGCCCCCCTGCCCGAGGGGGCCACCGCCGCCCCGCCCGCCGCCCAGGTCGCCGGCCTGCACGACAATTTCGTCGTCATCGTCGGCCTGATCGCCTTTGCCCTCCTCCTCAGCATCTGGGCCCTGGTCCAGGAGCGGCGGGAGGTCAGGGCGCGGGCGGCGACGCGGGCCGATTGACGCAGCCGGGTGCGATTGAAATTGCACCCTGATACGGAAAACGCGTTGAGAACTATGGAACCCGTTTCAGAGGTTGTCAAGGGATGGTTTGAGGGGCCAGGGCGGCGCCTTGCTGAGGCTGATGAGGGGGGTGAGGGTGGAGGCGGCGCGGCGGGAGGCCTGGAGGTCGGCGGAGTGGGTGAGGGGATGCCCGGTCGCGGACGGCGGCGGCAAGGCGGTCGAGCTCGCCGGGGATCCCCGCCAGTGGTTCAGCAGTTCAGACCTGCCATGGGGCCTTCGGCTTCCAGCCGGGGATCGCCTCGGCGTTCTGAAGGTCCCACGCCCAACGGGCCGGGTTCATCTCGATGTAGGCGCGGATGCGGTTCAATTCCTGGTCGTTGCGGACAATGTGTTCATAATAGTTGCGCTGCCAGAACCGGCCGGGGAACGCAGGCCAACCCTTCTCTTGGACACCACGCCGATACAGTGTCGTCGTGAACGATTTCAACCGGTGCACCACGTCCGGCAACGCCAACCGCACCGTAGGGGCAGGCCCCCGTGCCTGCCCTGGCCCCTGCCCTGGATCGGGGCAACCACAGGGGGTTGCCCCTACACCCGGCTGCCCTGGCCCCTGCCCCGGATCGGGGCAACCACAGGGGGTTGCCCCTACA
>DAOUGI010000114.1:0-39668 GCA_034429215.1 Anaerolineae bacterium | reverse complement strand
TCGTCACCGGCCTGGTCCGCATCTGGTTTCCCATCGACGACTGGCACTACCTCCTGGGCTTTTTCCGCGTCGCCCCTGCCGATGTTCCCCGCGACCTGTGCCTCTTCATCGTCGGCATGGTGGCCTACCGCCGCCAGTGGCTCACCCGCTTCCCCACCAGGGCCGGCCTGGTCTGGTTTGGCCTGGGCCTCTTCCTGGCCGCCTTCTGGTACGCCTACGACCTGTGGCTGTACAACGCCCTGCACATCGGCGACACCCTGAACGACATCATCACCCTCATCTGGGAATCCTTCCTCTGCTTTGGCATGTGCATCGGCCTGACCGTCCTCTTTCGCGAAAGGGCCAACATCCACACCCGCCTGACCAGGTGGCTGGCCGACGCCCAGTACGCCGCCTACATCCTTCACATCTTTCCCGTGCTGATCTTCCAGGCCCTGCTGGTCGGCCTGGCCGCCCCGCCGCTGGCCAAATTCGCCCTGGTAACCCTGGCCGCCATCCCGGCCTCCTTCCTCCTCGGCGGCCTGCTCAGAAAGCCGTTCCGCCTGTGATTCTGTCCCACGCCCTCTCGGGTGCCACTAACAACGAACCCCGTAGGGGCGCACGGCCGTGCGCCCCTACCACCACCATGCGCCACAACCGATGAAACCGGCGTCTGATCCCCTTTGTTGCCTTTGTGTCCTTTGTGGTTAGATCATCCTCAAAAGAGAGCAGCCCATGACCGAATTCACCATCCACGGCGACCGGTTCCTTCTCGACGGCCAACCGTTCCGCATCCTGGCCGGCGCCATGCACTATTTCCGCATCCCGCCCTCCTGCTGGCGGGATCGCCTCCTCAAGCTGCGCGCCATGGGCCTCAACACCGTCGAGACCTACGTCGCCTGGAACCTCCACGAGCCCGGGCCGGGCGCCTTCCGCTTCGACGCCGGCCTTGACCTGGTCCGCTACCTGGCCATCGCCGCCGAGCTGGGCCTGCATGCCGTCGTCCGCCCCGGCCCCTACATCTGCTCCGAGTGGGACCTGGGCGGGCTGCCCGCCTGGCTGCTGCGCGATCCGGCCATGCGCCTGCGCTGCTCACATCCAGCTTACCTGGCGGCGGTCGACCGCTTCTTCGACGCCCTCCTGCCCCGCCTCGCCCCGCTCCAGGTCACCCACGGCGGCCCCATCCTGGCCATGCAGGTCGAAAACGAGTATGGCAGCTATGGCAACGATAAGGACTACCTGCGCTGCCTGGCCGAAAGCATGCGCGCCCGCGGCATCGGCGTCCCCCTCTTTACCTCAGACGGCCCGCGGGATGCCACCCTCCAGGCCGGGACCCTGCCGGGCATCCTGAAAACGGTGAATTTCGCCTCCGGCGTCGAGGCCGCCCTGGCCAAGCTGCGCGAGTACCAGCCCACCGGCCCGCTCATGGTCACCGAGTTCTGGGACGGCTGGTTTGATCACTGGGGTGAGCCGCACCACACCCGCTCCCCCGAGGACACCGCCGCCGCGCTGGACGAGATCCTCAAGGCCGGCGCCTCGGTCAGCCTCTACATGTTCCACGGCGGGACCAATTTCGGCTTTATGAACGGCGCCAACAGCGAGGTAGGCATCTACCAGCCCACGGTCACCGGCTACGATTACGACGCCCCGCTGAGCGAGGCCGGCGACCCGACGCCCAAATACTGGGCCCTGCGCGATGTGCTCGGCCGCTATGCGCCCTTGCCCGAAATCGCCCTGCCGGCCCCTGCCCCCCGGCTGGCCCTGGCTCCCGTCAGCCTGCCCGAGTCGGCGCCCCTGTTCGACGCGCTCGGCCGCCTCTCCTCCCCCGTCCACCTCGCCGCCCCCGAGCCGATGGAAGCGCTGGGCCAGAGTTATGGCTTGATCCTCTACCGCACCCAGGTGCCGGGCCCGGCCCGGCCTGCCCTCACCATCCGCGGCCTCCACGACCGGGCCCAGGTCTTTCTCAACCGGCAGCCGGCCGGCGTCCTCGAACGAGCCGCCCCAGACCAGAGCCTGCCGCTGGACATCCCGCCCGGCGGCGCGAGGCTCGACATCCTGGTCGAAAACATGGGGCGCGTCAATTTCGGTCCCGACCTGCTCGACCGCAAAGGCATCACCGGGGGAGTTCTCTTTGGCGAGCAATACCTGTTCGGCTGGACCATCTTTCCCCTGCCGCTGGACGACCTGTCAAAACTGGCCTTCAAGCCGTCGTCCACGACCGGCGGGCCGGCCTTTTACCGCGGCCGCTTCACCGTGGCCGATCCGGGCGACGCCTTCCTCGCCCTGCCCGGCTGGACCAAGGGGGTATGCTGGCTAAACGGGTTTAACTTGGGGCGCTACTGGGATAGAGGGCCGCAGCGCACCCTCTACGTGCCTGCGCCGCTTCTGGTAAAAGGGGAAAACGAGCTAATCGTCCTGGAGCTGCACGGCGTCGAGCGGCGCACGGTCGAGTTCCGGGATCGCCCGGATCTGGGTTAAGCTGTCAAGCATGCTGCCCTGGGCAGCCCGGCCGGCCTGGTTTTTTCCCTCAGCGCCGCGCGCAGCGCCGGGGGCCTGGTTGAGCCCGGCGCTAGACGGCCCTGTGTTGGCGGTTATCGGCAAACCTTATTTCGCTCTCTGGTTTCCGATAGAACGCGGCTTCTGCATGAACGGCTTCGCTAAACCGCAGGCTCTGTTCCTTGATCTGAGCCTCGACGAACGCCGGGCCCGTCACGTTGGCGATAAACCTTTTGGCCGTTTCGACCAGAACAGGCAGCGCTTCTCGCAGCACCTCGAGGGGATAATCGCTGCTATCCAGCACCGTTTGAGCGTTGAATCGCATCGGCCAACCGCGTTTTCTTGCGGCCTCCTGCAGCTCGTCGACAAACGCCTGAGACATCGTCGCCCCACCGCGGCTGGAAGCTACATCGAGCAAGGATTTTATGTAAGGAATGTGGTAATCCGCAAGAAACTGCCGGACCTCGGCTTGATAGTTGCTGCCGCTTTGGTTCAGCACGTGTCTCACCATCCCCTTGGCCTCTTGGCTTAGGGCTTGGTCAAACGAGTCGTCTTCAGTGGGGATGCGCAGCAAGAAATCGGCCCCCGTGTACTCTTGCTGAAGGTTGGTAACCGCCACCCCACTCAGCCGGGCCTCGCTCGAAACGCCGGAACGGTCCACGACCTGGATCGGCAGGTCGGCCACTTTCCCTTCGGCCCGGATCCTTTCGCAAATAGACCGCCCCACCTGTTCAGATATGGGCAATACCTCTGCCAGTGATTTCCCTGCCATCCTGCCGGCGCCGAAAAGAGGAAAGTTGGGGCTAACTTCGATCACCGTATCGTCGTTCTTGGTATAGACCAGGACGTGGCCATACCTTGGCACCATCTTGGACTGGACGACAGCCTCGATGGGAAGTCGTTTATGCTGCACGATGAGCAAAGCAAGGATGCCAAGGAACCATGCCAGGTAGGAAAGGGTATAGGGAAAATCCACCAGCAGCCAACTGAGCACATTTACCTTCGAATCGGGATAGTACACTTCCTGCCAGGTAGTGTATGTATAGATAAAATCCGAGACCGTCATCAAGACAAAGCCAACGGTCAACAACCTCCAAACAAATCCCGAATCCCCACCCTCGTAGGTAAAAAACAGGCGCCAGACGACAATCAACAGGAAAAGATCGGCAAGCGGATAGGTGATATTGAGGATGCTCTCGACCAACCGTTCCGGATCAAAGCTCTGAAAGATGGGCCGGAATACCAGGACCCCGGCAATAATGATCGTGGCCGCAGAAACTCCCAGGATAATCATATTCTGGGAGCGGGTTGGCTTGGCGGGCATCGTCAGCACCCGGGCGACCAGCCCGATGCCCATGGGGATATAACCAAGCAGCCAGAAGAAATCGGCCACGGAAGGGTACGGTATCTCCTGGCCCTGAATGGTATAGATTGCCCACACCGTCTCGGCCAGAGCCCACAGCGCCCACCCGATGAGCATTCCTAGCCAGAGAAAGCGGCGGCGTCCTTCTGCGCGCATCCGGTGCCAGGCAATGGCAGCCAATATGGTGATGATGATCGCCAGGGGAGGATTCAGGATGCTATTGAAGCCGATGACAAACGCGTCTCCTCCAATGAGCAGGATGTTGACTGCCAAAAACACCAGTACAACGATAGCGACGGCAATGGCTGCCCATCTGAACTGCCGGTTTGAGAGAATCTTTGGCATATTCGTACCCTGTCAGTTTGGGTTCTGGCGGCCCAACGGAGGGGTTCATCCGCCAGGACTACCGGCCCGGCCAATCAATGCTGCCGGGGCCAGGCTCATCACCTGACGACTTATTATAGCGCGACTTGAACAAACAGTCAAGATCGCCGTCCTGTGGGTCTAGCCAAACACCCAACACAGGCGCCCATCCCCCAATGCGCCGGCCAAACGCCGTTCCAGGCCCGCCGCTTCGAGCAGGGCGGCCTGGCGTGTCTCCTGCCGGACAACGGTGAACAGGACACGGTCAAAAGCCCACTCGTCGCGGAACCAGTCGCGCAAGGTCGCTAACAAGTGCCGGTCGAGGGCATTGGTCAGCTCGGACTTGCGCACCCAAAATCTAACGTCAGCGGCATAAGCGGCATCCTGGCACAGCGGAATCTCCTCTGGCCGCAAGGGCACGATGTAGACACATCCCAGGCATCGTGTTCCTTGTGGGTCCAGGACGGTAAACGTAAACGCCTTCCGCTCGACATGCTCCTGCTCGTGCTGTTGCAGGTCGGCGAGGTTCTCCGCCAGGGTGAAATCGTCGGCCGGCCAATGGCCCTGACCCCAGTGGCGCAGCATCTCGGCGCTCGACATGACCGCGTCGTAATCCAGCTCCACATCAGTCGCCCGCAGGGGACGGAGGTACAGGCGGCCGGTTCGCCTTTCTTCCGGCACGGGCGCGCCGGCAGGGTAAAATTCCATTCCGTCGGTCATTCCTCCACCACCGCCCGCGCCGCGCGGAGGTTGGCCCACGGTGTGGTGATCGGCGTCACGCAGCCGGTGCCCAGGATAAACCGCCGCCCGCCCGTCTGCCGGATCGCATCGATCGCCTCGCGGCGCACGTCGGCCGGGCTGCCGCGCACCATCGTCTCCCACTGGCGCAGCCCGCCAAGCACCGCCCCCTTCACCCGCGCCTGCCCCTCACCGAGCGTCGGCGGCGTCTCCCGGTCATGCCAGTTGACCACGTGCACCGGGTAATCGGCCAGCAGGTCGAACATCACCCGCTCGCCGTGCAGGTGTAGCACATTGAGCCACAGGCCATCGGCGGCTTCCAGCAGGTGCCGGTCGAAAGAAACCCCAAACTCCTGGTATTCGGCCTCCGACAGCAGCTCGTAGCTGGCGTGCTGCGCCGCCCAAAAGATGCCGGCAATGCCCCGCTGCCGCGCCGCCTCGATAAAGCGCATCGTGCTCTCGGCAATGATCGCCAGCCCTGCCCGCACCGCGTCGGGCGCCTGGCGGAGGTGGGCCAGCATCACCTGCTGGCCGGCCAGATTCTTGGCCTGCGTCAGCGGGTTAAAGATCGTCTGGATGAACGGCGCCTCGTCGCCCAGTGCCTCGTGGATCAGCTCCAGGCAGCGGAGCTGCGCGCCGAGCGCCCCCCACTCCGGATCGAGCGGCTGAAGCGCGCGCCAATCCTCCGGCCTGACAACCGGGCGCTGCGTATACTGCCGCGTCCCTTCCTCGTTGCCGATCCAGCGGTCCTCGGCGCCCCAGTCGCGGACGCAAAAGCTGCTGGCGGGCGTCACCTTGACGAAATCGAAATCGTACTGGCGCTGAAAAGCCACCGTCGAAGCCGCCAGCTCCGCCGGATCCTGGTCGTCGCCCGGAAAGTGGCGCCACAGCGCCACCGGCGGCCGGTCGGCAGCCTCCCCCCGGATCGTCGCCTCCAACCGCTCCCGCTTTGTCATCTTCATGGCTCCCTCCCCCTATCCCATCAAAGGATGAAACCCTTGAGGTCTTTTGGCAATCCAAAATCCAAAATCCAAAATCAAAAATCCATCTCCATTCTGCCACAGACTGACGTTTTGCGCAAGTGCCTTGCCTCCAGGCTCATTTGGTGCTATAATAGTCAAAAGCAGTGAGGGGGATAGCTCATGAGTCTGCAAATCGGCATTGTCGGTCTGCCCAACGTGGGCAAGAGCACCCTGTTCAACGCGCTGACCAAGGCCGGCGCGGCGGTGGCCAGCTATCCGTTCACCACCATCGAGCCCAACGTCGGCGTGGTCGCCGTGCCCGATCCCCGCCTGGACCGGGTAGCAGCCATCGTCCGGCCCAAGGAGGTCAAGCCCACTGTCGTCGAGTTTGTCGACATCGCCGGGCTGGTGAAAGGCGCCCACGAGGGCGAAGGGCTGGGCAACCAGTTCCTGGGACACATCCGCAACGTCGACGCCATCGCCCTGGTCGTCCGCTGTTTCGAGGACCCCGACGTGGCCCACGTCACTGCCGACCTCGATCCGGTATCCGACTGCGAGGTGATCGACCTGGAGCTGATCCTGGCCGACCTGTCCACCGTGGAGCGCCGCGAAGAAAAGGTCCACTCCTCGGCCAAAGCCCAGCCCAAAGTCTACGCCGCCGAGCTGGACCTGCTGGCGCGGCTCAAGGCCCACCTGCAAACGGGGCGCACGGCCGGCGAGTTCCCGCTGTCCCCCCACGAAGCCGAGCTGCTGCAGCCGCTGCCCCTGCTGACCGCCAAGCCCCGGCTGTACGTGGCCAACGTCGGCGAGAACAGCCTGCCCGGCGGCGGCCCGCTGGCTGCCACGGTGATCGAGCGGGCAGCGAAGGAGGGCGCCCAGGCGGTGGTGATCTGCGCCCAGCTAGAGGCCGACCTGGCCGACTGGACACCCGAAGAGGCCGCCGAGTACCGGGCGGAGCTTGGCCTGGAGGCGCCCGGCCTGGAGCGGTTGGTCCATGCCGGCTACCGCCTTTTGGACCTGATCACCTTCTTCACCGCCACCGGCGTCAACGTCGTCCGGGCCTGGACCCTGAAGCGGGGAGAGACCGTGATCGAGGCAGCCGGCAAGATCCACACCGACATGCAGCAGGGCTTTGTCTGCGCCGAGGTGGTGTCCTACCCCGATCTGACCGCTGCCGGCGATTTCAACGCCGCCCGCGAGCGCGGCCTGCTTCACCTGCAGGGGCGTGAATATGTCGTCCACGATGGCGACGTGATCCACATCCGCTTCTCGCCGCCCCATTGATGGCAAACACGCAAGCCTTGCCCCCCTGCCCGTTTGCACAAAAAGGGCGATTATGCTATAGTTGCGGGCGCTGTTGACAAGGCCGATGGCTTGTCCATCGTCCTTTTCCTTTTCGCTTGTGGCCGATGTCACAAGCAAACCCATGGAAAGGAGGTAGACCATGCGTGAATACGAGCTGTATCTGATCATCGACGCCACGGCGGATGAAGAGGCCGTGGCGTCCATCCGTGAAAAGATGGCCCAGTTGATCGCGACCACCCACAAAGGCGAGACTGGCGAGATGATCAAGGAAGACTCCCGGGGAAAGCGGCGTCTCACTTATCCCATCAAGCGCCAGGTGGAAAGCCAGGATATCATCTTGACCTTCCGCGCACCGCAGCTTGCCCTGAAGGAGATGGATCGTGTTCTCAAGCTGGACGAAAAGGTGCTGCGTTACCTGATCGTGCGCTTGGACAAGGATTAACAACAAAATCAAGCCGGAATGAACGGGCACGAGCTGGGTTTGGGTTTGGGCACAGAGGAGCAATAGCGAATGGCCAGGGGCATGAATAGAGTAATGCTCATTGGGTTCGTGGGACGGGATCCTGAAATGCGCTACACGTCCAACGGCCAGCCGGTTACCACCTTTAGCATCTCTACCAACCGGCGGTGGACCACCAGTGAGGGCCAGGCTCGGGAATCGAATGAATGGTTCAATGTGGTGGCCTGGGGTAGCCTGGCCGAGGCAGCCAACGCCAATCTGCGCCAAGACCGGCGGGTCTATGTCGAAGGCCACCTCCAGACCCGAACTTGGGACGATGCCGAAGGGCAACGCCAATTTCGGACCGAGGTCATCGCCACCAAGCTGATCCTCCTGGGAAACCCTGAGCAAGGCATCGAGCCGATCCTGCCAGACGAGCCTCTACCGGCGTCGCAGGCGCAGGTGAGCGAAGAGATGCCCCTGTGTCTCAACCGGGTGATGATCATCGGCAACATGGGACGCGATCCCGAGATGCGCTACACACCCGGCGGACAGGCCGTCACATCCTTTAACGTGGCTGCTACCCGCACCTGGACGACGGCCGGCGGCGAGCGTCGCAACTCGACCGAATGGTTTAGCGTCGTAGCCTGGGGCAACCTGGCCGAGATCTGCAACGAATACCTGACCAAAGGCCGCCGAGTGTACGTCGAAGGAGAGCTGCGCACTTACGGTTGGGAAGAGCCCAACGGCAGGAAGCACTTTCGCACCGAGCTCGTAGCCAGTGAAATGATCATGCTCGGCCCGCGCCCGGCGCCGGCCCCTGTTGGGGTTGGCCCGGGTCCAAACCTGGAAGAAGATGAATCCTCTCTGTAACGGTCAGCTACCGGGCGAGAGGATACTATCCCGGCACCGCAAATGCCGGGGCTGCACGACAATGAAGGAGAATGATTTAACCGATGAGTGATGACGAACGCCGAGAAGGTGGATATCGCTCCGGCCCGCGGCCTTACCAATCAGGCGGCCGGGGAAGATCAGGAAACGGACGCGAGGGATACTCAGGTCCCCGGGGCCGTAGACCCTTTGGCCCGAGCCGCAAAGTCTGCGCCTTTTGCGTGGAAAAGGGTAAAGCGATCGACTATAAGAATGCCGACATGCTGCGCCGTTACGTGACCGAGCGGGGCAAGATCCGATCCGGGCGCAAGTCCGGGACATGCGCCAAGCATCAGCGGCGCCTGGCGGTTGCCCTCAAGCGCGCGCGCTACCTGGCCTTGCTCCCCTTTACGTCGGAGCACATCCGTCGCTATTAAAGACTATGGCCAAGAAACCAGAAATTCGCCAAGCCGCAGCCAGGCCGGAGGCGGCTCTCTCACTAACAAAGAAACAGATCGCCCGTAGCCGCAAAGAGTCCAGGCAGCTCCGGGTCATCTGGTCAATCGTTGCAGCCATTGGGGCGGTCATCCTGGCTGTGATCCTCTTCGCCGTGATCCGGGAGCTGGTCATTGCCCCCAATGCGGCGGTCGCCAAGGTCGACGGCGCCAAGATCTCGATCAAGGACTTTGAGGATCTGCTCACCTATCGCCGCTACAACCTGTACAGCTCGATCTCGAACCTGGAGTACCAACTGAGCCTGCTGGACACGACCACGGAGGAAGGCCAGTTCATGGCCTCCTACTACACCCAGACGGTCCAGTACTACCAGTCGATGATCGACTATGCCCCTGACAGCGCGCTCGACGAGCTGATCGAAGATGCGATCATCCAGAAAAAGGCCAAGGAAGCCGGGTTATCCGTAACCCTCGACGAAGCACGGGCGTCGATCCGGGCCGATGTGGAAAGCAGCTTTACTTCGCAGGCCAGCCCGATCACGACCACCGAAACGATCTCCGTGCCTACGCCTGTGCCCACCCCCGTCCCTGCTGCCATGATCGACGAGACCATCCAAAAGTATGTGGACAACATGGGGTTGAGCATCGCGTCGTTCGAGCACATGGTGCAGCGCAGCTTGTTGCGCGACAAAGTGAGCGATCTCCTGGCCAGCCAGGTGCTGAGCACGGGGCTCATGATCCATGTCGAGCTGATCGTGACAGATACCCAAGAAGCTGCCGACACAGCCAAGCAACGGATCGAGGCCGGCGAGGACTTTGCCACGGTAGCCAAAGAAGTCTCAAGTGAAACGACAGTCCAGGACAACGGCGGCGATCTTGGCTGGCTGGCGGTGGACCAACTGACCAGCAGCTATGGCACAGTTCTGGCCGACGCCGTCTCCTCCCAGGAGATAGGCGCGCTCGCCGTCGTGCAGGGCAACACTCAGTTCTGGGTGGTCCGGGTGGTCGAGCGGAACGAAAACGGCGCCCTGCCCGACTCGGTGATCTCGAGCCGGAAAAGCAGCGCCCTCACCGATTGGCTGGCGGCGCAGACCGAGGCCTTGGGCGACAAGATCGAGCGTCTCCTAAAATCGAGCCAGATCCCACCCGACCCATTCGCCACCGCCGCACCCTAACACATACGGTCATTCTGCGCTTCCTGCGGAGTACCGCTTCCTTTGCGGTGGCTGGCAGGTCAGGAAGCGCAGCCAGGAATCAATAAAACGGCTGGAAACCCTTCCAGCCGTTTTTCCTTCCAGTTTTGGCCTCTAAAGTGAGGCCAAAATGAACCCCGCACGCTGGTGCGTTGCACCTGCCTTTGGTGCAACGCACCTGATGTAGGTTTCACCTTGGCTCGAGTTTAGCTTGCCTGGCGAGTGACCTCGATGACGTTTGGCAAGCGCTCGATCTTGGCCAGGATGCTGATCAACTGGCTGATAGCCGTAACCTCGAGCGTAGCCGTGATCGTCGCCAGGTTCGTCTTGCGGGTCAGTACCGAGTTGACCGCCCGCATGTTGATCCCCTCTTCAGACACAACCGTGGCAATGTCGCGCAGCAGCCCTTCCCGGTCCCAAGCCCGGATCCTGATCAGGACCGGGTAGACGCGATCCTCCCCCGTGCCCCAATCTACCTCGATCAGTCGTTCGACCTCGCCGGTGTTGGTGCGCCTGAGGATGTTGGGGCAGCCCCAGCGGTGGATCGTCACTCCCCGTCCGCGCGTAATAAAGCCCACAATTGGCTCTGAATCTCCCGGCTTGGGCTTGCAGCACCGCGCCAGTTGGATGTACAAGCTGCCGACGCCCCTGACCCGCACCCCCTCCGGTGTTTCCGCCTCCGCTGCCTTTTCCGGCTCTTTGAACACGTCGTCAGGGCGCAGCACCTGCAGAACCCGAGCCACCACCCGTTGTGAGTTCAGGTCGCCGAAACCGATTGCTGCGTAGAAATCGTCGAGGGTGGAATAATCAAACAGGGCGGCGATCTCTTCAAAAGCAATATTGTCGAGGCTCAAGCGCTTCAATTCGCGCCGGAGCTGCTCGCGCCCAAAGGTGATGTTCTCCTCCCGGTTCTGCTTGCGAAACCAACCGCGGATCTTTTCCCGGGTGCGCGCCGCTCGGATATAGCCCAGGTCGGGATTCAGCCAGTCACGGCTGGGGCCTCCTCGCTTGGCGGTGAGGATTTCAACCTGATCGCCGCTCTTAAGCTTGTAGGTCAGAGGCAGTAGGCGGCCGTTTACCCTCGCACCCCGGCAGCGATGGCCCACCTCGGTGTGAACGCGATACGCGAAATCGATCGGCGTCGAACCAACCGGCAGATCCAGCACCTGGCCTTTGGGCGTGAACGCGTAAACGCGATCCTCAAGCACCTCCGTCCGGAGTGTGTCTACGAACTCTTTGGCGTCCTCGACGTCCGAGCGCCACTCCATCAGCGAGCGGAGCCAGGTGACCTTGTTCTCGAACGCTACGTCCCGCTTGACCCCTTCCTTGTAGCGCCAGTGAGCGGCAATTCCAAACTGGGCCCGGCGATGCATCTCATGAGTCCGGATCTGCACCTCCAGCGTCTTGCCTTCTGGCCCTACGACCGCCGTGTGCAGGGATTGATACATGTTATCTTTGGGGGTAGCAATGAAATCATCAAACTCACCCGGCAAAGGGGTCCACAGTGCATGCACGACGCCCAACGTAGCATAGCAATCCTGGACGGCATCCACGATCACCCGCAGGCCACGCACATCGTGGATCTGGTCAAACTCCACACCCTTCCGCCGCATCTTGCGGTAGATACTGTAGATATGCTTGGGGCGGCCTGATATCTCGGCGGCGATCCCCTCCAGCCGCAGCCGGCTCTGCAATTCGGCGTTGACCTTGGCCAGGTAGGTTTCCAGTTCTTCCCGCTTTTCGACAAGCAGGTCGGCAATTTGCTGGTAGGCACGAGGATCGTAATGGCGAAATCCCAGCTCCTCCAGTTCCCATTTCATCTGCCAAATGCCGAGGCGGTTGGCCAGGGGAGCAAATATCTCCAGGGTCTCACGAGCAATCCGCTCTCGCCTGACAGGCGGGAGCGGATCGAGTGTTCGCATATTATGCAGCCGGTCGGCCAGCTTGATCAGAACCACACGGACGTCGTCGGTCATGGCCAGGAACATCTTGCGCAGGCTTTCGGCCTCCTGCGCTTCCACGTCGCGGCTGCCCATCTTGCTCATGGTGTCGATCCGGTCAAGCTTGGTCACGCCGTCTACCAGCTTGGCCACCTCGGCTCCAAACTGACTCTGAATCCTTTCAACAGTCCATTCCGTGTCCTCGACGACATCGTGCAGCAGGCCGGCGGCCACAGCATGATAGTCCAGCCCAAGCTCGGCCAACATGCGGGCCACTGCAACGCAGTGGAGGATATAGGGCACGCCTGATTCCCGCATCTGTCCGTCGTGGGCCTCCGCAGCCTGTATGTAGGCCCGCCGGACTAGCTCCAGCTCGCTGCCGGTGAAATATTCTGTTGACCAGTCGATTAGCAGCTCGTCAACCACAATCCAACGCCACCCCTGTAGAACTCTGCCACTTGGCGGTCAGGACAGTATACCGCAAAATCCTTTTTTTTGCAACACGACGATTTTTGCCACTTGACCCTTCGACACAATGGGGATATACTGCCGTCATAGTCTGTGCCATGAACGAGGTGGAGCAATGCGCGTAATCGCCGGCAGCGCCAAAGGTATCCCCTTACAGGCAGTGCCCGGAAGCGGGACCCGCCCGATCTCGGATCGGGTGAAAGAGGCCTTATTTAGCATCCTGGGCGATAGCATCATCGGCTCCTGGGTCCTGGACCTCTTCGCCGGGACCGGCAGCGTGGGCATCGAGTCCCTGAGCCGGGGAGCCGCCCGAGCAGTCCTGGTTGAAAAGCAGCTCAGGGCGGCCGACATCATCAAGGCCAACCTGGCCCACACCCGGCTGCAAGCCAACGCCCGCGTTGTCAAGGCCGACGTTTTTAAATATTTGGCCGGTCAGGCTGAGCCTTTTGACCTGATCTATGTCGCCCCGCCTCAATACCAGGACCTCTGGCTCAAGACATTGCTGGCTTTGGATGCAAACTCCGGCTGGCTCGCGCCAGATGGGCAGATCGTGGTCCAGATCTTTCCCAAGGAGCACCGGCTTGTCGAGCTCGCCACCCTGCAGCTCGCCGACCAGCGCAAGTACGGCAGCACCCTCATTTGCTTCTACACCGCCAGGGACCGGGCAGGCAGCGAAAAGCCGGCTGCTGCAAGCTGACCACTGACCGGCCAAAACTGCCTGTTGCACTTTCGCCCATCATCGGGTATAATGGTCCTAGACAGATATAAAATAGGGCAGGTACTTGATGTCGACATCGGTGGATGATCTAAAGCGCTTACTGGAGCAGATTGCCGGCGACCCCGGCCCGGTCACCTTCTCCGGCCTATTTGCGCTCTCTGACCTGGCTGGAGAGCGGCTAAAGCTATTCCTGACAGTCTGGGAGGAGCTGCCCGACGCCCGGCGGCGCACCCTCATCGAGGCGTTGGCCGACCTGGCAGAAACCAGCTTCGAAGTGAATTTCGACGCCATCTACCGCCACAGCCTGGACGATCCGGACGACGTCGTGCGGGCGGCGGCCATCGAGGGGCTGTGGGAAAACGAGGACCCGGCCTTCATCGGCCCCTTCCTGAAACTGCTGCGCGCCGACCCGTCGGCGATCGTCCGAGCCTCGGCCGCCGAGGCTCTGGGCCGTTATGTGCTTGCCGGCGAGCTGGAACAGTTGGATGCGACCATCGCCGCCCGCATCCTCAACGAGCTTCTGGCTCGTTTCTACATGGCCGACGAGATGATCCCCGTGCGCCGCCGGGCGCTGGAATCGGCTGCCTACGCCTGCATGCCCGAGGTGTCCGATGCCCTGGAGATGGCCTACTACGACGACGATGAGAGGATGAACGCCAGCGCCGTCTTTGGCATGGGTCGTAGTTGCGACCGGCGATGGCGGGCCGTGGTCCTGAAGGAATTGGAGAATGCTTCTCCGGCGATGCGCTATGAGGCCGCCCGCGCCAGCGGCGAATTGGGCCTCCGCAAAGCAGTGCCTGTTCTGGCCCGCCTGATCCAAGACGCCGATCCCCACATTCACGAGGCAAGCATCTGGGCCTTGGGCCAGATCGGCGGCTCTGATGCCAAGCGGATCCTGAGCGATGCCTATGCAGACGCCGACGAAGAAACGGTCGATGCCCTCGATGAAGCGATGGCAGAGATCGCCCTCCAGGAAGGCAGCCTCGACCTGACCCTCTACGAGATCGACCCAGAAGCGGCCGGCGAGCTGTCGGACGACGAGCTTCTGGACGACGAGCTGCCAGACGACGAGATGTGGGACGAGGACCAAGAAGGCGCAGGGAACTCGGACGACGACATTCTCGACGACGACTGGGACGGTGACGATCAATAGCCGGGTTGCCTGATGCCCAAAAAGATCTATGTCGTCGGCCACAAGAACCCCGATACGGACTCGGTTGTATCGGCCGTCGCCTATGCCGACCTCCTTCGCCGCCAGGGCATGGACAGCGTCATTGCCGCCCGCCAGGGCGACATCTGGCCCGAGACCCATTACATCCTCGAACGCTTCGGCGTTCCCCTCCCGAGCCTGGTGGAGGATGTACGCCCCACCGCCCGCGACCTGATGGCCCCTCGCCTGATCGTCGGCAAGCCAGACGAGTCGGTCCACGCCGTCGGCCAGAGACTGCGCGAGCACGGCATCCGCGCCATGCCGGTCGTCGCTGAGGATGGCCGATTGGCCGGCCTCATCAGCGTCGAAGACTTTGCCAATATCCTTCTCCTCGGCTTGGATCCTGACCTGATCGACCAGATCCACCTGCAAGTAGACAACGTAGTCGAGACGCTCGACGGCCGCCTGCTTGTCGAGGCCCACGGCCGCAAGCTGCGAGACAAGGTGTTGGTCGCAGCCATGGACATCGAAACGATCCGCGGCCGCCTCGAGCCCGACATCATGGTCGTCATGGGCGATCGAGAAGATGCCCAGCGCATCGCCATCGAGCAGCAAGTCGGAGCCGTGGTTATCACCGGCGCATTGTCAGTCTCGGACGAGATCATAGCCCTTGCCCGTGACAAGAACGTGACGCTCATCTCCTCGCCCCATCACACCTTCACCACCGTACGCTTGCTGAACCTGAGCATCCCGATCTGGCACATCATGCAGCGCGACGTGCTGAGCGCCTCTCTCGACGAGCCGCTGGACGACGTGCGCGAAAAGCTGAGCCGCCAGCGAACGCTTCCCGTCCTGGACGGCAGCGGCCGGGTAGTTGGGGTAGTGTCCCGCAGCGACGTGATCAACCCGGTGCGGCACGGCATTTACCTGGTGGACCACAACGAGAAAAGCCAGACCGTGGATGGCCTGGACGAAGCCGAGCTGCTGGGGATCGTCGATCACCATCGCATCGCCGATATCCAGACCGGGGCGCCCATCTTCTTCCGCAACGAGATCGTGGGCTCCACCAGTACACTCATCGCCGGCCTGTTCGGCGAAGCGCACATCTCCATCCCGCCGCCAATCGCCGGCATCCTGCTTGGCGGGATCATCACCGACACAGTCCTGCTGCAATCCCCGACCAGCACGCCGCGCGACCGCCGGGTGGCCGGCGAGATGGCAACGATCGCCGGCGTAGACATGGCTGAGCTTGGCCGGGAGATATTCGCCCGGGTATCCGACCTCACCGGCCGGACCCCACGGCAGATCCTGACCACCGATTTCAAGGAATACCGTATCGATGAGCAGCCCTTTGCCATCGGCTACATGGAGACAGTGCAAAAACGGCAGGTCGATCAGATCCACGATGACCTGCTGGCCGAAATGAAAGCGCTCCGAGCCGAAAAGGGCTACGCCTCCCTGCTGCTTATCGTCGTCGACATTGTCCACAACCAGACCGAGATCCTGATCGACGGGATGGAACAAGAGATCGCCGCGGCGTTGGGCGAAGCGCTCTTGTCCCCCCACTCGATCACCATGAGCGGCGTCGTGTCACGCAAAAAGCAGATCGTCCCTATCCTGCCCCGAGTTGCCCACCAGCGGCGGAAAAATGGCCGGTAAGATGAAAAAACTCAAGCGAGCGAGTAAAGAGGATCGAGAAGAAGCCCTGAGGTTGCTCAATCTGGGTGCAGGCCTGTTGGCACAAGGCCAGGCCAATGATGCCCTGGATTGTCTGGAACAGGCCTACCGGCTGGACGCCGGAAGCGTGCCGGTGTGCATCAATCTGGGTGGCGCTTACGTCATGTGCGGGCGCCACAAGAAAGCGATCCCCATCCTGGAAGAAGCACGGGACGCCGAGCCGGGCAACGCCATGATCTGGATCAACCTGGGAGCGGCCTACTTGGGCAACCCGATCCTCGCCACAGCCGAACAGCAAAGCCGGGCGATTGCCGCCTTTGAGCAGGCCCTGCAAATCAATCCGGCCGCACCCAACGTCCATTATAATCTGGGCCTGATTTTCGTCGACCGGGGAGATAGGGATTTGGCCCTCGCGGCGTTCAGGCAGGCGGTGCAGGTCAATCCATTCGATCGCGACGCGCGCCGGTGGCTTGGCAAGCTGGAGACAGCCCTCCGGCAGGACGGCGAGCCGGAATGACGAGCGTCTACACCATCGGCCACAGCAACCACCCAACCGAGACGTTCGTCGATCTGCTGCGCCGGCACGGCATCGAGCTTCTGATCGACGTGCGCAGCAGCCCCTACAGCCGCTACGTACCCCAGGCCAACCGCGAGACGCTGGCCCGGGCGCTGCACACCGCCGGCATCACCTATGGCTGGCTGGGTGACCGGCTGGGGGGCAAACCGGGCGGCGTCGTGGCCGATTACGATGAGCTGCGCGCCAGCCCTGCTTTTCAGCAGGGGATCGATCGCTTGGTAACGCTGGCAGCCGAGCGCCGTACCGTCATCATGTGCGCCGAGGGCGACCACCGGCAGTGCCATCGCTACAAGCTGATCACCCCGGCCCTTCTGGACCAGGCTGTCTGTGTCCACCACATCCAGCCCGACGGCAGTCTCGTCGACGAGGATCAGGAGCCCAAGCAGTTGTCGCTTTTCTGAGGTGAGCTATGCCAACTGTTTACACCATCGGCTACACGCAAAAAAGTCTGGAGCGCTTTGTCCGGCTGCTGCAAAGCGCGGGTGTAGATGCCGTCGTCGACATCCGCCTGCGCAACACCTCCCAGTTGGCCGGTTTTGCCAAGCGCGACGACCTGGCCTTCCTCCTTCGGGAAGGTTTCGGCATCGGCTACGAGCACCGGCCTGACCTGGCGCCGACAGACGAGATCCTGGACGCCTACAAAGCAGGCCGCGACTGGGCCGCCTACGAGCGCGCTTTCCTGTCGCTCCTCGCCGAGCGCCGCGCTGAAGAGATTGGCCGCGAGCTGCTGGCCCGCTACAGCCGTCCCTGCCTGTTGTGCGCCGAGCCGGTCCCAGATCACTGCCACCGGCGACTGGTGGCAGAGTGGTGGGCTACCCACCTGCCTGGTGTGGAGATAATCCACCTATGATAGGCGCCTCGTTTTCGCCGCAGAAAACGAGAGCCCGGAGGCTGCTATGCCCACTCAAGAGATCCTGATCCTGGCCGTCACCCGCATGCAGGCCGGCGTGTGCCTGGCCGGCATGACCCAAGAGCCAGACCCGGTAACCGGACTGCGCTGGGTGCGCCCCGTCCGCGAGTATGGCCACCTCCTGCTGGGCGACATTACCACCCCAGAAGGGCCGCTCCTCCGCCCCTTCGACGTCGTCGATTTCGACCTGACCCGCCCTCGTCCTGAACCACCCCACATTGAGGATTGGATCGCCAGCTTTCGGCAGCGGCCACTCGTCGCCCGGCGGCTGGAAGGTGAGCGGCTGGCCAAATTCCTGTCCAAACACCTGGATCGGGCGCCGGAAGAAGTGCTGCACCGCCAACAACGCTCGCTGTGCCTGATCAAGCCCGATTGGGTCAAAGGAGCCTTTCGCCTGGACGGCTACACCGCCAGCTTTGACGCCCGCCTCTCATTTGGATTGGGCCCGCGGCAGTACCAAGGCTCTATCCCCAAGGGCGGCCTGGCAGTGACCGACCTCAGATGGCGGGCTCTGGGACGGAGCTGGCTGCCTGCCGAGGGCGGCTGGGTCGATTTCGACCAAGGCGACCTGGAGGCCCGTTTCGGCATCCAGGAGATCTGCCTGGCCGTCGGCCTGACCCGCTCGCACGAAGGCACCTACTGGCCGATCGTCATCGGCGTCCACACCCTGCCCGACTACCAGGCCGTCGTAGATCATAACAATCTTTAGAGGTTGACACAGGAGCCGACATGACAGAAGAGATCCTTGCCAGCTTGGCATTGACCCCGGCAGAGGTGCCCGATTTGCCGGCCAAGACCCGCGCCTCCCTCATCACCTACCTCCTCCGCTGGGAGTATTACGATATCGCCCGCCGCTGCCTGCAACAACTCCTGGTCACCCACAGCGAAGCAGTAACCGTGTACGACGACATGACCCGCGCCTATCTGGGCCTGGACCAGCCGGAAAAGGCACTGGAAATCCTACGGCGACGCCACGCCCTGAAGATCTCGAGCTCATCTCGAGTCCTCGAGGCTGAGGCCTGCCTCGCCGCCGGTGACCTGGGCGGCGCCCAGGCCATCGCCGCCGAGTTGACGACCAGGCAGCCTGACCTGCTCACAGCATGGAGCCTGCAAGCTGATGTTTGCCTGGCTGACGGCGACCTGGACGGCGCCGAAACAGCTTTGCAGCGCCGCGACAGCCTTCGACCGGAAGCCACAGCCACCGCCCACGGCCTGGCCCGGCTGTGGCAGGCGCGAAACGACCCTGAAAAGGCACTCCTGTGGGCCCGGACCGCCCTGTCGCGCACCGAGCGCGACGAGCGCCGCCCGTCGGTCGAGCTTTTGCGTTTGCTGGAGGCGCTGTACCACACCACCGGCCAGCTCGCCCAGGCCGAAGCCACGGCGGCCCGCCTGCAGTTGCTCCAAAAACAAGACCTGGCCGACCTCCAGCACGCCTTGAGCCCGGCCCCGCCCGGCGCCGAGCTGCCCAAGCCACCCCAGCCGCCCGTATCTCGCCCGGAGCAGCAGGCAGCGCCAGGAGCCAAAGAACTGCCGGCAGCCAGACCGGCCGTGCAGCCGATGCAGGCCCCGGCTATCACCCCCACAGAGCAAGCGCGCCTGGAAGAGGCGCTGCACCGCCACTTTCCCCACAACACCTTTCGTCCCGGTCAGGCCGAGGTGATCGCCGCCGCCCTGCGCGGTGAGAGCGTGCTGGCCGTCATGCCGACCGGCGCCGGCAAGTCGCTCTGTTACCAATTGGCCGCCCTGCTCCTGCCCGGCACCACCCTGGTCATTTCGCCGCTGATCGCCCTGATGAAAGACCAGGTTGACGGGCTGCCGCCGGCAGTCGCCGGCCGGGCAACCACACTCAACTATATGCTCGAAGGCGCCGAGATCGACGCCCGCCTGGCCCGCGCCGCCGCCGGCGGCTACAAGCTCCTGTACGCCGCGCCCGAACGGCTCCGCCAGCAGCCCTTCCTCCACGCCCTGAAGCGGGCCGGCATCTCGCTGCTGGTAGTAGACGAGGCCCACTGTGTCAGCCTGTGGGGTCACGATTTTCGCCCCGACTACCTGTTCATCGCCAAAGCCTGGGAAGAGCTGGGCCGGCCGCCCATCCTGGCCGCTACCGCCACCGCCACACCGCGCGTCCGCGACGACATCCGGGCCGCCCTCGGCCAGGTGCGCCTGGCCGTCACCAACGTGGACCGCCCTAACCTTCACCTGGAGGCCCGTCGCTTTTCCGGCAAAAAAGAAAAAACGCAGGCGCTGGTAGCTCTCTGCCGCGAGATCGACGGCAGCGGCATCGTCTATGCCACCGCGCGGGCCACCTGTGAGGATCTGGCCGAGCTGTTGCGGCAAAACGGGATAGATGCCATCCACTACCACGCCGGCATGGAGGACCGCGCCGCTGCCCAGGACCAGTTCATGACCGGCCGGGCCCGTGTTGTCGTCGCCACCATCGCCTTTGGCATGGGCATCGACAAGGCCGACGTCCGGTTTGTCATCCACTACAACCCGCCCAAGACCTTGGAGAACTATTATCAGGAGGCGGGCCGCGCCGGGCGCGACGGGCTGCCGTCGCGCTGTGTCCTGTTCTACACAGCCGGTGACAGGACTATCCTGACCCGTTGGGCGCACCAGGATGCCCTGTCGGTCGAGTTCCTGCGCCAGGTTTACGCCGCCCTGCAAAAGATGCTCGGCAGCGGGCAGCCGGGCCTGGTCGCCTTGGGCGATCTTCAGCGGGAGCTCGATGCCGACGAAACACCGCTGCGGGTCGCCATCCATTTTCTAGAGACGGCCGGACTGGTGTGGCGTGGTTTTGACCTGCCCCGCACGGCGACACTGGCCCTGCTGCGGGCCCCGGAGCAGGCCGAGCCCGAGCTGGTGCGGTTCGTCGAAGCGGCTCACCTGCGGCCCGGTGACACCCTGTCGCGGGACCTGCTCGCCGTGTGCCGGCAGGCAGGGCTAGACGCGCGCACCATCGAAGCGCGGCTCTTGGCCTGGGACCAAGCCGGCTGGCTCAGGTACCGAGGCGCCGGCCGGGACATGCTCCTCGCTCTGCCCGACCCGCCGCCCGGCTCGCGCCAGCGTGTAGCTGCCATGCAGGCCGACTACCGCGCCGGGCAGGACGGCCGCATCGCCGAGATGATGGCCTACACCCAGACCGATCGCTGCCGCCACGGCCACATCAGCGCCTACTTTGGCGGCCAGCCGATCGACCGCTGCCAGGCATGTGACAACTGCCTGAATGCAGCGGCTGTCCCTCCCAGGTCCGGTCGGGCGGTTCGCCCAATCCAACAAGTCACCTCAGATGCGCGCACAGTGCGCACCATCCTCCTGGGTGTTGCTCAGTCGCCATATCCACTGGGTCGCACCGGCCTGGCTCGCGCCCTGAAAGGCTCGCCTACCAGCCCGGTGGAGCCTGACCGCTTTCCCCTTTACGGCGCCCTTGCCGACCGGACTCGCAAGAGCATCGGCGAGATCATCGCCCAGCTTGAGGATTCAGGGTTGCTGGCCCATTATGAGAAGAATGGCTACCGCCTACTGCGATTGACCGATCAGGGGCACAATCTGCTCAAGAGTCAAAGCGATATCGCTATCGCCAAGGCGCCTCCACCAACGCAGGAGCGCCAGAAACCACCGTTGAGCAAACCGAAAGCAACGAGCCAGACGCCATCCAAGCCCGACCAAGCCCTATTCGAGAGGCTGCGCGCCTGGCGCCTGGACGTCGCCCGCCAAAATGGTTTGGCTCCCTATTTCGTCTTTTGGGACGCAGTTCTGAAAGAGATCGCCGCCCATCGCCCCACCACCCTCGACGAGCTGGCCGCCGTCAAAGGCGTCGGCCCCCGCAAGCTGGAACAGTATGGCCCAGCCATTCTGGAAGTCATAGCCGGGCGCGAGGTCAGCTCAGCGGGGGAAAAGAAGAGATGAGCCGGCTGCTATAGTGACGCTCTTAGCGCATCAAGGCGCTGCTTGTTCTCGTACGCCTGGATGAAACAAGCATAGTCCTCTTCCGGGATTTCCGCGCCGGCCCTGCGCCTGACCTCCTCGTAGACAACCAGCCGCTCCGCTAGCTTGCCGCACACATACTGCTCGCACTGCGCACAGTTGTCCAGCCCTTTCTCGATGACGCACGGCCGCACCGGGCAGCCCTTGTCAATCAGCTCGGGATTGTCCGCCATGCACCCGTCACAGCAGATCTTCTCAGGCGGCAGCCGGAAGCCAAAATACTTGTGCCATCCATCGCTGAGCTTTTGCCGGTTCGATGGGTTCTCTACAACATTCGGCCTGTACGCCAGGCACAGGTCGCAGCGATACCCGCATCTCGTCAAGATCGGTTCCATAGGATCGTCTCCAAAATATCTGGTGTGTTGGTACAGATACCGTCGATGTCCAGTTGTACCAGCTCGCGCAGCTCCTCCGGGCGTTCTTCGTGCCAGACAACAATACCGAGGCCCTGCCGCCGGATCGCGGCGACAAGCTCTGGCGTAAGCAGCTCGTGCGGCGTGGATGATCCGCTTTCCCAGCAGGGGTGGATATAATCGGCTTCCACGGCCAAGGCCCAGTCGATGAAATCGGCCTGCCGGTCGCGCCAAGCCACCAGCACCGAAGTGCGGATGTTCGGCTCCAGAAACTTGGCCTTCTGCGGCAGCCAGGGAAAGAACGAGCCGACAATAGCCTGATCGACAAAACCGGCCGCCCGCAGGGTATCTACCACCACGGCCGGCGTCTGCTGGCCCTTTAGCTCGATATACAACTGCGCCCGGCCGCGTACCAAGTCGATGACTTCTGCCAGCGTCGGTATGCGCTCCCCCAGCCCGGCGTCCAGCGTCCGGATCTCGGCGAGCGTCAGCTCACTGACCCGGCCCGTGCCGTTGGTCGTCCGCGACAGATCGGCATCGTGAACGACCACCGGCTGGCCATCGCGGCTGAGGTGTATGTCCAGCTCCATCATCGTCGCGCCCATCCCAATGGCGCGCTCAAAAGCGCGCAGGGTGTTTTCCGGCTCGTAGGCAGACGCGCCGCGGTGGGCGATATTGTGGATCAGCGCCTTGTTCAACTGTGTTTCAAAGGCCCTGTCCACACTGCTCATGACCGATCACCTCCCTGATTGGTGGCAAGATACACCGGGTTCCCGGCAGTTGAATCATACAACGGGACACGCATGCTGTCAAACATAGATGGAGAAACAATAACGTCTTAACGTCTCCATGCGCCGGGTCTACATCAGTCGATGATTGATAAAGGAATTGGCCAAATTGGGGTCTTGACAAATCGTCGATCACGTGATATACTGTACTTAGTAAGTAAAGTTAACTGCCAAAGTTACGGATTGGAAATTACCATGAAACGACGCCCGGCTCAAAAGGCAACGCCCCAACAGACCAAGGCGTACAACACCCGCCTGGTGCTGAAGACCATCTTCGACCAGGACCGGATTAGCCGGGCTGACATCGCGCGCGCAACCGGTCTCACCCGCCCGACGGTGTCGGACGCGGTTGCCAGCCTGAGGAGGCGGGGTCTGGTCGAAGAGGTGGGTCAGGGACCGTCGGCGGGGGGCAAGCCTCCCATCTTGCTCAGCGTCGTGGACAATTCGCGGCACGCGATCGGGATCGACCTCGCCAGTGGCGAATTCCGCGGAGCGGTCGTTAACCTGCGGGGGGAGATCCAGCACCGCGCCGCCTTACAACTGGATGGCCGGGATGGCGATGCAGCTCTCGCCCTTGTCTATGAGCTGATTGACCGCCTTATCGCCGCCAGCAGCAGCCCTCTGTTGGGCATCGGCATTGGCACACCGGGCCTAATGGACCCGATGAAAGGGATCGTGCGGCAGGCCGTCAACCTGGATTGGCAGGATCTGCCGTTGCGCAGCCTGTTGAAAAAACGCTACGGCTTGCCTCTGTATGTGGCCAATGACTCACAGGTCGCTGCCCTGGCCGAGTTTACCTTTGGAGCGAGCAAGGCCGCCGATAATCTGGTCGTCATCAAGATAGAGCACGGGATCGGTGCCGGCATAGTCCTCAATGGACGGCTCTTCCACGGCGACACCTTTGGTGCCGGCGAAATCGGCCACGTCGTTGTGACCGACAACAACCTACAATGCCGGTGCGGGAATACCGGGTGCCTGGAGACAGTGGCAAGCAACCAGGCCATAATTCGCCGTGCCCAGGCTGTGGCTCGCAGCGATCCGAGCTCCTTTCTTCATCAGTTGGTTGCCAACCCCGAGGAGATCGGTATCGCAGAAGTCTGCCGGGCCGTCGAGGCTGGTGACGAAATGATGCGCCAGGAGATCGCCGCGGTGGGACGATACCTGGGCATCGCCGTGGCCCATCTGATCGGGGTGCTCAGCGTCCGAACCGTCTTGATCACAGGCAGTGTCGCGTGCCTGGGACAGCTTCTGCTCGAGGCCATTCGGCAGGAAATGATCAAGCGGTCACTGCCTGTTGTGGCTCGTGAGACGCGGCTGGGAATATCAACCATAGGCCCCGAAATCGTGATCCTGGGAGCAGCCGCCCAAGTTCTCACCAACGAGCTGGGCTTGTTCGCTCCGTTCATGGGAGGCCTCTAGTGGCTACGCCGAGGTTCTTGCCCCCCCTCGATCGGCGTTTTCGGCCGGCCGTTCTGGTCAACCAAGCCTTCCGGCAAGAGGTGCAGGCTACGCAGGCAGCTGTTCCGTTGGTGCTCGGCCTGGAACGTCCTGATGGTTCGGTGTCGCGCTTTGAAACGCAGATTTTCCCTCCAGCCCATCCCCGGGCAAAGGAAAATCTGGCCTACGCTGAGCGATTGTTTAAATTCCTGCTATGGCAGCGTGGGGGATGCCGGGCCTACGCGGGCGGTCCTCCGGCCATCGGCGAGGCGCTCCGACGCAGCTACGCCCCCGGCGGTGCGCGAGAATTCGATTTCCACTTTATGGGCCAGGACGTCTACAGGCAGCCCTTCACGGTGATCGTGTGTGAGCCGGACCAAGTTCCCACCGAACGGGAGAGTGGTCAGCCCTTGGGGCGCCACCTCGATGGTTTTCGCATCGGCTTTGACCTGGGAGCCTCAGATCGGAAAGTTGCCGCCGTTGTCAACGGCCAAGCCGTCTATAGCGAAGAAGTACTTTGGGAGCCAGCCACGCAAAGTGACCCCCAGTACCACTATCGGGAGATTATGGCCGCCTTGACAAAAGCAGCGTCCCACATGCCCCAAGTGGACGCCATTGGGGGGAGCGCGGCTGGGATCTATATCGACAATCAACCCAGGGTTGCATCCCTGTTCCGCACCGTTCCCAAGGATCGCTTTGACGAGATCCGCACCCTGTTCTTGCGAATCCGTGAGGAAATGGGAGTGCCGCTGCAAGTCGTGAACGACGGCGAAGTGACTGCCCTGGCAGGATCGATGTCGCTCGATGACAACAGCGTCCTAGGGATTGCTCTGGGTTCGAGCGAGGCCGCCGGCTATGTAAGGATGGATGGTTGCCTCACCGGTTGGCTGAACGAGCTAGCATTCGCCCCAATTGACTACAGCCCAGATGCCCCCGTGGAAGAATGGTCGGGCGACAGGGGATGTGGTGCCCTCTACCTTTCTCAGCAATGCGTATTCCGCCTGGCGCCCAAGGCCGGGATCCTGATCCCAGAGGGCCTCACCAACGCCGAGAAGCTCTGTTTTGTGCAGGAGAGGCTCGAGGCGGGGCATGTGGGTGCAGTCCAGATCTGGCAGTCCATGGGCATCTACCTGGGCTACGCGGTCGCTCACTATGCCGATTTCTACCAGCTAAAGCATGTGCTCTTGCTGGGGCGCTGCACCTCCGGAAAAGGCGGGCAAATCATTCTGGACAGCACTCATAAGGTGCTCAAAGGAGAATTCCCCGAGCTTGCCTCCCTGCTTCACATCCAACTGCCAGATGAACAGAGCAGGCGCGTGGGACAGGCGATTGCGGCGGCGAGCCTGCCGCAACTGGAAAGGGGAAATGTGTGAAGCCCAAAGATGACTTGCCGGAGGTCTTTGTCCCTGATGGGATCGCGCCTCACAAGGCGCTGGCGCGCACGACGCACATGGCGATTGCGGCACACCCTGATGATTTGGAGATCATGGCCTTCGCCGGCATCCTGGCCTGCTTTCGCCGGGACGACCGATGGTTTTGCGGAGTGGTCGTCACAGATGGCAGCGGCTCACCCAGAGATGGCCTATACAAGGACTACGCCGACGATGCGATGCAAACCATCCGGCGCAACGAGCAAAGGAAAGCGGCGGTGGTAGGTGAGTACGGAGCGCAGATACTTCTCGATTACCCCAGTGCGGCCGTCAAGGATGACTCCAACCAGGCGCCCGTAAACGACATCGAGCGCCTGCTAGACGCCGCCAAACCTCAAGTCCTGTACACGCACAACCTGGCTGACAAGCACGATACGCATGTGGCTGTGGCGCTCAGGGTGATTGAAGCGGTCCGCAGGCTGCCCCCGCCAGGACGTCCGCAGCAGTTCTATGGGTGTGAGATCTGGCGTGACCTCGATTGGATGCTCGATACGGACAAGGTGGCGTTTGATGTGTCGGCCCACGAGAACCTTCAGGTGGCGCTGCTGGGAGTGTTCGATTCGCAGATCAGTGGCGGCAAGCGGTACGATCTGGCGACGATGGGCCGGCGGCGGGCCAACGCGACCTACTATGCGTCGCACAACACGGACGCGGCGACGGGGATGGCCTTTGCCATGGACCTGACGCCCCTAGTGCAGGACACAGAGTTGGATGTGGACGAGTACGTTCAAGAGTTTATCGAGCGGTTTGCAGGCGATGTGCGACGGAGGATCAAGGGGCTAGCTCCTTCGCCTCGCAGCCGCGAGCGGCCCTGCAAGTCCCTGGCCGCCGGCCACCGCAAAGGAAGCGGTACTCCACAGGGCGGTCAGAATGACGTCTGATAGCTGATAGCGGACAGCTATAGTGAAAGGAGGTGTTAGGAAGGAGAGGAAAGGAGGGGCAGGGACCGGTCCCGGCGTGGCAGCCGGGATAGCCCCTGCCCAGAGCGCGAGAGCTGCTTGACCCACCTAGCAGGACGGACAAGCGGTTCTCGGCAGCTCCGATTATACCACAGGTCCGTTCAAACCTAAACCAAAGAAAGTCTGAGTAAGTGCACAAACCAGAAAGGGAGGATAAGATGCGTAACAAAGTACTGGCGGTCCTGGTAATCGTGAGCATGCTCACGATCAGCCTCGCGGCTTGTGGAACCACCCCGGAGCCTATCGTCAACACGGTAGTGGTCCAACAGACAGTCCCCGTCAAGGAGACTGTCATCGTCAAAGAGACATCGGTGGTCAAAGAGACCGCCGTCGTCCAGCAGACGGTCGAGGTGCCTGTCACCGTTACACCTCTGCCCAACCCAGAGGCGATCATTCAGGGTGTCGAGCCCAACGCCGAGATCACGGTCTGGACCTTCTGGCTGTCACCAACCTTCGACGACTATATCAAAACCACCATCGCCCGCTTCCAGGAAGCGTATCCCGGCGTCCAGGTCAAGTGGGAAGATCATCAGGCCACCTTCCAGGATGACCTGCGCAATTCATTTGCCGCCGGAAACGCCCCCGACGTCATCAACCTGTCGGTCGGTGAAGGATGGGTCAGCGAATACGCGACCAAGGGCTTGCTGCTCAACCTGGACGACGCCGTGCCTCAAAGCGTAAAAGACGTCTATTTCCCCGGCTTGTGGCAGCAGCAGTTGGTGGACGGCAAAAACTACCAGTTTCCGTGGTATCAAGGCATCGCTGTCGAGTTGATCAACAGGCAGATCTATGACCAGACGGGCCTGAAGGTTGAGGATTTTCCCAAGGCCGTGGACGGCCTGCCTGCTCTGTGCAGGACCATCAAGGAAAAAACTAGCACCCTGTGCGACATCCGTCTGACTGTGAACGACCTCCTGTCGCAAATGGTCTACGAAGGCAACGTCAAGATCATCAGCGACGACGGCAAAACGTTTACCTTCGACTCGGCGGAAGGCGTCGCGTGGCTACAGATGTACGTAGAGATGGTGAAGGATGGAACCATAGACAAGGCAGTATTGATGGCCGAGCAGGATCGCACCGGACTTGACCTATTCGTGTCCGGCAAGGCCGCCTTCTACCAGACCGGCCCCAACCTCATCCGCGAAGTGCGCGCGAACAACCCAGGGCTGTACGGCTATCTTGCTGTCGTACAGGCGCCAGTGGGCAAGTCGGGCGTCCTCGGCAAGGGTCTCATGGGGATCTCGGTCAAGAAGGACACCAAGTACCCCAATGCTTCGATCGCTCTGGCGCAGTTCTTCACCAATCCGCGCAGCATGCTCGAGTTTTCCAAGATCGTCGCCATCTATCCATCGACGCCGGCTTCCTATGACGATCCGTTCTTCTCGACCCCGCCGGTCGCCATTGAGGATAGCGCCCGGCCAATCGCCAGGGACATCGTCTCCACATACGCCGACATCGTCCCAAGCATTCCCAACAAGGCCGACGTCAACCAAATAGTCCTAGATGCGGTGCAACAGGCGCTGTTCAACAATGTGCCTGCCCAGGATGCACTAACTGACGCTGTTGCCAAAGCGAACGCCCTGCTCAAGTAGCGGAGCCGTTCCGAACCCAGCCCTCTCCCTTTCGGGAGAGGGCTGGCTATGGATAGAGATCCTGAATGGCCAAGAGATTCTCGCTGACGCCATACCTCTTTCTGACGCCCGCCCTGATCGCGGTCGCGGTCTTCGTTCTGTTTCCGATCGGGGCTGTCTGCTACTATAGCTTTACCGACTATGACATCGTGACCCCGCCCAAGTGGGTTGGGCTGGAAAACTACCTGAATCTGGTACACGATCCGACCTTCTGGAAAGCCCTGAGCCATTCACTCATCTATCTGATTGTTACGCCCACCCTGATCGTCCTTTCCATTGCACTTGCCATCGTCATCAACCGTAACCTGCGCGGCATCCACGTCTTTCGCGCGCTGTTCTACGTCCCTGCCGTTAGCGGCAGCATCGCCATCGGCATCGCCTGGCGCTGGCTGTTTGACGCCCAGGGCGGGTTGGTCAACGGCCTGCTCGTTTGGCTGGGCGTCTTGAAAGAGCCACTCCAATGGCTGGCCGAACCGGCCTACACTCTGCCGATTGCAATGCTCATGACCATCTGGATGGGCGTTGGCTACTATGCGATGATCTTTCTCGCAGGATTGCAGAATATTCCCGAAGAGCTTTACGATGCAGCCGTAATCGACGGTGCCAATGACCTGCAAAAGCACTGGCATATAAGCGTCCCTGGCCTCCGCCCGCAGATCGTCTTCGTCTTTGTGATTTCGAGTCTGGCTGCCCTCAAAGTGTTTGAGGAAATTCTTGTACTGACCAATCGCACCGGTGGTATCCTCGACAGTGGTGTAACGATGGTTTTTTACCTCTGGAGGCAGGCGTTCCGGCTCTCCCATGCGGGATACGCGTCGGCCGTCGCCATCGTGCTGTTGATCCTGACACTGACGTTTTCAGTTTTCAATGTCCGCCTCTTGGAACGAGGTATCGAGTCAGACTGATGGAACAAACGCAAGCCAGCAAGGCCCGCGCCAGTGCCAAGCGCCGGAAAGCGTGGCAGACTGCCTTTTGGTATGCCATGCTTCTCCTGATTAGCCTGGTAACGGTCATGCCTTTCCTGTGGATCTTTCTCACTTCTCTCAAAGGTCCGCTCGACCAGATCGTGTCGGTGCCGCCGCAGCTCATCCCACGCGACCCGACCTTTGACAACTATGTCAGGGTTTGGAACCAACTGCCGGTTGGCCGGTTCTTCCTAAACAGCATCTTTGTGGCGGTGTGTACCGTGGGGCTGAACGTGCTGGTGTGTTCGCTCGCGGCCTACCCGCTGGCAAAGATGAGATTCCCAGGGCGCGATTTGATCTTCTATTTGCTCCTGGCAACGCTCATCGTGCCGGTTCAGCTCACCTACATCCCCAGCTTTGTCCTCGCCGTAAAGGTGTTCAAGTACTATGACACGCTGGCAGCAGTGATCCTGCCAAATCTTGCGAGTGCGTTCAACATCTTTCTGCTGCGGCAGGCATTCAAGAGTGTGCCCGAAGATCTCCTTGATGCAGGACGCATCGACGGCGCGAGTGAACTGCGTATCTGGTGGGGTATTGTACTTCCGGTCGTCCGCCCTTCGCTGGCCACGGTAGCGATCTTTACGTTTGTCACTTCGTGGAACGATTTCTTCTGGCCTTCGCTGATGTTGCACACGCGAGAGCAGCTGACCCTGCCCGTCGGGCTAATGGCACTTCAGGGGATGTTCACGTCCGACTTCCGCGGCATCGCCGCGGGTGTGACGATGGTGGTCATCCCCATACTGGTCTTCTTCATCGCGCTCCAACGGCAATTCATTCGCGGCCTGACCGGCGCGGTGAAAGGTTAGGCCTCGCTACGCTACATTGAGGGCCGAGGCACCCCCACAGACCAGCCTCCAATCATATGGCCGGCTTGTCAAACACGAACCGGCGGCAAGCCGTTGTGTTCGGCAGGCCAAAGCCGACGCGAAGCGCCGGTTGAGCGGTCCTCCAACCTCAGACATGCGTAGGCAATGACTGGCTTGCGCAAAAGAGCTAATGGAGAGGTTTGCCCAATCCCCGTGTCGATGCTATAATGCGTGAGGCACAAGGAGGAACGACCGTGGAAAAACAACCCAACTCCCGCATGTGTTTCGTGTGCGGCATCGACAACCCCATCGGCCTGCACCTGGCCTTCTACACCGACGACGAGGGGCGCTGCGTCGCCCGCTTCCGGCCCAAGCCGCACCACCAGGGTTACCCCGGCCAACTGCACGGGGGCCTGATCTCCACCCTACTAGATGAGACCATGGGCAGGGTTCTGACCAATCAGAATGTGTGGGCCATGACCGGCCGCCTGGAGATCAAATTTGTCAAGCCGGTGCCGTTGGATCAAGAGCTGACCATCGTCGGTGAGCTCACCCGCAGCCGCTCCCGGGTGTATGAAGCCAAGGGCGAAATCCGCCTGCCCGATGGAACCGTGCTGGTCGAAGGCAGCGGCATCTACGTCCGTATTCCCGACGACATGGTCGAAAAGGCGCGATCTGCCCTCGACTTTTGGCAGGTAGTGCCCGACTGAAAGGAAACAAGATGGCCAAGAAGAAACGCCTGACCGGTTCACACGTCATCGGCATGGACCTGGGCGGCACCAAGATCCTGGCCGCCATCGTGGACGAAGAAGGCCACGTCGTGGCCGAAGCCAAGGTCAAAACCCGGCCAGAAAAGGGACCCGAGGCCGTAATCGAGCGGATGGCCGAGGCGGCTCGCGAGGCGGCCCAGAGGCTCAAGCTGAACTGGGACGAGATCCGCGGGGTGGGCGTCGGCGCGCCGGGGCCGGTCGATCCTGACGCCGGGATCGTCTACCACACGCCCAACCTGCCCGGCTGGGACGAGGTACCACTGACCTCACAGCTTGGCGAATCCTTGGGCGTGCCGGTTTTCCTGGAGAACGACGTGAACCTTGGAACTCTGGGCGAGTACATGCTCGGCGCCGGCCAGGGGACAAAGGACATGGTCGGCATCTTTGTCGGCACTGGCATAGGCGGCGGGCTAATCCTCGACGGCAAGCTGCGCAGTGGCTACCGCTACGCCGCAGCCGAGATCGGTCACATGATCCTGCTGGCCGACGGCCCGGTGTGCGGCTGTGGCAAGCGGGGCTGCGCTGAGGCGTTGGCCAGCCGGACGGCCATCGAGCGCGACATCTGGCTCGGCATCAACGCCGGGCGTAAGAGCCTCATACCTGAGCTAACCGGCGGTGATCCCGAGCGGCTGACCAGCGGTGTGTTGGCTCAGGCCATGCACCAAGGCGACCCACTGGTGTCCGAAGTCGTAGGCCGGGCGCAGTGGCACCTGGGCCTGCTGACCGCCTCCATCGTGAACCTGGTCGATCCTGAAATGATCGTCTTTGGCGGTGGGCTGATCGAAGCGCTGGGCGATGACTTTCTGCTTCCCATCCGAATCACTGCCCGACAGTACCTTATCCAGCAGGCAGGCGCCGACCGGGTACGCATCGTCGCTGCCAAGCTGGGCGATCACGCCGGGGTGCTGGGCGCGGCAGCGCTGGCCCGCTGGAAGGCCAAATAGCAGCCCAACCCTGTAGGGGCGCACGGCCGTGCGCCCCACGCCCACATACTTGTCTTCCACCGACAAGCGCGGTATAATGATCCTATAACCTGCGCGAGTGCGCAACATAGGGGGGATAATGGAAAATCTGTCTTTAGGCGCTATCGCCGTTCTTGCTCTGCTGGTGCTCTTTTTCTTTATGGCCGTTAAGGTCATCCAGGAATACGAGCGCGGTGTCGTCTTTCGCCTGGGCCGCGTCCAGAGGCCAGAGAGAAAGCCGGGACTCAGGCTCATCATCCCGCTCATAGATCGGATGATCAAGCTGGACCAGCGGGTGGTAACTTTGGATATCCCGGCTCAGGAAGCGATCACCCGCGACAATGTGACCGTCAAAGTCAATGCGGTGTGCTATTTCAGAATCGTCAACCCCATCGACGCCATCGTCAATGTCGAAGACTATCGCCGGGCCACCTTCCAGATCGCCCAGACCAGCCTGCGGTCGGTCCTGGGCCAGTCCGACCTGGACGAGTTGCTAATCCACCGCGACAAGATCAACCAGCGACTCCAGGAGATCATCGACGTGCAGACAGAGCCGTGGGGCATCAAGATCAGCATCGTCGAGGTCAAAGACGTGGAGCTGCCCGACACGATGAAGCGGTCCATGTCCCGACAGGCGGAGGCCGAGCGCGAGAAGCGGGCCAAGATCATCCACGCCGAGGGCGAATTCCAGGCCGCCCAGCAACTCCAGGACGCGGCGGCGGTCATCGCTCAAGAGCCGGCCGCCATCCAGCTCCGCTACCTCCAGACCCTGACCGAGATTGCAGTCGAGAAGAACTCGACGATCATTTTCCCGGTGCCGATCGAGTTCCTAGGTGGCCTGGGCACTATGCTCAACAAGCCCAAGGAGTAAGAACGGGCTTCTAAAAGACTTCCAAGGTCTCTGGGACTTTGGAAGTCTTTTCTTTCTCAGAACAGGCCGGGCTGCACCCGCGGCTCGTAGGGAATGCCCAGGTGCTCATACGCCCGCCGCGTAGCGACCCGTCCCCGCGGCGTCCGGTCCAGAAAGCCGAGCTGCAACAGGTACGGCTCTACCACGTCCATGATCGTGTCCGCCTCCTCCGACAGAGCAGCGGCAATCGTCTCCAGGCCCACCGGACCACCGTCGAACTTGTCGATGACAGTGCGAATCACCCGCCGGTCAATGTCGTCCAGCCCCAGCGGATCGACCTCCATCAGCGACAGCGCTTCGTCGGCCACCACGCGGGTGATCACACCATCGGCCCGCACCTGGGCATAGTCACGCACCCGCTTTAGCAGACGGTTGGCAACACGCGGTGTGCCCCGCGCCCGCCGGGCTATCTCTTCCACACCCTCCCGGTCAATCTCTACGCCCAGGATGCTGGCCGAGCGGTTGACGATCATCTGCATCGCCTCCGGGTCGTAAAAATCGAGCCGGTAGACGGAGCCAAACCGCGAGCGCAAGGGAGCCGTCATCAGTGCCAGGCGGGTAGTCGCGCCGATGATCGTAAACTTGGGCAGCTTGAGCCTGATACTCCGGGCGCCTGGCCCTTTGCCGATCACAATGTCGAGGGCATAATCCTCCATGGCCGGGTAAAGCACCTCTTCCACCACCCGGCCCAGGCGGTGTACCTCGTCGATGAACAGTATGTCGCCCTGGTGAAGGTTGGTCAGAATGGCCGCCAGGTCGCCGGCTCGCTCGATGGCCGGCCCGGCAGTGATCTTGCAGCCGACGCCCATCTCGTTGGCCAGGACGTAGGCCAATGTCGATTTGCCCAAGCCCGGCGGGCCATAGATCAACACATGATCCAGTGGCTCACCCCGCGCTGTGGCAGCCTCGATCAGGATTCGCAGGTTTTCCTTGACCCGATCCTGGCCAATATAGTCGTCCAGGCGCTGAGGGCGCAGGCTGACGTCAAGCCCTACTTCTTCGACTTTTTTCTTGGGAGAGATAACCCGTTCTGTCATGACGTATCTCGCATCGCTTGCATTATAACAGAACTGGCGCAGGATGCCAAGCTCCAAATCTGCCTATTGCCGGACAGCCTCCGCAACAAGCGCATAATAGTCCAAATCATCCGGCGGATCTGGCAGCGTGACGTCGAATGGCGCCTTCTGGCCCGAGCTAAGCGTATCAAGGGCCGTGTAGTAAAGGACAGTACGCAGCACTTCACTTTGATCGTTATAAAAAGTGACCACAACCCTGACAGAGTTGACCGTAAATGTGTTTTGGTTTCGCACCTCACCGAGGACGTGATAGTCGCCACCTGAAGTAGATCCCTGATGGCTTACAACCTCCACTCGGATCGGCGCCGAATCGGTGATTGCGTACTCAACCTGCAGTTCATAGCTATCAACATTGGATGGCGGGTCCAGCCAGACCAGGTCAAATGGCACAGCCTCGCCGGCACCAACAATATCGAGCATCGTATATACAAAACCGGTGCCAACGACTTGGTCTGCCGTGTCGTAAAATGTACCCACTATCTTCACATTGCAGATGCTGCCGCTCCTGCTGTTTAGCACCTCGCCGACGACGTGCAGATCTCCATCAGCATTCTCATAGACCGTCGATCCTTGGACGGCAAGGGGCACTGGGGTAGGGCTGGGTGTAGGTGTGTCGGTGGGCGTAGATGTCTCGGTAGGCGTTGGCGATAGAGTAGGCGTGTCGGTTATTGGCGGCGTGCCGGGAGGCGGCAGTGGTGGTGGGGGCGGCATATCGCCAGATGCGGGTGTGTTAGTCAGTGTTGGCAGCGGTACAGGGGTATCGGTTGGCAGTGGTGTGTTGGTGGGCAAAGGGGTATCGGTTGGCAGCAAGAGCGTCGCCGTTATCGTAGGCGCAAGCGTTTCAATGGTCGGCGGAACAGGGGACTGGGTAGCCGCGATCCTGGCCTCTGTAGTCGACCCCGAAAGCGGCCGAACGCTCCGAACCAGGGCTATCCCCAAGCACAGCAAAACCATCAGAGCTAAACCGCCGCCGATGGCAATACCCATGCAAAACCTGCGCAGGCTGCGTCGATCCATCATCACCCCCTGCCCGTTATTGTAACGCCTGTTGCTCAAATTGGCAACTTACACCTTCTGCAGTTGATCTCAGGGTGCGTTTCACATTTCTGGATGCCACGGCTGCCTGCTCCCTCTCCCCCTGGGGGAGAGGGCTGGGGTGAGGGGGAAATGCCACCTTGCAAGCGCTTACCCAGAATCCTGAAACACACCCTAGCCCGGCCTGCTATTTTCTCAGACTTGTCCTTGCCGATCACCTGTGCTATAATGGCCGCTGCGTAGAGGAGGGCAGAGCACAGGGTGCCGGCCGGTCAGAAGATCATCACCACGCTGTATGAACGGCGACAGATCGAAGCCGATCTGCGCGACATGCTCACCTCCGCGTCGGACACCGACTTTAGGCGGCGGGCGCAGCAGATCGCTGCCCTGGGTTCACAGGTCATCCCGGCCATCGTCGGCAGCCTGCCGGCTTTGGACCGGGCCGATCCCCGGCTGTTGGAAGTGCTGGGCACGGTCGCTGCCTACCTCGACCGCGATGAGATCGTCCGGGCGTTGCGCCAGGTTGTGCTCGAGCCGGGACACACCGACCCAGGCCGTATCGGAGCCATGACCATCCTGGAACGATTTCTGGACCAGGAGCCGGATGAAGATCTCCTTGCCGGCCTGTCCAACCCCGAGGGGGTGGCGCTCTCCTCACTGGAAGAAGTATTGGCCCGTGGGGAGCAGGATCCGTCCGTCCTGGTCGAGTTCGTCCAGGGCCTGGATCGACAAGAGCCCGATGTCGTCCTGGCCGTCGTCGGAGCCTTGCAGGCCATTGGCGACCGGCAGGCCGTCGAGCTGCTGCGCATGATCGCCCAGGACGTGCGGGGTGAGATCGCTGCCAGAGCCTTGCAGGCGCTCGCGACTCTGCGTCTGCCCGAGGCGGCGTCCGTCTTGCGGACATTGATCCCGGCCACTGCGCCCGATCTTCGTCCCTTGGCCGAACGATCGCTGCGCAAGCTGCAGTTCGCTGGCGTCCCACTCGAGCCCGCGTCGCCGCCCGGCTCCGATTGGCGGGCGCTGATTAGCCCGGTGGATGGATTGGGGCGGCAGAGTGTGTGGTTCGTCAGGGGTAGCCGGTCGGCAGCCCAGGTCAAGTTTCTCAACGTCCTGTTGAGCGATCGGGCCGGCGCAGTAGAAGCGGCGGGCCACGAGCAGGTGCCGGCGCTGATGCTGCCGCCCCGGCGAGAGCCGGGCCATGTGCACGACGTCCCGGTGCCCGGCGGCTCCGGAGTGCTGCTGATGCTGGAGGCGCCGTTTGATCTGGGCCGGCGGCTTGTGCTTGAGGCCTTGGCCCGTAACCGCGAGACGCAGATCCCGGTTGCGGGGCCGCTCCGGCTGTTCAGTGCCTGGCTGTGGGATGTGACCGGTGCTGGGGCGCTGCCGCTCAAGCGCTTGCCACAGCTCGATCCAGGTGACCAGGATCTGAGCGGCGATTCAGGTCGGTTGCTGGAGCACCCGGCGTTTGCCACCTGGATGCTCCAGGGTGAGGCGGTGATCCGGCCGGCGCAGGAGCTGTCTCAGCTCCTCGACCGGCGGAGCCAATCGAGGAGGCTGGAAAGGTGGGTCACCCGCCTGGCCGCCGAGCTGTTTGCCGAGCCAATAGTGGCCCAGGTGTTCGGCCGGCGGTTAGAGGCGATGAGCGAATGGCTGCTGCTCGCCGGTGACGAGGCCGAGGCCCGTCTGGCCCTGGTGGCGGCCCAACGGTTCGCCGGCGGCGCGTCTCACGACCATCCGCTGATCCGGGCCATGGTTCGCCGGGCCCTGGACACGGCGGTGTCCGATCTAGATGCATTGGGTATCGAGAAATCTGAAATAGGAGCGTAACAGATGGGTGGATTTGGGTGGCAGGAGCTGGCGATCATCGCCATAATCGTGGCTCTCATTTTCGGCGTGGGCAAGATCGCCGATGTTGGCCCTGCCTTGGGCAAAGCGATCAGCGGCTTTCGCAAGGCAGTGAAAGAACCCGAAGAAGAAGAAGAAGAAGTCAAGAAGGACGAGGCTTAAGAAGAGTCATTCGGCATCACACAATTCGCGGGACGCGAGCCAGAATTTCGCTCACTACTTCGTAGCTGATCGTCCCAAGCCGCTCTGCCACTTCCTCGGCAGTGATCTGTTCGTCCCCTTGCTCGCCGATGAGCACGACCTCGTCGCCTTGGCGTACCCCGGGGATGGCCGTCACGTCGATCATTGTCTGATCCATCGACACCCGGCCCACGATGGCCGCTCGCTGGCCCCGTACCAAAACCGCCCCCCAATGGCGCGGTGCCCGGCGAAACCCATCGGCATACCCCACCGGAATGACGGCGATGCGTTGCTCGCCGCTGGTTTGGTAGGTATTCCCATAGCTGACATAACTTCCAGACGGCAGCGTCTTGACCTGTGCGATCTGGGTTTTAAAGCGCATGGCCGGTCGGAAATCGGGCGGGCAGCGCACCTGACACGAGGGATTCAGCCCATACAGTGCAATGCCCGGCCGGACCATGTCCAGGCGGCTCTCCGGCAAGCTTAGCATGGCCGCCGAATTGGCCGCGTGGGCCAGCGGCGGGCGGATGCCTGCTTCGGTCAGCAGCCCCAGCACCTGCTGGAAGCGGTCGAGCTGCCACCGCGTATAGTCCGGGTCGCTGTCGGCCACCGAAAAATGGGTCAAGATCCCCTCCACCGCCAGGTTGGGTACCCTCTGCAGCTCCAGGACAAAAGGCAGCACCTCGTCGGGCAGCAGGCCAAGCCGGCTCATGCCCGTATCCACCTTGACGTGCGTCAGCACCCGCCCGTTCCCCGGCCTGTCCGCCACGACGGGGAGGTCGGCGGCTGCCCGGCTCAGCGCCCGGGCTACGTCGAGGTTAAAAACCGTAGCCGACAGGCCGTTTAGCACCAGCTCCCTGGCCTGCCAGGCCGGCGTATAGCCCAGCACCAGGATCGGGGCGGTGATGCCTGCCCGGCGCAGCACTATTCCCTCGTTGATGCTGGCCACACCCAGGTAGCGAGCGCCGTTGTTCAACGCCGTCCGCGCCACCCGGATCGCCCCGTGGCCATAGCCGTCGGCTTTCAAGACGGCCATCACCATCACCTTGGCCCCGACCATCTCCACGATCCGCTGCACATTGTGAGCGATCGCCTCCAGGTCTACTTCCACCCAGGTAGGCCGTCCGGGGCGGAGCAGCCGGGCCTTTTGCCAGCCGGCCGTTTGCCGCACCAGCAGCCCGGCCGCCTGTTCAGGCTCGGCCAGCAGCCCGGCCACCACCTGCTCCATCCGTGACTCGACCGGTCCCTTGACCAGGACCGTATCGCCCGGTCGTAGCTGGCCCGCCAGGCCACGCAGCGTGTCCTCGGCGGTGTAGGTCATCACCACCTGACTGGCAGACAGCCCGTGGGCCAGGGCATGCTGCGCGATCCGCTGGCTCCCATCCCCCTGCGTCACCAGCAGATCGGCCACCTGCGCCGCCTGCTTGCCTACCCGGCGACAGGCCTCCTCTTCCATGCTCCCCAGCTCGGACAGGTCGCCCAACACGGCACAGCGCCTTCCGCTTTTGAACAAGGCCAGCGTATCGAGGGCGGCCAGTGTCGTGGCCAGGCTGGCGCTGAAACTGTCGTCCAGGATCACCGTTTTGTGAATCCCCGGCAGCGGGTTCAGCCGCCCCGGCAGGGGCCGCGCCTCGGCCAGCGCCGACAGCGCCTCGTCCAACGACACCCCCAGCGTCAGCCCCACCGCCACCGCAGCCAGCGCGGCATACACGTGGTGCTGGCCGAGCAAAGACATCTGAACCCGCAGCTTGCGTTTGCCCCTCAGCCCTGGCACCGGGAAGAAATCCTTGACGAAAACGGTGAACGACGTCCCCTCTGGCCCGGCCTCCACCGCCCCGGCGACCAGGTCGGCGTCGGGCCCCAGGCCATAAGTGACGACCCGCGCCCGGGTGCGGGCTGCCATGGCTCGGACCCGTGGGTCGTCATAGTTCAGGATGGCCACTCCGCCTTCAGCCGCCGGGGGCAGCGCTTCTACCAGGCGACCTTTCTCCACCGCGATCGCTTCCAGCGATCCCAAGTAAGCCAGGTGCGTCTCGTTGATCGTCGTGACGACGCCGATCTGAGGGCGGGTGAGCGTGGCTAGCTCGCGGATCTCGTCCATACTGTCACAGGCCAGCTCCAGGACGGCGACCTGGTGCTCCGGGGTCAGGCGTCCCAGGGCGATTGGCAACCCATACCGGTCGTTATAGTTGCCATAATTGCGGAAAACCGGATAGCGCTGGCCCACGATCGCCGCAGTCAACTCTTTGGTCGTCGTTTTCCCGCTGGAACCGGTGATGCCCACGACGCGAGGGGCAAAACGACGCAGGATGTAGCGCGCCCAGTCGAGCAGTGCCTGTCGGCTGTCGTCCACGACCACACAGGTGACCTGGTAGGGAGCCAGGTCGAACGGCCGCTGGCAGAGCACGCCGGCCGCCCCTTGCCTGGCGGCATCCAGGACATAATCATGGCCGTCGCCCGTGTCGGCTACGACGGCCAGGAACAGCTCGCCGGGCTTGAGCACGCGGGTGTCGTAGCAAAAGTCGGTGAACGTCTCGGCAAAGATCGGCCCGTGAACGGTCCCACCCGTGGCCGCCAGCAGATCGGCCAGCCGGATCAATCGCCCTCCCGGTTGATGGGGATATCCTCGATAGTTGGCACCTCTGGCATCGGGGGAGCGATGTCGCTCCAGTCGACCACCGGCATCGGCGGCGGTTCCGGCATGCTGATCATGGTCTGGTCTGCGGCCGGCGCCAGGCTTGACATGTCCACCTGGGGCATAACCAATGGTTGGGGGAACATGTCCGCCAGCTCGCCGGTAGCCACTTCCATCGGCGTGGCGATCACCGTCTTCGCCATCTCGATCCCCTTGCCCACTTCGACCGACCCGACGTCGATCGTAGTGATCTGGATCGGCTCGCCCGCCCTGGACGGCGGCCTGGCCGCCGGTTC
>DAOUGI010000113.1:0-4817 GCA_034429215.1 Anaerolineae bacterium | reverse complement strand
GACGGCGCACAATACACCGGCCTGCTGGTCAACCACTTTGACGGCGAGTCGTACTATGCCAAGATGCAGCAGGGCGCCCGGGGCGACTGGCTCTTCCACCTCGCCTTCACCCCAGAACCACACGAGGGCGCGTTGGTTTATACCTTCTATCTGGCTTTGGGTCACCTGTCATCTATCCTGGGCTTGCCCCTGCCGTTGACCTATCACCTGGCCCGCATCGCCGCCGGCATCTTTATGTTGTTGGTCGCCTACCGTTTCATCACCCGCTGCTTTGACCAGGCGCGCACCCGCCGGGCAGCTTTCCTGCTGCTGGCCTTTTCGGCCGGCTTGGGCTGGCTGCTGGCGCCCCTGGGCATCATCACCGCCGACCTGTGGGTGGCTGAGGGGTTTACCTTTCTGAGCATCCTGGTCAACCCGCACTTTCCGCTGGCCATCGGCCTGATGCTGCTGATCCTCCTCGAAGTGCTAGGCGCAGGCGATTCACCACCGCCGGCTGCTGTGTGGCCGGCCATCCGCTCTGCCCTATTCGGCCTCGCGCTGGCCGTCGTTCAGCCGTTCCCCGTGCCTATTGTGCTGACCGTTCTAGCGGTCTACCTGGCCACCCTGGCTGTGCAGCACCACCGCCTGCCCTGGCGGCAGATCCTCCTGGCCGGAACGGCAGCCCTGGCCGCAGCGCCGGTGATGATCTATGACCTTTATGTCTACCGCACCAACCCTGCCCTGGCTGCCTGGTCGGCCCAGAACCTGACCGCTTCGCTGCCCCCCTGGAACTATGCGCTGGGCTATGGCCTGGTCCTGATCCTGGCCATAGCCGGCATCCCATCGGCCTTCCGCCGCCGCCGGCCCGTGGACCTGCTGCTCCTGTCCTGGGTAGGCAGCGCTGTCGTGCTGCTCTATCTGCCCTTTGCCCTGCAGCGGCGGTTCATCACCGGCCTCCACGTGCCCCTGGTGCTGCTCGCGGCCATGGGGCTCGAGCAGGTCGTTTGGCCCCGCGTCGAGGCACGGCGCCGGGCCCTGGTCACCGGCCTGATCGTCGGTCTGAGCGCGCTGACCATCGTGTTTGTGCCGTTGGTGGCGGTCGCCGGTATGGCGCAGGGTCGGTCTCCCCTGGTCATGAGCTCCGGCGAGGCTGCGGCCTGGTCGTGGCTCCAAGCCAACACCTCGTGGACCGACACCGTGCTCGCGCCGGTGGACAGCGGCGAGTTCATCCCAGCCTGGGCCGGCAACCGCGTCGTCTACGGCCATCCCTTCGAAACGATCGACGCTGAAGCGAAAAAGGCAGAGGTGGCCCGTTTCTACGGCCACGAGACGACCACAGCCGAGCGCCGCGCCACGCTGGACCGCTACGATGTGCAGGTTGTCTTTGTCGACGCCCGCGATCCGGCTGCCCGCGACCGGCTGGAGGCGGATGCAACAGCCCTGGGTCTGGTCCCGGTCTGGACCGGCAGCGGCGCGATCCTCTATCGCGTGGAGGCCAAGCCGTGAGGCTGCGCTCCCGCGATGCCGCCTACAACCTCATCATAGCCGGCCTGGCCGCGCTCCTTCTGCTGCCGGCCCTGGCCCAACCCTCGCGCCTGATCTATCCCAGTTGGTCCGAGTTTTCCGACCTGACCCTGATCCACTGGCCCAAGACGACGCTGATCCGAGAATCGCTGGCCCAGGGCGACGGCTGGCCGCTGTGGGCATCCTACGGACTGAGCGGCCAACCGCTGGCGGCCAACCAATTGGCCATGCTTTTTTACCCACCGGCCCTGCTGCTGCTGGCCGGCCCGCTGGCCCCGCCGACAGCGGCGGGGCTGACCTGGGCCTTTTCGCTATTCTACGCGTTACACCTTGCCTGGGCCGGGATCGGCGCCTACTGGCTGGTGCGCGGCCTGGGCCGCCGGCCAGAGTCTGCCCTGCTGGCTGCCGTCATCTTTACCCTAAGCGGCAAGCTGGCTGCCCACACGGCCATCGGCCACGCCAGCCTGGTGCCTGCCATCGCCTGGACACCGTGGGCGTTCGCCTTCCTTCACCGCACCCTGACACGGCGCAGCCTGGCCTTTGCCCTGCTCACCGGGGCAGCCCTGGCTGCCCAGGCGACAACCCACACCTATGCGCTGGTCTACACTGCCTATGGCCTGGTCATCTATGCCGCGGGCTACCTGCTCATGGCGCCGGCCGAGTCCCAGGAACAGGGCTCGGAGCACAGGGGGAGAGGATGGAAAGTGTTGAGCCAACTGCCCCGGCTGGCTGCCATACCGGCAGCGGCTGTCCTTCTCGGCGCGGCTCAGCTCATTCCCCTGCTGGAGATGGCTCCCCACAGCAACCGCTCCTTCAGCTTTGCCGAGGCAACCCTCCTTTCCCTGTCGCCGGGGCAGACGCTGGCCGGCATCCTGTTTCCTACCGCCGCCACCGGACATGAATTGACGATCTACCCCGGGCTGCTGACCTTGGGCCTGGCGGCGGCCTCGTGGCTGGGCCTGTTCGCCGCTGCCAGGTCGGGCGGGATCCGCCGTCAATGGCCGGTTATTGCGTTTTCCCTGCTGATCCTGGCCGGGGTAATCCTGGCCTTGGGGAGTTACACCCCGTTCTACCGGCCGGCCTATACCCTCTTGCCCGGCCTGCGCTGGATGCGGACCCCGGCCCGCCTGTGGTTCTTTGTCACGCTGGGCCTGGCCGTCCTGGCCGCTTACGGCCTGGAAGCCTGGGGAGAGATCTGGCAGCGCCTTCGCCGCCGCCGGGCAGCCTCGTTGCTGCTGGTCGCCGCGATCGGCTGCGCCGTGACCCTCAGCCTGGGCGTGATGATACTATCCCACCAGTACGGGCGCGGCGCGTGGGGATTGGCGCTCTTTGGCGCGCTGAGCGGCGCCCTGCTTCTGTGGGCTGCTCGTGGCAGATCCCAACCTGTCCCACTCGGCTCTGGATCGGGGACCCTATTTGTCTGGCTGGCCATCGCGCTGATCGCCGTCGACCTGCTCAGCTTTGACCTGACCCTGTTCCGCTTCCCGTCCCTGGCCGAGGTATCGGCGCCGGGTCACGAGGCCGCCGAGTGGCTGGCAGCCCAGCCCGGCCCCTTCCGCACCTATTCGCCCAGCTACAGCCTGCCCCAACCGGCCGCCGCCCAGGCCGGCCTGCAGCAGATCGACGGCGTCGAGCCGGTGCACCTGACCCGTTACGACCGGTTCATGGCCGTTGCCGGCGGATACGACCAGGAGGCATTTAGCGTAACGCTGCCGCCCTTCCCCGGCGGGCTGCCCAAAGAGCCGGCCGACCTGGCGCTGCCTGACCTGCGCCTGTTGGGCCTGCTCAACGGCCGGTACGTGGTCTCTGCCTTCCCGCTGGAGATGGCCGGTCTGGCTTTGCGCTGGCAGGGAGCCGGCACGCTGGTCTATGAGAATACCCTGGCTCTGCCCCGCGCCTTTGTCGTCCACCACACAGAGCCGATTTCCGGTACGATGGATGAAGAGATGGCCCGCCTGGAGGCGATCAACCTGGAGGACACGGCCCTGGTTGCCGGCGGCCGGCGTCTCGACGGATCCGAAGAGACCGCAGCAGCTCAGGTTACCGGCTATTCACCCGACCGGGTGGAGGTGCAGACCACCCTGGATGCACCCGGCCTGCTGGTGTTGAGCGAGATCTGGTATCCGGGTTGGCAGGCTCGTGATAACGGCCGCCCGATCCCGATCGTGCGCACCGACGCCATCCTGCGCGGCGTCTACCTGGAGGCGGGCGCTCACACCGTCGAGTTTCTGTACACACCGTGGACTGTCCAAGTCGGGCTGATCGTCTCCGGCGCAACAGCCCTGGCATTGGCGGGTTGCTCAGCAGCGCGCCTGATCGCCCGGTGGAGGCGCCGATGAGCCGTGCGGATTCCACAATCGATCGCCCCATCCTGCGCCGGTGGAACCGAGCCGCGCTGGTGGCGCCGGCAGTGCTGATCGTTCTGCCGCTCGTCCTCTACGCCCGGTTCCTGTTTGGCGGCCGGGTCCTTTACTGGGGCGTCTACCTGCTGCAATTCTACCCCTGGCGCCAATTGGCCGTCGAGCAGATCCAGGCCGGCCACTGGCCTCTGTGGAACCCCTACCTGGGCGCCGGCGCGCCCCTGGCGGCCAACTTGCAGACGGCAGCTTTCTACCCGCTCAACGTCCTCTTTCTTCTCATGCCTGTCGAGCGGGCCTTTGGCTGGGAGCTGGCCCTGCACGTGGCGCTGGCCGGCTTGTTCGCCTACTGCCTCGGCCGGACACTCGGCCTGGACCGCTTTGGCGCTCTGGTGACCGGCCTGGCCTACGGTCTGGGCGGCTATCTCGTCGCCCACTGGGTCTTTCCCAGCATGGTATATGCTATCACCTGGCTGCCGCTGCTCCTGGCGTTGACAGAAAAGATAGTGACCAGGCCAAAAGTAGGAGCCCACACCTGCCGATACACCGCCCTGCTGGCCCTCACCATCGCCCTCCAGCTTCTGGCCGGCCACGCCCAAACCAGTTTCTACAGCCTGCTCATCGTCGCCGCTTTTGCCCTGTGGCGAGCCTTCCGGGAACGTCGCCGCGGGATTTTCAAAAGTGCGTGGCCTGTGGTCGTGGCCGCGCTGTGGGGCCTGTTCCTGGCCGCCGTCCAGCTCCTGCCGGCCGCCGAGCTGGCGGCCAATTCGCAACGGGCCGGCACGCTCGACGACCTGCAGTTTGCCCACGAGCTGTCTTTCTGGCCGTGGCGGCTCATCACCCTGCTGGCCCCCGATTTCTTTGGCAACCCCGCCCGCGGTGAGTACTGGGCTTACGGCACCTACTGGGAGGAAGCGGCCTTTGTCGGGATACTGCCGCTGCTGCTCGCCGCGCTGG
>DAOUGI010000112.1:0-84271 GCA_034429215.1 Anaerolineae bacterium | reverse complement strand
GAGACACTGCCGGAAGAAGCAAGAGCGCCGGTCAGCCGCGAGCCTGCGCCTGCACGGCCCGCCGCACCGACCGTCCAACGCCGGATAGAGGAACAGCCGCCCGAGACACTGCCGGGAGAAGCAACACCGTCGGTCGGCCATGAGCCTGCGCCCGCGCGGCCTGCCGCACCGACCGTCCAGCGCCGGGTAGAGGAACTGCCGCCCGAGACACTGCCGGGAGAAGCAACACCGCCGGTCGGCCGCGAGCCTTCACCTGCGCGGCCTGCTGAACCGACCGTCCAACGCCGCGTAGAGGAACTGCCGCCCGAGACACTGCCGGAAGAAGCAACACCGCCGCTCAGCCACGAGCCTGCGCCTGCACCGCCCGCCGCATCGACCGTCCAACGCCAGGTGGAGGAATGGTCGCCTGAGACACTGCCGGAAGAAGCAACACCGCCGGTCGGCCATGAGCCGGCGCCCTTGCGGCCCGCCGCACCGACCGTCCAACGCCGGGTAGTGGAACTGCCGCCCGAGACACCGCCGGAAGAAGCAACACCGCCGCTCAGCCACGAGCCTGCGCCCGCGCGGCCCGCCGCACCGACCGTCCTACGCCGCGCCGAGGAACAGCCGTCTGCACCGCCGCCGATGTCACCGCCGGCCGAAGCAGTGTTCCCTGCACCGCCCGTTGGCCGGGGAGCGTCGGCCGTTCAACGCCAGGTAGAGGAACAGCCGCCTGATGCGCACAGGCCATCATCAAAGGTGACAGAACGGCTCGCACCACCCTCGGCCGAGGCACTCGCAGAGCCATCCGTTCAGCGCCGCACGGTCCCAGTTGAAAGAGCCGGGATGGAAACAGAAGCAGAGCCGCCTGCCATTGCACTTCAAGCCAAGGGGCCGGTGCCGCCGTTAGCCGAGACCACGCCGCAAAAGCAGGCAGCAGCACCCACTCCACCCACAGCACCGCCCCACGTCCAGCGCCAGATCGGGCCGGAGGAGCGCCCTACTAGAGCGAGGCGGCGTGAGACTGCCGCTGAGCTGGGTGAAGAGGTATTGGCCCGGGCAGCGTCCAGGACGCACCTGCCTCTGATCGAGTCGGGTCCGCCGACTGTGGTCCGTGACGATTCAGCCCGCATCACACCTCCGGAGGCCCGCGTGCAAGCCCGTTTTGAGAAAGGCCCCTTTGGAGGAGAGGACGCTGCAACCGAGCCGGCAGTGGAGCGTACCCGGCTCTATACACCCAGCAGTCCGGCCGCGAGGGCAGCCCAACTGCCCCTGCGAGAACCGGTTACGGTGACAACACAGGCGCCGACTATTAGCCTTGCCCGGTCCCCAGAGACATCCTTCACGCCAGCCCACGCAGATCCCCATCAGGGGATGAAGGAAGGGACGGGCGCACAGCGGAAAGGGGGTGGACAGGCGCTGGTCGCCGAGCTGCCCTTGGCCCCACCCCAGGTGGTTCAACGGCAGCCATCCCCCGCTGTGGTTGGCGAAGGAGGGTGGGTACAGCGCGAGGTCAAGGCGACGCCGGCCACCGGCCAAGCGGCAGAAAAGGAGGAGAAATCTGCCCCGGACCTGGATCATCTGGCCCGCCAGGTATATCCAATCCTCAAGCGCATGCTGGCCGTCGAGCGCGAGCGAAGGTCAGGCCGGTAGGACAATGAGCAAAGTGGATCGCGACACAGGAGATAGGTAATGGCCGATCTGCAAAAAGCCGAGATATTTCAGGCGGACAACACCAGCAAAAAGATCGTCTGCCAATTCAATCCCAAGGACTTTGCGATCACCAGAGTCATCAAGTGGGTCTATCGCAAGAAAAAAGGCAAGAACGTCGGAAACCCCGAGTTCGCCGGCGGCCAGCCGCAGGACCTGACCGTCAAGCTGGTCTTTGATTCGACCAGCGACGGCTCGGACGTGCGGAACAAGTACAAAACGCTGATCGAGATGGCCCAGATAGACGAGACGAAGAAGGATCCCAAGACTCAGAAGGGCGAGCCGCCGGTGTGCATGTTCCAGTGGGGGACCTATCTATCCTACAAAGGCGTCATCACCCAGATAGCTCAGAATTTTACCATGTTCAAGGCCGACGGTACGCCGCTGCGCGCCAACGTCGACGTCACCTTTTCCGAAACCGAGATGGAAAAGAAAGGGCAAAACCCGACGACCCGCACCGAAGCCAGAAAGATCTGGGTGGTGCACGAGGGGCAGACGCTCGATTGGATCGCCTACCGGGAATATGGCGATCCGGCCTGCTGGCGCCACATTGCCGACACGAACGACCTGGCCAATCCCATGGACCTGCGGCCGGGGCAGGTATTAAAGCTCACACCCTTGCCATGAGTAAGAGATCGGAAAGGGGGTATCTGTGCCCACTCTTATAACGTTGCCCACCATCAAGATCGGTGGCCAGGATGTCTCGCAGGAGTTCATGGACGACCTGGACGAGTTCGTCGTCGATACCAGCCTGCACCTGCCCGGCCTGTTTACGATCCGGCTGAACGATCCCTCTTTCAAGTGGGTAGACGACACGACGCTGGACATCGGCAAAGAGGTCGAGATCGGCGTCACCGTTCCTGCCGAATATTACGGAAAAGAGATCAAGGGTACCCTCATCAGCGGCGAGATCACCGCCCTAGAGCCATCCTTCCCCGTTGGAGGCATGCCGGTCATGACCGTCCGCGGCTATGACAAGGCCCACCGCCTGCACCGGGGGAAAAAGACCCGTACCTTTCTAAGCAAAAAAGACAGCGACCTGGCCACCTCCATTGCCGGAGAGGCAGGATTGTCACCACAAGTGGACGCCACCACCGTCACCTACGATTATGTTCTACAGAACAATCAGACCAATATGGAATTCCTCCGGGCTCGTGCCGAGCGGATCGGCTACCAGGTGTGGGCCGGCGATGGCAACCTCTATTTCAAAAAGGGGGATGCCGCCCTGACCGCGGGCCCGGAGCTCGACTACGGTGGCAACCTGCTCAGCTTTCAACCCTGCTGGACGTCCAGCGGCCAAGCCAACACGATGATCGTCAAAGGTTGGGATCCCAAAGGCAAGGCAGCGATCACCAGCCAACAGGCACCGAATAGCGGCCTGAACCAGGGTGGCATGACCCAGACCGGCGGGGCCAAAGCCAACTCAGCCTTTAGCACAGCCGAAGCGGTCATCACCGACCGGCCTGTTTTCACCGCCGCCGAAGCCACAGAGCTGGCTACCGGCCTGAGCAACGACATCAGCCGCGATTTTGTCCAGGCTGAGGGGGTGTGTGACGGCAATCCCAATGTGCGGGCCGGCCGCAAGATCACCATCAAGGGTGTTGGCACCCGCTTCAGCGGCAGCTACCTGGTCACTTCGGCCACCCACGTCTACAATACCAACGGCTACCAGACCAGCTTCAGCATCACCGGCCGCCAGCCCAACACCCTCAGCCATCTGCTGGATTCGGGCAACGGGCATGGCCAGAGGGTTGATGGCGTGGTGACCGCTGTGGTCACCAACCTGAACGATCCCGACAACCTGGGGCGGGTCAAGGTGAAATACGCCTGGCTGGGCGAGATAGAAAGCGATTGGGTCCGCATCGCCTCGCCCATGGCCGGCGCGCAGCGGGGATTCCTTTACCTGCCCGAGGTCAACGACGAGGTCCTGATCGCCTTTGAGCATGGCGATGTCCACCATCCTTACATCGTCGGAGCGCTGTGGAGCAGTACCGACAAGCCGCCCAAGGCAAACAACGAAGCGACTGCCGGCGGCAAGGTCAACCAGCGGGTGCTGAAAACCCGGGCCGGCCACCTGATCATCCTCGATGACAAGGCGGGCGAAGAACAGGTATCGGTCACCTCCAAGAGCGGCCACACCGTCATCCTGAACGACAAGAGCGGCAGCGAAGCGATCACCATCAAGGACAAGACCGGCAACAACCAAATGGTCATCGATTCGACCAAGAACAGCATGACCATCAGCGTCAACGGTGATTTTGTCGTGAACGCCAAGGGCAAGATCACGCTCAAGAGCACCATGGACATGACCATGGAAGCCAGCGGCGGCAATGCCAAGCTCAAGGGCATCCAGTTGGGCTTGGAAGGCGTCGCCAAGGGCGAGCTCAAAGCCCCGGCGGTCAGCGTCAACGGCAGTGCCCAGACCGAAGTCAAGGGCGGAGCCATGGTCATGGTGCAGGGCGCCATCGTCAAGATCAACTAGAGGAGTGAGCGATGCCATTTCCTGCCGCCCGTGTGGGCGATATAACCGTTACCGGCGACACGATCACCGGGCCCGGCGTGCCTACCGTCCTGATCGGGGGCCTGCCGGCAGCGGTCATGGGCGACCTGGTAGCGGGCAACGCCTGCACCGGCGCGATCACGGTGGGCGCACCCACCGTGCTGATCGGTGGGCGGCCCGCGGCGCGCGTCACGAGCCAGGTAACCGGTGTCAATCCTTACAGCGGCGTGCCGGTCACCACTGCCGTTGGCATGGGCGCGCCGACCGTTTTGATCGGCCCGTAACGTAGGGGCGGGTCCGAGACCCGCCCGACTCACCAAAGGTGAAACCATGAATAGCCATAGCAGGGACAGAGAGTTTATCGGCCAGGGGCTGGCCTTTCCCCTCCAGATCGACCAACAGGGGGGGATCGCCCTGGCCCGGGGCGCCCACGACATCGAACAGGCCATCCGGATCATCCTGGGAACAGCCCCAGGCGAGCGGATGATGCGGCCCGAGTTTGGCTGCCGCATCCACGAGCTGGTCTTTGCCTCCATGAACGCGGCAACGCGGGGCCTGGCCGCATATTATGTCGAGGAGGCGTTAGCCCGATGGGAGCCGCGCATCAACGTCCAAGAGGTCAACGCGTTGATCGATCCGGGCCGGGATGGAACTCTGTTGATCGAGATAAACTACGAGATCAAGGACACGCACGACACTCGCAGCATCGTCTATCCCTTCTTCTTGATGGGAGAAGAAGGACCGATCTAGTGGACAGTCAAGTCTGACCCAGCATCAGGAGGCGTCTATCTATGCCATTGCCAGCGCCGAATTTGGATGACCTGAGGTTTCAAAGGGACCTGGTGGATGAAGCCCGCCGGCGGATCATCCGCTACTGCCCCGAATGGACCGACTATAACCTGAGCGATCCGGGCATTACCCTGATCGAGCTGTTTGCCTGGATGACCGAGGCGCTCCTCTACCGGGCGAACCGCGTGCCGGAAAAGAACTATTGCAAGTTCTTGGAAATGCTCGGCGTCTGTCTCCAGCCGGCCAGCAGCGGTCGCGCCGAGCTGACATTCTACCTGTCGGTCCCCTTGCCCATCACGCCCGAAGACAGCACCACCGCCGTCGTTCCCCAGGGCCTGGAGGTAGCCACCCGGCCCACCGAGGAAGAAGCAGAAGTGATCTTTACCACCGACGAGCGATTAACCATCGCCCCACCCCACCTGGTCCAACTGCGCCGTGGCGGCATTGGGTCTGATCTGACCAGGAACTACCTGCCCCGCCTTGGCGTCGAGATCTTTTACCCCTTCACCAGGCCCAAGCCCCAGCAGGGCGACACCTTCTACCTCGGGTTCGACGAAGCCCACGACATCAGTGGCTACCTCCTGCGGCTGGCCTTTGAGTGTGAAGAGACCCAGGCCGTCGGCGTGCGGCGTGAAGACCCGCCCCTTGTCTGGGAGTGCTCGCTCGGCGACGACCAATGGGAAGAAGTGCCACTGAGCACCCGCTTGGGGGAAAAAGATACCACCGGCGGCCTCAACAACCCCGCTGGATCGCTCGTCCTGTACCTGCCGCTTTCGATAAAGCCGGGCCAGGTCCATGGCCGCAATGCCTACTGGCTGCGTTGCCGCCTCGAGCAGCGCCGCACAGAGCAGGGCATGTACACCGAGTCGCCGCGCATCAAGCAGATCGCCGCCTATGTTCTGGGAGGCACCGTCTGGGCTACCCATGCCGTGTTCGTGCCCGACGAGCTGCTTGGCCACAGCAATGGCGAGCCGGGCCAGGTGTTTCACCTCCAGCACGCGCCGGCCCTTGCCCTGCGACCGGGCGAAACGGTCGAGGTCGAAGAAATGCGAGACGGCGAGCCGGTCTTAATCCCGTGGCAGCGGGTGCCCGACCTATCCGGCTCGACCCGCTACGACCGCCACTTTACCACGGACGAGTCCACGGGCGAGGTGCGATTTGGTCCGGCGGTCCAGCAGCCAGACGGCACGGTGCGCCAGTACGGGCGCGTCCCCGAGGCTGGGCGCCGGATCCGCTTCAGCCTGTATCGCCATGGCGGCGGCGTCACCGGCAACGTGCCGGCCGGCAAGATCCAGGTGATGAAATCGGCCATCCCCTACATAGACCGGGTCATCAACTTGCGCCGGGCCGAGGGCGGGCGCGACCAGGAGAGCCTGGAAGAGGCCAAGATGCGCGCCGCCCGTGAGCTGCGCGCCCAACAGCGCGCCGTGACGGCCGAGGATTTCGAGAACCTGGGCAAAGGAACCAGCCGGGCCGTGGCCCGAGTCAGGTGCAATACGGCAGCTCTCGATGCGCAGCGGAGTGGGACCAAGCGCAAATCAACTGTCCGGACCCTATCGCCCGGCACGGTCGAGCTGCTCGTTGTGCCGGCCGCATTTGAGGCGCTCCAGGCCGGCGACCTGTCCAAGCTTTACCTGGAAGAGGATCTGAAAGAACAGATCCGGTCTCACCTCGACGGATACCGGTTGCTGACGACCACACTGCACATCAGAGAGCCCAACTATTTTGGGATCAAGGTCTATGCCGAGATCGTCGCCTCGGAGTACAGCCAGCCCGACGCTGTCAAGGCCAGGGTAGAAGAGAGCCTGAATCACCTCATCACCCCTCTTCCACTTCGCTCTACCGCGGGGATTGCGGCGGGATCGGACAGCTCAAGTTCCGACCTCGATCAGCTCCTTGGACCCGACTGGGAAGGCTGGCCCTTTGGCCGGGATCTGTACGTCTCCGAGATCTATTCCCTGATCCAAAAAGTTCCGGGCGTCAAGCACGTCCTGGACGTCCGGCTCAGCTACCGGCCGGTGATCCCTGCCAAGGAACGGGCCGCGGGGTCTCGCAGTGCACCGGAGCGGGTGGAGGAGAAAGGCGGCCTGGCAGGGACAGCCGTCGCGGCTCAGTCGGAGGCAGGTGAGGAAACCCCTTCGGCCGAGGAGGCTCTGACCAAGGTTGACCAGCGGGTCATCCCCATCCCGGCCGACGGGCTGTGCTGTTCGCTCGATCACGATATTCGGATAGTGGAACTATGAGCGCGCCAGAGCCAGTCTCCCGCCGGCCAGATCGCCCCGAGCATCAGGGAAACGCAGGACCCATCTGCACCGTGTCGCACGTTGCCGACTGGAACCGGCGCCACCCAGGGGAGACAGTCACCTTTTATACCCGCGTCGCCACCGGTACGGACGGGGCGACCCCGTCAGCGCCCGATCTCACGCTTGAGATCAGCCTGCCGAAAGAGCTGATCCTCGACAACTACCGCACTCTTGACCCGGCAGAGTGGACCATGCCGCGGATTACCACAGACAATGGCGCGCACCACCTGATTTGGACAATTGTGCAAGATCCCACGGCCTCCGCTTCTTTCGAATGCCAGGTGCAAGCCCATGTCGTCCCAATGCAGCACGACCTAGTGCTGGAGAGTCACGCCGTCCTGGCGTCGGGGGCCGGCGACGAGTGGTCAGTTCTGAGCCAAGAGACCGCCGCCGTCACCGTGTCGACCACGAGCGAATACCTCAGATACCTGCCGGCCATCTACCAAGAAGACGATCTAATGGGACGTTTTCTCATGCTCTTTGGCAGTTTCTGGAAGCCGCTTGAGCGCCAGATAGATGATCTGTGGCTCTACTTTGACCCACGGCTAACCCCGGCCGAGTTCCTACCCTGGCTGGCCTCCTGGCTGAGGCTGGTGCTGGACGAAAGCTGGCCAGAGGAGAAGCAGCGGCAGTTGATCCGTTCGGCGATCTTTTTGTACCGCAAGCGGGGCACCAAGCAGGGCCTGGAGGAGTATCTGACCATCTATACCGGCGTCAAGCCGCACATCGTCGAGCACCGGGCCTACGACTTTCGCCTGGGGCCCGAGTCGCAGTTGGGGCCGGGCATCGCCCTCGGCAAGGGCAACATGCCCCACACCTTTACCATCTCCCTCCGCCTGCCGGCCGTGTCCCCGGAGGAGGATGACAAAAAAGAGCTCGCCCGCCAGCGCCGGCAAAAGATCGAGGCGATCATCGACGCCGAAAAACCGGCCCACACGACCTATACCCTGCGTATCGAGACTGCATGAGAAGTAAAGATGAGAGAGGGGTCCATGACCAGAGACGAATTGTGGCAAGAATTTCCGACCAAACGGATCGAGCCGGTTGACGGCCTGGCGGTGACCGCTGCCGTCTGGAAAGAGGCTCATGACTACCACCGCCAGCAGCAGCGGTTCCATGCCCTGCTCAGCCATGGTCCGGGGATCGTCACCGGGTTGAACGTTGTTGCCAGCGACCCGCCCGACTCAACCCTGTACATCCTGCCGGGTATGGCCGTCGACCCGAACGGCGAGATGATTGTCGTGACCCAGCCGGTAGCCTATGACGTCGGGACGGCGTACGGCCTTCTCTACCTGCTGCTGAGCTATGAGCAAAGTCGCCCAAGGGCCGGCGGCAGCCGTGATGCCCAGGAGCCCGGGCCCCTCTACGTTCACGCCGAGTTTGGGATCGAAGTCCGGCCTGCCCTGCCTGATACGCCGTGCGTGGAGCTGGCTCGGCTTTGGCGCCAGGGCCGCGACAGCGCTCTCTTGAACGCACAGGATGCCGAGCATCCCGGTCCGAACGAGATCGACCTGCGCTTCCGCAGGGCCCAAGGCGCCGGCCAGTCAGCCGCCGGCCTGGCCGTGAGCTATGTGGGCCAGGTCAAGGGGACCAAGCCATCCGATCTCCCTCACGGGCGAGGGGCCACCTACCTGGCCCGTGCCTTGCGAAACGGCCTCGGATCCCCGGGCTTGCCAATAGGCGGTGTCGACCTCGGCGTTCCCCTGGCGCCGGGCCTGGAAAACTATGCCCTCCTCTACCTGGTCGGGCACGGAGCCTTCCAGCTCAGCCGCGACGAAATGAACGCGTTGTACGCCTACCTCCAAGGTGGCGGAACCCTCCTGTTCGAAAGCTGCCGGCGGGAGGTAGACGGCGACAGCTCGCCGGCCGATGCTTCTTTCTCCGACCTCTTGGCCTCCTTCGGCATTTCCTGTCAAGAGCCCCAGCCGGGAGATGCCCTGCTGGTCGAGCCAAACCTGTTTGCCGCTCCGCCGCCGGGGTTTGAGATCAAAGGAGCCCCCAAAGTGCTTGTGGGCGCCGCTGCCGGCGGCCAGGTAATCTGGAGCATGGGCGACTATGGCTGCCTGTGGCAGGGCGAGCGCCGCGGGCGGGCGGCCTCTCGCGAAGAGATCCGCACCGCCATGGAGTGGGGCGCCAACCTGGTCGCGTACGCCCTGAAGCAGCGCCACGAAGCCAAGCCCGATAGCGAAGCCAAGGGGGACGGGGAGTAGGTAGCGAATGGGCGCTCAAGCCAGCTACGACCAGACACCATATCCCAGCCTGTCCTATTCCCAGAGTCACCCCGACCGGCTGGCGACCGTGGCCACCCTGCTGGGCATGAGCCCTGCGGCGGTGGAACGGTGCCGTGTGCTGGAGCTGGGCTGCGCCGGTGGGGGCAACCTGATCCCAATGGCCTATACCCTGCCCGAGAGCCAGTTTGTAGGCATCGACATCTCGGCCCGCCAGATCGCCGAGGGCCAGGCAATGGTGACGGCATTGAGGCTCAACAACATCAGCCTCAAACAGATGGACATCATGGACGTCGACGCTGACCTGGGCCAATTCGACTATATCATCGCCCATGGCGTCTACTCCTGGGTGCCCCCGGCGGTGCGGGACAAGCTTCTCACCATCTGCCGGCAGAACCTGGCCGCCAACGGAGTGGCCTATGTCAGCTACAACACCTATCCTGGCTGGCACATGATCCAGATCGTGCGCGGCCTGATGCTGTATCACACCCGCGATGTGGCCGACCCCGAAGCGCGGGCTGCCCAGGCACGGGCCGTGCTCGACCTGTTTGCCGGCATAGGACTGCCCGAAGACAACGCCTACGGCAGCTTTGTCAAGATGTACTCCCAATTCCTTGACGGCAAGCTGCAGGACGCGCGCACCAGGCAGGACGCGCTTCTACTTCACGATGAAATGGAAGAGATCAACGACCCCGTCTACTTTCACCAATTCATCGAACATGCCACGTGCCACGGCCTGCAATACCTGGCCGAGGCCGAGTTCCGGACCACGGTCGGCAGCCGCGGATGCGTGCCGCCCCAAGCAGCCGAGGCGGTCCGCAAGATAGCTCGGAGCGTCCTCGAGGCGGAACAATACGTCGATTATGTCCACAACCGGACCTTCCGCCAGACCATGCTATGCCACGAGGCCGTTGTGCTGCGCCGCACGCTCAAGCCCGAACGGGTGTCAGGCTTGTACGCTGCCTCGCGGGCCCAACCGGCCGCGCCCGATCCCGACGTCCGTTCCGTGTCGGTCGTCCAGTTTTGCGGTACCGACGGCGCCACCCTGTCGATCGACCATCCGGTCAGCAAGGCAGCCATCCTCTATCTGGCCGAGGTCTGGCCTCAGATTGTGCCCTTTGAGGCATTGCTATCGGCAGCCCGTGACCACCTGGCAGCAGCGCCCGACACCGCCGCGCTCGACGCGCAGGTACTGGCAGCCAATTTGCTGATGGCCTACAGTTACAGCGACAAGCTGGTAGAGCTGCACACCTATGCGCCTCCGGTTGCATCCGAGGTTGCTGACTGCCCGACGGCCAGCCATGTGGCCCGTTTCCAGGCCAGCCGCCACAACGCCCGGGTCACCAACCTGCGCCACGAGCGGGTTAGCCTGGAGGAGGCGGACCTTTTCCTATTGAGCTACCTGAACGGTGCCCACGACCGCCAGGCGCTCGTCGATCTGCTCCTGGCCGGGCCGGTGGCCGAAGGCATCCTGACGGTGCAGGAGGATGGCAAGCCGGTTGAGGACGCCGGCCGGGTCCGGCAGTTGCTGGCCAAGGGGTTGGAGAACAAACTAAGTTGGCTGGCCAGTGCCGGTTTGTTGATCGATCAGCAGCCCGACATGCAGGCCTAGAGGTGGGGAGTAAGGATAAATGAACCAGTGTAAAATAGGGATCACCGACCGGGACGGCTGGTACAAAGAGTTCAACCTGGAGAGGAACCTGATCTACGTCGGCAGCGATCCGAGTAACGACATCGCCTTGTCCGCCGCCCGGGGCGCAGGCGTAGCGCCGCGGCACCTCCAGCTCGTGCGCGCCCAAGGCGACAGGCAGTGGTACCACGTCGTCAACCTGGGTGACACCGAAGTCGTGCTGGGCCAGGCTGCAGATCGGATCATTGCCCCCCGCTCGGCGGCAGACATCGTCCCCGGAGATCGTCTCCAGCTCGGCGAGTTTACCGTCGTATTCTCGGCAGGGATCGCCCAGTCCCAGAGCGAAGCAGAGTGGGGCGAGGTCGGTTGGGGGTCTGGTGCCGCGATCGGCAGCCAGGCGCCTGAGACAGGTAGGGCCGCCTATCCATACGCTGCCGCTCAAGAACAGTACGCTTCGGCCGTCATCGGCCTGCAGCTTCTCTTGCCCCACGCGACGCTGGATCCGGCGCGCCCGCTTCAGGGGGCGGTCATCTTGCGCAACGCGGGGAACAAGCCGGGGGTGCAGTTCAAGCTGGAGGTGGAAGGATTGGAGCCTGATTGCTACGACATGGGGCCGGCGCCGATCCTGTTTCCGAGGGCGGAAAAGGAGGTCCCGCTGCGCCTGCGCCACCCGCAGCGGCCCCAGCTTCCGGCTGGCGAGCACCGCATCGCCATCCATGCCTCGGCGCCCGAGGCTTACCCGGGAGAGATTGCCACCGTCTCTCAGATGCTGCGCGTCCTTCCCTTTTACCGCCACACGCTCCGTTTGTCGAGCCCGCTGAAGGAATGAGCGAGATTAAGAGGGCCATATGCTGATACCCATCCTTATCGCTATCGCAATCCTGATCCTCGCCGGCCTGGCAATAGTCCTGGTCGCCCGGATGCAGCAAAAAACCCGATCCCGGACGATCCGGGTAGAGATCCACAACCTGGGCAACGTCCAGAGCCGCTATGAATTGCAGGCCACCGACCCCGAGGGCAGCCTCAAGTTCCAGTTTACGCTGGACGGCGACGCGCTGCCTCGGGCCGCCGAGCGAGCTGAGAAGAAACATCCCCAACGGGTCCCCTCTGTCCAGGCATCGGCCCCCGCGGTGCAGCAGCCTGCCATGACGGCAAGCCGGGAAGAGGGAGTTGGCGACCAGGTCATGGAGGGCGGCGGCATTGTCGCCAGCATGCTCTCCACGCTCGGCCTCCTGCTGCCCCGCTCACTTGGAGCGCCGCTGACGCGGGCCGCCAGCCAGATGCGGCGTACGCAGCTCACTGTCTCTCGCGCCCAACAGCTCAAAGGCCAAGGCAGCAAGCTCAAATCCAAGGCCTCGCCGGGTCGCGGGAAACGCGCCCAGCCTGCGACATCTGGGCAGGCCGAGCCGTCGTACAGTGGGACTCAGTTTGCCCCAGCGCAGGTGGAGCAGGTCGGGGAGGGCGAGCCCTTGTGGGCTCAAACACCCTCTGTTGAACCGGACGGCGTGCTGATGGTCGATTTAGAGGTCAGTTCTGCCCCGCCCTCCTTGTGGCGATCCTCTTCAGCAGGGGAAGCGAGGCAGGACTATCCTTTCACTGTGCTTTCGCGAGCCGCTGAATTACACGAAACCGTGGGCCAGGCGCCCGTGGTCATCACTGAAGAAAGTGTCCAGTTTCCGGGAACATCCCGGTTCCTGCGGATCCTCCCCTACGTCGTCATCCTGGCAATCGCCGTGTGTCTGCTGGTTCTTACGTTCCTGCTGGGAGGGACCTGGTGAGCCGCACTGAAAGGCAGGGCCGGAGAAGCTCCCCGTCAGGAGATTCACGGCCGGTGAAGGGAGAGCGCGCACCATGGCAAACGCTTCACACAACCAACTAGAGATCATCGGCCCCGGCGGCCAGATCGAGTTCTACGAGCTCGATCCGGGCAAGGGCGTTACCAACATCGGACGGCACCCCGAGAACGACGTCGTGATCGACAGCCCGACCGTCGCCCCTTTTTACGCCGTGCTGGATCACCGCAAAAGGCCGTACCACCTGATGGTGCTTGGCGCTGGCGACAGGCCGGCCGAGGCTACATTGCGGGGCCTGCCCCTGTCCCCTAACGTTTCCGAGGAGCTGCACGACTGGGATACCTTTCAGATCGACGGCTACTCCCTCATCCTGGTGGCAGGCCCTTCCGAGGGGGTGGCTGCCAAAGAGCCCCTTTCCGGCAGGCAGCCGGAGCAGCCGCCATCGCCTGCGCCCATTCCCCAGCCCGCCGCGGCGGCAGCTCCCGGGATCGAGCGGCCCGCGGTTCCCTCCGGGGAGCCGCTTTCCAGACCGGCCGCGTTAGCCGCCCCACCTCCGGATCGAGCCGATGACCTGATCCTCACCGAGCTATCGGCCCATGAGTGGACCGTGGATGTAGAGCAAACGGCCACGGCGCAGTTGACCATCGTCAACGGCGGCCAGATCGTGGCCGCGTTTGCCGTTCGGGTCAGCGGTGTGGATGAGAGCTGGGTCACCATCTCCCAGCCCCAGGTCAACCTATTTGAAGGAGCCCGGGCGACGGTGACCATCTCCATCACCCCACCCCGCCAGCCCACCAGCCGCGCCGGAGCCCATCCCCTGGCCATAGTAGTGACATCGTCCAACTACCCCGGTCACGTCAGCCAGATGGGCGCGCTCCTGACCATCAACCCCTACTACGAGTTTGCCGTAGGTGAGCTGTCCCCCAAGCGGCAGACAGTCTCCTGGCGGAGGCGCTCCGGGCAGGTAACCCTGCCGATCGTCAACAAGGGCAACAGCGACGCGGTCTTTCGCCTCGAAGGCGAGGACGACGAGCGGCGCTGCCACTTCGAGTTCGACATGCCGGATGAAGAGGTGAGCCTGGCCAAGCAAGCCGAGGCGCGCCTGTCTCCGGGCGAGAGCATTATACCGGTGGGCATCACCCCCATGCGCCGCCGTCTGATTGCCCTGCGGCCGCGCACCTATTCCTACACCATCACCACATCCATGACCGAGGGAGCCCAGGCGCCGCGCGCGGTGATGGGCCAGATCAAAGCCAGGCCGCTCATCGGGCTGGGAGTCATCCTGCTGACACTCCTGGCATTGGTCGCCCTGATCGTGTTCCTCTTCAAGCCCGCTTCCGAGCCGGCCCTGGCGGTTCAATCCAGGGAATCGCTGCGGCCTGGCGCCACCGTGGTCCTGGCCTACGACGCCTCACGATTCCAGGCCCTGAGCCCGACCAATATCCTCAACCGCCTGAACAGCCTGGGCTTGGGCACGACACTGGAATACAGGACTGAAAACCCTGGAGAGTGGCTGACTTTCAAGAGCGCTTCCGAGCTGAACACCCCAGATGGGACCGTCGTCATGACCACGACCGTCAATACAAAATACCGGTTGCGCGCCTCCTCGTGGATTTCGCAGATTGTCCCCATGTTCACCGGTCTCAGCCGGGAGATAGCGGTGTATGTGACCCCGGTCGAGCCCCAGATCGCCTCGTTCAGCGTCGATCGACCCACCGTCGTGGCCGGCGAAACCGTCACTGTCTTTTGGCAGGTCTTTGACGCCGAGTCCCTGCGGCTTCAATATGGCGACATGGAAGAGCCACTGCGGGGAACTGAGCTGGAAAACGGCACCCGCAAGGTCAAAATCGAGCAGGACACGACCTTTACCCTGATCGCCGCCAACAGCTTCTGGCCCAAAGAGGTCAAGAGAACGGTATTCGTCAAGGTTCTCCAGCCGACGGCTACGCCGATACCGACCCCGGTGATCATCAGGTTTGACGTCGACCCACTGGCTATCCTGGTGGGCGAAACGGTGAGGATCAACTGGGAGGTGTCCGGCGCCGACGTGGTGAACATCGAGCCGATCGGCAACGGGCTGCCGCTCAAGGGCGATGTCGGCGATCAGCCTCTGGCTTCGCTCCTCTACCGGCTGACGGCCATCAAGATCGCCGAAGACGGCACCGAGGCCAAGAACGGGGTGTACAAGGAGGTGGTCGTCAGTCCCCAGCCGACGGCCACGCCGATCCCCGTCGCACCGCAGATCCAACTGTTCGAAGCTACGCCCAAAGAAGTGATCGCCGGCAAGGGTCAGGTGGTCAGGCTCACCTGGTCTGTCAGCGGCGACACGACCAACATCGAGATCAGTTCTCCCAGCTTGCAGCTCGGCGGCCTGAAAGCCCAGGATTCGATCACCGTCACCGTCGAGGAGACCACCCTGTTTGTGCTGACCGCCTCCAATGGCGATCTAAAAGCCAGCGCGGCCGCCGAGGTCAAGGCCGTCGAGCCTACACCCACACCCACCCCAACACCCGTCCCGACCGCCCCACCTCCGCCAACGGCAACCCCGACCCCCTACCCGCCGCCCGTCATCGTCTACTACAAGGCCGAAGGCAACGACCCGCTCGTCGACCAGGTCGTTTTTCTCGAAACGCTCGATGAGGGCGGCTTTCCGGTTTATGTCTATCGCGTCGAGGGCGGATCGCGGATGAAACTGTCCTGGGAAGTCCGGAATGCCGAGTCAGTTGTCCTGCAGGACTTTGGCCCACAGGCGCTGATTGAGGATGGTTTCTTGTTGCCCGGATCGATCATAGAATCGGATGACTATGTGCTGATCGTCCAAAACAACAGCGGAGCCAACACCACCAAGGCAACAATCCGCGTCGACATCGCCTCGCCCGAACCGCCGCCCCCACCCTACAACGTCACCGGCATCGAAGACGCCGCCGGCGGCGCCAACACCATCAACTGGAGCTATCGATTTGCCGACCGGCCCAAGATCGTCGGCTTTCGGATCTACCGGGCTGACTTTCCGCCCGGCTCTGTGTTTGAGCCGGTGCAGACCTTGTACGATCCCAATGCGAGTAGCTGGGTGGATGCCCCCCCCGAGACATGCGGCAAGGCCTATTACGTCGTCGCCCTTTACGTCGACTATATCACCGACGAAGAAGTCGAAACCCAGGCCAGCACGACGAGCTGGTACAGCCAGCCGTGCCCGTGAGAGGAGCAGCAGGCATGACGATGAAAACAGCCGCCAGAATCATACAGCCCTGGCTCCGTCGCCACATGCTCGGCGCCGCCTTGTTCGCGCTGGTCGCGGGTTGGGCGCTGTTGTTTGCCGGGCTCGACGCCGTGCAAGCCGGCCAATCGACCGGCGCGCGCCCTGGTCCGCCGGTCACTGCAGCCGATGCCGCCATCACGCCGAGCTCTACCATCTCACCTCCGGCGGAAGCCTGGCCTCAGGTAACCGGGACCGGATCGCGGCTGCCCGCCTGGGTACGCTCCCTGCAAGAGGCTGACGGCGCGATCCTGGCCACCGGGCCGGTGGTCGTGTCCAAAACAGCGCCCGAGGAGATATCGCTCGGCGGTCGTGTGGAGTATGGGATCGTCGTCTCGAACACGGGCGATCAGGTAGCTACCGTGCTCGTCTACGATGTGCTGCCCGTCCCGATCTACGAGGGCGAAGCCGACTGCTACCCGGCCTGCATCCAGGAGCCGGAGGTCATGACCATGACCGTTACCACTCCGAGCCGGTACGGCGCGCCGCCGACCACCCTCGTCGTCCGCGTGGTCTATCGCCTCTCTTGGGAAAACATCATTGTGCCGCCCGGTGAGTACCGCGAGATGGAGTTTTCTATCCCTGTAATCGGCAAGGACGACGGAATGCCGCTCAAGAACCGGGCCTATATCCGCTACACCCTGGCCGACGGTACCGAGGGCACGTCCATGAGCAATGAGACTGATACGCTGGTGAGCGTCGACGTCGAATCCACCTCCGGGGCCACGCTTTCCAAATCGCCGGTATGGCTCTCCGAGGACCAGGGCGGCTCCGGCACTGTGGATTGGGGAGATTTCGATCGCGACGGCAATCTAGACCTGGCCGTTGGCGGCTCGCAGGGAACGACGATCTATCGCAACCTGGGTGGCCAGCTCACCCGTTTCTGGAACACCGAGACGTACAGCCACGATCTGCACTGGATCGACGTCGATGGCGACGACACGCTGGAGCTGGTAGCCATCGGCTACCATTGGTGGACCAGCGCCATCGACAACCACATCTATAAACGTTCGCCCGACGGCGCCCGTTTCTTTGAGATTGGCCCCACCCAACTGATTACCGCGCCCTTGCTCCAGGTGACGCCCGCCGACCTGGACGCGGACGGCGACCTGGACCTCGTGGCCCTCACCGCCGAACGCTGGACCACCGATGACTGTGCCTTCCGCCTCTATCGCAACGATGGTGACCTGTACGGCACGCCCTATACCTGCCTGGCCGCGCCCAAGCGTGATTATGCCAAGACCACCGAGGATATCATGGCGCTGGGCGACCGCGATAACGACGACGACCTGGACCTGGTGCTCGACGTGTGGGACCTGGAAAACCCCGATCCCGGCGCCCCGTGCCTCTATCGCGACCTGTTGTGGCTGATGCCCAACAGTGGAGGTTATTTCACCGGCACCGCCCCGCTGTTGATCGACACCTTCATCCATTGCGCCTGGCCGGTCCACGCTGCCTGGGGCGACTATGACCGGGACGGCGACCTGGACCTGGCAGCCGTCCTGCCGGTGTTGACCGGCTCGGCCAATCACCAGGTCCGCATCTACCGCAACCTGTGGATCGAGGGCGCAGGCGGCGGCTCGCCATTTGCCGCTCCGATCATCCTAGAGCTGCCGCGCGAGCAGCCGCCCTACTCTGCCGCGTGGAGTGATTTCGACAGCGACGGTGACCTCGACCTGGCGGTGGCCGGGGCGCCGTTCCGGATCTATATCAACGAGTCGGACGGCTTTGCCTCAGACCGCTTCCTCAGCCCGCTGGCCGTCGCCGGCTTTGCGTTGGATATGACATTGGCCGACTATGATGGCGATGGCGCCACCGACGTGGCTGTCGCCAACCCCTTCGCTCCCACCGCCCTGTTTTCCACGCTCTCCCCACATCTAAACCGCACCATGAGCACGATCGCCGCCCGCCCGGCCAGCTCGGTGGTTTGGGGGGACGCCGATGGTGAGGGCACTCTGGACCTGGTATTCGGCGCCACCGCCACCTCCGTCAATGCCGACCTGTACTACAACGTCCTTGGGCTCTTTCCCTCCCGCCTGCGCTACGAGGCCAGTGGGTTTGGCCCCCACGGTCTGGCCTACGGCGACCTCGACGCCGACGGTAACCTGGATCTGGCCTTTGCCACCCCTGCCGAGGTACAGGTCTACCTGTCCGGGCACCTCACCGAGCCCGATTCGTCCATGCCCCTTCTGGATGCCCAGGCTGTGGCGTGGGGTGATCCCGACGCCGACGGCGATCTCGATCTGGCCGTAGGCGCCGATGGCTACGATCTCCTCTTTCTCAACGACGGGGGCGCGCTGGACAGCGCGCCGGCCCTGACCTTTCCGCGCGACGACGACACGCGCAGCCTGGCCTGGGCCGACTATAACGGCGACCGCTATCTCGATCTGGCCACCGGCAATTATGACGGGCCGGCCGGGGTCTACCAAAACAACCGCGATGGCACGTTCACCCTGGCCTGGGTCACGTCCCGCTCCTGGAAGACCACCAGCTTGGCCTGGGGCGATTACGACCACGACGGCGACCTGGACCTGGCCCTGGGCAACGACGGCCAGGCCAACGTACTCTACCAGAACGACGCCGGCGTGCTGGGCCAACAGCCGATCTGGACGGCGCCCGTGGTACGCCATACCACCAGCCTGGCCTGGGGCGATTGGAATAACGACGGCGACCCCGACCTGGCGGTAGGCAACGCGGGCGAGCCCGACCAGGTCTACCTGAACCGCGAGAGCCAGACCGGCGTCCCGCGCCTGGCGTGGATCTGGAGCTCGGCCGAGTCCTACCCCACCACCGGTGTGGCCTGGGGCGATCGCGATAGTGATGGGGACCTGGATCTGGCAGTCAGCACCGAGACCCAAATCGGCTTCTACGAGAACCAGACCATCCTGCCGGCGCACCTGACCGACAGCTTCTTGCCCTCTGCCCCCCTCCCCGACAATCCACCATACCTGGCGGTGGATCGGCCGGGCGAGACCCGAAACGCGTTTTTCCTTTCCTCGGCCGAGACCTTGTCGGGCCCCGACCATCCCACGGTGACCGTCGAGTACCGGCTGTTCGACCCCGACGGCACCCGCCAGGGGACGGGCAACGCTCCCGGCAATCAGCTAGCTCGCACCCTGTTCCAGTTCTCGCTCGACGGCGGCGGCACCTGGCAGACGGCGACCCCGGCGGCCGCCTCGCCCGCACCACCGACCACCACCCTGCGCCTCGGTCAAGCCGCCGCGTTCATCTGGGACCCCATCGCCGACCAGGCCATCTCGGACGATGCCCGGTTCCGGGTGGGCATCGTCCCCAATGCTGCGACCGGGTCGAGCCAGCGCGGCATCACGTGGGCCGTCAGCCCACCTTTCCGCGTGCAGGGCACCACCTGCATCTGGCCCATCCACCCGGCCATCATCGCCTCCGATCTGCATCCCGATCTGGGTGAGAGCGTGTCGTTCCAGGGCGCCGTGGAGCAGGCCAGCGGCATTCTAACCTTTCTCTGGGACTTTGGCGACGGGTCCACCGACCAGGGGCAGTTGGTCTATCATCGATTCCAGCGCAACGGCATCTACAATGTCCGGCTCACCATCCGGTCCGAGCCCTGCCCCGTCCCTAAGGAGCTGGTCGTCAACCAAATCATCCGCGCCGGCACCGGGGCAGCCAGCATCTACCTGCCCAACGTGCTGAAAGGTTATCCGTAGCCATGCCGGGCCTGACAGACCTGCTCCGCGAAACCTGCCGGGTCTGAGGCAATTGTATATCTGAGAGGAGGACTCTGATGAACCGTAGAACCGCACTAACATTGACCGTTCCTCTGACCCTGGCGCTTTTCCTGGCCCTGATGGCAGGAATCGGCAGCGCCCAGGGGCCGGCGCCGGAGGGCATCGTCGGCACCGGGTTCACCTACCAGGGCCGCCTGGACCGCACCGACGGCCCCGTCGACGGCCTCTGCGACATCGCCTTCCGCCTCTACCAGCAGCCATCCGGCGGGACGCCGGTGGGCGAGCCGGTTACGACGACCGTGACCTTGGACCATGGGCTGTTCACCACATACTTGGATTTCGGCGCCGGTTCGATGGACGGGCACGAGCGCTGGCTCGAAGTCCGGGTCCACTGTGCGAGCGATGTGGCATTCACCACCCTGCCCCGCCAGTCGCTCACGCCGACGCCCTATGCCCTCTATGCCGCCGCGGCGCCCTGGTCCGGGCTGATCGGTGTGCCCGACGGCTTGGCCGATGGGATTGACAACGACACCCAGTATCAGGCCGGGTCGGGCCTGCTGCTCCAGAACACGGCTTTCTCGGTCGACTATCGCAGCGTCCAGCAGCGTGTGACTGGCCTCTGTGACGCCGGCCAGGCCGTCCGCCAGATAAAGGAAGACGGCACCGTCGTGTGCGAGACGACCTATGACGGCGACATCACCGCCGTCGACGTCGGCCCCGGCTTGCTGGGCGGCGGGGCGACCGGGGTAGTCACGGTCACCGCCAACACGGCCTACCTTCAACGGCGGATCGCCGACGGCTGCCTGGGCGAGGCCTCCATCAAAAAGGTCAATGCCGACGGCACGGTCGATTGCGAGCCGGACAGCGACTCCACCTACCTGGCCGGCAACCAGCTCGAAGTAACCGGCAGCGTTTCCCCCTACACCTTGAACGTCAAAGAAGGGGCCAACTCGGGTCTCGACGCCGACATGCTCGACGGGCAAAGCAGCGCGTTTTACCAGGACGCCACCAACCTCACCACCGGTGTCCTGAGCGCCGATCGGTTCTCGGCCTACGGGGACCTGCTGGCCGAAGGCTTTCTGGGCGACGCCCCCGGCGACCTGGCCCAGAACAATGGCAGCGTCCAGGTCAACCTTAATGCCGACCAGCTCGACGGCCACAGCGAGCTGTTCTACACCAACGCCGCCAACCTGGCGGCCGGCGCCCTCAGCACCGACCGGTACTCAGCCTACACCGACCTTCAGGTCGAGAACAAGCTGGGCACAGAGTGGAACATCGCCGTGAACAGCGGCATCATGCAGCCGGGACTCAACGCCCAATATCTCAACGGCTACGGCAGCGGCGACTATCAGCGGCGGATTACCGGCACGTGCGCCGAAGGGCAGGCGATCCGCGAGATCTTTGACACCGGGGCGGTGTGGTGCCAGATGATGTCCACCGGCGACATTACCTCGGTGAGTCCCGGCGTCGGCCTGCTGGGCGGCGCCCTGAGCGGCGATGCCACCCTGTCGGCCGACACCAACTATCTGCAAAAACGGGTGTCGGGGTCGTGCGCCGATGGCAACTCGATCCGCGTGATCCTGCCCGACGGCACAGTGACCTGCGAGCCCGACAGCGGCACGACCTACACCGCCGGTTCCGGCATCAACATCAGCGCCGATAATGCGATCAGCGTCGTCGCGACCGGCCTCGACGCGGACACCGTCGACGGCAAGCACGCGGCCGACTTTGATGCGATTTACGTCAACGAAGGTCAGGCCAACTCGGTAACGAGTGGCATGATCACGGACGGCGCGGTGTCTGCCACCGATCTGCAGGATGGCGCCGCCCTCTCCGAGATTGCCGACGACGACGGCTCCGGCTCAGGCCTGGATGCCGATCTGTTGGACGGGAACCACGCCAGCACCTTTGCCCTGTCCGGTTCGGCGCGGGTGACTGACGAATACAAGGTAGAGCTCAACAGCGACACCAATTCGGGCTCCACGACCATGATCGCAACCTCAGCCGGCTTTTGTTTCCTGGTGCGCGTGGCGTTGAATTCTATGGACGAGGGTCAGGACGCGCAGTGTCTGGTCCGAGTCACGGGCAGTAACTGGGAGGTGTACGCGTCCAAGGACTCTGGGGGGAATGATGATTCGATCTACTGCTATGCCCGCTGTTACCAATGGTAGGCTGGCAAACCCGCGAGTGCTTGTGGCATACGGCTGCAACAGCCGGAAAGGCAGGACCGCATGAAGACAAAAGCAGGTAACCGCCGGCATGCCGGCGCCGGCCTGGACCGGCCCACCTGGCGCGCTGCCGCCTTTGGGCTGCTGGTCGCCTGTGTGCTGTTACTCGCCCTCGGCGCGCCGTCGAGGGGCGATTCTGGGCAGCTCCAGGAAGGTGCAGACCCGGGCGCCGATTCGGCCTACAGCCTGTGGTGGAACACCATCGACGGCGGCGGCGTCTCGTTTGTCTCCGCGGGAGACTATAGGCTGGGCGGCACGGCCGGCCAGCCGGATGCCGCGGGCCGGGTGAGCGCCGGACCCTACACCCTGGAAGGCGGATTCTGGGTCGTCGCGCCGGGCACCTACCACGTCTATCTTCCGATCGTGCCGCGCAACGCGCCCTGATCCGCCGCGACAAGCTGTAAGGAGGCATGAACGATGTCCAATTCCACTCCGGGCAGGCCATCCTACCCGTGGCTGTGTGTGATCCTCCTCGCCGGTCTGCTGTTTTCCCTGCCGGCCCACGGCCTGTCACCCCAGCCTGACAGCCCTTTCCAGGGACCCCTGGCGCAAGGGGAGCAGGTTGGGCTTGCTCCGACCGCGCCCGCCGGCGACGACCTCGTCGAGGTGCTCATCACCCTCCGCGCCCAGCCGCTGCATGCCTTGGCGCCCGAGGTGCAGGCCGCCCGCGCCCCGGCCCTGGACCGCATCCGGCAAGAGCTGCAGGCCGTGTACGGCGCGCCGCTGCTCCTGCGGGCCGCGCGGTCCAAGTCCGCCGAGCTGCACGCCGCGCTCCAGGCCATGCGCCGGGAGATCCTCGACCGCGCCCGGCCGCAGGTCGAGACATCGCAGGCCGGCCTCGTGCAATGGCTCGAATCGAACGGCGCGGTCGTCCACACCCGCCTGGTGATCGTCAACGCCCTGGCCGCCGGCGTGCCCCGCTCCCAGCTCGACGCCCTCCGGGCCCGCCCCGACGTGGCCGAGGTGGCCGAGAACCGGCAGATGGCGGCGCAGCTCGCCGACAGCCCCTATGCCATCGACGCCGACACATGGTGGAACGCGGGGTACACCGGCGGGGCTTACGTCCCCGCCATACTGGACACGGGCGTCAGAAAAACTCACGACGCCATCGACCACGTCACATGGTCCGATCAGGTGTGCCTGGACACTGCCCAAGCTGCCAACAACCCCGATCCCGCTGACAGTACGTCTGCCGATGTGAACGGCCACGGCACGCACATGGCCGGCATTGTGGCGAGCAATTACTACGACTTCCCCACCTTCTACCGGGGTTTAGCCCGCGACACGGCTGAAGCGCTCAACCTGAAAGCCGCGTACGACCTGGACAACGTCGATGGCGGGCCGGCCATGATGTACTGGTCCGACATGATGGACTGCGCCGACTGGGCGCTCACCCACACGGGCGGCGGCGACCCTCATGCCGACGTCTTTAACCTGGGCTACACCGCCTGCGTCACCGAAACCCAAGACGACTCGCCCGCCGCCCGCTTCTGGGATGCCGTGGTCGACGACCAACTGGTGCCGGCCGCCATCCCGGCCGGCAATTACACCGACGGCATCACGTGCACTCGCTACGTGGGCGATCCCGGCATTGCCTACAATGTGATCACGGTGGGCAACGTCAACGACACCGGTGATGCTTCGAGCTCTACTCCAAATCGGGACGATGACACGATCAACCCGACCAGCGCCTGGGGGGAAACGCCGGGCGGCCGGAAAAAGCCCGACCTGTCCGCTCCCGGCACAAACATCGGCTCGACGGACAACAACAGCGACACAGCATTCTCGAACGTCACCGGCACCAGCGCCGCGGCCGCCCACGTCACGGGCGCCATCCTCCTGCTCCAGGAATATGGCATCACCGACCCCCGTGAACAAAAGGCGCTCCTGATCAACACCGCCGAAGACAAAGGACCGCCCGGCTGGGACCCAGAGTATGGCTGGGGATACATCGACCTGGGTCAAGCCTGGGACCACAGAAACGACACCCTCCTGGACAGCATCTCGCCGGCGCCCGACTTGCAGTTCTACCAGGGCGGCTGGGACGCCGGCGACAGCGCGGCGCTGGTCTGGAACCGGCAGGTCGCCTACAACAACGAGATCACGCCCACTACCGTCTATCCTCTAAACAACCTCGACCTGTACGTCTATAGCCAGGACAACAACACGCTGCTCGGTTCGGACACAGGCGCCATAGACAACGTTCACGTTGTCACATCGACCGCCAATCCCGTCTCGGCGGTGATCAAGGTCGACGCGGCCAACAGCCCATTCCACGGCGCCGCGGCCGAGACCTTTGCCCTGGCCACATACGAGTCCTTCACCGCGGCCTCCGGCCCGGCGCTCACCCTCGAGCCTCCTGACTATTCGCAAAGGTGCCCGGGCGACGTCTGGCCGGTGTCCGTCACTGTGACCAATACCGGCGGCCTGGCGGCCCACGACGTCGAGGTCTTGCTCACCCTCCCGCCGTCGCTCACGGTGGTGGGCGGGAACAACCCGGCCGGCCTGGGCGTGATCGGCGACGGCTCGTCGTCCGTGGCTCAGTGGAGCCTGCAAGCAACGGGACGTGGCTGGCAATCTGTGGATGTCGATGCCGTCAGTCTGTCCTACGGCGAGACCTTTACCAGATCGGCCCAGTTCGTCGTCGACGTGCCCTATCCGCCCGTGGCCCCGGTTCTTTCGGCCCCGACAAACGGGGCGATCACCTGCAACGCGTTGCCCACGTTCGATTGGGCGGACGTGGCCGGAGCGACGGGCTATCGCCTCGAGGTGGCCGACAACATCGATTTCAACAACGCCGTCATCAACACCACCATTGCCGGTTCTCAGTATACGCCCGTGTCCGCGCTGGTGGATGGAACCTATTATTGGCGGGTGCGCTCTACCTACCTGTGCGGCGAGGGTCCATGGACGGCGGCGGTGTGGAGTGTCACCATCATCGACACGCCGGCCACACCTGCCCTCTCGTCGCCGCCCGACAACGAGCTCACCTGCGACGCCACGCCCGCGTTCGACTGGTCCGATGTGGCCATGGCGGCCAGCTACAACCTCCAGGTAGACGACAACGCCAACTTTTCCTCGCCGGTCATCAACGCCAACCCCACCGAATCGACCCACACTCCGGGAACGCCGCTGGCGCTTGGGAGCTACTACTGGCAGGTCAGGACAGTGAACCAGTGCGGTGGCAGCGCCTACACTTCCTCCTGGAGACTGACCATAATCGCCGCCCCATCGACCCCCAGCTTGAGCTCGCCGAACGACGGGGAGATCACCTGTGACACAACCCCTACCTTTAACTGGTCAGACATGCCGATGGCGAGTGGGTACAGCGTGCAGGTAGACAACAACTCGGGCTTTTCTTCGCCCGAGATCGACCAGAGCACGTCCGTGTCCGACTATACGCCGGGCGCCGGCCTGCCGGCCGGGACCTACTACTGGCGCGCCCGCGCGACAAACAAGTGCGGCGAGAGCGCCTGGTCCGCCGCCCGGACTGTGGTCATCCTCGTCCCGCTGGCCGCGCCGACCCTGACCGCGCCCGCCGACGCGACCAGCACCTGCGACACCACGCCCATGTTCGACTGGTCCGACGTGACCGGGGCCACGGCCTATCGCATCCAGGTGGACAACAACTCGGACTTTGGCTCGCCCGAAGTCAACCAGCGGCCCGGGGTGTCGACCTATACGCCGGCGACCGCCCTGGCGGCCGGCGCCTACTACTGGCGCGTGCAGAGCACGAACCAATGCGGCGACGGCTCGTGGTCGTCGCCGGTCCGGAGCGTTACCCTGGTGGTGCCCCCCGGCGCGCTGATCCTGACCTTGCCCGAAAATGGGGGCGAGATATGCGACCTGACGCCGACTTTTGACTGGAACGACGTCACCTATGCCTCGGGATATCGCCTCCTGGTAGACGACGACCCGGCCTTTGGCTCGCCGGCCATCGACGCCACGCCGGCCGAATCGACCTACACGCCCGAGACCGACCTGGCCGGTGGCGCCTACTACTGGCAGGCGAGAGCGACCAACATGTGCGGCGACGGGCCGTGGTCGGCGCTCTGGGCAACCACCCTGCTAACGCCGCTGCCCGCACCCGCCCTCCAGTTGCCGCTGGCCGACGGCATCGTCTGCGTCGAGACACCCGAGTTTGACTGGAGCAGCGTGCCCAGAGCCGTTGGGTACCGCATCCAGGTTGACAGCAGCTCGAGTTTCGACTCGCCGGCCGTCGATGCCTTGACCACCGCCTCCGGCTATGTCTCGGAGGTGACGATAACGCTGGACTTGCCGTACTATTGGCGCGTGCTGAGCCGGACGTCTTGCGGAGAGGGAGACTGGTCGGCCACGCGCAGCTTTACGCGGATCACCGTGCCCGGCCAGGCGAGCCAAATCGCGCCTCCCAACGGCACGATCATCTGTAATGACATGGCCCCATCCTTCTCATGGACAAGCATGAGCGGAGCAACGGGCTATCGCATCCAGTTGGACAACGACCCGGCCTTTGGATCGCCGCTCATCGAGACCACCACGACTGCTCCCGAGTACGTGGCTCCCTGGCCGCTGTCGGAGGATCGCTACTACTGGCGGGTGCTGGCTTTCAACGACTGTGGAAACGGGACGTGGTCCGACGTTCGGGTACTCGACGTCACCATCATTCTGAGCTCTCCGCCCCTGGTGGCGCCCCCCGACGGCAGCGGCGCCTGCGACGATCGGCCGGCTCTGGACTGGGGCGACGTGGCCGGCGCCACGGGGTACAAGATCCAGGTGGACGACGACCCGAGCTTTGGCTCTCCACAGATCACCACCACGATCGATTCCCACTACACGCCCACCACTCCCCTGGCCCCTGGGCTGTACTACTGGCGCACCCTGTCATCCAACCAGTGTGGCGACGGGCTGTGGTCCGCGGCCTGGAACGTGACCGTTCTCAGCACGCCGCCCGTGCCCGGCGCGCCTGCGCCCGTCGATGGCTCCCAAACCTGCGACAGCGCCCCAACCTTTAACTGGTCCGACTCGGCCGAGGCGACGGGGTACGACATCCAGGTGGCCGAGGAACCTTCTTTCGACACGATAGTGATCAGTGCCACGTCGGCCACGTCGAGCTATACCCCCCCGCTCCCACTCCAAACCCGCATCTACTACTGGCGGGTCCGGGCCATCGGGTTCTGCGGCAGCGGGCAGTGGTCGGCAGGAGCGACCGGCTCGCCGTGGAGCTTTGAGATCATCACCGTGCCCCCGTCGCCCAGCCTGGCGACGCCAGGGGACGGCGCAGAAGTGTGCGAGTCGGCCATCGCCTTTGACTGGTACGGCGTGGGCGGCGCCACCGGCTACCGGCTCCGCGTCGACGATGACCCACAGTTCCTGTCGCCGGCCATCGACGTTGGCACCTCCAGCACAGACTATACTCCGCCGACAACGCTGACGCTTGACACCTACTACTGGCAGGTAAACGCGTCGAACATGTGCGGCGCCGGGCTCTGGTCAGCATCGCGCCAGTTCGATGTGATCACCACCACGATCGCCCCCGCTCTCCAACTGCCGGCGAACGGCTCCGGCTCGTGCGACGACACCCCCACCTTCGACTGGTCCGACACGGCCGGGGCGACGGGCTACCACATCCAGATCGACGACAATTCCGGCTTTGGCTCCCCGGTGGTCATATCGACCACCACCGATTCAACCTACACGCCGGCCTCACCCCTGCCGGCCGGCGTCCTATACTGGCGGGTGCTGACCGAGAATCAATGTGGCGATGGCCCCTGGTCGGTCGCCTGGTCGGTCACCATCCTGGAGCCGCCCTCGGGACCGGCGCTCCTGGCTCCCCCGAACGGCAGCTTGACGTGCGACGCCACGCCCACCTTCGACTGGGCCGACGTCGGGGTGCTGAGCTACTGGCTGGTGGCCGACGACGACCCGAGCTTTGCGTCGCCGGAGGTCATGACCAGCGTGGATGGCTCGGCCTACACGCCGCTCGCCGACCTGCCGCCCGGCCGGTACTTCTGGCGGGTTCGTCCGCTCTGGGCCTGCGGCGTAGGGGGTTGGTCAGACACTTGGACGCTGATCGTCGGAGCCTCGCCGCCGGTGCAGCACCTGCCGGATGATGGGAGCCGGACGTGCAACACCACACCCGTGTTCGACTGGTCCGACGTGCCGGGGGCGGCGAGCTATCGCCTCCAGGCCGATAACAACCTCAACTTCTCGACGCCCGAGCTCGATGTAACGTCCACCGGCTCCACCTACACGGTAACAACGCCGCTGGACCCCTGGCGGTACTACTGGCGCGTGCGGTCGTCCAACACCTGCGGTGCCAGCGTCTGGTCGCCATTGTGGCAGGTCACCGTCGTCGTGCCGCCCGAGGCGCCCGGCTGGCTGGCCCCGCCCGACGCGTCTAGCACCTGCGATCACACGCCCGACCTCGACTGGCCGGACGTGAGCGCGGCAACCGCCTACCGCATCCAGATCGACGACGACCCGGACTGGGCCTCGCCGGAAATCGACACCGTCGTCACCACCTCGTCCTTCACCCCGCCCTCGGCGCTGGCCGCGTCCGTCTACAACTGGCGGGTGCGGTCCGTCGGCGAGTGTGGCGAGGGGAGCTGGTCGTCCGCGGTAACCCTGGAGATCCTGGACCCGCCCGCTGTTCCGACCGACCCGCTGCCGCCCAGCGGCAGCACCACCTGCGACGTCACGCCCGCCTTCGATTGGGCCGACGCGGCCGGGGCGATCGGCTACCGCATCCAGGTCGACGACAGCCCAACCTTTGGCGCCACCGAGATCAACACCGCCACCGTTGCTTCCGCGTACACCGCGACGGCAGCGCTGCCGCTGGGACCCTACTTCTGGCGGGTCCACTCCACCAACGTCTGCGGCGAAAGCGGCTGGGCTGGTCCCTGGGACCTGGAGCTCATCACCGTCCCGCCCGCCCCAATCCTCGAGTCACCTGTCGATGCCGGCACCTCGTGCGACAGTCGGCCGACCTTCGACTGGACCGACGTGATGGAAGCGACAGGCTACCGGCTCCAGGTAGACGACGATCCCGCCTTCTCATCGCCTGTGGTAGACGAGACGAGCACGGCCAGCAGCCTGATCCCAGGCACGGCCCTGGCCGACGGCGTGTACTACTGGCGGGTACTCTCCACCAACAAATGCGGCGAAGGGACCTGGACCGCGGCCTGGGCCCTGGTCGTCGGCGCCCCAATGCCCGACCTCCTGTCGCCGCCCGACGGCAGCCGCGCCGGCAGCCTCACACCGGCCTTTGACTGGTCGGACGTCCTGGGGGCGCTCGGCTACCACATCCAGGCTGACCTCGACCCGGCCTTTGGCTCTCCCGAGATCGACGCCGAAACTTTAGCGCCGGCGTCGGCCTTCACCCCCCTGACCCCACTGCCGTCGGGGTGGTACGGCTGGCGGGTGCGCACCCGCACCCTGTGCGGCTATGGCTCGTGGTCGGACCCGTGGCAGTTCCAGGTCCCGTGGCGCATCCACCTGCCGCTCGTCGTCCGAAACCACTAGTGCGTCCTGCGCGACGCCAAGCTTGACGGCCAACCTGACAGGTTCCCTCGCAGACTCGGGAGAGCCTGTCAGGTTGGCCGAGTCGAGACCTCACACCTGCTGCGCCCACCGAGCCTCCTGGCGGAGATAGAAGCGCAGCCGACCCACGTTGGCCGGGACGCCGGCCTGGTTGGCCACCGTTGATAGACTTGACCTGGGCAAGTCGCTCAGCGGCAACCCTGGCCCCGGTACCCCCTAAACGTCTACCCCAAACCTTGCTCTCCCCGCCGTTTGTGCTAACCAGTAAGGATCAATAATGTGTTAAAGAAGAAAAGAAAAGCAGGAAAAACCCGACTTCTCATGAGCAAGCATGGGCTAAAGGATGTAGGACCTGGAGGTGATTGACAGCGGCCTCAGAATGCCCTATACTGAACACAAGGCAGTGTTATCACTGCCGTTTCATTGGCCATGCTCCCAGGTAAAGAGTGCGAGCTAAAGCCAGGCCGCCCAGGCGGCGGCATGAGGAGTGGAAATCATGAAGGCTCACCAACGCCCGGCCAGGCTGTCGTGCCTGCTTGCCCTTGTAGCTCTAATCCTGCTGCTGTCCCCGGCGGCCACGATCGCCGTGGAGCCGTCGCCCTCGGGTGGGCGCGGCGCGGCCGCTCCACAGGCGGTCATAACCGTGACCACCACCGACGACGAGCTGAACGCCGACGGCGACTGCTCGCTGCGCGAGGCGATCCAGGCCGCCAACACCGACCTGGCCGTCGATGCCTGCCCGGCCGGCGGCGCGGCCGATATCATCGCCGTGCCCGCCGGCGCCTACCTGCTGACGCTGGCCGGGGCCGGCGAGGACGCCAACGCCAGCGGCGACCTGGACGTGGGCCAGGCCGGGACGGCGATAGCGATCGACGGGGCAGGCATAGGCAGCACGGTCGTTGACGGCAACCTGACCGACCGGGTGCTCGACATCCGCGCCGGCGCGGTGACGATCGCGGGCATGACGATCCAGAGCGGCCGGGCCGGCTCGGGCGGCGGCATCTATAACAACGCCGCGCTGAGCCTCACCGGCGTCCTGGTCACCGGCAACGTGGCCCAGGGGGCCAACGGGGCCGACTCCAGCTCTTCTCCCGGCGGCGGCAACGGCGGCTTTGGCGGCGGCATCTATAACGCCAACAGCCTGACCGTCAGCGACAGCACCCTGGCCGCCAACAAGGCCATCGGCGGCAACGGCGGCAACAGCAGCCCGTCGGGCGCTGCCGGCGGGGGCGGCGGCGGCGCCGGCATGGGCGGGGCCATCTTTAACGCCGACTATGCCACGGCCGTCGTCGTCGCCAGCACCCTGTCGGGCAACACCGCCAGGGGCGGCGATGGGGGCATCGGCGATTGCAGCGGCGGCGGAGGCGGAGGCATGGGCGGCGCCCTGTTTAACGGCTATGGCAGCATCTTTACCGCCGTCAACAGCACCTTCTCCGGCAACACGGCCGCGGGCGGCTACAGCCCCGAAGGCACCGGCGGCGGCGCCGCCGGCGCCGGGGCCGGCGGCGCCTTTGGCCAGGGCGGCGCGGGGGCGCACGTCGGCGGCAGCGGCGGCTATGGCGGCGGGGGCGGCGGCGGAGGAGGCATGGGCGGCTCGGGCGGGGCGGGAGGTTTTGCCGGGGGCGGCGGCGGCGGCCCGTTCAGCGCCGGCGGCCTGGGCGGTTTTGGCGGCGGCAACGGCGACGGCGACGGCGGCGGGGGCGGCGGCCTGGGCGGGGCCATTTTCAATTACAAAGAGTTCGCCACCGCCGAGATCGCCGTCAGCCTGGGGACGATCACGGCCAACCAGGCCCAGCGCGGAACCTGCGGGCCGTGGGGCAACGCCGGCAGCAGCTATGGCGGCGGCGCTTTTGATCTGTACGGCATCCTGTCGCTCAAGGGCGCGATCGTCGCCCAGAACAGCGTCACCGACAACCATCCCGACATTTCGGGGGTCGTCGACAGCCAGGGCTACAATCTGGTGGGCAACAGCGCCGGCGGCAGCGGGTTCGCCGCCACCGACCTGCTCGACACCGACCCCCTGCTGGGCGCGCTGGCCGATAACGGCGGCCCCACCTACACCCACGCGGCGGGCGCCGGCAGCCCGGCCATCGACGCCGGGACGTGCGCCGACATCGCCGGCAGCCCGGTGGCCGTCGATCAGCGCGGCGGGCTCCGCCCGCTGGGCGCGGGCTGCGACATTGGCGCCTACGAGGCGCAGCTCTGCTTTGCCACGCCCGACGACGGGGCCACCGTGTTCACCACCATCCAGGCCGCCATCGACGCCAGCAACCCCTACGCCACGATCAAGATCGCCGGCGCCTGCGCCGAGCTGGCCGACCGGTCGGGGAATGTGCAGGTGGCCTACGTGGACAGGAGCCTGACCCTCCGCGGCGGCTATACCCCGGCCAATTGGACCACCTCCGACCCGGATGCCAACCCCACGCTGCTCGACGCGCACGGCGGCGGGCGGGGGATCTATATCGCGCCGGGCGTGGACGCCACCGTCGAAAACCTGACCGTGACCGGCGGCTATGTCAGCGGCGCCTGGGGCGGCGGCATCCGCCACGCCGGCGACAACCTCACCCTGACCAACGCCGTCATCACCGGCAACACCGCCGACGCCGGGGGCGGCCTGGAGGTCGTCAGCGGGCTGGCCACGCTCACCGGCGTCCAGATCATCACCAACACGGCCCCGGTATGGGGCGGGGGGGGTATGTGGGTCGACACCGGCGCGGACGTGACCATGAACAGCGGCGAGATCCGCGGCAACGCCGGGATGGGCGTCTATGTGGCCCACGGCCACCTGACCCTGGCCGGCGGCCAGATCAGCGCCAACGCCGGCGAGGGGGTGTTCGTCCACAACGACGACGCCTCCTTCACCCAGCTCGGCGGCAGCATCAGCGGCAACACCAGCACTTTCGGGGCCGGGCTCTACGTCAAGTACGGGGCGGCCACCCTGAGCGGCGGCGAGATCGTCGACAACATGGCCACCGGCGCCGGGACGGACGACGGCGGCGGCGGGCTGTACGTGGCTTTTGGCCAGGTGGCGATCGACGGCGTCCAGATCCTGCGCAACACAACCACGGCAAATGGCGGCGGGGTCTATGTGCTGGCCGGGACGGTGACCTTGAGCAGCGGCCAGATCAGCGACAACGTGGCCGCCGGCCTGGGCGGCGGGCTGTACGTGGCCGGCGGGAGCGCGACGGGCAGCGGCGTGCAGGTGAGCGGCAACCAGGCCGCGGACGGCGGCGCGCTCTACCAGACCGGCGAAGGCACGCTCGGCCTGACCGCGAGCTGCATCGTCGGCAACAGCCACACCGCGGCGGCCAACGACGGGCTGGCCCCGCTGGCCGCCGCCGGCAACTGGTGGGGCTCGGCCGACGGGCCGTCGGGCCTCGGGCCGGGCAGCGGCGACTCGGTTGGCGCCGGGGTGGATTACAGCGGTTTCCTCACCGCCGCGCTGCCCGGCTGCGGCGAGGTGCCGCCGGCCGGCCTGTCGATCTTCAAGGCGGCCCAGCCGCTCTTGGCCACGCCGGGCCAGATGGTGACCTATACGCTCGATTTCGCCAGCTCGGGCCCGCGCACCGCTTACAACGTGGTCATCACCGACCTGCTGACCGGCCTGCTCGGCGGGGCGCAGGTCGTCTCGTCCGGCGCGGCCATCACCGCCACCCCGGGGGTGAGCTATAGCTGGACCGTGGCCGACCTGCCGCCGGGCAGCGGCGGCCGCATCACCATCACCGCCGTCGTCAGCCCCGGGCTGACCGGCCTGCCGGCGCCCCTCGACAACACCGCCGCCATCGCCGCCACCGGCGGCGAAGACAGCCTGGCCGACAACTCGGCCACGGCATCCATAACCATCGTCGATGCGGCCATCGAAGGCCTCAGCGCGGCCAACGACAGCCCCACCACTCTCGGTTGGCCGACCGCCTTCACCGCCACCGTCACATCGGGGACGAACGTGACCTACGCCTGGGCCTTTGGCGACGGCCAGGTCGGCAGCGGCGCCACCGTCAGCCACACCTACCCGGCGGCCGGGCTGTACACCGCCGTCGTCACCGCCACCAACGGCGCGGGCAGCGCCGCCGCCACCACCATGGCCTACGTCGCCAACGAGGCCCCCATCGCCGACGCCGGGCCCGACCAGGCCGTCGCCGTCGATCAGCTCGTCGCGCTCGACGGCACGGCCAGCGCCGACCCCGACGGCCACCTGCCCCTCGCCTACGGCTGGACCCAGACCTTTGGCCTGCCGGTGGCCCTCAGCGACCCGCACGCCGCCCAGCCGGCCTTCACCGCCCCGGCCGTCCCCACCACCTTAGAATTCAGCCTGGCCGTCACCGACGCCTACAGCCTGCCCTCGGTGGGGCTCGACAGCGTCCAGGTGGCGGTCGGCGACATCCCCATCGAAGGCCTCAGCGCGGCCAACGACAGCCCGACCACCCTGGGCCAGCCGACCGCCTTTACCGCCGCAGTCACCGCCGGCTCGAATGTGACCTACGCCTGGGCCTTTGGCGACGGGCAGTACGGCAGCGGCGCGGCCGCGAGCCACACCTACCCGGCGGCCGGGCTGTACACCGCCGTCGTCACCGCCACCAACGGCGCGGGCAGCGCTACCACCACCACCGGCGTCGAGATCACCAACCTGCCGCCCGACCCTGGTCCACCCTCATCCGGGTTCGGGTGGGTTGGCCAGATGTCGATCCTGGACGGCAGCGGCGCCTTTGACCCCGACGGCCACCTGCCCTTGACCTGCGGCTGGACACAGACCGCCGGCCCGGCCGTCGTGCTGAGCGATCCCACCGCCGTCCAACCGACCTTTATCGCGCCCGACACGCCTGCATCCTTGAGCTTTAGCCTGGTCGTCACCGACGCGTACGGCCTGCGCTGCACCACACCGGCTCAACACGATGTCTTTGTAGATGATATGCCGATAGGCGACCTGTCAGTGACCAACAGCAGCCCGACCGATTTCGGCCGGCCGACCTATTTCACCGCAACGGTCACGAGCGGGACCAACGTTGTCTTTGAGTGGAATTTCGGCGACGGGCTGCCCCTGCACGTGGTTGCCGGCGCCTCGTCGGTCGTCAGCCACACCTACTCGGTCGCCGGCGCCTACACGGCAACCGTGACTGCCACCAACGGCAACACCAGCGCCGCCGCCGGCACACCTGTCACCGTGACTGCCCCGCCCACCTGTCTGGTGCCTCTCACCCAAGCAGGCCTCACCGGCCTGCCCCAGGCCTACGTTGACCTGACCTGGTTCTTTACCGCCACCGTCGAGCCGGCCGGGCCCACCGCCCCCATCACCTACACCTGGTCGCCCGAGCCGGCCACCGGCCAGGGCGCCGCCGTCGCCGCCTACTCCTGGGCCGCCGCTGGGCCGGTCACCCTCACCGTCCTGGCCGAGAACTGCGGCGGCATGGCCTCGGCCTCCTTCACCGTCGACGTCATGACCGCGATCACCACCCCGGTCGATCCCGGCGTGACCACCACCATCGTCTACACCGACCCGCAGGTGGTCACCACCACCGTCATCGTCCCGCCTGGGGCCATCTCGGCAAGCATCACCCTCGTCTTTTCGCCCAACCCCACCCCCACCCACTCGATCCCCGCCGGCCAGGTCTTTGCCGGCCACTCCTTCGACCTCGACGCCTACCTCGGCCAGCAGCTCCTGCCCGGTCTTGTCTTTTCCGAGCCGATCAGCGTCGGCGTCACCTACACCGACCAGGATATCGCCGGCATCCGCGAGGACGAGCTCAAGCTCTACTACTGGACCGGCTCGGCCTGGGCCGACGGGGCCGGCGCCTGCTCGCCGCCGTCGACCTACAGCCACGACCTGGCGCTGAACCGGATCGCCGTCGAGATTTGCCACCTGACCGAGTGGAACATCCAGGGGCCGGAGAGCATGAAGCTGGTCTACCTGCCGCTGATCGTCAAAGGCTGGATCGCGGCCCCCGACCTGGTGGTCGAGCGGATCGACGCCTCCGCCGGCGACGTGCAGGTGGTGATCCGGAACCAGGGCACGGCCCCGGTCACTACCGAGTTCTGGGTGGACCTCTACGTCGACCCCAGCCCGCCCCCCACCCGGGTCAACCAGACCTGGGACCAGCTCGGCGGCGAAGGGCTGGTGTGGGGCGTGGACGGCCAGGTCCTGCCCCTGGCCCCCGGCGAGGCGATCACCCTCACCGTGGGCGACCCCTACTACTGGGCCGAGCACAGTTATGTCGATTGGCCGCTGCCGGCCGGCGCGGCGCTCTACGCCCAGGTCGACTCGGCCGGCGACGGAGCCTATGGCGGGGTGCTGGAACTTGACGAAATCCGCGGCGAGCCCTATAATAACATCCTGGGGCCGGTCTTTCCCCGCTAAATGCGAGCGGGGCGTCTCCCTCTCCCCGTGGGGGAGACCGCTGTACAGTGCCACGCGTCAGGTGGCAGGGTGGGGTGAGGGGGTAAGCGGATGGGAACTGCACACAAAACTGCGCGATCGAGCGGCTGGATAATCCTGGCCGTCGCCGTCCTGGCGGCGGCTGCCCTGCTGTGGCCGTTGGCCCCGGCCGGCCAGGCCACGGCCGCCAACCTGCCTACCCGGCCGCCCCGCCCGACGCACACGCCGACCCCGGCCCCGACCCCGACCCCGACGCCCCTGCCCCAGCCGGTTCCCATCGACCCGCCGCCGCCTCAGCTCCGGCCGGCCGGAATCCAGGCGCCCGCCGGGGCCCAGATCGAGCTGCGCGTCGCCCTCCCGGCGGGGTTTTCGGCCGCGGCCGCCGCGCAGCTCTGGACCGCCGTCCAATGGCAGGACAGCGCCGGCATCTGGCACGCCGTCGAGGGCTGGCAGGGCATGCCCGACCAGGTCTCCGCCGGCGCAGCAGCCAAGCTGTGGTGGCTGCCCGAAGGGCTCTTTGGCCGGGGCCCCTTCCGCTGGGCTGTTTTTGACGCCCCGGGCGGCCGGCGGCTCGCCGCCAGCGCCCCCTTTGACCTGCCCTCGCAGCCCGGCGAGACGGCGCTGATCGAGGTGACCCTCACCCCGTAACGAAAGCAAAAGCTCGGTTTCTCAAGAAACCGAGCTTTTTTTAGCCCCTACCCCGCCATCCGTTCTTTGAGCTGCCGGTGCAGCGGCACCTGCTCTAAAAAGCTCCTGCGGATCGCCTCGTCCCCGATCCGCTCCGCCCGCTCCTGCACCAGCCGGTTGGCCGCGGCCAGCATCTCCCCGGCCCGGGCGGCCTGGCCCGCCGACTGGAAGACGTCGGCCGCCGTCAAATAGACCCTCACCGGGTACTCGATCCCCTCCGCGCCGTGCTGGGCAATCCCGTCCAGCGCCTGCTCCACGTGGGCCATCGCCCGGTCCGTCTGCCCCTGCCTCAGCGCCATGCGGGCCAGTCCCGCCTCGTCGTCCACCGCGCAGGCCATCTGCCCGATCTCGCGCCGCAGTTGCAGCGACCGCTCGTAGGCGCTGTTGGCCTCGGCCGTCTCGCCCAGCCCTTCCAGCGCCAGCGCCAGGTGGTTCAGCGCATAGCCCTCGCCGCGCCGGTCGCCGATCGCCTGCTTGATGGCCAGCGCCTCCTCGGCATAGCGCCGGGCCGCCTGATAGTCGCCCTGGTCGTGCCGCACCAGCGCCAGGTTGTTCATCGCGCCCGACTCGCTCTGCCGGTCGCCGGTGGTTTGGCACAGCGCCAGCGACCGCTCGTAATACAGGCGGGCCGAGGCCAGGTCGCCCAGCTCGTGGGTGATCCCGGCCAGGTTGCTCAGCGCCGTCGCCTCGCCCCGCCGGTCGCCAATCGTCTGGTAAATCGTCAGCGCCTGCTCGCTGTAGACGCGGCCCGCGATCAGATCGCGCATGCCGCCGCAGGCGCCCACCAGGTTGCTCACCGTCATCGCCTCGTTGCGCCGCTGGCCCGTGGCGCGGTGCAGGGCCAGCGCCTCTTCCCAGCAGGTCCGCGCCCCGGGCAGATCGCCCTTGAAATAGCGGACGTTGCCCATCGATTGCAGGCTGTTGCCCATGCCCCGCTGGTAATCGTGCTCCTGCGACAGCGCCAGCGCCTCCAGCAGGTGCTCCTCCGCCCGGTCGAAAATCCCCTGCCGCCACAGCGCCCGCGCCTGGGCCACCATGCCGTCCACCTTCCGGGGCGGGTCGCCGGCCTGCTCGCCAAACTCGATCGCCCTGCCCGCCGCGTCGAACGCCGCCTGAAAGCTGCTGATGGCGTCGTAATAGGCCGCGTAGCGCTGGGCCACCTCCCCGCTGCACCGCACATCGCCCATCGCCTCGGCCAGCGCCGCCAGCCGTTCCAGGTCGGCGACCTGCGCCTGCCGGTCGCCAAGCAGCTTGTAGGCGCCCTCTCGCCCCAACAGCAGCATATACTCCTGCTTTTGCGCCTCGGCCGGCGGCTGTTCCACCGCCTGGAGCAGGTCCAGCGCCCGCCCAAAAAAGCGCACCGCCTCGCCGTTGGCGTACTGGGCCGCCGCCTGGTCGCCCGCCTGCCACAGATAGACCAGCGCCTCGTCCGTCCGGCCCGCCTTTTCCAGGTGCTCGGCGATCAGCCCGGTGTACTCGCTGGTCCGCTCGCCGCTCTGCTCCATCAGCCAATCGGCCACCAGGGCGTGATAGCCCTTGCGCACCTTTTTCAGGATGCTCTCGTAGGCCACCTCGCGCAGCGCCGCGTGCCTGAACACAAACTCTTGCGCCCCGGCGAACGCCGATGTCTCTTTGTGATCGACCATCTCCCGGCCGCGCAGCGCCGACAGGACCGCCGGGATCTCTTCGTCGCCCACCCCTTCGCCGGTCGATTGGCCGATCCGGGCCACCACCAGGTCCCAGAAGGTGCGCCCCACCACCGCCGCCTGCTGCAAAATCGACCGCTGCTCCATCGGCAGGCTGTCGAGCCGGGCCTGGAGCACCCCGGTCAGCGTCGGCGGCACCCGCAGGTCGGCCAGCCTGGCCTGCTCCACCCGCCACGATTTGCCCTGGCCGCCCTCCTCGGCCGCCTTGACGATGACCCCCTCTTCGATCATCACCTTGATCAGCTCTTCCACGTACAACGGGTTGCCGTCGGCGCCCGACACCACCGCGTCGCGCAGCGAGGTGGGCACCTCCTCCACCCGCTGCAGGATCTCGGCCACCAGCCGCCGGCTGTCCATCGTCGACAGCGGGTGCAGCTCGATCCGGGCGTGAAACGCCTGCCCTTCCCCCCAATGCGGCCGGCGGTCGCTCAGGCTGGGCCGGGCCAGGCACACGAACAGGAACGGCGCGTGGCCCCGCGCCCCCAGCGTCCCGGCCAGGTGGTTGATCGCGTCGAGCGACGAATCGTCGGCCCACTGGATATCCTCCAGCAGGATGACCACCGTGGCCAGCGCCGCCGACGCCCGGAACAGCTCGTCGAGGTAGATCAGCGCCCGGTCGCGGAGCTGCCTGGCGTCCTCGAGCACCCCCGCCAGGTGGGGGCTGGCGGTGAAATCAAACCCCAGCAACTGCCCGATCACGTGGGCCTTCATCTGGCCCTGCTCATCGGTGCCCAACCACTCGCCCAGGCCCCGCTCCAGCTTGTCGTGCACCACCCGGGCCGGGTTGCTGTCCTGGATGTCAAAGCGCAGCACGAACAGGTCGCGCAGCAGCGCATAGGGCACATTTTGCAGCTCCGGCCCGGCCCGGCCCCGGAAATAACGGATCGGCTGGGGGATCTGCTCCAGCCAGCCCTCGAGCTCGTACAGCAGCCGCGTCTTGCCCACGCCCGACTCGCCGACCACCGTCACCATCTGCCGCCGGCCGTCCTCCTGCGCCAGCAAAAAGGCATCCTGGAGCCGCTTCAGCTCCCCCTCGCGGCCGACCATCCGCGTCTCGATGCCCTCCACCCCCCGCGTCGCCAGGCGGAAAGCGCGCGGCTTGGCCCGCTGCACCACGTACACCTGCACCGGCTCGGCCTTGCCCTTGACCGCCACCGGCTCCAGCGCCTGCACCTCGAACAGCCCGCGCACCTGGAGGTAGGTATCGCGCGAGATCAGGATCCCGCCCACCGGCGCGCTCTGCTCCATCCGCGCCGCCAGGTTGATCGCGTCGCCCATCGCCGTGTACTCGACCCGCAGGTCCGAGCCCACCTCGCCGACCACCACCAACCCGGTGTTGACCCCCACCCGCACGTTAAAGCCGGGGATGCGCCGCTCCTTCTCCAGCCGCGCCGCGTACTCTTTCGCCCCGGCCACGATCTCCAGCGCGGCGCGGATGGCCCGTTCCGGATCGTCCTCGTGGGCCAGCGGCGCCCCGAAAAAGGCCAGGATCGCGTCGCCCATCAGTCGGGCCAGCGTCCCCTCGTGCTTGTACACCGGCGGGATCAGCACCTCGAACGCCCCGTTCATGATCTCCATCACGTCTTCGGGGTCCAGCTTTTCGGCCATCGCCGTCGAGCCCTTGACGTCCGAAAACAGGATGGTCACCATCCGCCGCTCGCTGCCGGCCTTGCCCCGGGTGGCCAGCAGCCGGTCGGCGAACTCTTTGGGCACCAGCCGCTTGAGCGCCTCGGCCAGCGCCGCCTCGGTGGGGGGCGGCCCGGCGGGGACAGGGGCAGGCGGAGGCGCAGGTGCCCCGATCTTGGCCCCGCACTCGAAGCAGAACTTGGCCTGGGGCGGCAGCGCCGCCCCGCACTGGGGGCACACCGCCTGGAGCTTGGCCCCGCATTCCAGGCAAAACTTGGCCTGGTCAGGGTTCTCCGCCTGGCACTGTGGACACTGCATAGAAGCCTCCTGGCGATAGTATAGCATGGTCTTGACGGGCTGTCAAAGGCAATTGCTCCAAGCCAGGTAGCATCCTGCCACCGAGTTTTGACAGTCCGGGAAAAACGGATATACTTCTCACATCACCTGAGGAAATCCAAATTCCATTTAGGAGGAACCATGAAGGGAAACGATCAAATCATTGCCAAGCTGAACTTTCTTCTCGCCGACGAGCTGACCGCCATCAGCCAGTACATGGTCCACTCGGAAATGTGCGCCGACTGGGGCTATGAAAAGCTCCACGAAGCGGTCGAGAAACGGGCCATCGGCGAGATGGGGCACGCCGAAAAGCTGATTGGGCGGATCATCTTTCTCGAAGGCAAGCCGATCGTCAGCAATCTGAACCCGATGCACATCGGGGGCGACGTCGAAGCCCAGCTCCACAACGACCTGGGGGCTGAGCACGGCGCAGTCAAGGCGTACAACGACGGCGTCAAGCTGTGCGTCAAGCTCGAAGACAACGGGACGCGGGCCATCCTCGAATCGATCCTGGGCGACGAGGAAGACCACACCGACTGGATCGAGACCCAGATCGAGCAGATCGCCCAGATAGGTCTGCAGAACTATCTCATCGAGCAGATGGGGTAGGCGCCCTGCTAGTCTGTTCAACACCCTCGTAGTAGCGACTTCAATCGCTACTACGAGGCTCCTACTACCGCTTGTACTTTTACCTCTGCCTGGCCGGCCGGCGGCAGAGGTAAAATCTGCCCCGCAATAGGCCGGCCGTCCACCACGAGCGAGACACTGTTCCCCGGACCGGCGCGCTCCACAGAAATGTGATAGGTCACGCCGCGGTATGCCCGCTGGGCTCTGAAGCCTGACCAACCGATCGGTATGACCGGGGCGATCTCCAGGCCGGCCAGGGTGGGACGGATGCCCAGGATCCACTGGGTGATGGCGGCATAGTTCCACGCCGCCGCGCCGGTCAGCCACGAGTTCTTGGCCTCGCCGGGCGTGGGTGTGTCCCGCCCGGCAATCGTCTGGGCATAGACATACGGCTCGCAGCGGTGCACGTCGCTGATCGCCTCCCGCGCCGACGGGTTGATGCGGATGTAATAGTCGTGTGCCTGCTCGCCATGCCCGACTATCGCCTCGGCGATCATGATCCACGGGTTGGTGTGGCAAAAGATGCTGGCGTTCTCCTTATAGCCGGGCGGATACGACGTGATTTCACCCAGTTCCAGGTGATAGTGGGAATAGGCCGGCTGCAGCAGAACGATGCCGTGCGGTGTAGCCAGACGGTCCTGGACCGCCGCCAGCGCCTTTTCCGCCCGACCGTCGCACAGCCCGATGCCGGCCAGGGTGCAAATGCCCTGTGGCTCGATAAAGATCTGCCCCTCCACGCACTCGTGCGCCCCCACCTTTTGGCCCAGATCGTCGTAGGCGCGGAGGAACCAGTTGCCATCCCAGCCGTGCTCGATCGTCACGGCCTCCATCCCGTCAGCCTCATCGATGTAGCGCTGCGCATCCTCCTCCAGGCCGCGCCACCGGGCGATGGCGGCCAGCTCCCGCGCCGCCAGCACGAACAGCCCGCCGATCAGGACCGACTCGGCCACCTTTCCGTCCCGGTGGGTCGCCGTCTGGAACGATTCGCCGGGGGCGCTGGAAAAGGTGTTGAGGTTCAGGCAGTCGTTCCAGTCGGCGCGGCCGATGAGCGGCAGGCCATGCGGCCCCAGCCGTTCCAGCGTGTAGCGCAGGCTGCGTTGCAGGTGCTCGTACAACGGCTGCTCCGATCCGGGCCGGAGGTCGTACGGGACCGGCACGTCCAGGATGCTCCCGTCGCCGGTCTCTTTCAGGTAAGCGGCGACCCCCACGACCAGCCACAGTGGATCGTCGTTAAAGCCTCCACCAACCTGGTCGTTGCCGCGCTTGGTGAGGGGTTGATATTGGTGGTACGCGCCGCCGCTGGCCAACTGCGTGGCCGCCAGGTCCAGAATCCGCTCGCGGGCCCGCTCCGGCACCATGTGCACAAACCCCAACAGGTCCTGGGTCGAGTCGCGGAAACCCATCCCCCGCCCCATGCCCGATTCAAAGTAAGAGGCCGACCGGGACATGTTAAAGGTAATCATGCACTGGTAGGCGTTCCAGATATTGACCATGCGGTCGGTGTGAAGGTCCGGCGTCTCGACGTGGAGGACCTTGAGCAGACTGTCCCAATAGCTGCGCAGCGCGGCGAAAGCGGATTCCACATTCTCCGGCCGCAGATACTTGACGATAACAGGCCGGACGGTCCGCTTGTCGATCGTCTGTGAGCCGGGCGGGTCGAACTTGAGCGCGTCAGGATTTTCGTGGTAGCCCAGCAAAAAGACAACCTGGCGGGTCTCACCGGGCCCCAGCTCAAGCCGCAGGTGATGGGAGCCGATTGGCGCCCAGCCGTGGGCTACCGAGCCGAACGATTGGCCGCGCTCGACCGCCGCCGGCCTGTCCCAACCACGGTAGGGTCCCAGAAAGAGGTCGCGCTGTGTGTCAAAGCCGGCCAACGGCTCTGAGCAGGCGAAAAAGGCGAAATGGTTGCGGCGCTCGCGGTATTCGGTCTTGTGGTAGATCGTGCCGCCGTCTACCTCGACCTCACCAATATTCAGATTGCGCTGGAAATTGGCCGCGTCGTCCTGCGCGTCCCACAGGCAAAACTCGACCGCGCTGAACGCCGACAGCCTGGCCGGGCTCTCCCGCAGGTTGGTCACGCTGAGCTGCCAGATCTCCAGATTTTCGCCGAGCGGCACAAAGTAGCGGACCTCGGCCTTAATCCCGTTGCAGGTAGAGCCGATAACCGTATAGCCCAAGCCGTGGCGGCAGGTGTAGCTCTCCAGCTTATGGCGCGTGGGCTGCCAGGTGGGGGACCAGAACTCGGCGGTATCGTCGTCCCGCAGGTAGATATAGCGCCCGCCGTAATCGAGTGGAACATTGTTGTAGCGATAGCGCGTAATCCGTCGCAGCCGCGCGTCACGATAGAAAGAGTAGCCGCCGGCAGTGTTGGAGATGAGGCCAAAATAGGCCTCGCTGCCCAGGTAGTTGATCCAGGGCAGGGGCGTATCAGGCCGGGTGATCACATACTCCCGGTGCAAGTCGTCAAAAAAACCATAGCTGGCCATAGGCCCCCCAATCCAAAATCGATTTATCCCATCACAACTTCTATCTCGTGCATCCCACCCTTGTCCAGGATCGACACCAGGTTGCCTTCAATCGGTTGCCCGTCAACCCTGACCGACCTGACCCCTTTGCCGACATGTTCAGGGTTCTTGACCTCGATCCGGTAGACGGTCCCGCGAAATCGCCGGACCAGCTTAAAGCCATCCCAGCCCTTGGGGATGCACGGATCGATTCGCAGCCCGTCGTAGGTAGGCATGACGCCCAGGATGTACTGGGTGGCTGCCTGGTAGGCCCATGACGCGGTGCCGGTCAACCAGCTATTGCGAGCCAGCCCAAACTGGGGATGCTCGTCGCTCAGTACGTTCTGTGGATAGACGTATGGCTCGCATTCAAACTCGTCGATCTTGTCGTTCTTGGCGACCGGGTTGATCTGATCATAATACGCGAAAGCGCGCTCCCCATTCCCAAGTATGGCCTCGGCCATGATAACCCAAGGGTTGGCATGGAGAAAGATTCCACCATTCTCCTTCGCGCCGGGCGGGTAGGTGGTGATCCCCCCTCGGGTCGGATCCCAGCCGTTGAACCCCGGCACGCTCAGCTTGATGCCGTTTCGCGTGTTCAGCCGGCGGTAGACCGAATCGAGGGCCTGCCTTGCCCTGTCGGGCGTGGCCAAGCCGGCGATGACCGGCCAAGATTGTCCGTTGACGTAGATTTGCCCATACCGATTCGCCTTAGAACCAAGAGGGCTGCCGTCGGCGTCGAAATAGCGCACGTACCACTCGCCGTCCCAGGCCAGGTCGTTGACCCTGGCTTTCATCGCCTCGTAGCAGCCCTGGTAGCGCTCCGCCGCCGCGTCGCCGGTGTGGCGGGCCAGGTCGATCATCTCCAGCAGCGCCTTGCCGTACAGGTGGGCGACGAACAGCGACTCGGCGCCGGCCCTCAGGTTCACCGTGTCGTTCCAGTCGGCAAAGCCAAGCAGCGGCAGGCCGTGCGCTCCGACATTGGTTGTGGTGAACTCAATCGCCCGGCGCATGTGATCCAGAACAGTGCCCGTTTCCACAGGGTGGTCGGCCCGATCCTTTTCGTAATAGGGCACGACCTTGTCCAGGAAAGCCAGATCGCCGGTCTCTTTGAGGTAGGCGCAGATGGCCAGCACAATCCACAGGTGGTCGTCGCCGTAATAGTCGGGCCCCCCTTCCACCTCCCTGGAGTCGCCGGCATTGGCAATCATGGTCAGGGGGTTGAGCTGGTGAAAAGCCGAGCCGTTCCTTCGCTGCACCGACAGCAGCATCTCGACGAGCGTCCGGGCCTCAGCAGGAGCATGGGCCATGACCCCCATCACATCCTGTGCGGTATCCCGGAAGCCTATGCCTCTCCCCCCAAAACCGAGCTGGTAGAGCGACAGGTACCTCGACCAGTTTTGGGTCACGTGGCACTGGCGGGGGTTGTACACGTTCAGCATCCGGTTCATGTTGGCGTCAGGGGTCTCTACCTGCAAGGTAGACAGGTAGCCGTCCCAGAAGCGGGCCATCTTGTCGAGGGCGGCATCCACCCGCCGCCCGTCGCGGTAGCGGCGGATCGACGGCAGCGCCGCCGCGACGCTCACCTCCTGGCCTAATTGGGTAATCAGCCGCCTGGTCTCGCCGGGCCGGATCGCACCCAGGTGGTGGAGCAGCGCCGCGATGTTGTCCCCGCGCTGCGCCTCATAGTTGCTCAGCTCCGCCGCCTGTAGCCCTAGCGGATCGGCCCACGTGCCATACTCGTGGCCGCCGAGGAACCGCGCCCGGTCCGTCTCGAAGGAGGACGCTGGCAGACTGGAGGTGAAATAGTTGATGGCAATGTCGCGCCGCATAAAGGGGTACTGGATCAGGATTTTGACCCCGTCCTGTCCGCCGTGCACTCGGCTCTGCATCGTCTGCGGCACCCAGTCGGCGTTGATGAACTGCTTGAGGGCGTCGGGATGGGTATACTCCACCACCGGGATGGCGTCCAGATCGATGGGCTGGGCGCCGACGTTGGTGATCTTGTAGTCGCGGATCTCCCGGCTGTCGTTGAGTGGGACAAAGATCGTGACCTCGGTCCTGATCCCGTAGAACTCGGAAATAATCCGGGTATACCCCAGTCCGACGCGACATTCGTAACGATCGTAGCAATCCAACGTAGGCACAAAGTAGGGAGAAAAGACCTTGTATCGATCGCCCGCTCTAAACCGCAGATACAAGGTTTCGCCTTTGAACTCTGAGCACGGAAGCTGCGGAATATACTTGGTGATGCGGTTCAAAGCCGGGTCACTCTTGCAGATCAGAGCCCCGCCGGTGTGATCGATCAAGCCGCCGAAAGCAAGCGTCCCAATATAGTTGATCCACTTGACCGGCGTCTTGGGGTCGGTGATCACGTATTCTCTATTCTGGTCGTCAAAGTAACCATAGTTCGCCATAGACACCCCTCGATGCGTGCTGCTTCACCTAATACAGAATCGGGTCTGTCCTCACTGCCGGGAGCGCAAGGTCAGGTTTAGCCTGCGAGCCAACAGCTCCAGGCGTTCGGCAACAACCCTTTCTAGGTCCAGGCTCGGGTTAGCTAACAGATCCGCCCACAAGTGGCCAAGCACCTCGTTCAGCTTTTCCTCTACCAGGCCCCACAAGGGGACAGATGGAAAAGAGCGACCCATCTTTAGCCCTTGGGCCAAAACCTGATAGAGCGGATCGTCGGAAAAGGGTGGATTGGAAAGCACGTCGTGCCGGGTTGGGAGCAGGCCGGCCCGCCCGCCAAAGCTGGACTGCACGTGCTGGCCGGTGAGAAAGCGGATCAGCTTGACCGCCGCTGCATCGTGGACGGCGTGCTTCCAAAGAACCAGGTGAGAACCGCCGATGAACGGAACGCCGGGCGGGAGAGCCATACCAACCTGGGCGATCACCTCTGGAGACGCGAATTGTAGGAGCCACGGCCCACTAATTGCCGTTGCAGCCTGTCCCTGGCTGAACAGTCCATCCGACTGCGTGTCATCCAGGCCCCGGGCCGGCTCGGCGAGAAAACGCGCCAGGTCAAGGTAGGCACAGATCCCGGCCTGGGCTTCCGGCTGCTCGAATACCACATGCCGGCCGTCGTCAGCGACAAAATCACCACCAGCCCCCCACACCCAACCGGCCACATTGTGGACCGTCATCCGGGATTGGTGGGTGGGCACCACCCACGGGATCGGCACACCAGCAGCTTGAAGCTGGCCAAGCGTCTGTGTCAAGTGTTCTGGGGTGTCAAAAGCAGCATGGGTCATATCAACACCCGCCTGCGCCCAAAGGTCCCGCCGGTAGTAGATAACGCGCGTGTCGGCCCACCATGGGATGGCCCACGGCAACGCAGGCTCACCCAGACGCTGGGCCAGCATGCCGCTCTGCCATAACGAAGATAAAAACACAGAGGGATCCCCTGCCGCCGAGGTTCCAGAGCTGACAAAGGGCTGCAAAGCATCCATCGCCACAAAGCTGCTCAGCCAGGTCGAGCCGATCTCCGAAACATCAGGCCCATACTGGTAAAGGGCGACTTTGAGCAGATCCGCCCAGGCAGTATCCCAGTTTAGCACGCGCAGGCGCACATGGACCCGCTGTTCGGCCTCGAACTCATCCAACAGCGGCTGCAGATCGGCAACCGTCGTCGGTCCGCGTGACATGACCGAAAGCTCTAGCTCAGCCATCCGTTAATCCCCTCCAAATCGGAACATGCCATTCCTTTTGTTGAGTTACTTCACTTGGAATATGTGTTGTAGACAGAGCGTACCTTGAGTGCTGCCTGGGCTGTAGCTAAATCCCATCCGACCGGCAGGGGAGCCGTAACACTGATGACTCGCCGGGCCGGCAGATCGAAATAGTTGTCACTGAAGATCACATCGGCGCCGGTCAGGCTGCATTCCACCAGGCGGGCCAGTGAACGCGCCGACAGATCGATGGCAAGCAGGTCCTCTCTCAGCGTCACATCGGCGTTAATGTGCGGATCGACCAGTGACAAGTGTTTGGTGGGAACAAAGAGAGCGGTTTGCCCAGCCAGGCGCCGGCCTCCCTGCCATAACTCGGCCACGAAAACCAGCTCCCGGCGGGTATCATCATCCAGGAATCCTGAAAAGTCGAGTTTTTCGACAGCCGTCACGCCCAACGGCTCCACGTGCGCAGCTTTCTCGCCTGAGGCCAACACCTTGCCATCCAGAGCCGTCAGAGCCCAATGCACTGAACCCCGCCATTCTTCAACCAAGTCGCTGCTGATAAAGATCGACTGACACGGAGAAGCGTCTTCAATCGAAAGCAGCAAAGGCGCATAGAAGCGGCGGGCGGCGTAATGCAAGGCCTTCCAGCGGCCAAAGTAATCCAGGCTGGACCACGACGCGACAGGCCAGCAGTCGTTCAACTGCCAGTACAGCATGCCCGATACGCGCCGGGTGTGCCTGCGCCAATGCTCCACTCCATAACGAATCCCTTCGGCCTGCAAGACCATGCTGAGATACACCAGCGATTCGAAATCCTTGGGCAGGCGGAAGGTGTCCAGCATCTGGCCCACCATCATCGAGTTGCCGCTGGCATTTTTCTGATGCTGCTCCATGATGTAGGAGGTCATGTTCCAGTCGGGTTCCGCCGCGTAGGTGCGGATGGTCTCCAAAGGCGGCAGGGATTGGAAACCAAACTCGCTCATGAAGCGCGGGTACTGGCTGCGGTACGCTGTGAACGGCTTGCGCCCATGCCAGACATCCCAATAATGCGCATCGCCCTGAATCTGGCCGTTGGGAGTCTCGAATGGCGTATCTGAGGAAGGTGAGCTGGGCCAATAGGCATGGTCGGGGTCTTCAGTGGCGCACCACTCCGCCAGTGTGCGGTGGAAGAAGCGGTCATAAGCGGCCTTTAAATCCTGTAACTCGGGCCTGTTCCAGTGCCACTCGGCCCACCCTTGCTCCATTTCATTGTTGCCGCACCACAGGGCCAGGCTGGCGCGATGCCGCAGGCGCCGGACATTTTCGACCACTTCGACGCGGATATTCTCAATCAAGTCAGGCTCATCGAGCGGGTAAATGCTGCACGAGAAGACAAAATCCTGCCAGACCAGGATGCCATAGCGGTCGCAAAGATCGTAAAAGCGCTCATCTTCGTAAAAGCCGCCGCCCCACACGCGCAGCATGTTCTGGTGCGTCTCTACCGCAGCACGGAGCAACCCTTCCAGATAGGCATCCGAGATGCGGGTGGGAAAAGAATCCGCCGGGATCCAGTTGGAGCCTTTGGCGAGAATAGGCAGCCCGTTAACGACAAAGGTGAACGAACGCCCCCATTCGTCCGGCTGTTGGCGCAGCTCGATGGTGCGCAGGCCCAGCCGGTATTCGCGCCGGTCCAGCAGCAGGCCAGCTTGATGCAGCTCGACGCCGACCCGATAGAGCGGCTGCGCGCCGTAACCATTCGGCCACCATAGTTGTGGATTGGGAATGATCACCCTCAGCTTGCTATCGTTGCCCGGGGCGACGGCTGCCCTGGCTTCAAACACCTGCCCGTCCGGCGCAACCAAGCGCATGACTGCCGAGCGAGGCGTTTCATCCCAGCTTTGAACGGTTACCAGCGCCTCAACGGTCACCTGGTCGCGGGCGTGCTGCTGACTGAGGTGGACATCCAGGAGGCGCGCGCCCTCATATCCTTCCAAGCGGATATCCTTCCAGATGCCGATGGGAGGCAGCTGCGGACCCCAATCCCAGCCAAACTGGCAGGGCGCTTTGCGCAAATGCGGCCCGCCTGGAAGGGCTTGCGAGACGCCCGGCATGGGGCGGATCGCCTGTTGCGCGGCCGCAAAGCGTACGGGTGAGTCAAAAGCAATGTGCAGGTCATTTTCGCCTGCCTTGAGCAGCGATTTGACATCCCAGTGATATTGCCGGAACATGTTCGCGGCACTGCCCAACTCACGGCCGTTCAGGCTGACCGTCGCCAGCGTATCCAGCCCATCGCAAACCAGAAAGACCTTTTCTTTGGAAAGCAACCCGTCCGTGCAGGCAAAACTGGTCCGGTACACCCAATCGGACTCGGCCACCCATTGGACGCGCTTTTCGTTGTCGCCCACAAACGGGTCGGGGATGCGGCCCAAAGCCTGCAGATCGGTATGCACGCCGCCGGGGACATTGGCGGGGTGCCACTCTTGCGTGCCTGCCTGGCGAAATTCCCAGGCGCCTGCCAGAGACTGAATTCGCATTATCCGTTTTCCTGTCGTATCTTTTTGGGGATCATGGACCACCGGTACAATCCAAACAATCCAAGGAACACCGCCGCCAGGCAAATGGGGATGACCTCCAACGAAAACCGGCGCGCCAGGACCCCCAACAGACTGGGAATAACTGCCGTTCCCAGGCCGGTCACCGCCATCTGCATGCCAATGGTGTTGGCTGCAAAATGCACACCCACCCGCTGGCTGGTTCCCGACATAAGAGCCGCGAAGATAGGGGCAATGGCAAAGCCGATCAAAGCCACAGCCAACACGTTTGTCGCATCGGATGGATTCCAGATCAGCAAAGCCGCGCCAAGCAAAGCGACTGCCAAACTGCCCAGCACCAGGGCATTCACTCCAACCCGTTTGGCATACAGGCCTGCCAACACCCGGCCAACGGTAAAGGTCGCCCAATAACTGCCGGCCCATAGCCCTGCCACAGTCGGATCGATGCCACGCGACTCGACCAACAAGCTGTAGGTCCAAGTTCCGAGCGAAGCCTCCGCGCCGACATACAGGAAGAACAACAGCATGCTTGACCACACCCGGGGCTGGCGCAGCGTTTCCCCCAGCGGCGTTTTGTAATCGGTCAGGCGCTTGGGTTCTTTGCTTCCGGCGGCCGTCTCTTTTTTGCCCCACATGGACAGGGTCAGCGCAAAGCAGATCGCCAGTGCAAATTGAAAGCCGGCCACCACGCGGTAACCCACCCGCCACGAATTCAAGGTTGTCAACGCGACGGTCATGATAATTGGGCCAAGTGTCACACCGATCCCGTAACTGGCATGCAGCCACTGCATCAAGCCTTCGCCAAAGTGGGCCGCGACGTAGGTGTTAAGACCGGCATCGATCGCGCCTGCCCCCAGGCCGGAAACTATGCCCAGCAGAACCATCATCCACCACTCCGGGACAAGGGTATAGCCGATCAGCCCCGTCCCGGTCATGGCACAGCTCACGGCCAGGATGCGTCCAATGCCCATACGGGCGACCAGGGGACCGCTCAAAAAACTGGATGTCGTGTAACCTGCCACGCATGCCGTAAGCAGCAGGCCAACCGCATCCAGAGGGATGGAAAAACTGGTCCGGATCGAAGGCCAGGCCACGCCGAGCAGCCCATCCGGCATTCCCAGGGCGACGAAAGCAACATAGGCCAGAACCACCAGGCCGATTTTAGGGTAATGCTTGATTCTGTCCAAAACCTTCACGGGATATTTTTCTTTAAACGCTCACTAGTCAGGAGGAATAGGCTATACAGTTGAGAGATCCCATGCTTCATGGATCTTGGGGACATCACTGATCAAGCGCCTAGTGTAGGGCTCTTTCGGATGCAGAATCACATCATCGGCACATCCGCTTTCAACAAATCTTCCATGCTCCATAATAAATACAACGTCAGAAACATAATAGGCCAGGCCAATGTCATGAGTGATAAAAATAACCGTCATCCCGATTTCGTTACGCAATTGCATCAGCATATCCAGGATGGTCGCGCGTGAACAGGCATCGATCATCGAGGTTGGCTCATCAGCCAGCAAGATCTTGGGCTTTAGCAGGAAGATACGGGCGATCATCAAGCGCTGCATCTGTCCGCCGGAAAGCTCAAAAGGATACTTGTTGGTCAACTCCTCGAACTTTAGGTTGACAAAGCTGCACGCCTCTGCCATCATCTCTATTTTTTTCGCGCGCGGAAGCTTTCGACCGCCACGCATGTAAATACAATCCAAAAGCACGGCATCGATCTTGTGAAATATGTTGTATGAAGAGTATGGATCCTGAAAGATCGCCTGGATGTTTTTCCAGTATTCCTGTTTCTTCTTTTGAGTCCTGATATCGCGCTTCTTCCCCTCAAAGTAAATATCGCCCTCAGTAGGATTGATCAGTCCCAAAAGCATCTTCGCCAAAGTGGTCTTGCCGCTGCCTGATTCGCCCACGATCGAGACGACGCCACCCGCACAGAGCTCCATATCCACATGATCAACGGCGACACATTTCTGGCGGCCAACTCCAAACACCTTGGTAAGTCCTGACGTTCTCAGGCATATATTTGTTTCATCGGGCATTTTGACCAGCCTCCTCTGAATAGACCCCCCTCAGTGTCTCTTCCGATAGGATACAGCGGTAAGCGCGACCATAACCAGCATCGTAAAGACCGACGTTAGTCACCTTGCATTCTGGCCGAACATATCTACAGCGTTCGGCAAACCGGCAGCCAGCCGGTGGGTTTTTAAGATTAGGTGGTACTCCTGGTATGGCTGTCAGTTTCGTATTCCGCAGGCCGCTTTCAGGCACAAGGATCGAGCCCATGAGACCTTTGGCATACGGGTGGAGCGGATCGAAGACGGCTTCTTTGGCCGAGGCCTTTTCCACGATCTGTCCGGCGTACATGACCATGATGTCATCGGTGACGTTGTAAAGGAGGGGAAGCTCATGAGTGATGAAGATCAGGGATTTAATGAAGCCATTTTCCATCAAACCCTTTAGCATCTTGATGACCATCTTCTGTGAAGTGACATCGAGTGCGGAGGAAGGCTCATCAGCAATCAGCACTTTGGGAAAAAGAAGCACAGATACGGCGATCACCGTGCGCTGTTTCATGCCACCCGAAAGCTCAACGGGGTATTTTTGCAGCACTTCTGCCGGTAGCCCCAAGGCCTCAAAGGCTTCTTTGGCAAATTCATGGATCTCTTTCTTGGTTTTGGATGGATCGTGTGCTTGAAAAACATCCTCAACAAAGCGGATGACTTTCTGGGTGGGGTTGAGCGCATTCATCGCGGCTTGGGGGATATAGGCAATCTCTGTCCCCAATATCGATTTGCGAACATCATCCGGGTCCATCCCAGTAATATTCCGTCCGTCGATGATAATCTCGCCGCTCGTATAGTGCAGCGGAGCAAAGTAATAGCCCATCAGGCTGAGCGCCAGTGTCGACTTGCCGCAGCCAGATTCTCCCGCAATTCCCAGTGATTTCCCCTCTTCGACCTCCAGAGAAACGTGGTCGACCGCATAGATATTTTCCTGGAACCGGGTGATGTACTTTGTGGTTAGTTCCTTGACCTCTAACATTATATTCTTCATATCAATTACCTAGTCTCTCAATGCCGGATTGAATATCTGGTCAAGACCGGTATTCATCAAATTCATCGAGAATGTAAGCAGAGCTATGGTTACGATCACGGGAAAGTACGCCCACCATTTTCCTAGTAGGTGCGCCTGGTAGATCATTGCCCAGTTCATCATCAACCCCAAAGTGGGTACTTCCGTAGTTCTAGGTCCCAACCCAAGGATCGATAACCCGGCCTCTGCCAGGATACCCGATGATATCTGCAGGATATACGCCATGATGACATAAGAAGCGATATAAGGCAGTATATCTGAGAAGATGATATGAAAAATCGAGTGCCCAGAGAGTTTCGACAAATTGACATGGTCGCGATTGCGCAGTGAAAGCACTTGCGCCCGTACTGCACGGGTAGTCCATACCCAGGAGGTCAACCCGATCACCACGGCAATCGTGAACGCACCGCGGTGTTCCTGCCCGATGCTGAACGAAATCAAGATCAACAACACAAAGGTGGGGATGACGGTAAAGATATTGGTGACGAACATAATGATGTCATCCACCAGGCCACCAACATAACCCGCCAGCAATCCCAAGGTCAAACCGATCAAGGTTGCGACTGTCCCAGCGACAAAACCGATCTGCAGTGATGTGGCCAACGCTGATACCAACTCCGGCAGCATATCCCTGCCAAAGTTATCGGTTCCAAGCGGCAACACCCGCACGTTCGGAACCTGGCCAACATTCGCGTAATCGGCTTGCGCGACGGTATTTGTCTCCTCCAAGGCACCCGTTTGCGCGTTTTTTGCTGCAATGGTCACCCCCTCGGTCGACAAAATCCCTTTGAGCGAGGTGTCGAGCCTTTGATAATATCTTAGCCTAGCTAAGGTCATCCCCGAAGGCTGCTTTGTGGGATCATACCTGTTCGCCCACAGATCCAGGAGACTCTTGGTATCCGTGATATCGATCTGATTTTCAGGAATCCCATCTGCCACAAGCCATTCCTTTATGGCCGTGCGGTCCTCGTCGCTCAATTTGCTGGCAATTCGATTGGCAGCGGCATTATCCAAATGAAGTATATATCTAGGGGAACCGATGCTGTCATAAACATTCACATAGATACCGGGTGGAAAGAAAGTACCTTGACCGATGATTTCTAGTGGAGGGTATTTAAAGATCAGCGGATAAACGAGCACGATTAGCAGCATCGCCACAAAAATGGAAAACCCAACCACGAATTTACCAGAATGAAAAACTTGCCTAAGCGTATGTTTCATGGCAGTATCTTTCCTCAATCAGCTTGCGCCGCTTTAATGCGCGGGTCAATAAAGCCGTAAAGGATTTCGATGAGAAAGGTCGCAATTAACACCATCAGCGTGATGATCAACGTGACTGCTGAGATCAGCGGATAATCCTGTCCCATGACACCGTTCAAGAGTGTGGTGCCGAGCCCCGGATAACTAAAGATGATCTCCGCCACCAGCGCGCCGCCGACCATGGTACCGACCGATAATGCCAGACCGGTCACCTGCGGAAGCATGGCATTCCGAAATACATAGCCGATGATCTTCCGGTCTTTAATTCCCATGAAACGGCTGTATTTCACATAGTCTGCATTAAGCTCATAGATGGACATGGAGCGCATGCCAATCGCCTGGCCGCCAATGGCGATCAACACGATCGACCAGAACGGCAATTGATAATGGACGATCACAGACCACACGAATTTCCAGCTGAGGTTGGGAATCAGGTCAAACCCATACCCGCCCGAGGTTGGGAACCATCCCAATCCGACTCCAAAAATGACCAGCAAAATGACTGCCATGCCAAATGCCGGGAAATTGCTGACAAAAATACTGACGGGCATGAGGACTGCATCAAAGCCTTTCCTCAGATAAGCTGCCAACGCGCCGAGCGTGTTCCCGATCAGCCAGCCGACGATAATCGCCGGAAACTGCAGACATATCGTCCACCCGATGGAAGATTTGACAACGTCTGCCACCGTTCTGGGATAGGCGCTGAACGAGAAACCAAAATCGCCATGGAGCACATTTTTCACGTAAATGAAGAACTGTTCAAGCATAGGTTTGTTGGTGCCGAACAGCTCCGTGTATTGCTCATAGATTGCTTGGGCCCCGGCCGCATTGCTCATGCCTTGGGCCATCCTTGCTACGATGGCTGCCACGGGATCTCCAGGCATCAGGCGAGGCAGGAAGAAATTAAGTATGAAAGCGGCAACAAGGGTGATTAGGAACCAGTATATCTTGTTAAGGAAATACTTTCTGTATCCTTTCAACGCAGCACCTCCGCTCAATCCACTTTTTAAGGAACAGCCATGTTCCAGAGTGGAACATGGCTGTTCTTGTTGCCGGACTAGTGTTTACTTTTCAACGAGCGTCAGGTTATAGAGCCCTGCGATACTCCATCCGTCCGTCAGGTCGAGCGGCGGGACGGGCGGGTTGGTGCCATCACCGTCGTGCGGGAAGCCTGTCCACACACTCTCGTTCACAGCGTGGAACGATTGCGGGCGGTACATGAGCGTGAAGGAGGGAACATCGGTCAGGTAGATCTTGACCAATTCCGTGTAGGCTGCCTTCAGCTTGGCGGCGTCGGTTTCGGCAGGGATCGCTTTGATCAATTCGTCGACGCGAGGATTGCTGTATTGGCCCCAGTTGCCATTCCAGTTGTTCGCCATGCCGACGTATTCAGAGCTTAGCAGATGGCGGATGCGTCCCCAGGGCTGGGTCGGGCCAGCGCCGTCACTCCACATCATAAAGATGTCATAGCCTGCTTTGAGAGGCTTGTCCGATGCGGTGACGTCGACCTGATAGACCGACCACTCAGGATAGTTGGTCGTGATATCGATGCCGATCTTTTTTCCGGCGGCAGCAACCACTTCAATAGCAGCCTGCCAGTCGGACCAGCCATTCGGACAGGTTGCCACATAGTGCAGGTCCTGCCCGTTGTATTCACGCCAGCCATCCCCATTGGTATCCTTGATCCCGGCATCATCGAGCATTTTATTGGCGCCTTCGATGTCGTTGCCAGCCCACTGCAGGTCCTTGACGGCATCGTGGTCGTACAGAGCCTGCTCACCAGCAGTCGGGTTCATGAGGGAGCGCGGAACCTGGTCAAAGGTAGCCGATTGGTTGGTCATTGCATTGGCAATGATGGTGGGATAGTCAACCGCCATGGCGATAGCCTTGCGGACCGCAACCTGGTCCAGTCCGGGGGATTTCAGGTTGAAGAAGGCGGTCGGGAGGCTGGCGCCAATGCCATAAGGAGGCTCGGGGAGGTAGGTGGAGATGGGCAGCCCATAGTTGAGCCACAGAATCTGGATATTGGAATTGAACTGCTGACTGACATCCACTTCACCCTGTGCCAAAGCAACAGAACCGGCCGCATTATCCTTAAAGATCGTATGCGCCAGGTACTTTGGAGCAGGCAGCTTGCCCCACATGCTGGCATCCTGGCCCCAGTAGTCGTCATTCCGAACGTAGACAACCTTCGAATCGTCAGCGAAGAACTTGCCATAGGGACCAGAGTAGACGACGTCCTCCGCGGTATCAGCCAAGAACGCGGTGGCATCGCCACCGGCGCGGGCTTCCAGTGTCTGGGTCCAGGCTTTCTGATTGACATAGTTGCCGGTCAGGTAAGACTGAACCTGCAGAGGATTGAGGGTTTTGCCGTCCGCACCCAGTTTGGCCTTGACCAGGACCGTTTGGGCATCAACCGCTGTGATGGAGTCGATGTAATCCTTGTAGTTATTGCCGGCATTGGTCGAGTACTTGATGTGGGAGTCCCAGGTATAGGCAACATCCTCTGCAGTCACCGGGGTGCCATCGCTCCATTTTGCGGCAGTCTTGATCTTGAAGGTGATCTCGGTCTGCGCATCGTTCCACGTATAGGGACCATCCGCCAGCAGAGGATACTGCCCACCATCGAGCATGTTGTACAGGTACGGGGTTTCGAACATGATGACGCGGGCGTTATCCTGCTGGGCGATAGCCAGGGCGTTGTTCATGCTGGTGGAGTATGGATTCCAACCAACAACCGGGCCCCACTGCTGACCATTGAAGTACAGCGTTTCATTGCGGGGCAAAGTATTGGCATCAACCGGCGCGGCCGGCTCGGGGGTGGCCGTCACCACGACTTCCTTGACGACTTCCTCGACAACTTGCACCGTTTCCTTGACGGTCGACACCACCGTTTCCTTGACGGTCACCACCTGCGTTTCTTTGACAACGACAGCCGTCGGCTCAACGCCACAGGCCGACAGCAGCATGCTGGCGATCAACACCAGGCATACAACAGCAACTAACGAGCGTTTCATTGTTCCTCTCCTCTTTCTTTTGTAGATTCTAGAACTGTAACTCGTCCGGCCGCATGACCGCGGCCCGGCACAACGTAAACAGGATCTCCTTTGTCTTTACAGTGCTCGCCCCCTTTCCTGCCACTATGGCATCGGTTCTCTTGTTAATCTCTTCACCATCATCGCTGCCCCCCAACTGGGGCCTGTGTCAATGCACCACATGAATACCGCACCACCAGCTCGGTCGGCAGGATGACCTTGTGTGGCGATCCGTCCGCTCCGTTGGGGCTGTCCAACATTCCCAGCAACACCTCGGCTGCCATCGACCCCATCTGGCTGATCGGCTGCCTCACGGTTGTCAGTGCCGGCTCTACCGCCGCAGCGATCGGCACGTCATCATACCCAATCAACGCTACGTCCTGGGGGACCTGTCGCCCCGCCCGGCGCAGCGCCCGCAGGGCGCCGATAGCCATCGCGTCGTTGGCCACGAACATTGCCGTGGGCGCGGCGAGAAGCAGCTGCTGTGCGCAAGTCACCCCACTGCTCTCGGTAAAGTCCCCCTCCGCGACGAGCGCCTGCTCGATGGGGATACGATGCGCGTCCAGCGCGTGGCGATAGCCCAGCAATCGGTCCTGGCTGCCGGGCATGTTCAGCGGGCCGGAGATGACGCCGATCCGCCGGTGACCCAATCGGATCAGGTGCTCGACGGCCATCCGCGCCCCACCGACGTTGTCGGCATCTACATAGTTCACCCGCTTGTCAGGGTGGTGCCCGACAATGACAAATGGGATGCCTTTCTCCAGCAGCTCTGGGATGAGCGGCTCGTCCAACCGGAACGAGGCCACGATCACACCGTCCAGGTAGCCGCTGCCCAGAACGTGCTGATACATCTCCTCTCGCCCGGACGGCCGGTCGAACAGGGAAAGCATCAGGTGGTAGCGATGGGCGTTACAGGTTTCGGTCACACCAGCTAACAAAAGGGGGAAAAAGGGATCGATGAAAAGGGTTGTCACTGCTTCAGGGATAACGACGCCAATGATCCGACTGCGGCGGGTGACCAGACTGCGGGCGGCGGCGTGAGGTTGGTAGCCAGTCTCGCGGATAACCCCCAACACCCGCTCTCGCACCTCGGGGCGGACGCTGTAGTGGTCGTTGACGACACGTGAGACTGTCGAACGAGAGACACCTGCCTGTTTCGCGATCTGTTCCAAAGTCAGCGCCATCGGCATTCCCTTGGGAGCGCTCCCGCCCTGCTCCCTAAAACAACTCCCGCAGTGGCGCGAAAACCGCCTGCAACACGGCCAATTTGGGAGCGCTCTCATAACTACTATAGCACACTTTGCCAGGGTTGTCAAGAGGTTTGAAAAGAGGAACTGGAAATTTTAACATTGGCGTCCCTTGCCCGGCCCTTTGATTTGCATTTATATGATTATTCCGACATAATTGGCCGACGCTGTCACGCTAGTTGACAACTCTGGAGGAACCTTATGGATCGAATAGCTACTTCGGCACATTCCGGCATGGGAGCCATCCCCTACCCAGGCGGCACGGCCTTCCGGGTATGGGCTCCTCATGCCGATCAGGTCTATGCCGCCGGCACCTTTAACAACTGGCGCAAGACCGCCAGCCCCTTGGCCAGTGAAGGCAACGGCTATTGGTCTGCCGACATCCCCGCCGCCCGAGCCGGCGACGAGTACAAGTATGTGCTGCTCAACGGCTCCCTGGAGCTGTGGCGCGTTGACCCGTATGCCAGACACGTCACCAGCTCAGTCGGCAATGGGATCATCGAGGATCTCGGTTTTGACTGGGGATCAGACCCCTATCAAACGCCACCGTGGAACGAGATGGTCATCTATGAGATGCATATCGGCACCTTCAACGACCAACCCGGCGGCGCACCGGGGAACCTGGACGGCGCCATCGCCAAGCTTCCTTACCTGCAGGACCTGGGGGTGAACGCCATCGAGATCATGCCCCCTTATGAGTTTGCCGGCGGCTTTTCCTGGGGTTATAACCCGACATACCTCTTTGCCATCGAGAGCGACTATGGCGGCCCATGTGCTCTGAAAGAATTCATCAAAGCCGCCCACGCCCGGGGCATGGCCGTCATCTTTGACGTGGTCTATAACCACTTTGGACCTGGCGACCTCGATCTGTGGCAGTTCGACGGCTGGACCGAGAACGGCAGCGGCGGCATCTACTTTTACAAAGGCAATCAGGTTAGAACACCTTGGGGCCCGCGGCCCGACTATGGCCGGAGCGAGGTGCGCCAGTTCATCCGCGACAATGCGTTGATGTGGCTGCACGAATACCGGGTCGACGGCCTGCGTTGGGACGCCACCGCCTATATCCGCAACGTCTTTGGCAACGACAACAACCCCACCAACGATATCCCCGCCGGCTGGAGCCTGATGCAGTGGATCAACGACGAAATCGACGCCCAACAGCCGTGGAAGATCAGCATCGCCGAAGATTTGCGCGACAATCCATGGCTGACCAGGAGCACCGGCGCCGGCGGGACCGGCTTTGATGCCCAGTGGGACGGCCAGTTTGCAGAACAGATCCGAGAAACGATCATCACCTTCGACGACCAGGCCCGGGCCATGGATACCATCTGTAGAGCCATCCATCACCATTACAAAGACCCGGATTCCCGCGAAGAGATAGACGTTTTTGAACGGGTCATCTATACCGAGTCGCACGACGAAGTGGCCAACGGCAAGGCGCGGGTGCCGGAAGAGATCTGGCCGGGCAACGCCGACAGTTGGGCTTCCAAGAAGCGGTCGACGCTCGGGGCAGCCCTGGTCCTGACCTCGCCGGGCATCCCCATGATCTTCCAGGGCCAGGAGTTTCTGGAGGATCAGTGGTTCCACGATGAGGATCCAATCGACTGGTCCAAGAGAGACAAATACAACGGCATCCTGGCGATCTACCGCGACCTGATCCGCCTGCGGCGCAACGGCACCGGTTGCACGCGAGGGCTGACGGGCCAAGGCGTTCACGTCTACCACGTGAACGACGCCGACAAGGTGATCGCCTTTCACCGCTGGGACCAGGGCGGGCCAGGCGACAGTGTCGTCGTGGCTGCCAACATGGCCAACCGCAGCTATGATGGCTATGGCATCGGACTGCCGGGTGAGGGGGTGTGGAAGGTGCGCTTTAACAGCGACTGGGGCGGCTATGACCCTGATTTTGGGAATCAGCCGAGCTATGACACGGTCGCAAACCTGGGAGACAAGGACGGGCTGCCATACCACGGCAACATCGGGATTGGGCCGTACAGTGTGTTGATCCTGTCGCAGGATTTGTAGGCAGACAAGCCGCAACCGGCACCAGCATTGACACCAGCAGGACAATAGCCGGGTGCCTTTGTATCCTCCTCAGTCTTTAGCTGCTGGCCAACCCACCGGCGATCTCACCGCCGTCGATGACAAAACATTGCCCGGTGATGAACGCCGCATCGTCGGAAGCGAGAAAGGCAAACAGCCCCGCTACATCCTCAGGGCGGCCCAACCGGCGCAACGGCACCCTGCCGGAAAAGGCGCGCTGCATCTCCGGCGTGTATTCGGCCTCCTGCATCGGCGTCAGGATAAAGCCCGGGCATACGGCATTCACCCGGATAGTGGGCGCCAGCTCCAGGGCCATGGACCGGGTCAGCTCGATGACGCCGGCCTTTGAGGCGTTATAGTCGGCATAATAGGGATACCCCATCAGACCGTTGGTCGAGCCCATGTTCACGATGACGCCGCCAATTCCTGCAAGCATCCGCCGCGCTGCCTGCTGTGCCACGTAAAAGATGCCGCTCAGGTTCACGTCGACAACTCTCCGCCACTGCTCTGGAATTATGTCAACAAATGGCTGCCGAACACTGATCCCGGCATTGTTGATCAATACGTCCAATCGGCCTAAAAGTTGTTCGATCTCCGCAAAAGCGTGCGCCACTGCCGTAGGATCCGAAACGTCGGCGCGAACGGCGCCACTCAGCCCGGGCAGCTCGCGCTCGAGCCGGGCCAGAGCCGCGCCATCGCAGTCGAGGACGGCGACGCGCGCGCCCTCGGCCAGGAAACGCACCGCCGTAGCCGAGCCGATGCCCCCCGCCCCGCCGGTGATCAGCACCCGCTTGTCCTCTAATCCACGCACAAGAACCTCCCCGGGCCTGTCTAGCCTGCCGTGCCGCCACCGTCCACGACTAGGGCGGCGCCGGTGACAAACGACGCAGCGTCGCTGACCAGGTAGAGGGCTGCCTGGGCGACCTCTTCGGGCCGGCCAAGCCGGCCGAGAGGGCGCTGCGCCGAATCGGCCAGGAACCGGTCAACCGGCTCGCCGAGCTGCGCGGCCTCCTGGTGCAGCATGACCGTGTCGGTATCGCCGGGGCAGATGCAGTTGACCCGGATACCGTGCGGGCCATGGTCGAGGGCCATGGCCTTGGTCAGCAAGACCACGGCACCTTTGGAGGCGCAGTAGGCCGCTGCCTTTTGCCCGCCGACCAGGCCCCAACCCGACGCGGTGTTGACAATGGCGCCGCCGCCGGCCGCGGCCATGACCGGCACGGCGACCTTGCTCATCAGAAAGACCGACTTGACGTTGACCGCCATGATCCGATCCCAGTCGGCTTCGTCGGCATCCACGACCGTGGCCCGGCGGATGATGCCGGCGTTGTTGAACAGCACATCCAGCCCACCGAGCTCGGCAACGGTTTGCTCGACCGTCCGCCGGCAGTCGCCGGCCTGGGTCACATCGCAGCGGATGAAAATGGCCCGCCCGCCTTCGCCCTGGATCTGATCGACGACCGCCTGACCGGCGGCCTTGTTCAAATCGGCCACGGCCACAGCCGCGCCCTCATGGGCAAAGAGCAGCGCCGCTGCGCGGCCGATGCCTGACGCACCGCCGGTAATAAGCGCCTTTTTACCCTCTAGTGCTCCCACAATCCAACCTCCTCTAGTCTGCTGTGCCCCCGCCATCGACTGCCAGGACCGCACCGGTCACGAACGATGCGTCATCCGAGGCGAGAAAGAGAACCGCCCTGGCAATCTCCTCCGGGCGGCCGACACGGCCCATCGGCCGATCGGCTGCCGCTGCCAAGTAATCATCCCAGCCAAGGTGCCGCAGCCGGGCATCCTCCACCAACATCGGTGTATCCACATCACCAGGGCAAATGCAATTTACCCGGATGCCCTGCCGGCTGTGGTCTACCGCCAATGCCTTGGTCAGGAGCACGACCCCGCCTTTGGCCGCGCAGTAAGCTACCGCCTCATTGCCGCCAACCAGCCCCCAGCCTGACGCGTTGTTGACGATCGCCCCACCGCCCTGGGCGATCATCACCGGCAGAGCGTATTTGCACATCAGAAACGTGCCCTTCAGACAGATATCAATGGTCAGATTCCACTCCTGTTCGGTGCAGTCGAGGGCGTCATGCGGGTAAAAGACCCCGGCGTTGTTGAACAAGATATCCAGCCGTCCAAAGGCGCGCAGCGTCTCTTCCACAGCTCGCCGGCAGTCATCGGCCAGGCGGACGTCAGCGCGTATGAAAATCGCCGCTCCGCCGGCCTGATCGATATCAGCCGCTACCTCCCGGCCGCGCGCTTGGTCGCGCCCGGTAATGGCTACCCTGGCTCCTTCGCGAGCAAAAAGCAAGGCAGTGGCCCGGCCGATGCCGGAGGTCCCGCCGGTAATGAGCGCAACTTTGCCAGCCAATCTCATATCTTCACCCACCAGAAACCCTATAGATGATCTGCTCGCCATAGCCGGTAATGACCCGGACGTAGCCGCTCAGCAGCTTGTCAACGGCCGGATCGCCGGTGTCAACCAGGAAAGGTCGCCCCTCCAGGGCATGCACCTTGTGCGGCGTGCTCACGACGGTCACGTTCTCCCGACCCACAGCCCGGATCACTGCCGGGCTGATCTGCTGGTTGCCCCGGCCAAAGAGGAATCCCTGGCCACCGATTGGCGTCACCACGATCTGGGCCGACCGGCCGGGCAATAGGGCCAGCAGCTGCGCCTCGTTGACGTCGGCTGCCGAGAGACAGTTGTCCAAGACTACATCCACGCCGATCAGCGTCTTGGCCAGCCCCAGCCGGGCGGCGATGGTCCGCGTCGTGGTACCCGGCCCCAGGATGTACAGGCAGCCCGGCTCCATGCCGTCAACGACCTGGCAGGCAATGGCATCCATGGCTGCCGACTCGCCGGGGCCGCTGGGAGCCTTGCGGCCCTGGACCAGCTCGCGCAGAAATAGAACCGTCAGATAGCCATACAGCCCGGCGGCGATGACACCCCGCCGGACGGCATCCTCATCCACGTCCATCACTTCGGCCTCACGCCGGCCGGTCACCTTGCCCTGTAGATACAGCGCGGCCAGGTCACCTGCGCTTGCCGGGCTGGTAGCATAGACCGCCGAATGGATCTTGACCCCGGCCGGAATGCCCAGGACCGGCAACGCCTGGCCGACCGCCTGGCAAACATCCCTGGCCGTGCCGTCCCCGCCGGCAAAAAGCAGCAGGTCAACCACCAGGGCGAGCATCTCCATGGCTGCCCGCCGTGTATCCGCGGCGGTCGTCCGGCCGGGGTGGATCGTGCCAATGACTATGGCCGACAAGCCGGCGGCAGTGGCCGCTGCCTCGCCCATCTCGCCTGGGTAGGTGATCAGGTCGAATCGACTGGCCAAGGGCCTCAGACGAGCCAATGCCTGAGCTGCGCGGTTGGCGGCCTGGGGCACCGCTCCCAGCGCCAACGCCTGGCGCTGAATCTCCAGGTCGTCGCTGCCCTTCAGGCCCACCCGCCCGCCGAGGCCGGCTACAGGATTGATGATCAGGCCCAGCTTTTTCTTGCTCACGGTGGCTCGCGCCAACTCATCCTAACGAGCTTCAAACCCCAGGTCTTCATCCGTGCTCCGCCAGCTTGCGCTTGTAAGCCCGCCAAGTGACCGCCCAGCGATCCGGGTCGTCGAACGGGCTGTGGTCGATGGCGTGGATGGTGCTGCTGTGCGGCGCGCTCCGGACTCGCGCCGGGTCAATGTATGCTTCAGCAGCCACGTGGGCCAAAATGGCGGCATATTCGTCCAGATCGTCCTTCGAGTAGGACTCGGTCGGCTCTAGCGTGCACGGCTCGGGCACGATCCAGGGATGGTGGCTCGTCCAGTAGTGGACGCCATAGTCGGCCGCCCTCATCCCGATCTGCTCGCTGTGGACGCCGGTGTCCTCGGTCAGCTTTTGCCAACTGTAGCGCACCTGCTCGATGCGGCGCCTGCCCCTGGCATATGGGGCGCTGACACCCGGGATCTCCAGCATCTTTTTGAGGAGATAGTTGTTGTTGAGCACAGCAATCTCGGCCGCCTGGCGCAGGCCGTCGGCGCCCAGGCTCATCGCCCAGGCATAGGCTTTCAGAACGACGGGGGCAACGCCGGCAAAGGCGCGCACCTTGCCGATGCTGTCAGGCCGGTCATAGTCGAGGAGGTACTCGTGACCGTTGAACTCGAGCACCGGCACCGGCAGGAAACGGGCCAGCTCTGGGGTGACTCCCACCGCGCCGACTGCCGGTCCGCCGCAGCCGTGCGGCGCGGAAAAGGTCTTGTGCAAGTTGAAATGGCACAGATCAAACCCGGCGTCGCGGGCGCGAGTGATGCCCAGGATGCCGTTGGCGTTGGCCTGATCGTAGGCGCACAGGCCGCCCGCGGCATGGACGAGGGCCACAAACTCTTCGATCCTGGGGTTAAAGATGCCGGTGTCTTCCGGGTTGGTGATCAGCAGGCCGGCCGTCCGCTCCGAGACCGCCGCCTTGAGCGCCTCCAGGTCGGGATAGCCGTCCTCGTCAGGGTAGAGGGTAATGACCTTAAAGCCGGCCGTCTTGGCGCAGGCGGCGTTGGAGGGATGGGAAAAGATGGTGGTGATGATCTCGTTGCGCTGGGCAGCCTGGCCGCGCGCCCGGTGATAGGCGCGGATGAGCGACACGTTGGTGTAGATGGCCGCCGAGCCGGCCCCCGGCTGAAACGAGAAACGGTCCATGCCCGAGATGGCTTGAAGGATCTGCTCAAAGCGGTACAGGATCTCGAGGATGCCCTGGACCGTGCCCTCATCCTGGAGCGGGTGAAGCTCGGCTACCTTGGGCGAGCGGGCCAATTGGTCGTTGACCTTGGGGCTATACTTCATGGTGCAAGTGCCCTGCCCCACGTCGACGTTCAGGTCCACCCCCAGGTTCTCCTGCGACAGCCGGGCATAGTGCCTCAGCACGTGGATCTGGGACATCTCGGGCAGCCTGGGCAGATCCCTGCGCCGCATCGCGCCGGGCAGGATCGTCGTTATGTCGCCTGCCTGGCGCCGGACCTCGGCCTCTACCTCCGGAACCAGGATACCCCGCTGGCCGGGGCAGCTCAGCTCAAAGATGACCGGCTCGTCCCAGCAGGCCTGGTGAAAACGCCGCAGGTTGGGCTTGCCGCCGGTAAAACGGCCGCCACTGATCCCCTCGCTCATCGGAGCACCTCCTTCAGCGCCCCTACCAACCAGCCGATGTCGTCCTTGGTGTGAACCTCGCTCACGCAGTACAGGGCACTTTGCCCCAGCTCGGGGAACTCGCCGCCGAGGTCCTTGCCGCCAAAGATACCCCGCGCCAAAAGCGCCTCGTTGATCTCGGCCACGGTCCGCCCTGTGCCGTCGAAATTGACGACAAACTCTTGGAAATGGGGCGACCGGAAGAAGGGGATCTCGACACCTGGGATCTGGCCGATCTGTGCCGCCGCATAGCGCGCGCGAAGCATAATCCCTTCGCCAAGGTCGGCCATGCCCTGTGGACCCATGAGGGCCAGGTAGACGCCGGCGGTGATACCCCATAAAGCCGACGCCGTGCCGACCCACTCCTTGCCCTGCTCGCGGACGGCGAAGGAGGTCCGCTCGTAGGCCACGTCGCCAAAGCCATATTCGCCCGGCACCGAGGTTGGGGCGATGCCGAACAGGCGGGAGGGGTATTCCATCACATACCTGGGCTCATCCCGCGTAGCGATGAATCCGGCCTGGCCGCCGCCGAACTGCATGTGCATGCCCAGCGGCTGGATGTCACCACACACAATATCGGCGCCATAGTCGGCCGGCGGGGTCAAGATGCCCAGCGAGATCGGGTTCACGCCGACGACGCACACCGCACCGTGAGCGTGGGCCAGGCGGGAGATCGCGTCGCCGTGCAGCTCGAGGAAACCCAGGTAGGACGGGTTTTCGAAATAGACGGCTGCCGTCTGGTCAGAAATACGGGCCTGCACCTCCTCGATGTCGAGCTGGCCCGTGGCGCGATCGTAGCCGATCAACCGGATCGCCATCTCATGCTCGCAATAGTCACGGAATTTGCTCAGCTTGTCGGCGCCCACCGTCCGGCTGACCAGCACTTCGCGGCGGCCGGTAATGCGGGCTGCCATGCGCAGCGCGGTGGCGCAGGCCTGGAGGCCGTCGTACACCGGCACGTTGACCACGTCCATGTTGAGCAGCTCGCCCATCATGCTGGCATACTCAAACAGCGCCTGAAAGCGGCCATGATCCTCGTACGGCTCGCCGGCGTAGGCGGTCAGGAACTCGCCGCGGCTGTTGATCTCGTCGCACACCGCCGGGACGTGGTGCTGGTAGCAGCCGGCACCCAGGAAGCTCAGGGTTTCCTGGCAGGTCCGGTTGCCGGCAAGGATGCCCTCGACATGCCGCCGCAGGGCATACTCGGACAGGAACGGCTCGGGTAAATCCAGCGGCCTCTTCAGACGCAACTCGTCGGGGACGTCCTGATAGAATTCGTCCACGCTCTTAGCGCCGACCGCCTCTAGCATCTGCTGTTTGACGGCCGGCACCGAATTGGGGATGTAAGGATACACGATCTGTTTTTCTTCAGGCATGCTCGCTTCCTCTTAATGTTGTGGGCTACCTGCCCCAGCCATCGCGGACAAAGGCCGCCTCTTGCCGGGCAAAGGCATCGGCGACCCGCTGCCGGTCGAACTTGCCCATCTCCAGGTGCTCGATCTCGTCCGGCGAAAAGTAGCCGACCTCGGTCGTCTCGGAGCTGGGACGCAGCTCGCCGCTGACCGGCGTGGCGGCAAAGTAGAGCGCGACTATCTGGTAGCGGTTCCCGTCCGGATATTCGAGAAGAATGTTCGGATTGCTATAGACGGCAATCAGGCGGCCAATGCGGACCTGCAGGCCGGTCTCTTCCAACACTTCGCGGGCAGCAGCTTCGGCAGCACTCTCGCCGGGCTCCATGTAGCCGCCGGGGACGGCCCAGCGGCTATTATCCGCCCGGCGCACCAGCAATATCCTGTCCGCGGCCGGATCCAGGATGCTGGCCGAGCAGCCAACCGCCAGCCGGCCGAGCCGGCCGACCCGTTCGCCGTGAATATACTGGACCATGATAGTTCAATCCGGCTCGCGCCCAGGATTGACGACCGGCCGGTCCAGATAGTTGTTGTCTCGCAAGGCCAGGCCCAGGCCGCCGTTGCCGTCGGCCAGCCAGTCCTCGCCGCAGAAATGATGGATAAAGATCAGCAAACACACGGTGGTGATCGATTGCCACGTCTTTATCAATGGCTTCCTCCTGATTCCTGATTACACCCCCACATACCGAGCATACAACGCCCTGGCCTGGACCGGGTCGGAGGTGCCCTTGACAATCGCCCGGCCGTCGGGGAACAGGGTGAGCTGGCAGCCCTCCACCTCAATCCGGAGCAGGTAGTCATTCACCGAAATTGGAGCAGCGCCTTCCAGCCGCCTGGCCAGGGCAGCCAGGTCAAGCAACTGGGCCGGACGGGGGCGGATCTGCACGGCGTTGCGCCCGCACAGCACCGCCGCCAGCGAGCCGTGCTCGGCGTCCAGCAGCTCGTAGCGGCCGTCGTCGCACACGGGGCAGCGCGCCTGGCCGCGCTGTGTACGGATCCGCTCGAAATCGCCGGCCCAAACATCCACGACTACCAGGCTTCTGAGGAGCGCGTCGCGGCTCTCCAGGAGCAGCTTCAGGCCTTCGACCGACTCTAGCGCAGCAATGGTGGCCGCAGCCGGGCCGAGCACGCCGGCGGTCTCACAGGTAGGCACAGAGCCGGGAGGCGGCATCGGCCCCAATAAGCAGTTAAGGCAGGGGGTCTCGCCGGGGACAATGGCCGCCGTCAAGCCGTAGGTGCCAAGGACGCCGCCATATACCCACGGGATTTTGTGCTTGACGCACGCCTCGTTGACGAGATAGCGCACCTCAAAGTTGTCGGCGCCATCCATCACCAGATCTGCCCCGGCGATCAGATCCTCGACCGTGTCGGCGTTAACATCCACGACATAGGGCTCGATCTCTACCTGGGAGTTGACCCGGCGCAGCCGCTGAGCAGCAGCCACGGCCTTGGGCAAACCGGCCGCAGCATCGGCTTCAGAATAGAGCGCCTGGCGGGGTAGGTTGCTATACTCGACGAAATCACGGTCGGCTAGTCTCAACCGGCCTACGCCGGCTCTGGCCAGGTGATTGGCAATGTGGCTGCCCAACGCACCGCAGCCGATGACGGTCACACTCTTCTGGGACAGGCAGGTCTGCCCCTCCTCGCCCCAACCGGGCAAGATCATCTGACGAACATAGCGCTCAAATCCATTGGCCCCGATCTGCCGCACCTGCGCTGCCATTATGCCTCCTCACCCAGAGTGGCCCGCCACTTTTCCAGCTCGGCCCGGTGGCCGCCCTCGTGCAGCGCCGGGTAGATCAGGAACTGACCCTTGGGGTGCTCACCCATCCAAGGCGTGCACACAACCTGATTAAGCTCGGCCTCGTCCACCTGCTCCACATAAGCCCTTACCTGCTGCCGCGCCCGATCCAGAAGGGCCAGCACATCGGCGAGGGGCAAGTCGCGGGTGCGCTGCCGCTGCGCTTCATTGTGCGCATCCAGATCAAAGGCACCAGGCGCCTCCCTGGTGGGCCCGCGGCCCTCGGCCAGTACCAGCATCCCCTCGTGACCTGAGGCCATGTGGGCCAGGATCTCTTTGGCCGTCCAGCCGTCGTCACGGGCCGGCGAGTTGAGCGTCGCTTCGTCCAGCCCGGCAATCGCCCGGGCCGTCTTTTCAGCCTGGGCATCCAGTATGCGCAGTATACGCTCGCGGGTGATCGGTTTATCCGTCGCCATCGAACCCTCCCCATCGCTTTTCGCCAACAGGCATTATAGCGCAAAACGGGGCATCGGACAATTTGTCGTCAAGCCGGTTCTGCGCTATAATGACAGGGCAGTATCCCCTGGGTTACAACCGTTCAAAACCAAAGAGAAAGGAGCATTGACCGTGGATAAGGTCATCACCATCGAACGCCACATTCTGCAGCAGCAGCAGCTGTATCCAGGCGCGACGGGCACTTTGACGAGCATCCTGTATGACATCGCCCTGGCCGGCAAGATGATCGCCCGCGAGACAACTCGCGCCGCTTTGGAAGAGATACTGGGATTGACGGGCCGGTTTAACGTCCAGGGCGAAGAGGTGGCCAAGCTCGACGATTATGCAAACGCAGCCATCGTACGCCTGAACCAGTTCACAGGCCGGCTGGCCGTCATGGGCTCGGAGGAGATCGCCGACATCATCCCCATCCCCGACGAATATCCAACGGGCCGGTACGTACTGCTCTTTGATCCGCTGGACGGCTCGTCCAACATCGACTATTCGGTCAGCATCGGCACCATCTTTTCGATCCTGCGCCGCAAGTCACCCGACGAGACCCGAGGCACGATTGAGGATTGTCTGCAGCCGGGCCGCAGCATCGTCGCCGCCGGCTATATCCTGTATGGCCCGAGCACGATGATGGTCTACAGCGCCGGTAAAGGCGTCCACGGCTTTACTTTGGACCAGACGGTTGGCGAGTTTCTGCTGACCCACCCCAATATCAAGATCCCGGCAAAGCCCAAATTCTATAGCGTCAACCAGGGGTACGAGCGCTACTGGAGCCGCGAAATCCAGGAATTCACCAACTGCTTGCAGGCCAAGAACCTGTCGCTGCGCTACATCGGATCGCTCGTGGCCGATTTCCACCGCAACCTGCTGGGCGGAGGTATCTTTTACTACCCGGCCGACACTCGGGATCCGAAACTGCCCCATGGCAAGCTGCGCATGCTATACGAAGCCTCACCCCTCAGCTTTCTGGCGGAACAGGCAGGCGGCAAGGCCTCGGATGGAAGGCGGCCCATCCTCGACATCGAGCCAGAAAAACTGCACCAGAGGACGCCGCTATTCATCGGCCACAAGGACCTGGTGGAGCTGGCGGAGGCCTATATCCGCGGGGACAAACCCTAGAATTCGCGAACAGCTTCCAGCAGTCAGCGGTCAGCCTTCGGCTGGCCGCTGACTATCGATAATGCGTGAGGAATCGACCATGCGTTGCCCTGAATGCAGAGCGAAGAACCCGGATGAGGCCAACTTCTGTTTCAAGTGCGGCGCCAGGCTGCAGGCGGTGTGCCCGCAGTGCGGCGCGGCGCTGCCGGCCGAGGCAAGGTTCTGCTTCGTGTGTGGCGCCAGCATCGCCATGCCCTCCGCCCCACCCGCTGCCCCCCCGAAGGCGCCGGCTCCCATCCCGCCCCCCGACGCTGTGCTGATCAGGGCCGTTCAGCGCCTCGTCCCCAAGGAATTCGCCGAGAGGCTGCTGGCCACTCGCGGCCACGTCAGCGGCGAGCGGCGCATGGTCACCCTGCTCTTCTCCGATGTCAAGGGCTCCACCGCCATGTCCGAGCAGCTCGACCCCGAAGACGTCATGGACATCATGAACGGCGCCTTCGAGGTGCTCATTCCGCCTGTCTACCGCCATGAAGGGACGCTCGCCCGGCTGATGGGCGACGCCATCCTCGCCTTTTTCGGCGCGCCCCTGTCGCACGAGGACGACGCTGCGCGGGCGATCAGGGCAGGGCTGGAGATCGTGGCCGGAGCAAGGGAATACGCCGCCCGGCTGGAGCGAGAGCGGGGCATCACCGGCTTTAACGTGCGGGTGGGCATCAACACCGGGCTGGTTGTCGTCGGCGAGGTGGGCACCGACCTCCGCGTCGAGTACACGGCCATGGGCGACGCCATCAACCTGGCGGCCCGCCTGGAGCAGAATGCCCCGGTGGGCGGCATCCTCATCTCCCACGACACCTATCAGCTTGCGCGCGGCCTGTTCGATGTGCAGGCCCTGGAGCCTCTCGTGGTCAAGGGCAAGGCCGAGCCGGTGCGAGTCTACGCCGTGCAGCGCGCCCGCCCGCGCGCGTTCCGCATGGCCACGCGCGGCGTGGAGGGCATCGAGACACGCACGGTGGGCCGCGAGGCCGAGCTGAAGCGGCTGCAGGACGCCTTCCACCTGTCCACAGAAGATAGCGAATGCCAGGTGGTGACCGTGGTGGGCGAGGCGGGCGTGGGCAAGTCGCGCCTGCTGTGGGAGTTTGAGAACTGGCTCGACGAGACGTGTACACCCGGGCCGCACCTGGAGGTGCAGGCCTGGGCAGGCGACCCAAGCCTGCCCGCGTCGTCGTCCTCTTCCGCCGGCCGTTTCCACGCCCGGGCCAACCCCGAGCTGCAGGGTGTGCCCTATGCCCTGCTGCGCGACCTGTTCGTGCTGAGCTTCGACATCCAGGACAGCGACCCCGCCCAGGTGGTGCGGGCCAAGCTGGAGCAGGGCATCGGCCGGGTGCTGGGCGGGAACGAGCGGGGACAGATGAAGGCCCATATCATCGGCCAGGTGCTCGGCTTTGATTTCAGCGCCAGCCCTTGGGTCCAGGCAGTGCGCGACGACGCCCGGCAGTTGCACGACCGGGCGCTCATCTATCTCGAGGAACTGCTGCAGACGGTGGCGGCGGGCGGCACGGCGGTCATGCTGTTCGAGGATATTCACTGGGCCGACGACAGCTCACTCGATGCCATCAGCCACCTAGTCACTGCGCTGGCCCAGCATCGGCTGCTGGTCATCTGCCTGGCCCGGCCGGCGATTTTCGAGCGTCGCCCGCATTGGGGGGAGGGACAGGCGGTCCATACCTGTCTCGACCTCCCGCCCTTGTCGCAGAGCGACAGTCGGCGCCTGGTAGACGATATTCTACAGAAAATGGAACAGGTGCCCCCCGCCCTGCGCGATCTGGTGGTGGCCGGGTCCGAAGGCAACCCGCTGTACGTCGAAGAGCTGATCAAGATGCTGATCGAGCAGGGGGTTATTGCCAAGGCGGGCGACGGCGACCTGCCTGGCGGCGGCACTTTACAAGTATGGCGCGTGGACGAGGCGCGGCTGGGCGAGCTGCGCGTGCCGCCCACCCTGACGGCCGTGCTCCAGGCCCGGCTGGACGGCCTGCCCCTGGAACAGCGCGCCACCCTCCAGCAGGCGGCGGTGGTGGGCCGCACCTTCTGGGACCGGGTGATCGCCCGCATCGCCGCGCGCAGCGAATGGGGCGAGGCCGCCGTCGATGACGGAGTGCCTGCCATGCTGTCGGCGCTGCGCGGTCGCGAGCTGGTGGCCCACCAGGAGACGTCAGCCTTTGCCGGCAGCGAGGAGTTTGCGTTCAAGCACGCGGCCCTGCGCCAGGTGGCCTACGAGGGGATACTCAAAAAGGTGCGGCGCGGCTATCACTCGCTGGTGGCCGACTGGCTGATCGAGCAGAGCGGCGAGCGGGCAGCCGAGCACACAGGGCTGATCGCCGAGCACCTGGAGCGGGCCGGACGAGCGGAGGAGGCACTGGGCTATCTGCGGCAGGCGGGCGAGCAGGCGGCGGCCCAGTTCGCCAACGCCGAGGCCGTGCGCTATCTCACGCGGGCGCTCGCCTTGCTCGACCAGGTTGACTGGGAGCCACAGCACGTGTCAAGTGAGCGGTACGGGCTGTTGCTGGGACGCGAGGCCGTCCATGACCTCGTCGGGCAGCGGGACGAGCAGGCGGCCGACCTGGCCGCGTTGGAGGCGCTGGCCGGCGAGCTGGACGATGGGAGCAGCCAGGCTGCCGCGCGCCGGGTGGAGCTGGCCCTGCGCCGGGCCCACTATCACGAGTCGGTGAGCGATTTTCCGGCGGCGCTGGAAAGCGCCCGGGAGGCGGTGGCGGCGGCGGAGCAGGCCGGCGATGCGCGGGGCGTGACCCAGGGGCTGATCGCCTGCGGCCGCGCCTTATGGCCGCGGAGCCAGTGCGACCAGGCCCGGAAGGCGGTCGATCGGGCGCTGGCGCTGGCGCGCGAGCGAGGCGACCGGTCGTCGGAGGCGGCCAGCCTGTATGTGCTGGGCGCGACCGCCTTCAGGCAGGACGATCTCCAGGTAGCCGCTGCCTATTATGAGCAGGCGCTGCGCATCCACCGCGAGCTGGGCGAGCGACGGAAGGAGGTGATGTGCCTGAGCAGCCTGGCCAACGTCCATGTGGCTGCGGGCGACTATTCCGAGGCGCAGGCAGGCTTTGAGCAGGCGCTGACCATCGATCGGGAGATCGGATACCGGCGGGGCGAGGCCTTTAACCTGACCGGCCTGGGGAACATGCACAGCAATGTGGGCGCGCTGGCACAAGCGCGCGACGCGTACGAGCGTGCCCTGCCGCTATTTCGGCTGGTGGGCGACCGGCGGGGCGAGGGCGTCGCCCTGGGCAACCTGGCGTTGGTATACGTCCAGGTCGGCGCACTGGAACGGGCGCGTGACATGAGCGAGCGCACCCTGGCGCTCAAACAGCAGATAGGCGATCGCGCCGGCCAGATGCACACGCTCGCCATCCTGAGCACGGCGCTGCACGAGCTGGGAAACCTGGCCGCAGCCAGGCAGTACTGCGAGCAGGGCCTGGCGCTCGCCCGCCAGATAGGCAGCCGCCTGGACGAGGGCTTTTACCTGCTCTCCTTAGCCGGCGTCCTGGAAGCGCTGCCCGAAGGGCTGGAGGCGGCAACTGGCGCCTGCCGGTCGGCGCTGTGCCTTTATCGCGAGCTGGGCAGCGAGGAGGGCGCGATTGACTGTCTGGTGGAGCTGGCCGGGCTGGCCCTGAAACAGGAGCGCGACGCCGAAGCATTGAGCCACATCCGCGAGGCGCTCGACTGGATGGCCACTCACGATGTGCAAGAAATGAGCCGCCCGGTGCAGGCCTATGCCACCGCCGCCGATGTGCTGAACGCGGCCGGCGACGCTGTGCGCGCGGCCGAGGCGCTGGCCGCCGCCCGCGCCTGGGTGCTGGAGCACGCCGCCCGCATCACCGATCCGGACATGCGCGCCGGCTACCTGGCGGTGCCGCTGCACGCGCGGGTGTTGCGGGAACAGTGAACCGGTGGCACTGGTGGATCACTTTGTACACCATGGCAATCATGTTTCTGGGCCACGCGCTTTCTCTAGTACATGAATCGCGCCTTCCACGCTGCGTCGCGCCTTGAGATCGGCGGTTTCGAGCCAGGCCTGGTAAACAGGCAGCAGGCCGGCAAAGTGGGGCAGCAGATCCGGCGTCATGCTGCGGATCACGTCGCACAGCACCCACAGACTATCGGCGTCGGTGACATGGCGTCTAGACAGGACAAAAGCTTCTAGCGGCTCAACCTGGCCGCGGGCGGTAAGGCGCAAGCCGAAGCTGAGCGCGCGTTTGACGTCAATGTCGGGCTCGCCCAGCGCAGGAGCGAGCAGTTCGACACACCGGGCGGCATAGTCGGCGCGCTTCATCGGCAGCCGGCCGACGGCCGTCAATCCGGCGCGCCGCACCCACTTGTTGTCGTCGGTCACCCACGAGCCAAAATAATCCAGCCAGGCATCCGGGTCACGGCGCAGGACCGGGTCGACGGCTTTGATGGCCAGTTGGTCGCAGTCCTCCCAGAAAACGCAGGTCTGGGCCAGATGGTACAGGACCGGCACCACCCGCTGTGGGTCGGCCAGCTCCATCGGCCCCAGGGCCACGGCGGCAACGATCCGGCCCTCACGCCCATATTCATCCCACAGGAGCTGGGCAAGAGACAAAAAGTCGCCTACTCGCCGGCGGGCCAGGCGGCCAACCTCCCGGCCGATGGCAACCAGCACCGGCACCGGCGCGCCAACCGCAAAGTTGGGATCGGTAATGCCCCAGTTGCGATCCATGCCCGGCGCGGAGGGCCGGACTGCCTGGAGCCATATAGCCCGCAGCGATCGGGCGGTGGCTGACGGGTCGCCCGGATCAAAACCCGTCACACGAAATAGCTCGCGGCCGGCAGCCGCCGCAGATTTGGCATCCATACTATGCCCCAAACAAGCGCCGCCACAACCGCCGGAACCAACCGCACAGCCGCTGCCACAACGACTGTACGGCCGATTCTTGCCCCGGCGGCAATACGGTCTGAGGATGGTAGACATCGCACCGGCCAGATGGCTGCTCGGCGGTGTCATAGTCGATGCGGGCAAAAGACAAGGTCCGGTCGTTGGCGTATTTGTCCGGATTCTTGAACAGATCCTCCCACGTCTTGGCGCCGGCCTTGGTAAAATCCCCACTCCACGTCCAGGTGCCTGAGTTGATGTAGGTAGCTCCACTGGGCAAAACCTCAGACCCCGGCTCGTGGGTATGGCCAAAGACAACCACTTGTGCCCCCGATTCGACGGCGCAACGCTCAGCAGCAGCATAAAGCGAGACGTGGACCTGGTCGCGCATCTGATCGCCCATCGCCACCGGGTCAGCTCCCGGCGCAAGGGCAAACTGGTCGGCAACCAGGCTCTCCTCTGGCGGCGGAGCCAGGGCGCGCACCAGGTCGGCATTGAATTGGGCCCTAAAGTCTGGATCCGTTTTGTACTGAGCGGCCCAGGCCTCCTGATCCGCGCCTTCCAGCTCTTGAGCCAGCTCGATGCGGGGATCCTCAGGGCCTGGCGCGACACCAAAAAACAAGCTCGGCAAGGCTCGGAGCAGCAGGGGGATGGCCCACATCGCAAAATGCAAGTCGTAGGCCAGGGCATACCAGATCAGCGCCGTCATCGGCTTGACGCCGTCGAGCCAATAGCGCTTCCGTTCCCATTCATTGTACACATCCATGACAAACTTGGCGCCGGGAGGCCAGGTCAGGTAGCCTGGCTTTTCGGGGTCGAAAGGCTCTTCCATGTTTGGCACGCGGTCGACAAAGAGCGAGTATTCGTTGCCATGCTCGACATAGATCCCCTCACGGCTGATGCGCCGCGCTGCAAAGTCCATGAGCGGGGCGCGCTCGCCCGCAGCGCCGACTGCCTGACGGATGAGGTCGTGGACGGCGGGCCAGTGGGTGGGGATATCGTGGTTGCCCTTAACGAACGTGGCGTAGCGGCAGGGCGGGCCGGGTTGGATGAACCGGCGCAGAGTGGCAAAGAAGAGGGGGTGTCCGGCAATCGCCAGGGCCACTTTGCGCACCGAGTCAAGTTCCGTCGAGGAGTAGCACTCTTTTGATTTGTAGGTTGCCGTCGGATCAAAGGTGTCAACGTGGGGCAATTGGAACATCTCGAACATGTCGCCGGCAAAAATCAGCTCCACTTCGGCGCCATCGCGGTCGCTTTCGGCGATCACATCGTCCACAAAGGCAGCAAATTCCCGGTCGCTGGTGAAATCCTCGAGGACATTGCCCTCATCCTGGCGGCCGGCACCCAGATGGAAATCACTTAAAACGATCTTGAACTTTGGCACCATATACCTCCTTACAGCTATCGGCTATCAACTTGCCACGTTCTTCATCTTGGATTTGCCACAGGCGCTCCAACCAGGCGGCCGTGGTGGCGTCGGGGATCAGGTCACCGCGCCGCAAGTAGGGCTTCAAGTCGAGGACCGGGCTGCCGACGCAAGCATCCAAGCCCAGGACGTACAGGCGATTACCCCGGCGCTCCAACAGGCGCACGGCGGTGATAGCAATCGGATTTGGGCGCCGCGGCGAGCGAGTGGCGAAAAGGCCCACTTCCGGTACCTCCTGCCGGCCCTGGGGGTGGACGCGCAAGGTATCGAGGGCGTCACCGGCGGGCGACCGGTCTAGACACCACACTACCCAAACATGGGAAAAGCCCTCGAGGCCGTCCAAAGCCTCGGCCCATACCGGGTCGATCTCGATCTCGGACTCTAGATCCTCCCAGCGCTCGTCGTCGGGCGGCCAGGAGCGGCCGTGGGCAACCCTGCCGATGGACTGCACCTCGATTTTGGATTTTGTCCCATCCCTCGGAAGGGGGGGATCTGCACGATTTTCGATTTTGGGTCCTCCCCTGCCCTGCCCCCCTTCGGGTTGCACTGCACAGCGGTCTCCCAAGAGGGGGAGTTATCTACCCTGCACCCTCACCTTCTGAGGGGGCCGGGAGGTAGATGTGCTCGGCGGCAAACTCCCACGTCGGGATCGCCTCCAGCTCGACCTCGATGTGAGGTCGAAGCGGGTCAATCCGCTTGACCAGGTGCACGTCTACGACCCGGTTGTCATTCATATCCAGGGCCTCGCAGATCGCATCTTGGGCGATTTTGAGCCCACCGTCCAGATCACGGCGCAGGGGCGTCTCGAAGTAAAAGTCGATGAACAGCCCGACAAACCCCTGCCGCAGAGCGACGACCAATGCACTCGGGATCGTTCCATCTGCCCGAAGGCGCCGGATGGCCCTGCCCACCTCTTTCTTATAGTGGCGGCTCTCCTTGCTTAGCACCCGCCGGGTTCCAACCGTGGCATATTGCTGGTTGATACCAGGCGGGAGCGGCAGCTCAAACCGCGCCCGGAGTGTGTCATTTGTGCCCATGCCCAAATAATAGCACAGATGTTCCATTCTTGCAAGGGCAGGTGCCTCTTTGTCTGAGAGATATTATACCACAACATGGCCATTTGGGGAAACGGCATGGCCGCCTGCCGGCAGTGCACGAGCGGCGCCGCTGGGGCCAAACTACCAGGAGGGTCGTCAGGTCAGTACTGCCGCCTCGCAGCGGTAAGCGGCACCCAGCTTGGCGATGGCGTTGATCAGGTGGAACCGCACCGTCAGAGGATCGAGGAACAGCAGAATCAGACTGCCGAATTCACCTTGACAACCTCAATCAGCTCATCCACCTGAGTATATGCCAGGCAAGTGACAGTATCGGCAGCCCCGTAATAGATTGCGATGCGTCCGGTAGGCGCATCGGTCAAGGCAGCGCAGGGAAAGACGACATTAGGCGTATCGCCCACACACTCGTACGGCATCCAAGGCGCCAGCAAGTAGGGCATCGTCCGGTAAAGGACCTTCCACGGCTCGTCGAGATCCAACAGTGCCGCCCCCATGCTATACACAAAGCCGTTGCACGAGGTCAGGACCCCATGGTAGAATAAAAGCCAGCCTGCCGTCGTTTCGATGGGCGTCGGGCCGGCGCCGATCTTGGTACTTTGCCAGCCCCACCGGTGCGTAGGGCTCATCACGTGGCGGTGGCATCCCCAGTGACACATATCCGGGCTCGCACTGTAAAAGATGTCGCCAAAGGGCGTGTGGCCCGTGTCGCTGGGACGGCTCAGCATGGCGTACTTGCCGTTGATCTTTCTTGGGAACAGGACACCATTCCGGTTGTAGGGCAGGAAAGCGTTCTCTAGCTGGTAGAATGTTTCAAAATCGTAGGTATACCCGACGCCGATGGTCGGGCCGTGATAGCCGTTGCACCAAGTCACATAGTACCGGTCTTCAATCCAGCACACGCGAGGATCATAGTTGTATTCGAACTGCTTGTATTCGGCAACGTCGGTGACCAAGCCAATAGATTCTTGGGCTATCTCCCAATCTACCCCATTCTCACTCTTGCCGCTATGGATACGCATCTCACGTTTCTTGTTGTCCACACGAAAGACCCCGGCGAATCCGTTCCCAAACGGGACGACGGCGCTGTTAAAGATACTGTTCGAGCAGGGGAGCAGATCGCGCGGGATGATCGGGTTGCGGCTCGATCTCCACACCACGTCGCCGCAGTTTTCCGGTCTCTCCTGCCAGGGAAGGTTGGGCAAAGCAGATCCTATGATCGTTGTCATCGTGTGTGCATCTCCTATATTGGTTGTTTTTGTCCTGCATACCGGCCGGCTAGAGTGCGCGAACTGATCTTGCCCACATGCAGGAAAGCCGTCTTTTCTCCTGCAGCAGCTATTCCTTACGCCGATACTTGTGGGCCTCGCTGGACTGCAAGAACTTGGCTATTTCGTCGTATCGCTGATCCTCGTTGGCGAACTCGATATAGTTCTGGGCCCGCGCCAGCCACTCAAAGGTGGTCGGCCGCACAGCGTTGAGGGCACGCTCCAGGTGAGCGGTCGTCAGCGGCGGCTCTGTTGCGCTCTCGAGGGCCTCGTCGATCACGGCGTCGATCGCCCGCTCCACCAAGGCCTTCAGATCGGCCCCGCTGAAGAGCGGCGTCCGGCCGGCGATCCGGCCCAGGTCGAGCGACGCGGCGTGCACGCCGCGGGTAGTGATAGCCAAGATCTCGCGGCGGGCGGGCTCGTCGGGCGGCGGCACAAAGATGCGCCGGTCAAAGCGGCCGGGGCGCAGCAGTGCGTCGTCGACATCCCATGGAGCGTTGGTTGCCGCCAGCACCAGCAGCGAGCGGTTGTCGGACCCAATTGCATCAAGCTCCTGCAACAGCTGGTCGACCAACGTCTGTCCGACCGACGAGCTGCGCTTGCGGCGGGCAAAGCCGATCGCATCGAGCTCGTCCAGGAATAGAACGCACGGCGAATAAGAGCGCGCCGCCTCAAAGGCGTCATGCAGGTTGCGCTCGCTCACGCCGATGTACGGATCCAGGATGTTTTCGATCCGGACGTTGACAAAGGGCAGCTTGCACTCCCCAGCCGTCGCCCGCGCCAGCATAGTCTTGCCGCAGCCAGGCGGGCCATACAGCAAGACCCCACCTCCCGGCCGGCGCCCGTAACGCCGGTAGACGTCGGGGCGCAGATAAGGAAGGATGATCACTTTGTGGATTACCTTCTTGACGTCGTCCAGTCCACCCACGTCGGCAAAGGTAATCTCGGCAAGTTTCTCCAGGTCGTGGCTCACAGCGGAGCCATCACCGTCCGGGAGAGCGGCGATGCGCACGTACCCCTGCTCCTCCATTTTCTGGTCGATGCTGGCCCGCAGGGCAGCCACCCCTTCGATCATACCGGCCTTGACGGCATCGTCGAGGCAGCGGGCAGCCAGATCCAAACGACCCACGGTCACAGCCAGCCCGCCGACCGCCACCAGCGACGCGCCGTCCAGTGCGCCGGCCTCAACCAAGCAGGCATATTCAAGCAGGGCCGCCTCGGCCTGACCATCGACCTGCAGGGTCTCGGCCAGCATCTGGCGGAGGGGGTGATTATCGGGGGAAAGCGCCAGCGCCTGGCGCAAAGCCTCGATCCGTGTCGCACTCATTCAAACCCTCCATAGCGGCGGCGGTACCACCATTTAATTAAGGGGGGCACCACCCAGCTGTAGACACACAGGGCAAAATAGGTGATAGCGAACCACTTGGCGACGGCATCAAGCCCTGCCGCCGTCAGAAAAAAAATGATGGCGATGGCGCCGAACCAGACTCCAACAGTGCCGATTCGATAGAGGGGGCGGAGGGGCAACAGCAGCCAGTGCGCGGCCAACCGGCCGGCCCGAGCCGAGCTGACAAAGGCTTTCTGCTCGGGCTCCAAGCGGGCCGCTTCCTTCAGATGGCGATCTGCTTCGGTCACACGCCCCTGCCTCAGCAACGCCGCGCCCAGAGCGTGGCGGCTGCGGACATCGTCCGGATCATCGCGCAGCGACTCGCGGCTGATCTTGGCAGCCCGGCGGTCGTCGCCGCGAAGGTAGGACAAAAGCGCCGCCGTGCGCTGCACATCGGGCTCGTCTGGGTCCTGCTGCCGAGCACGATCGAGCACGCGCTCGGCCTTGGGAAGCTGGTCTCCTTGGGCCAGGATGCGGGCATAGAAGCACAGCATGTGGCTGTTTTCGGGCTGCTGCCGCAGAGCGCGCAAAATGGCCTGCTCGGCCGCCACCAGATTGCCGGTTCTTTCCTCGCAAAGGGACAGCAGGAAGAGCAGGTTCGGGTGCTCAGTGGCCACGGCCAACCCCTTCCGGATCGCCTGCATCGCCTCTGGCCGCCGGTCCAGATCGTAATAGGCCCAGCCGCGGAGCAGCCAGAACCAGGGATCATCGAGCAGGCCTGGAGCCGGGGACTGGAGTGCGTCCAGCGCCTGCTGCGGCCTGTCGATCTCCAGGTAGTGGCGCGCCAGAGTCATGATCCGATCGGCGGCCACGGTTTCTTCGGTCAAGGCTAACCTCCTATCAAAGGATCACGAGGCTCAAAACGATGAGGGTCAAGACGAACTGGAGCCCGCCGAGTCCGATGGTTATGCCTGTCAAGTCCACCCACCCCGGGTCGTATTCGCCACCTTGGAACCGGTAAATCCGATCAGCCGAGCGCTGCATCCGCCCAAGGACCAAGTAGGCGACCAGGGCAACCGCACGGTTGGCGTAACGGGCAAGAGGGGCCGCCACCGGCGTCGCCTCGGATTGCAGATAAGCGCCCATTAAGAGGTCAACTGCCAATGTGATCAGCAGGGCTGCCGCGCCGACGGCCAGGATGTTCAGGCAGACGCGCCGGCCGGCGTTGAGCCGCCGGCTGTTGAGGTAAGCCAGGCCGGTGACGGCCAGGGTACCACCCAAAAAAGCCACCCACAACTGGCGGCTGAGCGGCCAGGGCGGGCTGGAGCTGCGCTCCGGGGCGGCTTCCAGCGATGGGGAGAGCAGATCGTCTTCTTGTGGCAAGCTCATGCGTTCCTCCCTTGAACACCAGATTGCCTACTCAGAATAGACTCATGCCAAGCTTTAGCAGTGGTACCCTGAATTTCAGTTGGACAACATGGTTCGGGACACAGGTCCGGCGTTGCCCATATTATGCAGCCAGAATTAGTTTTTGTCAAGGCAGCATTTCTCTGCCAGCCACCGATCGGAATCCCTCTATGGCAAACAGAAACATCGACCCACCCGTTGAGTGGGTCGATGCTACGAGGACGACGGAAAAGCCCCCTGGACCAGAAAAGGTAGAGCCCGGATCCAGGCAGGCTCAAGCCGGCATAGATGACGATTTCGTGCCTGCTTGTTGGCGACAGGCATTCGGCCTTATTTTGCTGCCTTCCGGGTTGCTACGTCAAATACGACAGCGGCAGCAAGCACGAAAGCCCTGACCATATACTGGATGGACAGGTCCACGCCCATGAGGTTCATGCCGTTCGTCAACGATGCCATGACCAAGGCGCCGAGGATCGAGCCGGTAACCCTGCCGACGCCGCCGGCCACGGCCACACCGCCGACAAAAGCGGCGGCGATGGCATCCAATTCCATACCCCTTCCGGCGATCGTTGTGGCCGACCGCAGCCAGGAAGAGTAGAGGATGCCCGCCACAGCGGTAAGCAGGCCCATCGAGGCAAAAACCACAAAGGTGATGTTCTTGACGCTGATGCCGTTGAGCTGAGCCGCCTCCGGATTTCCGCCGACGGCATAGATATGCCTGCCGATTACTGTTCTGGTCGTGATGTAGGAATAGAGCAAAACCACGAGCAACAGGACCACCGCGGCCCAGGAGAGACCCTGGTAGCCTGCCAGCACCCAAGTGATGCCGGCAATTACCGCCGACACGAACACTAGTTTGACAATGAACAGGTTTGTGGGCAGAACTTCAAAGTTGTAGCCCTGGGTCTTTCTGCGGCTGCTGATCTCGCCTCTGATGTACAAGGCGATGGCCAGAAGGCCGAGGAGCAGTGTCACTTTGTGAACTCCCGGCAAGAACCCAAGGCCGGGGATGTCGGGAATAAAGCCGTTGCCCAGAGCGTTGAACGCCTCGTTCTCGATGATAATCGTGCCTGTGCCTCTGGTCACCAACTGCAAGAGTCCCTGATAGAACAGCCATCCGGCAAGGGTGGCCACAAAGGCCGGGATTTTCATCTGCGCCACCAGAAAGGCGGTTACCAGCCCGGCGACAACGCCAAGCGCCAGCACAATCGGTATGGTAACCCCTACAGGCAGCTCCCAGTATTTGAGCGAGATCGCCGCAACCGCGCCGAGGGCGCCGGCGAGGTAGCCGACCGACAGGTCGATATGGCGGATGACGATGACCAGGGTCATGCCGACTGCCAATACGGCGATGTAGCTGGTGGCGTTCACCAGGTTACCGATGTTTCTGGACGAAACAAAGAGGCCTTTGGTGGCGATGGTGAAAAAGATCACGATCACGACAAAGGCGATATACATGCCGTAATCACGAACATTGTGCCGTTGAGCCTTTAGTATTTCTCTGAAACTCATGTCAAGCCTCCCCGCAGAGATCAGGCAACCGCCGCATCGGCAAAGTCGTCACGGGCGCCAATCATATAGGCCACGACCTGCTCGCGGAACACATCGATATCACCAACGATTCGGGCGTCGCGAACCTTGCGACCCTGACGCATAACCATCAACCGGTCGCTCACGCTGTAGATATCTTCGAGGCGGTGGCTGATGATGATGATCGAGGCGCCCTGCGACTTGAGCTCGCGCACCAGGTCAAGCACCTTGGTAATGGCCGCCACGCTCAGGGCTGCGGTGGGCTCGTCCATGATAATGACCTTGGAGTTGAACGCTGTGGCGCGGGCAATGGCCACGGCCTGGCGCTGGCCGCCGGACAGCCTTTCCACCAGCAAACGCACAGAGGGGATGTCGATCTTTAAGCGATCGAGCAGACGCGCTGCCTCTTGCTCCATGCGGTGGCTGTCCATGACACTGAAGGGACCGAGATGGGTGCCGATCGCTTCTCGTCCCAGGAAGACGTTGGCGGTCACGTCGAGGTTGTTGGCCAGGGCCAAGTCCTGGTAGACCATCTCGATGCCCAGGCGGCGGGCATCCAAGGCATCGGCCATGTGAGCGTTCTTTCCCTCGATGAGGATCTCTCCTTCGTCAGGGACGTAGGCCCCACTGAGGACCTTCATCAAGGTGGATTTGCCGGCGGCGTTGTCGCCGACCAACCCCAAAACTTCACCGTGGTGCAATACCAGGTCTACCCCGCGCAGCGCCTGAACGGCAGCAAAGCTCTTGCGGATATTCCGCATTTCAACGACGGGTGTGGCTTCTGTCATAGGACTCACCATTCTCCTTTGAACAAGGAACTGCAGGAATAGTGATGGCTCAGTCCATCACTATTCCTGCATTGACGAATCACAGAACCTTAGGGCAAGCCGGTGAACTCTTTGGCCTCATAGTAGCCCGAGTCGATCAGCGCTGCCTTGACGTTGTCCTTGTCCACCGTCACCACCACCGACGGCTTGGCGGGAACGTCGATCTTGCCGTTGTTGTAGGTCGCGGTCTCCTCAGGAGTCCCGCCGGTCAGGTAGGCAATCGCCGCAGCGATCGC